>NZ_CAJQUC010000013.1:0-81770 GCF_907163155.1 Candidatus Accumulibacter sp. ACC012
CGCAAGTCGGCTGATCTTGGCCGCCCGTGCTCAACGACGCCGAATCGCAGCGGCGCGTTCGCACAGATCGAGGGCGAGAAGCGTCGGTGCCGGCGGTGAAGACGCCGACCAGGGCGAAAAGACCTATCTCATGTGCCGTACCACCAGAAAGACGAGGCGAAGGCGCTGGTGCGCTGTTGGAACGTCACGGAACAACTCCTGTCTTCCGGCAGGCATCAAGGACG
Source organism: Candidatus Accumulibacter sp. ACC012 (assembly GCF_907163155.1). NCBI lineage: Bacteria > Pseudomonadati > Pseudomonadota > Betaproteobacteria > Candidatus Accumulibacter > Candidatus Accumulibacter sp. ACC012. Next base: position 225 of record NZ_CAJQUC010000013.1, read on the forward strand.
CGCTACCTTAGCCCCAGTGGGCCACGCACACTGACAGCAGGCGGCACCGGAAGGGCAGGCCAAGCCCGAGAAACAACGTACCATGGAAACGCCAGTATCTCGCGCTTCCATCGGCGAACGGGCCTGCCGCCAAGGCCGCCGGCGCCTTATGGGACAGGCCGCAAAATCCTGGTTTGCCAGGCGCGAAGGCCGACAAGAGCCGGCTGCACGCTGGTTGCCGGTAAAACGTCCCTGGCCAGCAAGGGCCGGCCGATGTCGCCGCGAGACGTAGTTCGCCCGAGGCGTGCGCTCGATCGGTGTGTCGTGATGCGCGGAGAGCATCGACGATGGACGAGCAGAAAACATAGCATCAGCGGTTCGAAGGCGAGAGAGCTCAGCCGAGGAAAAAAGCCGGGTCCGGCTTCTATGTTGGCCACCCTGGACGGCCACCCGGCCCGCTAGCTGAAGAAAAACAGACGGCAGTCGACATGAAGTAGTGGAAGTCAGAAGGGCTACGCGCCTCGACCCCGAGCAGAAAGCAAGGCTACAGTGAAGCGGCTGAAAAGCTGCAAGCGCGAATGCCGAGCAGGAGCGGGCTGCAAGAGCAGGCGGCCGCAGGGGGGCCAAGCAGATGGCGCCACCTGTGCCGGTAACAACCACCGACCAGCTACATGCAAACCAAGGGAACCGAGACGCAGGCAGGCGTTTTTCACGGAAAGGAGGCCGGGAACCACATCCACGGCAACGATACCGACGCGCAAGCAATGGACGAGCAGACATCCAGGAGGATGGCACCAAGCGCTTCGCCAAGGACAGCCGCAAGGAAGCTGCTTCCATGCAATCGGCGGCCTGGACGCCCTGGCCAAGCCCTGCCCTGGTCATTGGCGAAGGCTACGCGCGGGACGCCACAGCTTGCAGCAGACGCGGGGTAGTGTCGGCGACAGTCGCAGCCTTGACTCGGGCAAACCTGACTACACGCCGCCAGGCCCTTGCCATGCGAAGTTCCCGGACAAGCCATCCTGATCGCCGGGCGACGACGATCGGCCACCTCGAAGCCACGCAGGGAATAAAACCCACGGCCGCAGCAAGGCCAGAAGCGGCCCAAGGCGGTTTGGTGCAAGGCTCTGCTACACGCATGTCAGTCGCGCCTGGGTCGCGTAGCACGTAGTCGCCAGAGCGAGACTGGCTTTACCAGACTTCAACCGACCTGGGACAAGAGAGTGTTGGGGCGGGAAGGCAGAGCTACGACCGGCAAGGGTCGTCCGCTTCGAGTAGGTTGATGAAGTGATCGAGCGTTGCCAAGCGCCAGGTGTTGAGCTACTGCAGGCAAGCGGAACACAGGATGCAGATGGCTAGTAGGCGGTGAAAGTGGGCCGGGCTGACGACCATGGCGTCATCGCGGCCTGTGCGTGCGATGACGGGTTCTTGGCTTGCTCACGTGTGGGGCGTAGTGACTCACGAAGGCATCAAGGTGTGCACGCGTCTGCTCGATCTTTGGGGACTGCCTGCGGCAGGACCCCCTCGCCACTAGGCCCCCCGCCGGCGGAGACGCTTGCGCGAACTCGCTTACCGCATCACTCAAGCTACGGACACCGTTGACCGCCACCAGGAACCTGAGCGCCGCCGCGTGAATGCACGTGAAGGCCGACCGGCTTGCTGACTTACCGCCCGTCTATCGACCGCTTTCCGTCCAACTGAGCGCGGGTAGCTAGCGCGAAATGCTCTGATCAATGTTTCTACCCGGCGGTAGTAGAAGGATACGTGCTTCAGGTTTCCCGAGGGCTATGCCCGAGGGAATGAAATGGGGAAGACACGGTGTTGCTCGCGAGGCACCGCTTCAACCGGACGAGGAGTATTCCCGGCAGCGGCCCCCGCCAACGGAAACGAGACAAGGAGATCAGGCAACACGACCACTGGTGCAACAGCCAGGGAAGGCGCAGATCCAGGGAGTTTCCCGCTCGTGAGCCCGTGAGACCTGACTGAGCCTGCGAAGATCGGCTTGCTGGAGGGCGATGTTCGGTACTCTGGGCGCTTGCGACCCTGTTTCCGGTTGCACTCCGCCTTGTGACGTGTGACGTTTGTCGTTCTTTGGCTTGCTGCGGGGTAGTGTGCGCAGAGGAGCAGAGGAGAACTCAGGTGCGGCATGATTCCCATCGACCCTGGGCGGGTGCGCTGCTTGCGTACTGTCCAGTGCGGCGACCGCCTTCGTCACCCACCGCCAAAACACCCGACAGCGTTTTTGCGGCGGCCGTTGGTTGCAAGCAACGACTTAGCTGGCAGGCGGCAAGCATGAGCACCCCCCCACGCGACCCGATCGGAGGAAGTCCACCGTGCGCGCAGTGCCAGCCAAAAAGCCGTGAGTTGCATACCGAGGAGCCATCGCACCGTGGACGATCGCGACCAGGGCTTGTGCTGGTGCTTCACCAGGGCTAACGGCAAGGGCAAGTGCCGGAGTTAGTTCCCGGCTTCGGCATGGTCGCCCGTGCCCTCGGACACGGCCTGCGGGTCGGTGTCGCCGCAGTTTATCAAGGGGCGCTCGGGACACCGGCGAGGAGGCCTTCTTCCGTGCTCAGCCAGGGGTCACCTGGCATGTGCTTGGCGAAGGCTTCACCTGGGAGACGCAGAACCTGGCCCGCGATCGGGAAACCGCGCGCCGCGCCTGGGCCGTGGTTGCCGAGATGCTCGGCGATCCGTCGCTGGGGCTGATCGTCCTCGATGAACTGACCTATGCGCTGAAGAACGGCTGGCTGGATTTGCCGCTCGTGCTCGCCGATCTGGCCGCCCGCCCGGCGCTGCAGCACGTGGTGATTACCGGCCGCGGCGCGCCGGACGAACTGTGCGCCGCAGCCGACACGGTCAGCGAGCTGCGCGACGTCAAGCACGCCTTTCGCGCTGGCGTACGGGCGCAGAAAGGGGTCGATCTGTGAGCGCTATGCCGGCGTGCCCGGCGCTGTTCATTGCCGCGCCTGCTTCCGGCCAGGGCAAGACGACGGTGACCGCGGCTCTCGCAGCGCACCATCGTGGGCAAGGGCGGCGCGTGCGCGTTTTCAAGACCGGCCCCGATTTTCTCGATCCGATGATCCTCGAGCGCGCCTCTGCTGCGCCGGTCTATCAGCTCGACCTGTGGATGGGCGGTGAGGAGCACTGTCGGCAACTCCTGCACGCGGCGGCGGCCGAAGCCGACCTGATCCTCATAGAAGGCGTCATGGGACTCTTCGACGGCGACCGCTCGAGTGCCGATCTGGCGGCTCTGTTCGGCATTCCGATCGTGGTGGTGATCGACGGCAGCGCCATGGCCCAGACCTTTGGTGCCCTGGCACATGGCCTGGCTACCTACCGACCGGGCCTGCCTTTCGCCGGCGTATTTGCCAACCGCGTCGCCGGCGAGCGCCACTACGAGATGCTCGCCGAGAGTCTGCCGTCGGGGCTGGCCTGCTTTGGCTGGCTGCCGCGCGACGCCGAAATCGCCCTGCCCGAGCGTCACCTCGGTCTGGTACAGGCGGCCGAAGTCGCCGATCTCGACGCGCGCATAGCCCGCGCGGCGGCCGCGTTGCAGGCGCTGCCCAGGCGCCTGCCAGCGGCCGTCAGCTTCGCTGTCTCAGCCGTGTCGCCGACAGCGCTTGGCGCGCAGCCGCGACCGCTGGCCGGCGTGCGCGTCGCGGTGGCACGGGACGGCGCTTTCGCCTTCCTGTACCGCGCCAATCTCAATCTGCTACGCGAACTCGGTGCCGAGCTGAGCTTCTTTTCGCCGCTGCTCGATGGCTCGCTGCCAGAGGCCGAAGTGCTCTACCTGCCGGGTGGTTATCCCGAACTGCACCTCGCAGCGCTCGCCGCCAACGCGCCAATGCACGCCGCGATTCGCGCTCACCATGCCGCTGGCAAACCGCTAGTCGCCGAGTGCGGCGGAATGCTCTATCTGCTCGAGTCACTGGCCGACAAGGACGGCTGCCGGGCCGAGATGGTCGGGCTCTTGCCAGGCAACGCCAAGATGCTCGGCCGCCTCGCCAACCTCGGCCTGCACCGCGTCACACTGCCCGAAGGCGAGCTGCGCGGACACAGCTTCCACTACTCGCAGATGGAGACGCCGCTGTCGCCGATCGCGATCAGCGAAGGCGCGCGGGCGGGACGGCGCGGCGAAGCGGTCTATCGCGTCGGCCGTGTGCATGCCTCGTATATGCACCTCTACTTCCCCTCAAACCCGGAGGCGGTGGCGCAGCTATTTGCGCCAGCAGCTTCTTCATTGTCCACCTGAAAGAAAGGAAATTACCATGCATATCGAACCCGGCATCATCGCCCAGGCCAAAATCGTTCTGGCCAATGCCTCGGCCGTCGGCCTCGTCGCTTACTACGCCAGGGACCTGCTCAGACAGCCGGCGGACATCGTCCGCACGCTGCTCGCGGCACTGTTCTTCTCGCTGTTCATGCAGAGTTTCCACGTCAATGTTGGCCCCTCGGAATTGCACTTCGTCGGCGCCATGGCCATCTATCTGACACTCGGTTTTCTGCCGACGCTGCTCGGTTTCGCTGCCGGGCTGCTGCTCCAGGGCCTGCTCTTCGAACCCATGGATCTGCCGCATCTGGCGGTCAACTCGCTGTCTCTGATCGTGCCGCTGATCGCCGTTCACTACAGTGCGGGTCGCCAGCTGCGTGCCGCGCTGGCCGGCCGTGTCGTCAGCTGGGGGGCGATCGTCAAGCTCGACGCCATGTACTACACCGGCGTCACGGCCATGGTCGGTTTCTGGCTGCTCGCCGCCGAGGTGGCGACGCCGCTGGCCGCCTGGGCGTCGTTTGCCAGCTCCTACCTGCTGATCGTCATCTGCGAGCCCTTGTTCACCGCTGGCTGTCGTTCGCCTTCTCAAGCGCCACGAAACAAGCGCCTGATTGCCACCTGCTTCGACATCCAGTCGCTCAAGCTGGCGAACTGAAACATGGGACAAGGTGTGGTCGTTGGCGCCGGTCCGGGCGATCCCGACCTGATTACCGTCAAGGGCCGGGATCTGATCGCCGGCGCCGGGGCGATTCTCTTCGCCGGGTCGCTGGTTTCGGAGGCAGCCATGCGCTGGGCGCCGGCGGGCTGCCGTGATCGCCGATTCCAAAGACATGGCGCTGGCGGAAATCACCGCCTGGCTGGTCGAGCAGGCGCAGACGAACGCCATCGTCGTTCGTCTGCAGACCGGTGACCCGGCGCTGTTCGGCGCCTTGATCGAGGTGACGCAGCCACTCGATGCTGCCGGCGTCGACGTTGGCGTGGTGCCGGGCGTGTGTCGGCGAGGGGGGGGGGGGGGGGTGGCCGCAGCTGGACGCTGCCGTCGAGACGTGACCCTGCCCGAGTTCACAAAGGACGTGTGATCCTGACCGCGTTGCAGGCCGCACGCCGAAGCCGGCCGGCGAATCGCTGCAGGAAATGGCGCAGCACCAGGCACGTGTGCGGTTTCTAACGATTCCCAGCCTTGAAGCAAGTGGTCGAGGGACTTGCGCGCGGCCGGCTGGCGCGAAGCGCGCGATCCTGGTGGTTTCATAAGGCGAGCTGGCCGGGCGAGGAGGAAAACACCGCGGCACGAACTGACCCGACACCGCGAACGAAGTGCCGTGCCCCCCCCCCCCCCCCCCCCCCCCCCGGAAAAAATCGACCAGCCAGGCGATGATCATCGCCGTCCGGCGCCGGGCGCGCGTCACTGGCCGCAGTTGAAGAAATCGAAACTTACGACGCACTTTCACGCCCACGCTTTCAGCCGGGCATCGGAGCTTAAACGAATGGATGGTCGAAAACAGTGCTGCTTGCCGCGCATGGCTCCCGCCATCCCGACGCTGAACGACGAATCCGCCGCTTTGCCGGCGAGTGGCAGAGCGCAATCCCGCTGGGCATCGACCCCGCCGTCTGCTATCATGGAGCATGCCGACCGTGCTACTTGCCGACGGCCTGCGCGTGGGCACACCCGGCGCCGGCAGGTGTCCTGGTCGTACCGCTGTTCTCATCGCCGACGGCACGTCACGTGGAGTTGCCGGCGCGCAATGGATGCTGCCCGTGCGGCTTACCCGCAGGTCAGCTTCCACTGTGATCGTCACCTCGGCATGGGCCGCGAGATCTTCGCCGTGTTGCCAGGACAGCTCGCGCGCCTGATGAAGTCGCTGGCCATGCCGGACCCGCAAACCACCGGCGTGGTCCTGCTCGGCCGCGGTTCGTCGGACGCCGGTGCCAACGGCGAACTGGCCAAGCTGGCGCGCTGGCTTTTCGAGGACAACGAGCACGAACTGGTCGACCTGGCCTTCACCGGCGTGACCTGGCCGCGCCTGGAACCGTCGTCCAGCGGCAGGTGCGGCTGGGCATGACGCAAATCGCCATCGTCCCGGTGTACCTGTTCAACGGCGTTCTCATCGAGCGCATCAATGCGCAGGCCGAACGGCTGCGCCAAGCAGTACCCACAGATCGCCTTCGCCGCTGGCAGCTACTTTGGCTTGATCCGGGCATTTTCGACCTGCTCGATGCGCGCGTTTCCGGCCGTGAGCTGCCGAGCGGGGCACTGCTCGAGTGCGACGGCTGCAAGTACCGGCAGGCGGCCGAGGCCGAACACCTGCACGATCACAGCCACACGCAAACCCCAACCCTGCTGGTCGGTGCTCGGCACGCACATGCAGGCGAAGGGCACGTCCAGGCGCATGACCACGACGATCATCAACACGCCCACATCTGAGCTGCCATGACTATCCCCGCCGTTACCGAACAACTGACCGCCAGCGGCCGCGCCATCGAGCACGGTTCCTTCGCCATCATCGACGCCGAAGTCGGGCCGCACGACTACAGCGCCGAGCAGTGGCCCCTGGTGCGGCGCATGATTCACGCCAATGCCGACTTCGAGTTCAACGGCCTGACCGTTTTCCATGCGCAGGCGATGGCTGCCGGTCTGGCTGCGCTGCGCAAGGGCGGTACGCCGATCGTCACCGACGTCGAGATGATCTGCACCGGCTTGTCCAGGCCACGCTTGCAGCACTTCAGGCTGCACACCCGGCATTACATTTCTGATCCGGACGTCATCGAGCGGGCGCATGCCGAGGGCACGACGCGCGCCGTGCAGGCGATGCGCAAGGCGCATCGCGAGGGCGAACTCGACGGTGCCATCGTCGGCATCGGCAATGCGCCGACCGCGCTGATCGAAGTGGTGCGCCTGATTCGTGAAGAGGGCGTCCGGCCGGCTCTGGTGATCGGCATGCCGGTCGGCTTTGTCTCGGCGGCCGAGTCGAAGGACCTGCTGATGGGCATTGACGACGTCCCCTGGGTGGCCATCCGCGGCCGCAAGGGCGGCTCGACGCTGGTCGTTGCCGCCATTCACGCGCTGCTTTCCTTCGCCGAGAACGAGCAGCAACGGGTGGCATGAGCGACACCGCTCAAGCGCTTGCCCCGCCCAAGCTGCGCAAGTCTGCCACGCGTCGCCAGCGTGGCAACCGCACCGGCTTCAGCACCGGCGCCTGCTCGGCAGCGGCGGCGCGTGCGGCGACGATCGGCCTGCTGACCGGGCAGGTGCCGGCGCACGTACTGTGCCGACTGCCCAATGGCCAGGAGGTGTGCTTCGCGGTGATCGATGCCGGCATTGTCGGGGAAGGCCTGCTGCGCCGCGCCTGCGCAGCCATTGTCAAGGATGCCGGTGACGATCCCGATGTCACACACGGCGCGCATCTGACCGCCGCTGTGCAGCGGTTGCCGCAGCGTGCCGGAGAGATCGAACTGTGTGCCGGCCCCGGCGTCGGTACGGTAACCCGGGAGGGACTCGGTCTGACGCTGGGCGGGCCGGCGATCAACCCGGTGCCGCAGCGCAATATCCGCGACAACGTGCGTGCGGCCGCTGATGAACTGCTCGAGCACGACGGGCTGCGGGTGACCATCTCAGTTCCCGGCGGTGAGGCGATGGCCAAGAAGACGCTCAATGCTCGTCTTGGAATTCTCGGTGGTATTTCCATTCTCGGCACCACCGGCATTGTCCGTCCGTACTCGACCGCCGCCTTTCGCGCCAGCGTCGTCCAGGGGGTCGAGGTGGCGGCCAGGCAGGGCCAGCGCAGCGTCGTGTTCATCCACCGGTGGGCGCAGCGAGAAGTTCGCCATGCGCCAGCTAGGCGAACTCGAAGAAAGCTGCTTCGTGCAGATGGGCGACTTCGTCAAGGCCGCATTCCTGGCCGCGATCAAGCAGAACATGCAGCACGTCTTTGTCGGTGCGATGGTCGGCAAGCTGACCAAGATGTGCCAGGGCCTGGCAGTGACGCACGCCTGGAAGGCCGAGATCGACCGTGACGTACTCGCCGAATCGGCGCAGGCGGTCGGTGCGCCGCCAGACCTCGTCGAGGCCATCCGCCACGCCGAAACCGGTCGTTTCGCTGCTGAACGCCTGGCCACGCTGGGAGTCGGCGAAGCCTTTCATCGGGCGCTGGCCATTCGCGCCATGCGCAGTCTCAAGGCCTGCTATGCCGGTAGCTATCGCTTGACCGTGCTGGTCTGCGATTTCGAAGGCCATTTCATTGTTCGTGTGGAGGAAAATGAAATCCTGTGAGCCCTGTGCCGTGATCGGCATTCTCGACGACGGCTGGGGCGGCTTGTCCGACCGCGCCCGCCAGCGGCTGCTTGCCGCAGACCTGGTGATCGGTGCCGGGCGCACGCTCGATCTGGTGCGCACCCAGCTGGCGGCCGGCTGCCGACTGCAGGACATGGACGCCGCCATCGCGCAGGTGCCGGAATGGATCAAGGCGGCACACGCCGGCGGCCGAGCGGTCGCAGTGCTGGCCACCGGTGATCCGCTCTGTCATGGCATCGCACCCTTGCTCATCGCCAGCTTGGGCGCGGCGCAAATCGAGGTCCTACCGGCGCCATCGACCATTCAACTGCTCTGTGCGCGCTTTCGAAAACCCTGGCAGACGCTGCGCATCGCTTCGTGCCACGGTGCGGATGCCGGCGAGTGGCTGCCCGGCGCGTCGCCCGCGCACGGCCTCTATCGCGTGCTACGGGCGATTGCCCTGCAGCCGCTGGTGGCCGTGTTTACCGGCGCGCAGAACACGCCAGCGCGCCTGGCGCGGGCGCTGCTCGCCGTCGGCCACGGCGACGATCTCAAGCTGTCGGTGGCCTGCCGCCTGCAGTTGCCCGACGAGCAGCTCTTTCCGTCGCTGACCCTCGCCGAGGTCGCCGGACGGGAGTTCCCCGAGCCGAACGTCCTGCTGGTTGAACGCACGCGGCCCCATCCGGCCCGTTGTGCTCGGCCCGCGAAGATCACGAGTACCGGCAGCGTGCGCCGGAAAAGGGCTTGATCACCAACAGGAAGGCCTGCGACGGTCTGGACATTGGCGCCCGGTTCCGTCTCGCGTGGCCGGTGGACTGCCGCGGCGCTTGCACCGGCTGGGCGACACGTACCCTGGGGCCATCGAAAATAAACGGCCCTGGTGCGGAATCCGCCAATGCGGCGCGCCAATACTCGCTGCTTTGTTTTCCAGGCAGCAATTCCACGACCCTTGCGACGGCCGTCGATCCAGCACTCTCGGCCGACCTGGCCCTACCCCCCCGACGGCGTCCACTTTCATGTCGGTTTTTCCCGGCGGCGAACTCGCCGAGCTGATAGGAGTGGTTCTCGGCCGCCTGAAGCCGGCTGGCCGACTGGTGATGAATTTCGTGACCCTGGAAAATCTGGCCACCGCCACGCGCACGCTGGCTGCCGCCGGCGCAGTCTGGGACCTCATCCAGCTTCAGGCCAGTCGCAGCCAGCCAATTCTCGACATGCACCGGCTGGCCGCCCAGAACCCGGTGTGGATCCTCACTGCAAGAAAGGAAGAAGAATGCCCCGCTACGGAAAACTGATCGGCGCCTCACTCGGCCCCGGCGACCCCGAATTGATCACTCGCCGCGCCTGGGCGGTTTCTGCAGTCCGGTGCACGCTGGCTGTACCCGGTGAAAAAGGCCGAGGACGACTCGTACGCACTGGCCATCGTCGCGCGTGCGGTATCGCCGTGCCGGACGACGCCGAGCAACTGGTCTTTCCGATGACCCGTGACGCCGAGATTCTCGGCAAGGCGTGGGCCCGCGCTGCGCTGCGCACGGTCGAGCTGCTCGCCGAAGGTCGCGACCTGGTGTTCCTGGTCGAAGGCGACGCGTCGACTTTTTCCACCTTTGGTCACCTTGCCCGCGTCGTCCGCGAACTGGCACCCGAGGTGGTCGTCGAGACGATCGCCGGCGTCAGTTCGTTCGCCGCTGCCGCGGCGAGCACCGGCAGCACGCTGGCCGAGGAAGATGAAACGCTGGCGGTGATTCCGGCGGCCTACGGCGTCGGCGTTATCGATCACCTGCTTGACGAGTTCGATACCGTGGTCCCTGCTCAAGGTCAAGCCTCTGCTCGACGAAGTCATTGACCTGCTGGAGCGGCGCGGCCTGCTGGACAGCACCTGTTTTGTCGAGAAGGTCGGCGCGCCGGACGAGCGCGTGGTTCGCGACGTCGCCAGCCTGAAAGGCGAAAAAGCTTAATTATCTGTCCCTGATGCTGGTCCATAACCCGAAGCGCGTGCGCGGCGAATTACCGTCGCGGTTGCCGCACGCGCAAGGAAGCACTGGCAGTGGCGCCGGCAGCCGAGGCCGCATGAAGGTCGCTGTCGTCGCCATCACCCGGCACGGCATTGCCCTGGCCGGCAAGGTGATTGCCGCACTGCCGGATGCCTCGCTGTTCGCCCCGGAAAAGTTTCGCGCCGAAGCTGAAGCCGCAGTCGCCGGCGGTCGTGCAGTGTTACAACGGCAAGGTCCGGTGACCAGGTTGCCGGCGCTGTTCGCCGCGTTCGACGGCATCGTCGCGATCGTCTCGCTGGGCGCTGTCGTCCGCCTGATCGCGCCGCATCTGGCAACAAGGAAAGCGACCCGGCGGTTGTCGTAGTGGATGAGGCCGGTCGCTTTGCCATCCCGGTGCTCTCGGGGCATGTCGGCGGCGCCAACGCACTGGCTGGCCAGTTGGCCACCGCGCTCGGGGCGACGGCAGTGCTGACCACCGCCTCGGACGCCCGCCAGACGCTGTCCGTCGACCTCCTCGGTCGCGAACTCGGCTGCTGGACGATCGAGGCGACACATGCCGACATCGTTCGCGTCAGCGCCGCGGTGGTCAACGACGAGCCGGTGGCGCTGGTCCAGGAAGATGGCAGCAGCGACTGGTGGACGGGGCACGCGAATGGTCGCCGTGGCCCGCTACCCGTCACGCTGCAACGCTTTGCCCGCCTCGAAGATGTCGATCCCGAGCGCTTCTCTGCGGTGCTCTGGATCAGCCAGCGTGCAATACCGGCCGACTATGCGGTGCAGCTGGCTGGCAAGGCGATCGTCTACCGGCCGGGGGACGCGCATTGAAGCACGCCCCTGGCGCGAAAAACCCGCTGCAGTTTGCGCTTGCACTGGGTCTCGGCTGCGATCGTGGCACGCCGGCAGCGACCATCAACCAGGCCATCAGCGAGGCGCTGGCGGCCTGCGGCGGGCAGCCGTCGGACGTCCGCGCGGTGGCCAGCATCGACCTCAAGGCCGACGAGGCGGGCCTGCTGCAGGTGGCCAGGGAACGGGCCTGGTGCATCCACTTCTACCCTGCTGCCGATCTTGCCGCCGTTGAACGTTCCCAATCCCTCGAAACGGTACGCAGGTATACCGGCTCCCCGTCGGTTCCGAAGCGGCCGCGCTGCTTGCCGCCGGTGCCGACAAGGCCGATCTGATCGTCGAAAAAACACAAGCTACGCGGCCGGATGGCCCGTAACGCACCATCTCCATTGCCATAATTCACCCATGAGCACCAATGAACGCCACTCACCCCGATCCAGGAAAGCAGGAAAATCATCCTCGTCGGCTTCGGCACGGGGGCGCCGGAACACATGAGCTTGCGCGCGCGCGCGGCCATCGCCGAGGCCGACGGTGGTCATCGGCTACGCCACCTACATCAGGCTGGGTTGCAAAGACCTGCTCGACGGCAAGCTGGTCATCCGCAAGGGCATGACCGAAGAGCTCGATCGCTGCAACGCGGCCTGGGAACATGCCTGCCAGGGCAAGATCGCGGCGGTCATTTCGTCGGGCGACATCGGTGTCTACGGATGGCCCGGTCCGACCTACGAAGTCCTGCTGCAAGCGGGCTGGCGTCCCCGGATCGGGAATCGAGGTCGAGGTCGTTCCCGGCGCCATCGGCGCTGGTCGGCGTGCGCGGCGTGGTACGGCCGCGCCGCTGACGCACGACTTCTGCTCGATCTCGCTCTCCGACCTGCTGACACCGTGGCCGGTCATCGCCCGCCGGTTGAACGCCGCGGCCCATGCCGATTTCGTTGTCGCCCTGTATAACCCGAAGAGCGGCCGGCGCACCGGCCAGATCGTCGAAGCGCAGCGCATCCTGCTGCGCCATCGCGCCGCCGGAGACGGCGGTGGCGGTGGTCAAGTCCGCGTACCGCAAGAAGCAGGCGATCCAGCTGACCACTTGGCGCAAATGGCCGAAAACGAGACTCGGCATGTTGAACCACCCGTAATGAATCGGTAACAGCAGCACCTTCGTTCAAGACGGCCTGATGATTACCCCGCGTGGCTACGCCAACAAATACGCCGGCTTTGGCGGTAGCGCTGGCCGGCGAGCAGGCCGGTCGCTCGCTTAGCCTGGGCTCGAAGGCTGGCAAGCGGACGGTGGCGTGAGCGTCTGGCACAGGGGCAACACGCGGAGGAGATTGCTTGCTTCTTCGACCTGCCGCCAGAAGAAATTGACGCGGTGATCGGTGACCCGCGCCTGCCTGCCTGAGCGCGCCGCGTATTGGTGCGCTTAACGCGTGGTTACCGACTCATGCTTGTCGAAGCTGGTGGACATCCACTCCGCCGTCCATAGTTACGATGTCGCGGCCGGAGAGCTCTGGTCGCTCCAAGTCCCAACTCGAGGTCGACGCGGGAGCGTGCGTTGTCAATCGGTAGATACTCGGTAAGCCCAGTGGCTTTCACAATGGGCGTCCTCGTTGTTCAGGGGACGTCTTCGATGTACTTGGCGTAATCCGTGTAGCCACGAGCATCGCCGCCGAACAGGATGTCCATGTCGGTGATCTCACTCAGCTTAACCGCCCCGGGGCCATCGAAAATAGGGGTATAGACCCCACACTCGTGTCACCCGCCGCTATTCACCTCTCGTTCCGCTACCGACTCGCAGCCGCTTGGCAGGCTCTCGTCAGATGCGCAAAAAACAGTTATACGGCAGAACGAGGCGCTGCGAAGGTCACAGACCCTCGCAGCGGACCCCTCCTCTGACCTCGAACTACATTGTCTTGCCGGCCAGCGCGTCGGCGCAGCCGATCGCCACCGGATCTGGATCACGCCGAATGATCAACAAACGGACGGCAAAAAGCGCCAGGAACAGCGTGCCGACGGCGAAGACTATGTCTCCGGGGACGCGCAGCCAGACAAAAGTCTCCATCCACGCGGAGTGAACGAATTCCGGCGAGCGAGCAAACCACACCCCCTCGCTGAGGCTCGCCCAAGCCTGGTAGATGCCGGCCGGCACGAGCGACATGAAGACCATCATCGCCAGCCCGACATTCAGCGACCAGAAGGTCAGGCCGACCAATTTGTCCGACCACGCCCGCCCGGTTCGAGAGACCGCGCATGCAGAACAACAACAGGCCGATACCGAGCATGCCATAGACACCGAACAGCGCGGCATGACCGTGCGCCGCGGTCATGTTCATTCCCTGCATATAGTAGAGAGCGATCGGCGTGTTGAGCGTGAAGCCCAGGAGGCCAGCGCCGACGACGTTCCAGAAACCGACGGCGATAAAGCACAGGATCGGCCATTTGTACGCCTGCACCCAGGGGGCAGCCTTGGAACGCTGAAAATTGCGCCAGGCCTCGACACACCGATCATCGCCAGCGGCACTACTTCCAGTGCCGAGAACATCGCCCCTATGGCGATAACAGAAGTCGGCGTGCCGGGTGAAGTAGAGGTGGTGCAGTGTGCCGAGAATGCCACCGAACAGGAAGACAATGGTTTCCAGAATGATCGCGCTGTTGGCGGTCGCCGCGCGGATCAGGCCGAGACGGGTGAACAGCAGGGCGATGACGGCGGTGGCGAAGACCTCGAAGAAACCCTCTACCCACAGGTGCACCAGCCACCAGCGCCAATATTCGACCATCGCATAGTGCGTTTTCTGACCCCAGGCCAGCGAAGTGGCGTAAAAAGCCGCCGATGCACAGCGCAGCAAGGAAGACCATGGCGATCAGCCCGCGGCTTTCGGACGGTTTGCGCAGCGCGGGCATCAGCGCGCGGCCGAGCAGCGTCACCCAGATCAGCAGACCAGCCGAACAACAGGGATCTGCCAGACACGGCCCATGCTGGTGTACTCGAGCCCCTGGTTACCGATCCAGAAACTGTAGTCATTGCCGATATTCTGCAAGGTGCCCAGCCAACCGGTGAGCGTCGAACCGGCGACGATGATCAGCAAGGCATAAAACAGTACATTGACACCCAGGCGTTGGTATTTTGGTTCGCTGCCGAAATCGCCGGAGCGATGTAGAGGCCGGTGGCCAGCCAGGCGGTGGCGATCCACAGCACAGCGAACTGCGTATGGATGGTTCGACTGACGGTAAAGGGCAAGATCTCGCCGAGCGGGATACCGAAGAAGCTCGTTCCCTCGACGGCATAGTGTGCGGTGACAACGCCCATGCCGACTTGCGCCAGAATCAGCGCGATGACCACATAGAAATACTTGCGGGTGGCGAGCATCGATGGCGTTGCCTTGAAGTTGAAGAGCGGGTCAGCCTTTGGCGGGCGTGGGTCACCCGCTTCATGACTGGTCGAGTGGAAGAAGATCATCGCGGCGATCGCGCCGAGCATGAGAATGACGCTGGCGATCGACCAATGCCGGTACCGGTAGTCGGCGTATTGCCGACCAGCGGCTCGTGCGGCCAATTGCTGGTGTAGCTCAAGTTATTTTCGCCCGGGCGGTCGCTCACTGCCGACCAAGCGCTCCAGAAGAAGAAGGCCGTCAGGTCCTGCCGATCGGCCGCGTCGCGCAGAATATTGGCTGGCAATCGCGTACTGCTCACGCAATGCATCGAGCGTAGACTCGCCACCAAAGAGGTCGGCGTAGTGCTTCGCCACCTGCGCGACTGCGGTAGCCCGATCGGCACTCAGGCTGATCGAGCCGCTGGCAGCGTCGTAGGTATTGCGGGCGGAGCTCGGTCTTCAGCTGCGCATCGAGTTGCGCTTTCTGGCCGGGCTGAAGGTGCTCGTAGGCGGCGCCGAAATCACGCTTTGCCCAGATCGCCTGCAGCGCAAGCGCTTCGCGGTGCAGCCAGTCGGCCGCCCAGTCTGGCGCGAGATAGCTGCCGTGCCCCCAGACCGAGCCCAGTTGCTGGCCGCCGGCCGAGAGCCAGGATTGCTGGCCTTGCTGCACTTGCCCTTCGGAGAAGAGAACCTGGCCGTCGCTGCTGACCACCTGCGTCGGAATGGGCGGCGCGTGCACGAAAATCTCGCGGCCAACCCAGCCCAGGCGGCGAAGGAAAGCACGCAGATCAGCGCTAGCCAGATCCACAGCTTGCGTGTGTTATGCCTGATGAAGCTCCTTTACGGTATCGGTAGAACCAATGTAAGAGAACGAAACGGCGACAACTTTCTGTAAGCGGCATTTTAAATACCTCTTACAAAGATGCAAACGCAATGCTTCTTATGTGGCAACAGAACCGAAGGGAATTGGCGACGATCGTCGCCAGGTGCGCAGAAGCTACTTGGGAATGGCTAGCACAGGCCGCAGGACGTGAAGGATCGCACGTTCGCTCTTGCCGAGCAGATCCGCAAGCGTAACGCCATCCAGCACCTTGAGGAAGGCAGCGAGGGCCTCTGAAAGCGCAAGCTTCAGCTGGCAATCGGGATCCAGAATGCAGGTAGAGTTCTTGCCGAAGCACTCGACCAGGTCCATGCCCGACTCCATGTGGCGCATAACATCACCGACAACGATGGTCGTGGCTGGACAGGCAAGCCGCAAGCCACCGCCCTTGCCGCGCAAGCCATCGACATAGCCGCCACGGATCAAACGACTGACGACTTTCATCAAGTGGTTGCGCGACACGGCGAAGCGGTTAGCAATCTCCTGGATAGTCACCAAGCGCTCCTCGTTGGTCCCGAGGTAGACCAGTACGCGCAGTGCATAGTCAGTGTGCTGGGTGATGTGCATGGCAGGTTCTCGGTTCGCCCATTGTCATCGCCATCACTGGCGGCCCTGCCTTCGGTGACAGCAACGGAGAAATTGCGAACTCTACCGGAGGGCGCCTTCTGGGGTAAGCCTATCTTCATCTGCTTGCTGCACTACGGAGTCGGCACGCTGGCTCCGACAATGACCAGCAAGTCGCAGAGAAGCAAGCGATCCCTGTGTCCTGAACTTGCGTGACCACTACACGTGCCTTTCCTGCCTTTCAGGGGGACGAGACATGAGGCGCGCTGTTGCAAGCTAGGCAGGTGCCGCTGATATCCAATTCCCACCGCACCGAGGCGGAAGCCGTGCGGCAGTCTTGGCGGCGGGGGCGGGGCAGCCTTGAGGCAGAACACACCGCCACAGCCGGTACAGCGGAAATGGTTGTGCCCGCCATGCTCCTGCCCAACCTTGCTGGCGGTAAACCGGAACCACGCCGCGCGAATCAATCGCCTTTAGCGCCAGACCGCAATGCACAAGGGAATCGAGCACGCGATAGAGCGTCACCCGGTCCGCATCCGGCAGCAAGGCTTCGATGTCAGCGTGGCTCATCGCCTGGGTCGCTACCAGTAGAGCTTCGAGGACGTGCACACGGCCCGGCGTGACCTTGACGCCTGCAGCGCGCAGAAGATCATTGGTGGTGGACATGGACGAATGAGAACATAGCCGGGCGACATTTGCAACATAGTTGCCGTTGCCACTGCGTTGCATTTGCAACCCGGTTGTGTTTCACCTCCGCCCCCATGAATTCCCTGCCACTGCTCCCGCAAATTGTCGTCGCCTGCCTGATGGGCGGCTTACTCAGCCTGCTTGCTGCCGCGCTGGTGCTGTTCGGCCTGCCGAAGAAGTGGCTCAACTACGCCGTCAGCTTTTCCATCGGCGCGCTGCTGGCCACCTCGATGTTGCACTTGCTACCGGAAGCGCTCGAATCGGGCCTGACACCGCATGAGGCATTCCCCCGTCCTGCTGGCCGGCATCCTCGGCTTCTTCGCGCTGGAAAGTTTGCCATCTGGCGCCACGCCCACGGCAACGATGACCAGGCCGACGGCGAAACCTGCGGCGAACACACGCACGACCACCTGCACGGAGGAGAGGCGGTCGGCATTCTCGTCGGCGACGGTTTCCACAACCTCACCGACGGACTCCTGATCGCCGCCGCCTTCCTTGCCGATCCCGCGCTGGGCTGGGCCGCGACGCTGGCCGTGGTTGCGCACGAGGTGCCGCAGGAGGCGGGCGACTTCGCCATCCTGCTTGCGGCGGGTTGGCACCGCGGCCGCGCACTGTTCTGGAACGGCGTATCGAGCCTCGCTTCGGTGCTGGGCGGCGTCATCGGCTACCTGGCGCTGGAGCGCGCCCAGGACTGGGTGCCGTACATCATCACGCTGGCGGCGGCCAGCTTCATCTACATCGCCATCGCCGACCTGATGCCGCGCTTGAAGCGCGAGCAGCGCGGCATTGGCTGGCACGGACTGCTGCTCGCCGCGGGTATCGCCATCGTGGTGTTCGGCAGCGGACATTCCCACTGAACTTCGGAGAACGTTAATGAAACGATTCGCACTGCTCGTCGCCCTGCTCGGCTCTCTGCCGGCCCTCGCCCAGCACACGCACGGCGAAGGCCGGCTCGACGTCGCCATCGACATGGACGTCGTCACGCTGAACCTTGAACTGCCCCTTGATGCCGCCGTCGGCTTCGAGCGCGCACCCAGGAACGACAAGGAAAAAGCCGCGCTGGCGGCGACAGAAAGAGCATTGAACGACGCTGCCGCGTTGTGGCAACCGACTTCGGCGGCGAATTGCACCCTGCAATCCGTCGAGGTCGACATGCCACAGTTCGAAGGTGGCGAGCACGCCGACGTGGATGCGCGCTATGTTTTCCGTTGCGTCGATCCGGCCGCGCTCAAAGGCATCGGAACGACGATCTTCAAGCAGTTCAAGCGTCTCTACCGCCTGGAAACCCAGCGCGTCGGCCCTACCGGCCAGGGTGCTCAGCGGCTCACGCCGAAGACTCCCGCGCTGACCTGGTGATCGGCTGATAGGCGCGGGCGCATGATCGCTCTTACCGATCTCGTCTTTCGCTGGCCGGGCCAGGCCACGCCCTGTCTCGACATTCCGGACTTCGCGCTCGCCGACGGTGAGCTCGTCTTCCTGCATGGCCCCTCGGGCGGCGGCAAGAGCACGCTGCTGGGCTTGCTCGGCGGCGTCGCCGTGCCCGAGCAGGGCGCCATCGTATTGCTCGGGCAGGACATCACGCGTCTCTCGGCGCGTGCGCGCGATCGTTTCCGCGCCAATCACATCGGCTTTGTCTTCCAGCAGTTCAACCTGCTGCCATGGCTGTCCGCCCTCGACAACGTGCTGCTGCCCTGCACCTTCTCCGCCCGGCGCAAGCAGCGCGCCGGCGATGCGCATGCAGCCGCCGCACGCCTGCTGACCCATCTCGACCTCGCGCCTTCCCTTTGGCAGAAGCCCGCTGCCGAACTTTCGGTCGGCCAGCAGCAGCGCGTCGCCGCTGCACGCGCTCTGATCGGCAAGCCTGAAATCCTCATTGCCGATGAACCCACCTCGGCGCTCGATGCTCCACGCCAGCAAATTTTCGTCGACCTGTTGCTGCGTGAGACCGTCGAAAGCGGTGCCGCGCTGTTGTTCGTTAGCCACGATGCACGGCTCGCCGTACATTTCGACCGCAGTATCGCGCTCACCGACATCAACCGTGCAATGCAGGAAAGCGTCGTATGAAAGCAATTCTGGTGCTCGCGTTACAAAGCGCCTGGGCACGGCGGCTGACGCTCGGCATCGCGCTTGTCTCCATCGCGCTGTCCACCGCGCTGCTGCTTGCCGTCGAGCGCGTACGCAGCGACGCGCGCACAAGCTTCACGCAATCGGTGTCGGGCGTGGACCTCGTCGTCGGCGCGCGCAGCGGGGCCGTACAGCTGATCCTCTATGCCGTCTTCCATTCCGGTAGCGCCACTCAGAATATGCGTTGGGAGAGTTTCGAGGCGCTGGCGACACATCCGGCGGTGGACTGGGCGGTACCGCTCTCGCTCGGCGACGGTCATCACGGCTTCCCGGTGCTCGGCACGACGCCCGCCTACTTCGAGCGTCTGCGCTATGGCGACCGGCAGGCGCTTGCCTTCGCCGCCGGCCATCCGTTCGCCGATGTGTTCGAGGCGGTGCTCGGCAGCGAGGCAGCGGCGCAGCTCGGCTACCGCCCCGGCGATCGCATCACACTCTCACACGGCATAACAGAGTTCGCGCCCGAGCATGCCGACAAACCATTCGCCGTCGTCGGTATCCTCGCGCCCACCGGCACGCCGGTCGACCGCACGGTTCATGTCGGTCTCGAAGCGATCACCGCGATTCATCTCGACTGGGCCGGCGGCGCGCCGCTGCCGGGCCTGGTCATCCCCGCGGAGCAAGTGCGGAAGTTCGATCTGCAACCGAAGGAAGTCACTGCGATGCTGATCGGCCTGAAGCGCCGTGGCGATGTCTTTCGTTTGCAGCGGCAGGTCAACAACCAAAAGGGCGAGCCGCTGATGGCGGTGATGCCGGGGGTCGCGCTCGACGAGCTGTGGCAAACGCTCGGCATGGTGGAGCGCTTGCTACTGGCGCTCTCGGCACTGGTCGTCATGGTCGGCCTCACGGGGCTGATGGCGACCATGCTCGCCAGCCTTAACGAACGCCGACGAGAACTCGCCATCCTGCGCGCGCTCGGCGCCGGCCCCGGCGGAATATTCCTGATGCTGACCTGTGAGGGCCTGCTCGTCACCACCGCCGGTGCTCTGCTCGGCAGTGCGCTGCTTACCATTGCCATCGCCGTGTTGGCACCGCTCGCACAACCCTATGGCGTGCACCTTTCCCTGCGCCCTCCGGCAGCGAACGAATGGCTCTTGCTCGCGTCCATACTCGCGACAGGGCTCATAGCGAGCCTCGTCCCAGGCTGGCGTGCCTGGCGCATGGCGCTGGCCGACGGCCTTACACCAAGGAACTGATGATGCGCATTCTGCTCTTGCTGGCGATCCTGCTCGCAGCCCCCCTCCCATACGCGGCGGAAACCTGGCCCGAGATCGGCTGGGACGCGCTGCTGCCCAAGGACTGGGATCCGGCCGCCGATTTCAAGAATCTGGACCTGTCCAATCTGCAAGACTCTGACCCGAAGGCAATGGAGGCCCTCGACAAACTCAAAGTCGCATGGGATACGGCGCCAGCGGAACCAGCCATGAACGGCAAGAGGGGACGCATCGCCGGATTCGTTCTGCCGCTCGAACGACAGGGTGAGAAGGTGACGGCATTTCTGATCGTGCCCTACTTCGGCGCCTGTCTGCACACCCCGCCGCCGCCCGCCAACCAGATCATCCACGCCAAATCTGCCAGGCCGCTCGCCGGCGTGCGCATGATGCAGCCCTTATGGACCTACGGCACGTTCAGCGTGCAGCGCGGCGAAACGGAGTGGGGCGTCGCCGGCTATCGTCTCGTGGTGGACAAGGTCGTTCCTTATGAGGAGCCCAGGCGGAAGTAGTGCACACGCACGGAAGCCCGTCGCTCGTACCTGCCGTGTGAGGCCGCGAGTTGTCGTCCGGCTTTCTGTGTAGATCAGGACCAGGCCTGAGTTGGTGTTGAAATCAGGGTTCGTACTTGTTCCCGGCCGAGGCCCGGATGGGGTGTGTGTCGTAGATCAGATCAAGGTACGTCACCTTTTCGCTATCGGGATCAAAGGTGAACAGATCCATTACCTTGAAGGTAATAAGTGTTCCGTCCCGGACCGTCCAGTCGTACTGAAAGTATGCGGTTGCGTGGTTCTTCTCGGCCTCGCTGAGGAATATGTCGATTGGCGTGATGACGTTCATCGATGACGCACTAGCAAGGCGATCGAAGAATGGACCTGCAAGCATTTCTCCGAGGAATGGCGACCTCACTTTTCCTTCCGGCGAGAAGAGACTCTTGATCATCGGGTAGTCACTCTTACCCAGAGCGGTCATGTAGGTTTTGAGAACATGGGCATAAGGATGCATCGAACGTGCTCCAACAGTGTTGTGCGCAATGTGCTCTCCAGAAATCGCCCGGCTCAACCGTTGGCGGTTCGCAGCAGATTCATAGGGATCGTCTGTTCACCGCTCCGTATTCGAGCGGCGAAGGTTAATTATCCTGGGTAATATTCTGCACCAATAAGCGTAAAACCGACCCGTCCGAAACCGCTAAAACAGCCACTTCTGCTGGTTGCATTAGGCCGCGATTCGCTGGCCTTGATGTGCCGCAACTCGCGCAGGAAATCGGCAGCCGCTTTGCCACCCGCATCAAAGGCAGCTGTGTGGGGTTGCAAGCCGGACCCGCCGAAAATTCCGTCATCCCCACGCCGGCCCTGCCACGAGCACATCCAGGTCCAGGTCGGTCACCTTGGCGTCGCTTTGGAACGTGTAGCGCCCGTTCCACATCGGTGATTCCGCTCGCCGTATCCTTCATTTCCTTGTCACGGAGCCCAGCTGCTCACAGGCCAAGTTCGCTGTGCGAACCGAGACGGACGAGCTGGAGTACGTCGTCGTCCGGTTTTCTGTAAATCAAGACCAAGTCAGGCTTGACGTGACAATCCCGGTGGTCCTTCCAATCCCCACTGAGCGAATGATCGTGGTGCTTTTCGGCCAGTGGCTGATCATGGGCCAAGGCCGTGACGACGGTGCTGAAATCGTTTTGCAGCGTGTGCCAGTGCGGTCCCTTGGTTTCGCGCTTGTAGTCACGCTTGAACTGGCCCGTGTGTTCAATCGTCCGCATTCAGGTCCGCCATCAGGTCCTCGACGGTAGCGAATGACTTCAGGCCACCCCGGCGCGCTTCCTTCATCGCCTCGATGGTGTCGACGTTCGGAACCAGTGGTTCGAACGGCAGGGCCTTCTCGTGAGCGACGCGGGTCAGTAGGATGCGGAACGCGTCCGACACGGTCAGCCCCATCGCCGCCAGTACAGCGGTTGCCTCTTCCTTAATGTGCTCGTCGATCCGGGCACGAACCACAGCATTCGCGGGCATGGTTTGATCCTCCAAGTATATGAGCCACATTGTAGCCCACGCGACACCAAAACGCATACCTTGCTCTTTGGCCCGGTGTCGGAAGATAGTCGCGTAGCCACCGACTGCTTTACTATTGCTAACATATTTTATCAATAGTAAAATGTCCACAAGCTGTCGCGCACGCTCGATCGCTGCTGTATTAGTATCTAATACACAAGATCCGCCAAGAAAGGACCCGTCATGCCAAGAAACACCAGCGTCACCCTGGGTGAACACTTCGAGGGCTTCATCGCCCAACAGATCGATGCCGGACGCTTCGAGTCCAAGAGCGAAGTGGTGCGCGCCGCGATGCGGCTGCTCGAAGAGCACGAACAGAAAGTGAGCGCCTTGCGTCAGGCCCTGATCGAGGGCGAGACGAGCGGCGAACCGGTGCCCTTCGCGATGGCGTCGATCATTGAGGAGGCACGCCAGGAGGCCAAGAGCGGTTCCGCGGATGCTTGATCTGCTTGTTCGCCCGCGCGCCCGCCGCGACCTCAAGGACATCTGGCGCTACAC
Organism: Candidatus Accumulibacter sp. ACC012; assembly: GCF_907163155.1. NCBI lineage: Bacteria > Pseudomonadati > Pseudomonadota > Betaproteobacteria > Candidatus Accumulibacter > Candidatus Accumulibacter sp. ACC012. Next base: position 22,942 of record NZ_CAJQUC010000013.1, read on the forward strand.
CGTTCAGCAATGGGGCGCCGCGCAAGCGGATCAATATCTGTACGACCTCGATCGGGAGATTCAGGGGCTTCTGAAGTTTCCGGATCTGGGAACGCCTTTCGATCATGTCCGAGCGGGCTACCGGCGGTTGCAAGTGAAACGTCACCTGGTGTTCTATCGCCGCGATGGTCAGCGCCTTGAGATTGTTCGCGTGCTTCACGACGCCATGGATGTCAAAAGCCATCTATGACCAGCCGTGATCTTGTCGAAAAATTGGACGACCTCCCCGTGAGCGACACAAACCCCCTCCCCGTCCTCCCGGCCGTTGCTTCCCGGCTCCTGACCGCCGAACAGTTCCAGCGCCTGGCCGATGTTCCCCCCGAAATCGAATGGTTCGCCAATCTCGGCAACAAGGCCACCCGCCGCGCCTACGAAAACGCCCTCGGGGATTTCATGAAGTTCACCGGCATCGTGAAGCCCGAGGAATTTCGCACCGTTACCCGCGCCCACGTCATCGCCTGGCGCGACGACCTGGTGCAGCGCGCCTTGAGCGGCATGACGGTACGGCATCGCCTGGCGGCGCTGTCGTCGCTGTTCGAGTCCCTGTGCGAGAAAAACGCCGTGACCCATAACCCGGTCAAGGGCGTCAAGCGTCCGCCGGTGGAAAGCTACGAAGGCAAGACCCCGGCTCTCGGCGACCACCAGGCGCGCAAGCTGCTGGACGCGCCCGACGGCGCGTCGCTCAAGGGCAAGCGCGACCGCGCCATCCTGGCCACCCTGCTCTATCACGCGCTACGCCGCGAGGAGCTGTGTCGGCTGAAGGTCAAGGACTTCAAGCACGAGCGGCGCGGGGTGCCGCACCTCAAGGTGTTCGGCAAGGGCGGCAAGATCCGCTATATCCCACTGCACCCCGCTGCCAGCGGTTTGATTGGTGACTATCTTGAAATTGCAGGGCATGGCGCGGACGATGCCGGCGCCCTGTTCCGGCCGCTGCGCAACAACTGCACTACTGGCGGACTGGAAAGAGCGATCACGCCCGACGCGGTCTACAAACTGGTGCGGCAATACTCAACGGCGCTGGGTTTCGCGATCGGGGCGCACGCGTTGCGGGCGACCGCAGCGACCAACGCGCTTGATCACCAAGCCGACATCGCCAAGGTGCAGGAGTGGCTGGGTCACGCCAACATCGCCACCACGCGTATTTATGACCACCGCAAGACCCGTCCGGAGGATAGTCCGACCTTCAAAGTCGCCTACTAAGAATGCTAGCGTCGTTTATCAGTCTGCCGACATGGCTCATCGCGTCGGCGAGCTGCAAGGCGTCATCGATGATGTTGGGCCTGGCGTTGTGTGGTTTGCCACCGCTCCCGAGCGGAAGTGCCGCGTAAAATTTGCCTATGATCCGCTCCGAACTCATCAACCGACTTGTTGCCCTCTTCCCGCAGTTCACCCCCAAAGATACTGAACTTGCGGTCAAGGCCATTCTTGAAGCGCTGAGCAACACGCTGGCGAAGGGAGAGCGCATTGAAATACGCGGTTTCGGAAGCTTCGGGCTCAACTACCGGCCGCCCCGTAATGGGCGCAACCCAAAAACCGGTGAGGCCGTGCAGGTTCCAGCGAAAGCTGTGCCCCACTTTCAGGCGGGGAAAGAACTGCGTACCAAAGTCGACTCAGGCAGATAAGAGCTTCTTGATTGAGTTCTGCTCGTGCGGCTGTCTGCCGTCAGCATGTTTTGGGGGGCGAAACTGATGGTCTCAGATCGGCCAGGAGCGGTCTGTCGTCGGTATCTGCTTCCGGGTGGAGCTTTAAACTTACGGCTGCATCAAAGCCCCAGTCGTGCGAGACTTTCGGGAGTAACACCGCCCCCAGACGAACCACAATATGGGCTGTGAGGGATGAGTGCATGGCAATGGCATGGCCGTGACGGTGGTGCTGCTCCGTACGTGCTACAACTGCTTCAGCAAAGCCCTTGAACCCCTTCAGCCATTCCCAAAGTTGGATCACCCCATGATCCCTGCAGGCATCGACACTAGCGCACTACTCACCATGCTGGGCTTGATTGCTGCGGTGTGGGCGGTCGTGCCAAGCACTGCCAGACTCAGCTTTCGCTTGAGCCTGAACTGGTTCGACTGGCTAGTCATCTGGGCCGCGTTGCTCATCATCCATGGGTTCTTCTTCGAGCCCGTACTCACCACACTTGGGTTCCCTACCTTTGGACCCTGGTTATGGGGCTTCGACAAGAGCACCACCCAGTACCTGTTGTTCTTACTACTCGCCGCATTCGTCTACTGGCGGTCGCGCAGGACGCGGCTGACGCGGTGGAACCTTGGACTCTTCGACAACCTGACCACGTCGCTCTTGCACGCCGGGAAGCACGAGGAGCTCGCCGACTTGCTTCAGCGTCATCTCGCATCGGCGCTGGACCTGGCAGCGTCCAAGAGCGTGCGCAGCCACTTGGCCAACGCCATCCGCCCGCCGCGTCCCGGCTTCCAAGTCGTATTCCAAGACGACGGGTCCATCACGTTGGGAGCCGGCGCGCCGACGAGCTGGTTATTCCGCAAATGGTTCAGTTTCCGCGAATGGCTTGCCGACTTGGTTGGCCCTTCCCAGCGGGTGCAGCGTCGCGCAGCCAGCGTCGTGAAACGGTTGCTGTCATCCCGCCGCCTAGTCGGACACCTCGCCATCGCTCGACCTTACCTGTGCATGGAGGTCATGGAGCGCGCAACGCGCGTTGAGGAAGGCTTCCAAGACGAGTTCTTCGACGCACTGTTGGCCAATGAGGCCAGTGTCTTCTACAGCGAGCTCAAGAACAACGACAACTTCGGCAAGAGCGGGCACCGCCTAGCGCTGCCTGATGAGAACCGCCTCGTGCGGTTCTACTGTGTCGACGTTGATGTGGCCGCCCGTCTCGGGGTTTTCCGATCTGTTGGCGAGGCCGTACTCGCGCGGATTGATGCGGATGAAGTTCTCGAGAAGAAGCTTAATGGGCCGCTGCTGACCTTCCAGTATGTTGGAAAGTACCACGACCCGGTACATGCCGGTATCTGGTTCTTCAGGATCATGGTGCTGGAGGGATTGCATCAACGTGTGGCCGACCACTTGTGGCTCCACTACATGCCTCATTTCGCCAGGCGCCTAGTTGACCGCGCTCGCGAGGTTCGGCCGGAAGACGAAAACCATGAGTTCCCAACGCCGCTGGCGTACCTACTGTACGAAGTCGTCGATGCTACTGCTGTGTGGGTTAGGGATGCCGAGGTTCTGACGAAGCCTGGTGACGTGCTGCTTCCCGACCAGCGCAAAGGCAATCACATTCACATTTCCTTCGAAGCCGCAGAAGCCATCGGCCGTGTCATCCAGGACATCCTGATGTCGCCGCGCGTGCCCCGCCGACTCAAGGGCGAGTTGCTGGGTGTGGCGCTCACCACCCTGCGAAACTTGGAGCAGCGTGAACACTTGGCGGCGTTGGCCAGGGTGATGCGGGCGCACCTCATCGAACCCTACGGTTTTCAGAAGCAGGACAACTATCTGGATATCTTGAAGCAGTGCTTCGATGAACAGGACCATGTGCGTCGGGCTTGCCTGGAGCGCTTCAGCGAGGAACTCGACGCTGCTCGGGGAGCTGCGCTCTGAGAACTACGTTGCGTTCAGAACGAGAGCAAAATCGACGCATTCCCTACGACTGCTTTGCGGCTCCAGATCCGAGGCTCCGGATGTCAAAAATGGGTCGTCAAGAGACCGTCACGAAAAATGACAGAAGTCTAGCGTACGAATATTTCCGAATTCTGTGGCCGCCCTCCTAAGAACCGCGAAGGATCGGTTGGCCAGTCTCCTGTCGTCTGCTCACTACAAGAAGCGCGCCGTGATCGCCCTCGACGCAGACGCCGAGCAGGTTTCCATCATCGCCATGTTCTACGTCGGCCAGGACTACGAAACAAGCCTGCAGGGCGACTCTGAGGGATGGCCAAGAGCACTGATGAGACTCCTTAGCGTGCTTTATTTTCCGTTTTCTGAGACGACCGCTACGTTCGACCATTGCACAGGTCGGCGGAAAGAAGGAATTGACGGGGCGCACTGACATCGAAATCGAGATCAGCAACCAGTGCGCACGCCTGATCGCCAACGCAATCACCTACTACAACTCGGCCATCCTGTCGCGGCGGCTGACGAAGTTCGAAACAACCGACAACGCCAAGACACTGGCCTTAATGTGCCGCAAATTGACAACTGGCGCTGATCACGCAGATTTCTCCAGCAGCCTGGCGGCACATCCTGCTGAGCGGGCATACACCTTTCTCAGTAACGGCAAGGTGATCGACCTGGACGCGCTTGTCGTCGGGTTGGGGTTGGGATGACGGAATTTTCTGGGGTTCCGGCTTACACCGCCGTCAACATGCTCGGACGCTACTCGTTCTCGGTGCCAGAGGCTATTGCGCGAGGCGCAGCGAGCTACAGCCATTGGGCAGGGCGAATGGTGGTTGATGGCCCTTAAGTCGGTTCGCTGTTCCATTGTGCCCAGAACCCCGAAAATTGCTCTGGCCTTAAAAACCCGCACGGGCTATAAGGAACAAAACAAAGAACGAGGCAGGGAGCAATGTTCGAGAGGACTTTCCATAGCGTTACCGACATCGTGCATGAGTATGCAGGATGCGCAAACTGGGACCACTACGCGCAGCTTCCGTCATGATGAAGCTAGAGCAACTCCAGACCGACGCCGCCATCCGCGGCATCGTTCCAGACGCACTGGTGACCGTGGTCAGCGTTCAGTGGTATGGCGATGCAGCGCTGGAACTGACCTACAAGACCGCCGCCGGCCGGGTCGCCAACGAACTGCTGTACCGCCACGACGAGCCCCGCTTGGAACTGGTCGAGCAGGGCCGACCCTGGAGCTTCGATGGCGACGGCGCTCTTTTCCGTCTGGTCTCCGAGGCACAGCGCATCCGCCTGGCACATCTGTTCGACCCTGTGCTGGCCGTTCATACCTCTGTCGTCGATCCTCTGCCGCACCAGATCACCGCCGTCTACGAAACCATGCTTCCCCGCCAGCCGCTGCGTTTCCTTCTGGCGGACGACCCCGGCGCCGGCAAGACGATCATGGCCGGCTTGCTGATCAAGGAGCTGATCGTCCGTGGCGACCTGCAGCGCTGCCTGATCGTCTGCCCTGGCAGCCTGGCCGAGCAATGGCAGGATGAACTCTACCGCCGCTTCCATTTGCCCTTCGACATCCTTACCAACGACAAGCTTGAAGCGGCGCGTACCGGCAACTGGTTCCTCGAGACCAACCTGGTCATCGCCCGCCTCGACAAGCTCTCGCGCAACGAAGACGTGCAACAGAAGCTGCAGGCCCCCGATTGCCGCTGGGACCTGGTGGTTTGCGACGAAGCGCACAAGATGTCCGCCACGGTGTTCGGCGGCGAGACCAAATACACCAAGCGCTATCGCCTTGGCCAGCTGCTGTCGACACTCACTCGGCACTTCCTGCTGATGTCGGCGACCCCGCACAACGGCAAGGAAGCCGACTTCCAGTTGTTCATGGCGCTGCTCGACGGCGACCGCTTCGAGGGCCGCTATCGCGATGGCGTGCACAGCGCCGACGTTTCCGACCTGATGCGCCGGATGGTCAAGGAAAACCTGCTCAAGTTCGACGGCACGCCGCTGTTCCCCGAACGAATCGCGCACACCGTTCCTTACAAGCTGTCGGATGCCGAAACCCACCTCTACAAGACCGTTACCGACTACGTGCGCGAGGAATTCAATCGCGCCGAGGCCCTGGAAAACGACAAGCGCGCCGGCACCGTCGGCTTTGCGCTGACCATCCTGCAAAGGCGCCTGGCTTCCTCACCCGAAGCCATCTATCAATCTCTTCGCCGCCGACGCGAGAAACTGGAAAGTCGGCTACGAGAGCTGGAACTCCTCCACCGCGGTGGCCAGGCCGCGCCGATCATTGCGACATCGCTGCCGTCTCTCGACAGCGAAGACCTTGACGATCTGGACGAGGCGCCCGACAACGAAGTCGCTGCCGCCGAGGAAGAAATTCTCGACCAGGCCACCGCCGCCCGTTCCATCGCCGAGCTGCGCATCGAGATCGAAACCCTGAAAGGCCTGGAAGGCCAGGCGCTGGCCGTCCGCCGTAGCGGCACCGATACCAAGTGGTGCGAACTGGCCAGCCTGCTTTCCGAAATTTTCACGCCGGCCGCCATCAGCCATCGCGTCGCCGAACCCCCTGCGCCCTATGGCTCAGGAACGATCGCGCCGCCCATCCCTTCACCGCACCAGAAGCTGGTGATCTTCACCGAGCACCGCGACACGCTCAACTATCTCGAAAAGCGCGCCACCACGCTGCTCGGCCGCAAGGAAGCCGTGGTCATCATTCACGGTGGCATCGGCCGCGAAGAGCGCTTGAAGGTGCAGGAGTCGTTCAAGCACGACCCGGAAGTGCAGGTACTGCTGGCCACCGACGCCGCCGGCGAGGGTATCAACCTGCAGCGCGCGCACCTGATGGTCAACTACGACCTGCCGTGGAACCCGAACCGGCTCGAACAACGATTCGGCCGTATCCACCGCATCGGCCAGACCGAGGTCTGTCACCTGTGGAACCTGGTGGCCGAAGAAACCCGCGAAGGTGACGTCTACCGCAAGCTGCTGGAAAAGATCGAACTGGCGCGTCAGGCGCTCGGCGGTCAGGTCTTCGATGTGCTTGGCAAGCTCCAGTTCGAGGGCAAGTCGCTGCGCGAGCTGCTCATCGAAGCCATTCGCCACGGCGAGAGGCCCGAGGTCAAGGCCTACCTGAGCACGGTGCTCGATACTGCGCTCGACCATGGCCACGTGCAGGACTTGCTCGAAGAACGCGCGCTCGCCCAGGACGCCATGGACACCAGCCGCGTGCAGCGCATCCGCGAAGACATGGAGCGTGCCGATGCCAGACGTCTGCAGCCGCACTACATCGAATCCTTCTTTCACGAAGCCTTCAAGCAGCTCGGCGGCACCGCCAAACAACGCGAGCCGCGTCGTTTCGAGATCAGTCACGTTCCCGCCCCGGTGCGCAACCGCGACCGCCTGATCGGTATCGGCGAACCCGTGCTGCCGCGCTATGAGCGCATTGCCTTCGACAAGTCCCTGGTCGCGCCCCAGGGCCAGCCGCTGGCCGCTTTCGTCTGCCCCGGTCATCCGCTGCTCGACGCGGTCATCGACCTTACGCTGGAGCGTAACCGCGACCTCCTGAAGCGCGGCACCGTGCTGGTCGATGAACGCGATTCCGGTCTGGAACCGCGCGTGCTGTTCTACCTGGAACACGCTATCCAGGACGCGGGCCTTACCCGTGCTGGCGAACGCCGGGTCGTCTCGAAGCGCATGCTCTATGTCGAGATGGACGCCAGCGGGACGACTCGCCATGTCCATTACGCCCCCTATCTTGACTACCGGCCACTGAAGACTGGCGAGCCCGGCATCGATGCAATCCTCGATCGGCACGAAGGCCAGTGGATCAACCGCGAACTTGAGCGAAAGGTACAGGGCTATGCCGTCGCCCATGTGGTGCCGGAACACCTGGCTGAAGTGCGCGGACGCAAGCTCAAGCTCATCGCCAAGACCGAGGCCGCGGTGAAGGAACGGCTGACCAAGGAAATCACCTACTGGGACCACCGCGCCGAGGAGCTCAAGCTGCAGGAACAGGCTGGCAGACCCAACGCCAAGCTCAATTCCGGCGAAGCCCGCAAGCGTGCCGACCTCCTGCAGGGTCGGCTGCAAAAGCGGCTTGACGACCTCAAGCTCGAAGCGCAGATTTCACCCTTGCCGCCCGTCGTGCTGGGTGGCCTGCTGATCGTTCCGATTGGCCTGATCAAAGCGATGACCGGTCAGGCAACAGCCTCACCCACCCCTCCAGCCGACACGCAGATCAGCGCCGCTCGCGCTCGCGCCGTCGTCATGGATGTCGAGCGAAGCCTAGACTTCGACCCGACCGACCGCGAATTCGAGAAGCTTGGCTACGACATCGAGAGCCGTATCCCGGGCACCGGCAAGCTGCGCTTCATCGAAGTCAAGGGCCGTGTCTCCGGCGCGCCGACGATCACCGTCACGCGCAACGAAATCCTGTACTCACTGAACAAGCCCGACGACTTCATCCTCGCCATTGTCGAATTCACCGGCGAAGACACGCACCGCTGCCACTATCTGCGTCAGCCTTTTCAGCGCGAGCCGGATTTCGGAGTGACCAGCGTGAACTATGACTTTGCCGAATTGCTCGTGCGTGCCGAGGCGCCTGGATGAACGGCAGGCCTGCGTTTTTCGAGACACTTCGGGACAAGGCGGTCCAGCGCTGGGATCAACTGGAGCGCGACCCCGAACTTGCCGGGCCCTGGCACCAACTTTTCAAGCAGGTGCAAAGCCCGCGACACGTCTTGTCCGAATTGCTCCAAAACGCCGACGATGCGGGCGCTACCGAGGCATCAGTCGATATCACGGACGGCTGCTTCGTCTTTGCGCACAACGGCGAAGACTTTACCGAGGAGCACTTTGCATCGCTATGTCGCTTCGGCTACTCGAACAAGCGGGCTCTGCACACGATCGGCTTTCGCGGCATCGGGTTCAAGAGCACATTCAGCCTTGGTGATACCGTCGAACTCGACACGCCGAGTCTGTCGATTGCCTTTGATCGGAGGCGCTTCACCGAACCCAGGTGGATCGAGCGTAGACAGAACGCGAGTGAACGCACGCTAATCAGGGTGCCGATTCGCGATGAGCTCCGACAGCGAGAGATCGAGAAGAACCTCCAGGAATGGCTGGCGAGCCCCGTCTCGCTTCTGTTCTTCAAACATATCCGCCGGATGCGGATTGGCTCGCAGGATGTGCACTGGAGAAGCCGCGGTTCGGGCCCGGTACCCGCGACCGAATGGATGGCGCTTCATGACAGCCCTGACGCGGCCTTTCTTGTCGCACGTTCCGAAGCCGAGGCTTTCCCTGAGGAAGCACTGGTCGAGATTCGGCAGGAGCGCCTGCTCAGCGACAACCAGGAAGCCGGTTTTCCGCCCTGCAAGGTCGAGATTGTTCTCGGCGCAAAGGGGCGCCTCTACGTCGTTCTGCCAACGGGCGTGGAGACCTCCTTACCCTTTGCCTGCAACGCCCCCTTCATCCAGGACCCCGCCCGACTGAAGATCAAGGATCCAGAAACTTCACCGACCAATCGTTGGCTACTTCAACGTGTGGGCGAGCTTGCTGCGTCGGTCATGCTCCGGTGGCTTGGCGATCCGGGCACAAGCGTGCCGGAGCGCGCCAACGCCTATGGGCTTTTTCCGGATGTCGATCGCAGCGACAACACTCTGGAAGGCGTCTGCGCCGCCACTATCGAGGGATGCTTTGAAGAGGTGTTAGGCGAGGCGCCATTTCTGCTCACGAATTCTGGCGAATTGAAACCGAGCGCCGGCTGCATCATCCTTCCCCCGCCACTGTTGGATATCTGGCCGGCCGATCAAGCCGCGCGGCTGTTTGATGATGCTGGTCGCCCACCGCTATCGAATCACGTTACCGAAGCCCATCAGAAAAAGCTCATCCACTGGGGAGTGGTCGAGAAGATCGACAAGCCCCATGTACTGCAGGTGCTGCAGTCGACGCACCCTCCCAAGCCGGAAACCTGGGGCCATTTGTTGAGGCTCTGGGTCTATGTCGCCCCAGAGCTCACGGGATATCGCGCCGACGCGGATCGCCAGCGGGTTCGCATAGTCCCGGCACAAGGAAAGGATGTGCTTTACGCCGCGCGCGAAGTGATTCGCCTTGGCGAAAAGCGATTGCTCCAGTCCGAGGAAGACTGGGAGTTTCTTGCGGGCCACTTGTTGGTGCTCAACCCGAACTGGCCACGCTTTCTTGCCGAGCAGCGTCGCCATGCCGAAGAGCCTAATGACAGAAGCCTCAAGGACAAGGTGGCAGCAGCACTTGCGGTTCTACGGGCCATCGATCCACGCTTTCTTGCCGAGCAGCGTCGCCATGCCGAAGAGCTTAATGACAGAAGCCTCAAGGGCAAGGTGGCAGCAGCGCTTGCGGTTCTACGGGCCATCGAGATGGAGGGGGCTAGCGATGTAAGTGAGGTGATCGAGCAAGTCGCTGGTGAATTTTTCTCACAGCAAGACATCTCGATAGCGAAGTGTGTGCAGCTGACGCAAATCGCCGCCAAGCTCGGCGCTACCGTTGGCGATTCGTTTCGTTTTGCCACCCGCGACCGCCACCTGCACAAAGTTTCGAGCGTTGTCCTCTTTGACCGAGACGGCACCCTCGAAGCTTTCTTCGAGCAAGCGTGGTGCAACGCGCATTTCCTGTACACCGATTACAAGAAGAACTACGCGTCTTGTACCCACGAAGAATGGCTTGCCTGGGTCACCTCTGGGCGCGCCGGCTTGCTTCTCTTCGCGCCGCTTGTTGGCATAAAGAGTGACATCTACGGTCGCAATGGCGTAGAGGCTGAGCTTCTCCGACGGGGCGTATCCAGAGCACCTTTCTACTCCTACGTCACGAACCATTTCCGGGTTGAGGATTGGGACTTCGAAGAAATCCATTGGCGTCGGTGGTCCGTGCTTGCCAACGACGATCCCGGCATCTGGGGCCGCATTGTCGACCGCCTGCTTGGCCAACCTGGGGCCAGCTGGGCGAAAGCGAAGGATGCTCGCGTGAGCCAGGTAGCCACAACCGGCAACACGCGAGCAATTTCCAACGAACCGCCCTTGGCCACATGGATTCTGAGGTTGCGGGAACTGCCTTGCCTGCGTGATACCCGCGGGTTCTACCGCAAGCCAGCCGAACTCCTGCGGCGGACTCCCGAGACGGAGTCCCTCATGGACGTGGAACCCTTCATTCACGGCCTGCTCGACAACGAGGCCACGCGACCGCTGCTCAAGTTGCTCGGCGTTCGCGAGGTACCGACCGGCCCGGACCGTCTTCTGGACTGCCTTCGGGCGCTGGCCATGTCTGATCATCCGCCGGTGCATGAAGTCGAGAAATGGTACCGGCGACTCGATCAGTTGTCTGAAGCCTGCTCAACGACGGACCTGGCCAACGTCAAGGCGGCTTTCCGGGACGAAAAGATCATATTGAGCGAGGGCGCAGGCTGGACGAAGGCTGCCGGCGTGTTTTTGTCGTCAGACGAGGAAGCCATGCCGGACACGGCCGTCGTGCGCGCGGGCGTCCGCGACCTGATGTTATGGCGGAAAATCGGTATCGCCGACCGCCCGACGGCCGATCTGGCGATTCAATGGCTACTCGGCCAGCCTTCCGGAGAAGTCCTGTCTCAAGACGATGCGCGCCGGGTCCGCGCACTTCTGCCGCGTCATCCGCGGCGGATCTGGAGCGAGTGCCAGCATTGGCTCAACCTATCCGGTGCATGGGTGTCGGTGGATACGCTTTCCTACTCCTTGTCCATGCAGTCGTTGGTGAGCTGGAAGCACCTCCATGAAGGTATCAAGCAAAAGACCGCCGATCTGCAACCCTTGCCGGCAGAGGTTTCGGCTGCCCTCCCCTTCTCCGGGCTTCCCCATCTTGCCGGGCGAATCGAGGAGCGATTGCACAGCACACTGCGTATTCCTGCCGGGGCGGAACGTTGGCCATGGCTGAACCAGTTGGGGGTTGAGCTACGGCGTATAGAACTGGACGACACACCCGAACAGGATCGCGTCCGGAAACTTGCCGCCGACCTTGCAGACACGATTTGGCAGACAGCTCCGGGGCTCGAAATCATTCCGTATATCGACGGAACCCCGGCAGGCACGCCGAGGCGCGCAGAGGCCGTTTGGTTGGGCGGCGTTCTCTATGTTGAGGACCGCCCTCTCTCAAAACTTGCCCGTGCGGTAGCGCAGGAACTCGGACGGGCTTTTCGGCGGCAGGATCTCGCCGACGCCATCAAGCTGTGTTTCGATCGCCCGCCGGCGTTCGTGACGGAGTACCTGGAGGAGAACTTCAAGCTAGGTCCGCAAGAAATAGGCACGGTACCGATCGCCCCAGGCCAGAGCGCAACAGGCGAGCCAGGCACCTCGATCAGCGACAACGGCTCGGAGTTTGCCGCGACGAATCCCCCAGCGGACAATGCGGCAGACCAGGACGATGGCGAAGGCACTACCATCCATCTTGAGGAACCCGATAACGGGGCCGAAAGCGATACCCAGAGTGACGATGCCGATATCCCTCAGGATCCGGAGAGTCATCACGATCCTTTGCCCAGGCCACCGCTGATCCACAAACCGCCGAAGTTGAGCATCATCGAGCGCTTTGCTCGTGCGAAAGGCTATCAGAGGGATGGAGCCGAGCGCTTTTTTCATTCGGACGGCAGCTGGATCGCCAAGGCGCATGATGTGCGCTTCCCGTGGGAACGGCGGACGGCAGAAGGTGATCTGGTCTGTTACTACTGGCCGAAGGAGCATTGCCTCGAACTGCACGCGCTCCAGATCGAAGCGGACATCTGGGGTCTGCTCGACCACTCCCCTGACAGCTATTCGCTCGTGCTTTCGGATGCGCAGGGGGAACCCGTCGAAGTATCAGGAACGCGTCTACGCGCGATGCTCGATGGTCGCGAGATAAAGCTCTATCCGGCAAGCTATCGATTGGTAATTGATCATGACCACAAGCAATAGCCTCAGGCACAACAGCCGCAGGGTAGTCGACCGCAGGCTGCCAAAGACGGTCAAGCACCTGGGCGTACTGCAATGAAACCAGTCAAGCGGAACGCCCAGACATCCCCGCCGACGTCTACCGACGCCACAGGTCAACAAGACGGGTTCGCTGAAGTCGCCGAACTGATTCAGGCGGCCCGGGAGCGCGCCCTGGTTGCCGTCAATACGGCCCTCATCGATCTCTACTGGCAAGTCGGCAAGGCAATCAGCGCACGCATCGCCAGCGATGGCTGGGGCAAGAGTACGGTCACCGCGCTGGCGTCGTACATTCAATCGCGCCAACCCGGACAGCGTGGTTTCTCACCGCAGAACCTGTGGCGAATGCGCCAGTTCTACGAAACCTGGGGTCAGCAGCTGGCAGATCGCCCGGAACTCTCGACGCTGTTGAGAGAACTGCCCTGGTCGGCGCACCTGCACCTCCTCGCCAAGACCAAGCGTCCCGAGGAGCGCGAGTTCTACCTGCGCATGAGCTGCCAGCAACGCTGGCCGGTACGGGAAGTCGCCCGCCAGATCGACAGCGCCCTGTTCGAACGTGCGGTGTTGCACCCGCCAAAACTCTCAACAGCGTTGAGAGAACTTCATCCTGGTGCCGCAACTGTCTTTCGCGATGCCTACGTCGTCGAGTTCCTCGAATTGCCAGACGGCCATCTCGAGGCCGATCTGCACCAGAGCCTGCTGCACAATCTCAGGCGATTTCTCAGCGAAATGGGCCGCGACTTCTGTTTCATCGGCAGCGAAGTGCCGCTGCAGGTAGGGGGTCGCGACTTTGCCCTCGATCTGCTGTTTTTTCATCGCGAACTGAATTGCCTGGTCGCCATCGAGCTGAAGATTGGCGAATTCCAGCCCGAACACCTCGGCAAGCTGGAGTTTTATCTCGAAGCCCTCGACCGTGACTTGCGCAAACCGCATGAAGGCCCGTCTATCGGCGTACTGCTTTGTGCCAGCAAGGACAGCGAAGTCGTCGAGTACGCCCTGAGTCGCTCGCTTTCGCCGGCATTGGTAGCCGAGTACTGGACCCGGCTACCCGACAGAAAACTGCTCCAGGCCAAGCTGCATGAGTTCTACACGCTGACCCGGACAGGCACACCAGATGAACCGAGCAAGCAAGACGACTAGAAGAGCACCATGACCCCAAAGAAAAAACTCATCGAAGTAGCCCTGCCGTTGGAGGCGATCAACGTCGCCAGTGCGCGCGAGAAGTCCATCCGCCACGGTCACCCTTCGACGCTGCATCTATGGTGGGCACGGCGGCCGCTGGCGGCGGCGCGGGCGGTGATCTTTGCCCAGATGGTCGATGACCCGTCGGCGCACCCGGACCTGTTTCCGACCGAGGAAAAACAGGAAGAAGAGCGGGAGCGCTTGTCCAAGATCATCGAGGAACTGGTGAAGTGGGAGAACACCACCAACGAAACGGTGCTGCAGCAGGCGCGCGATGAGATCTGGAAGAGTTGGCGCTATACCTGCGCCGAGAACGCCGACCACCCGCGCGCGAAAGAGCTGTTCGACCGCTACAAGCTGCCCGCTTTCCATGACCCCTTCGCCGGCGGCGGTGCACTGCCGCTGGAAGCACAGCGGCTGGGGCTGGAGAGCTACGCCAGCGATCTGAATCCGGTGGCGGTGCTGATCAACAAGGCGATGATCGAGATTCCGCCGAAGTTCGCCGGCAAGCCGCCGGTGAACCCGGACGGCCAGCGGCAGAAAGCGCAGATGAACAAGAGCTGGCGAGGCGCGCAAGGGCTCGCCGAAGACGTGCGCTATTACGGGCAGTGGATGCGCGACGAGGCCGAGAAGCGGATCGGCCACCTCTACCCCAAGGTCGAGGTTACAGCGGAGATGGCGAAGGAACGGCTAGACCTTAAGAATTACGTTGGCCGGAAGCTTACCGTCGTCGCATGGTTGTGGGCGCGCACGGTGAAAAGCCCAAACCCGGCTTTTGCCGGCGTCGACGTGCCTCTCGCCTCGACTTTCATGCTTTCCACCAAAGCGGGCAAGGAGGTCTATGTCGAGCCGGTGATCGAAGGGAGCGGCTATCGCTTCACGGTGAAGGTGGGCAAGCCGATGGACGCGAAAGGGGCAAAAACCGGCACTAAGCTGTCGCGCGGGGCGAACTTCAAGTGCCTGATGTCGGGCACGCCCATGACAGGCGACCATGTCAAGGGTGAGGGAAAGGCAGGTCGCATGGGTGCGCGGTTGATGGCCCTCGTCGCAGAAGGTGATCGCGGACGAATATACCTGCCACCGACTGAGGACATGGAGTCCGCTGCGCTACATGCAAAGCCTGAGTGGAAGCCTGATATTCTGATTTCTGGTAGCACTCAGTATCTTGGTGTAAAGCCCTATGGGTTGGAGAAGTTCTCCCAGCTATTCACAGACCGACAGCTCGAGGCATTGGGAACTTTCTCTGACCTTGTACAGGAAGTACGGGAACGAGCTGGTCGCGACGCCGCCATTGCGGACCAGAGTGGTAACGACAAACCTTTGGCTATTGGAGGCGACGGAGCCATTGCCTATGGAGATGCGGTTGGGGTCTATCTAGCGTTCGCCATATCAAAACTCGCAGATCGGGGCTCGACGATCTGTACATGGTTCACAGAACGAGACTCGACGCGGAATACCTTTGCTCGACAAGTCATCCCAATGACTTGGGACTACGCAGAATTGAATACTTTGCTGAACGGGACGGGCAGTTTTCTTGGAGCAGTTGGGTGGACAGCCGAAAGCATTGAAGGTGTCGCATCTTGTTATGGATCGACCTTTGGTGAGAGTAATCAAGTTGATGCGATGAGCCAGCGCGTATCAGAAGGCAAGGTCATTTCAACTGATCCTCCCTATTACGACAATGTTCCCTATGCCGACCTTTCAGACTTCTTCTACGTTTGGTTGCGCCGGTCTTTGAAACCTGTTTTTACCGATCTCTTCGCCACGCTCGCTGTGCCAAAAGCCGGAGAACTGGTTGCCTTCGCGTATCGCCACCGCGACAAAGAAACGGCTAGGGCGTTCTTTCTCGACGGTATGACGCAAGCCATGCACCGGCTAGCCGAGCAGGCGCATCCGGCCTTTCCGGTTACCATTTACTACGCTTTCAAGCAGGCGGAGAGCGACGGTGCAGACGGCACGACAAATACCGGCTGGGACACATTCCTTGCCGCCGTCATCGAGTCCGGCTTCGCCATTAGCGGTACCTGGCCGATGCGCACCGAACTGAGCAATCGCATGCTCGGCTCCGGAAACAACGCCCTCGCTTCCAGCATCGTCCTCGTCTGCCGCCAACGGTCCGGCAATGCACACACAGCCACCCGCCGGGATTTTGTTACTGCGCTCAAGGCCGAACTGCCCGCTGCGCTTGCTCACCTTCAGCGTGGCAACATCGCTCCTGTGGACTTGGCGCAGGCAGCGATCGGTCCCGGCATGGCTGTCTATACCCGTTACGACAAGGTGCTCGACGCTGACGGCAAGCCGCTCCCGGTACGCGCCGCGTTGACTCTCATCAACCAGGTACTCGACGAAGCTCTGGCCGAACAGGAAGGCGACTTCGATGCCGATACCCGCTGGGCGCTCACTTGGTTTGATCAGACCGGCTTCGCCGAGGGCGATTATGGCGTTGCCGAGCAGCTCTCCAAGTCCAAGAACACCGCCGTCGCCGGTCTGGTCGAGGCCGGCATTCTGGTTTCCAAGGCCGGCAAGGTGCGCCTGCTGAAACCCGTCGAACTGCCTGCCGACTGGGATCCCAGGACCGACAGCCGTCTCACCGTCTGGGAAATGGTGCACCAACTGATCCGCGTCCTCGAAGCCGGTGGCGAAGGTGCTGCCGCAGCACTGGTCGCCAGGCTCGGCAGCCAGGCGGAAACGGCCCGCGAACTCTGCTACCGCCTCTACACCCTGTGCGAACGCAAGAAGCGCGCCACCGAGGCCATGGCCTACAACGGCCTGGTGCAGAGCTGGCCGGAAATCACCCGCCTCGCCGCGGACAAGCCCCGCGCCGTAACGCCTGATACGCTTGACATGTTTGGGCACGAATGAAGCCGCGAAGGAGCATTTCATGAACCGATTGTTGAACCTCGACGAAGACATGCTGGCGCGCTTCTGCGAAGCCCATCACATTCGCCGGCTATCGTTGTTTGGCTCGCAACTGAAGGGAACGGCACGCCCGGACAGCGACGTCGACCTGCTGGTGGAATTCGATCCCGAGCACATTCCGACGCTGTTCGGGATCGCCGGGATGGAAATCGAGCTGTCCGCGATGTTGGGCAAGAAAGTCGATCTGCGTACCGCGGGTGACTTGTCGCGCTATTTTCGGGACGAGGTGGTGCGTACGGCCGAGGTGCAATATGCAGCCTGAGGATCGGGTGCGAATCCAGCACATGATAGGAGCCGCCGAATCGACGGCTCGCTTTCTCGCGGGACGGCAAAGGCAGGATCTCGATCAGGACGAAATGCTCTGTTTTGCACTGACGCGCGCCATCGAAATCATCGGCGAGGCGGCCAGTCGTGTGTCGCACGAGGCCCAGGACGCCCTGCCGAACGTGCCCTGGAAGGAAGTCACGGGGATGCGCAATCGTCTGGCGCATGCCTATTTTGATATCGACCTGGACATTCTTTGGCGGACGGCACGAGAAGCGGTGCCGGACTTGCTGGAAAAACTGGCAATGTTCCAGCAAACCGGGAACTGACGAATGGCTACCACCAATTTCGAACGCGTCGGCAAGGCGCTGGAGCTTCTCAAGACCGGCGTGGTGCCGTTCATCGAGCGCGAATTCAAGGCGAAATACGGTACTGGCTGGGCTTTCGAGGTGAAGGACATCCTGTCCGATACCCGCCTCGGCGCCGGCAAAACCGAATCGCTCAACGACATCGCCGCCTCACTGGTGGTCATGGATCGCAAATGGAGCGAGGTGTTTCGCCAGGTCCTCGGCAAGACGGAGCGCAGCCTCGTGAACGAGCTGCTGGCCGTCCGCAATAGCTGGGCGCATCAGGAAACCTTCTCCAGCGACGACGCCTACCGCGCACTCGATTCTGCCGCACGCCTGCTGACGGCCATTTCCGCACCGCAGGCCGGCGAAGTCGAGAAGATGAAGACCGAGCTGCTGCGCGTGCGCTTCGACGAGCAGGCGCGCGGCGAGAAGCGCAAGTCGGCCGGTACCGCCATCGAGAGCGGCGTGACGGGCAGCCTCAAGCCATGGCGGGAAGTGGTGATGCCGCACGAAGACGTGGCCAGCGGGCGCTATCAGCAGGCCGAGTTTGCTGCCGACCTGTGGCAGGTGCATCTGGGCGAAGGCACGCCGGAATACAGGGATCCGGTCGAGTTCTTCCGGCGCACCTATCTCACCGCGAGCCTGACCGAGATGCTGGTCGGCGCGGTGCGCCGTCTGACCGTCGGTGGTGGTGACCCGGTGGTGCAATTGCAGACCAACTTCGGCGGCGGCAAGACACACTCGATGCTGGCCTTGTATCACCTCTTCTCGGGCATTGCGCCGACCGAGCTGCCGGGCATCGACGCGATCATGCAGGCGGCCGGCGCCAAGGGCGCGCTCAAGGCGCAGCGAGTGGTGCTGGTCGGCAACAAGATTTCTCCGGGCAACCCGTCGACCAAACCCGATGGCACGGTGGTGCGCACACTGTGGGGAGAACTCGCCTGGCAACTGGGCGGCAAGAAAGCCTTCGCCCGAGTGCAGGCCGACGACGAGAATGCGACCAGCCCCGGCGACGTGCTGCGCGAACTGTTCAACGACTACGGCCCCTGCCTGATCCTGGTCGACGAATGGGTGGCCTATGCACGCCAGCTCCACGACCAGAGCGACCTGCCTGCCGGCGGCTTCGAGACGCAATTCACCTTCGCGCAGCTGCTCACCGAATCGGCCAAGCTGGCGAAGAACTGCCTGCTGGTGATCAGCCTGCCGGCTTCGGATACTTCCGGCGCGTCGCCACACACTCAGGCCGACGACGTGGAAGTCGGTGGCACGCGCGGCCGCGAGGCGCTGGATCGCTTGCGCAACGTCGTCGGGCGTGTCGAATCGTCGTGGCGGCCAGCGAGTGCCGAAGAGGGTTTCGAGATCGTGCGTCGGCGCCTGTTCCAGCCGCTGGCCGACCAGGCATTCAAGGACCGCGACGTGGTGGCGCGCGCTTTCGCCGACTTCTACCGTACGCAGCAGGCGGAGTTTCCGCCGGAGTGCCGGGAATCCGAGTACGAGCAGCGCATCAAGGCGGCGTACCCGATTCACCCGGAAATCTTCGACCGGCTGTACACCGATTGGTCGACGCTGGTGAAGTTTCAACGTACGCGCGGCGTGCTGCGGCTGATGGCGGCGGTGATTCACAGCCTCTGGGAAAAGGGCGACCGCAACCCGCTGATCCTGCCGGCCAACGTGTCGATCGACGACGCGCGCGTACAGTCCGAACTGACGCGCTACCTATCGGACAACTGGGTGCCGGTGATCGAGAAGGACGTCGACGGGCCGAACTCGCTGCCGCTGAAACTGGACAGCGAGCTGCCCAACCTGGGCAAATTCTCGGCCTGCCGGCGGGTGGCGCGCGCGATCTACCTGGGCTCGGCGCCGACCACGGCCGCCGCGCACCAGGGTATCGAGGACCGCCGTGTGAAACTCGGTTGCGTGATGCCCGGCGAATCGCCAGCGGTCTTTGGCGATGCCCTGCGACGGATGGCCGGCGCGGCCACCTACCTCTATCAGGATGGCCCGCATTACTGGTATTCGACCCAGCCGACGGTAACCAAGCTGGCTGAAGACCGCGCCGAACAGATGAAACGCGAGCCGGACAAGGTCGCGCATGAGCTGGAGCAGCGCCTGCGCAAGGACCTCGCCCGTACCGGCGACTTCCCGCGCATCCACCCGATGCCGGCGAGCGGCGCGGACGTGCCCGACGATCTCGACGCGCGTCTGGTGGTGCTCGGCGTCAATCATCCGTACAGCCGGGAAGGCGGCAGCGCCGCCGAGCTGGTTGCCAAGGCGATCCTGGAAAACCGCGGCAACACGCCACGCCTGTACCGCAATACGCTTGTTTTCCTGGCCGCCGACAAGACGCGCCTGCAGGACCTCGACGAAGCGGCGCGCAAGTTCCTGGCGTGGAAATCGATTCTCGATGAGCAGAAGAACCTCAACCTGACGCCCTACCAGGTCACCCAGGCCGAGACGCAGAAGACTTCTGCCGACGGCGCCGTGACGGCACGACTACCCGAGACCTATCAATGGCTGCTGGTACCGGTGCAAGGGACACCGCAGGCGGCAACCACCTGGGAGGCACTGCGCCTGCAGGGGCAGGACGCGCTGGCCGTGCGCGCGAGCAAGAAACTGCGTACCGACGAGCACTACCTGACCAGCTTCGCCCCGACACGCCTGCGCATGGAACTCGACCGCGTGCCGCTCTGGCGCGGCAACCACGTGGCCGTGAAACAACTGGTCGACGATTTCGCGCGCTATCTCTACCTGCCCCGGCTCAGAAACTCCAGTGTGCTGCTCGACGCGATCCGCGATGGCGTGAACCTGCTCACCTGGATGCAGGACAGCTTTGCGCTTGCCGACAGTTTCGACGAGGGTGAAGGCCGCTACAAGGGGCTGCGCGGCGGCACGATGGTAACGATGGTCGACGCGCATGCGCCGGATCTGGTGGTGAAGCCCGATGTGGCCAGCAAGCAGCTGGAGTCCGAGCGTAGTGCGCGCCCGGCAGATGGGGTGACAGGGCAGTCGCCTGCGGGAGGCAACGCCGGGACAGCGTCTCCCCTGCCGGGCACGACGCAGACCAGTTCAGTCCCGCCAGGGGCGGTGAAGCCAAAGCGCTTCCACGGCACGGCGATCCTCGAGACCGCACGTGTTGGTCGGGACGCCAGCCGGATCGCCGATGAAGTCATTGCGCACCTCGCTGGACTCGTCGGCGCGTCGGTGACGGTCACCATCGAGGTGGAAGCCGAGATCCCGGATGGGGCGCCGGATCATGTCGTGCGGACGGTGACCGAGAACAGCCGGACGCTGAAGTTTACGAGTCAGGGGTTCGAGAAGGAGTAGGTGCGAGCGGTCGCGCGACACTTTTGGGACCTGGAGGCTAAACCCCTCTAGTCATCGGTGACCCGTCGCTGGGGTTCCTTACCTTGGTATCGCTGTTAGCAGTTATGCTAGTTGAGCAGAGTCCTTCTTTGTAGGTCATCTGCGACCATAGCTCATGTGACGGGGCTGTCTGCTACCCCTGGTCTGGGGTGACCGCAGGGAGGTTCTTCATTTCCGTGACCACATGCCGTACAGTCATGCCATCGAAACGCCACAGGAGAAAAAGGATGGTTGACAGTGTAGCGGGAGGAAAGGCCGCAAAAGTGGTGCCGTTGCGCGCCTCTAATCCGGTGCAATCGTCCGACAAAAAATGGGGAAGAGTGGTGATGAAGCAAGGCTTCTGCATCATTCCATCTATCCTTCTACGTGCGCAGCGGAGGCTTGGCTTGAACCCGACGCAGTTGGCGGTACTGATGCAGCTTTGCGACTACTGGTGGGATCATATGCGCAAGCCATATCCGAGCAAGGAAACGATCGGCGAGCGGCTAGGACTGGGCCCGAGGCAGGTGCAACGCTACATGGCAGACTTGGAAGCAGCTGGACTGCTGACACGCAATGAACGCTACGCCAAAAACGGCGGCAGGCTGAGCAACGAATACGATTTGTCTGGCCTGGTGGAAAGGCTCAAGAAGATCGCGCCGGACTTCGAGGAAGCGAAAGAGGTCAAACGCCAAGCGAGCCGACGCGGTGGGCTGCAAGCAGCCCCCGCACAACAAAACAAGATGTGAAAGTTTAGCGACGTAGCTCAGCCGGATAGAGCATCCTGCTTGCGACGGAACTCAAGGCCGACACCTTGATAATACGGGCAGGAAGGGCGCGGGTTCAAGTCCCGCCGCCGCTCCCATTTGCAGAACCCCTGATCGCCTCGTAACCGAAGCGATCAGGGTTGGTTGTTGTGGTGTACGTGGTGCGCGGCTCCTCGCTAGAATGGCGAGATGTCGAAACAGATTTCTCCCGCAACCCCGGAACTCAATCGTCTCCGCGCGGCGGCGGGTCTTATCCCGATCATCGAAGCCGGCTTGACCGACTCAAAACTCACCGCCGAAAGAGCAGCACTGATGGCCTCCTTCTGCGAATGGGCAACGGAGAAACGCTTCACAGATCCCGAAGCGATCAAGCTGGCGGAAAGCGTTGATGCAGGCCTGAAACGCATCAAGATGTGCTTGCTTTTGCCGTGTGAAACGCCACGGGTGTAGGTGATCGGGGAGCCGTCTTGTTCGACCTTGAGTGTTTTCAGGCGGTCGATACTGGCGACTGAGCTATTCGCCCGCGCGTCGATGTGAAATACACAACCGCGCAGAACTCAACGACCTTATTTCGCGCTGACTTGCCTGTCCTTGGCCAGCAAACGGACCACGGTGGAAGGATGTACCCGAAACAACCTGGCGGCGTCGGCGCCAGTCTTCCGTCCTGATGTGACCAGGTCGATCACTTCCTTCTGTTGCTGGGGGGTGAGCTTGGCGCGGCGCCCCCCAATTCGGCCTTGCTGCCGGGCGGCGTCGAGGCCCGTGCGGGTGCGTTCGCGCAACATGGCGCGCTCGAACTCGGCGAATGAACCGACGATCTGCATCATCATTCGGCCAGCGGGTGTAGAGGTATCAATCGCCTCGGTCAGGCTCTGGAAATCGGCCCCTGCCCCGTCAATTTTTTCGAGGGTCAGGAGCAGATCTTTGAGGGAACGGGAAAGCCGGTCGAGCTTCCACACGACGACGACGTCACCCTTGCGTAAATGCCCGAGCAGATGATGCAGCTCCGGGCGGTCCCAGCGGCCCCCAGACGCCTTCTCCTGAAAGACTCTTTCGCAGCCGGCGGCCTCAAGTGCGCCGATCTGAAGTGCGGTGTCTTGATCCTGGGTAGAAACGCGGGCGTAGCCGATGCGCATGATTGCAAATTCCTGTTGCCATTTGTTTCTATTTTGCAATACGTTTTTGCAACCTGCAAGGCCTGGCGCTGGGGTCGTTGGCTTCGCGTTGCGCAAAGGAACGTTTGTGCAACGCCCCCTGCCCTGCCTGACCCCTTCGTGACGGCGGACGCGGATGGCGATTGACACTCGTTCGGCGAACGTATAGAAATAGTAGTTACTAACTATTAGTTGGAGGTCTGCTATGCCAACCAGTGTCGCGCTCGGTTCCCACTTTGAGGAGTTCGTGAAGTCGCAACTCTCGTCGGGACGGTACAACAACGCCAGCGAGGTTGTCCGCGAAGGGCTGCGGATGCTCGAAGACCAAGAAAAGCTGCGAGCCCTCAAGTTTGAGGCGCTACGAGCAGAAGTGCAGAGAGGCATGGAAGGCGGGCCGGGAATTCCTGCCGGGCAGGTCTTCGAGAACTTGCGGCGGCGGATCGACGAGATTGCCGCCGGCGAGGCGGAGTGATGCGTCTGGAGTTCTCGCCAGAAAGCCAGCTCGACCTGATCGAAATCGCCGCCTTCATTGCGCATGACAATCCGGCTCGTGCGAAATCGTTCGTGGATGAGCTTGAAGCGGACTGCGGCAGGCTCACCATTCAGCCGGGTATCGGTGCGCCGCGTCCTGAGCTAGGCGACGGTGTGCGAGTGCTGCCGCACGGGCGTTACCTCATTTTCTACCGGCCAAATGAGGACGTAGTTTGGATTGCGCGTGTCCTGCACAGTGCTCGTGACGTGGGGACAGCGTTTCACCATTGACGTTGCGGTGCCGGACGGCGGTAGTCGTTCGATGGAGGGCCGTTTCACCGTCTTCTGCTTTTCAATGATGGCCTGCAATGCAGCGTGGAGGAGAGGCAACGATGCGCGTTCGCTGGGAGACAAGTACCAGGTACTACGAGGTCCGTCTGATGCGTGACCTGCTTCAGCATTGGGTGCTCGTCGTTTCCAGGGGCGGAAAGACCAATCGTCTTGGTGCGCTCCGGACTCTTTTCGTATCAAGCGAAGAGGAATAAAGTGGTCCCCTGAGTCAAGACAAATATCAACCGAGTTTAAGGTGTGCACTTAACTTCACTAGCAGCTGAACGGCGCTGCCCCGGTGTTGCCTTTGACTCTGCTTTTGATGCTGTCGTTGACTTTGCCTTTGCGGGTGGGGCATCGCCTGTTCCGCTACGCTCCACAGGCGATGCCCCACCCGCGCCGCCAAACTTGTCGAGGATCAACGCCCCTCCACCTGTGCCGTTCCGATAGACGACGGCGGGTGCCGTGTCGCCCAGCGACTGGTGCGGACGCTCAGCGTTGTAGAAGGCGAAGTACTCGGTCAGGCCAAGCATCAATTCGCCCATCGTGGCATAGCCCTTCAGATACACGTCCTCGTACTTGACGCTGCGCCAGAGGCGCTCGACGAAGATGTTGTCGAACACGCGTCCCCGCCCATCCATGCTGATGACCACGCCTTCCCGTTTCAGCACCCCGGTGAAGGCTTCACTGGTGAACTGCGCGCCTTGATCGCTGTTGAAGATTTCTGGCTTGCCGTGGCTACGCAGGGCCTCCTCCAGGCAATCAACACAGAACACCGATTCCATGCTGTTGCTGATCCGCCAGCTAAGCACCTTGCGGCTATACCAGTCGATCACCGCGACCAGGTAGGCGAAGCCGTGCGCCAGCCGGATGTAGGTGATGTCCGTGCTCCACACCTGGTTGGGTCTGACCACAGGAACGCCCCGCAGCAGATACGGATAGACCGGGTGCTCCGGGCGCGGACGGCTGGTGTTCGGCCCCGGCGCCATGCCCGACAGCCCCATCAGTCGCATCAGGCGTTGCACGCGCTTGCGATTGACCGTATGTTTCGCCTTCGCCAGAAAGATCACCATCCGACGGGTGCCGTAAAACGGGTGCCGCGTGTACTCCTCGTCAATTAGCCGACTGTGAAGGAGATCGTTGGCATCGACCACCGGTGGCCGACGCTGCGCGTAGACCGTGGCTCGGCATACTCCTGCCAGAGCGCATTGCTGCACCACCGCGACGGCCTCCCCCGGGTCGATCCACGCATGCCGTATCACGGCAGGCTGATCCCAGACTTTTTTTTCAGCCAGTCAAGTTCCATCTTCAACTTGCCGATCTCGCTGTACAACAGTTCCGGCTCACGGTGCGCCGCCGCCGGCTTGGGGCCGCGCTTGCCTTCAAACAGCGTCTTGGCATTCTCCTGAATGGCCTTCTTCCATTGCCCAACCTGCACAGGATGCACGCCGTATTCCCGCCCAATCTCGTTGATCGTCTTTACCCCGCGTACAGCCTCCAGACCAACCTTGGCCTTGAACTCTGGCGTATGTACCTTCCGCGTCGTTGCTTCACTCATCGCTTCTCGCTCCCTATGACGGAGCACAGCTTAAACCTCTGTCTGATTTCCAGGGACCACTATAGAAGGCATGAAGATGATCGAGACCGTGGAGAAGGTTCGAACTCGCCGCGGATACGTTCGGGTGCCTGTTTAGCTGTTGCACCTACGCGTGAGCGCAAGCCTTGCCACCTCGTCTTCCACCTCGGCGGCCGTGCGATCCCAGTTGTCCACACAAATCGGGGATAACCCTGTGCGTCCTGCCCGGCAAGCCAACGCCAGAGTGTCTCGAAGCAATCTGCCCGGAACTTGAGCAATCCATTGCTTGCTGAGGGGACGAGACCTGCCCGGGCGTGGGCCGGTATTTTTTTGGCCGTGCTCGACACGGTGGATGGCTTATCATTTTTGGTGACGCTTGCGCTTGGGCTCGTCGGCCTGCATGCTAATTTGACCAAGAGTTGCGGGTCTCCCGCGGAGAGTGTTCATGTCTTCTGCCCTACCCTCGTTTAGTGATCTGTCGGCTCCGATCGCCGTGCGCGAAGAGATGGCTGCGCTTCGCGCAGCACTGGATGCAGCGGTGCCACGGAAACGCTCGCTCGATCGCAACTTGCTGGTGGCGACGTGGAATCTCAAAGATTTCGGGTCACTGACGCGCAAATGGGAGGCCGGCGCGGCGGACAGCCCAAAGCGCGACTACCGCGCCCTATGGGCGATCGCAGAGATCGTTTCGCGCTTCGATGTGGTGGCTTTGCAAGAGGTGGGGGGCGATTTGGCGGCGTTGCGCACTCTGATGAAGACGCTGGGGCCAAGCTGGCGTTTCCTGATGACGGACGTGACTCGGGGTGCTGCAGGCGGAGGCGAGCGTATGGTCTTCGTGTTCGATGGCGCGCGCACAGAGTTGTCGGGACTGGCCGGGGAACTCGTCGTTCCGCCGGAGTGGTTGGCCGAAATCGCGCCAGACGCTCTGAAGCGACAGTTCGCGCGCACGCCGTATGCAGTGAGCTTCCAGGCCGGAGAAACCACGGTAATTCTGGTGACGTTGCATGTTCTCTACGGTAAGGCCGCTGTCGATCGGGAACCGGAGCTTGCGGCCATCGCACGTTGGCTGGCCGAGTGGGCACGCCAAGAGAACCGCTGGCATCACAATTTGGTGGTGCTGGGTGACTTCAACATCGACCGACAAGGCGATGTACTCTGGCGGGCCTTCACGTCAACGGGGTTGGTGGTTCCGCCGGCGTTGCATGAGGTGCGCCGCTCGATCTTCGCGGACCCGGGCGAACCCACGCTGGGCAAGTTCTACGACCAGATTGCCTGGTTCGGCAGCGGCAGAAGTCAGTTGTTGGGCCTGGACCTGCTGAACGCGGGTGGGTTCGACTTCGTGCCACTGTTGTACCGCGATGTAGGTATGAGCCGAGCGCAGATGCAATATCGCTTATCGGATCACTATCCACTATGGGTTGAGTTCGGCTGCAATTGAGCACGTTTGTGCAGCACGGTGACACGCTCCGTCCGACGGGGGTTTTTTGACGGTAAATGGATGCGCTTGGCGCGTGCGGCAGGAAAACCTCGGAGCTGGGTCAAGGGCAGGCCGCGGTTTTTTGCAGCCTGGCGAAGCCTCTCTTGACGCAGCGAAGGGGCGCGAGACTGAGGTGCGGCAGTATGCTTTATAATTCGCTGTACAGTGAATATACCTAAACCGCCGAATATACGCTAGTATGTTTATATTCACTGTCCAGTAAAGAATTCCCTAGAGCCACGATGCTTGCGTCGCCTACGACTGAACACCAATTGATCGATCAGCTCCTCAACGCCCTTCGGGAGCTGCCGGAAGTGCACGCCGAGCTCGATCGTTGGGAGCCTGCCGGCCCGGCCGGCGAGTGCGCCCATGACGCTCGAATTGATCTGCGTGTCGCAGGCAAGTCATTCACCCTGCTGATCGAGGCCAAGAAGGCCGCGTACCCGCGAGACGTACGTGAGGCGCTGTGGCAGCTTAGGGCACTCAATCGTCGCACACCCAATCCATCCGGGCACGATCCCGTGTGGCTGCTAGTCGCCGAGTCCATCTCTCCCGGAGCCAAGGAGCTTCTCAGGCACGAGCGGGTCGGCTATTACGACAGCGGCGGTAGCCTCTATCTGCCCGCACCTGGTGCCTACCTTTACATCGACAAGCCACCATCCAAGAGCCAGGTGAAGTCCGTGCGGTCACTGTTTTCCGGTCGGCGCGCGCAAGTTCTGCACGCCATGTTAGTTCATCATGGCGACTGGTTCGGGGTTAAAGGCCTCGCTGAACGGGCGCTGGTGTCACCGGCTACGGTCTCCCAGGTGTTGACGGAGCTGGAACGTTACGACTGGCTGGTCTCTCGCGGACAGGGGCCGAGCAAGGAGCGCCACCTCTCCGAACCTTCAGCCTTGCTGGATGCCTGGGTGAAGCAGCTCGCATCGATTCGGCTGTCCGATCTGCGTCGCTACTACGTGCCTGCCATGAAGGCGGATCAGCTGCTGGAACATGTCGGCCAGGTCTTCGCCAGTCACGAGGTTAAGTACGCGATCAGCCACGAAGCAGCAGCGCAACGCTATGCTCCGTTTCTCTCCAGTGTCTCCCAGGTACGCGTCCGGTTGCTGGTCGGCGCCAATGCCGACAACGCTATCGGCGACCTCGGCGCACGTCCCGTCAACGAAGGCGCCAACCTGGCGATCATCGAAGCGAAGTCGCTTGGTGAGCTGCTGTTCCGCGAGGAAGTGGGCAGTATCTGGCTGGCCAGCCCGATCCAGGTTTACCTTGATCTGCTGGGTGGCGAAGGTCGCGCCAAGGAAATGGCCGAGCACCTGCGTAAGGAAAGGATCGGCTTCTGATGGCCAAACCTGCGACACTCGACGGCTACAGCGATCAGTACACGCTCGACTGCGAACGCGTCCTCGTGACGCTGCTGCGCGGCCTCGGTCCGTGGAAGGAATCCGTCTACCTCATCGGCGGTCTCACGCCGAGGTATCTGGTCGCCGCCCGGCCACCCGTTGTCCCTGCGCATGCCGGTACCCTGGATGTCGACATCGTAATTGACCTGCAAATCCTGACCGACACCGATGCGTATCACACACTGGAGAACAACCTCACAAGGATGGGTTTCGAGCGCGCCGAGAACGAGAAGCAGCAGAAGCTCTCCTGGCGCTGGCAGGCCCGCACAGAACATGGGGCTTTGATGGTGCTCGAATTGCTCGCCGATGCGCCAGACATCGCCGGTGGAAAGGTGCAGCCACTACCAACCGATGGCACGATCTCGGCGCTCAACATCCCGCACTCGTCCATCGTTTTCGACCTCCACCAAGTTACCGAGATCCGGGCTGAACTGCTGGGGGGCAACGGGGTTGCGACCGAGAAGGTCAAGCACGCCAATCTGGTCAGTTTCACGTGCTTGAAGTCGTTCGCGTTCGATCAGCGCTTCGAACGTAAGGACGCTCACGACCTGATCTATTGCATCGAACACGCCCCCGAGGGCATGGACGTGGTCGCAGAAGCCTTCCGCAAGGCGCGCGACGGCAAGCACGGCGCGGTGATTCGGGCCTCGCTGGAAATCCTGCGCAATCGCTTCACGCAAGACGACGTGATCGAGGGCTATCGCAAAGACGGCCCGGTGTCAGTGGCGAAGTTCGAACTCGGTGAAGGCGACGAAGCTGAGCAGCGCGAGGCAAGGGCGTTACGGCAGCGCCAAGCGAGCGATATCATCGACCAATTGCTTGGTCACATTGGCTGATGAGAGAGCGCCAATGACTTTTCCTGCATCAGCCGCCGATCCTCTGCCGCGACAGCACGGCATAAGCTGTGTTTACCCGCTTGGCTTCCGCCTGAAGCTGGGCGCGCTTCTCCGCGTTCATGGCGCTCGCTCGCGCCGGCGATGCTTGTTGCACCAGTTCGCGCCTAGTCTGCTCTATCGACTCCCACGTGGAGCCCGGTGTGGCTTTGAGCAACTTGTATGCGTCGTCGACGGGCATGGTGGGAGGCTCTGGAGGCGTGGGCTTTGGCACCGCCGCGCGCGGCACCAGTGGCTTGGCTTCTGGTGCCGGAGGCCGCGGCTGCGTGACAACTGGTGGCGAAACAACCGGGGGCAGCGGCGCCCGCTCCCATAGCTCTGGCTGCCGAACTGGAGGCGCCGGTGACTTCACCGGTGGTGGCGGCACGGGAACCACCTCCGCCGGGGCCAGCAGCGCGGCACTGGACATCGCCGCCTGCACTTCGGCAAGAAGCGTTACTGCTCGGGGCACATGCCGGTTTTGCAGTTCATGCTCCAACTGCCTGAGCGTCCCAGGGTCTCCCCTCAATGTCTCGAAGAGGGCCTCTAGCTGCGCGATGTTCTGGCGCATCAAGGGGCGTTTCATACCTCTAAGGCCTCCTGTTCCTGCTCCGGCTCCTCTTCAACTCCGTACGGGTCGACTTCTTTGTAGTGGACTCAGACGGTGTTGTCGACAGACTCCGCCCCCAGGGGCTCGATGCCCAGCCGCTGGAGCGTCTGCAGCAGGTCGCCGAGCACCGCCTCGCGCCGCCGGACGAAGCTGGACGCGAAGCACCGCCAGAACGTCCAGCCCGCCCGCTCAAGCACGCGTTGGCGAGCCATATCGTCCTGCCATTGGCCTGGGCCGTGGAAGCGGTCGCCGTCGCACTCAACGGCCAGACGTCGTCCCTCGTTGCCCTCGATGACAAAGTCGATGCGGTAGCCGCCACAGGCCACCTGCGGCTCAACACGGAATCCACGCTTTACCAATTCGTCGAACATGTCCCGCTCGAAGCCTGACTCGCACCTCTCGCGCAATGCCTGCACCTTCTTGGCGTTCTGCCGGAACGGCTGTTTGAAATGGCTGATGACCTTGCCGTTGAGCGAGTCCTCCCTGAAATCTGTCTCGGTGACCGAGCGGAACAGGTACATGCGGTCCCGAGCACGCGACAGAGCGACGTTGAATCGCTGGTGTATGTCTGCCCGGTTGGCTGCGGACCGGTCACCAGGTCCCAGAACCATCGAGACCATCATGATGTCTCGCTCCCGACCCTGAAACACCGGTGGCGGACCGATGGCAATCTTCCGCGCTACAACGTCGACCGGCGAGATCCGCTCGCTGACCAGTTCATGGATGTGGGCGGCTTGGGCGGTGCCCAGTAGCGTGACAACCCCAATGCTGCGGCCGTCGAACTGCGGGTCAGTGAGGATAGTCTCGATTTCGTCAACGATTGCCTTTGCCTCACCGGCATTCACGTCGCCATTGCGATGGCCACCTTTGACGAACACATCGACAAGCGGTGGATCGAGACGCTCGTTCGCTTTCGGGACGCGCAACGGCCGAATGTCGTTCTGATAGAACTCACGGTTCGAGAATTCAATGATGGCGGGCACACAGCGGAAGTGTTCTTTCAGCATCACCGAGTTGCCGGCGAATACGACGCGAGCCAGGTCGTAGATAGACTTGTCCGGCGTCATTTCCGAGCCATGCGGCTGGTTGGTGAGGAACCGGCTGATGAGTTCCTTGATCCTCTCTTCGGCCATGCCGACTGCCGATGGTGAGACTTGCTTGTGGTCACCCACGATGAGCACCTTCCGGCCGCGAAGTAGCGCCGGGAGCGCCCAGATGTCTGATTGGGAGTATCCCTTCGGCAACGCTGCATGAAATCGCGACGGCGGTCTGATAGCGTGACAGACCCGTGTTCACTGATCGATGGGCCTCCCGATGCCGCCGTGTCCCTAACCGTGTCCGATCTCCAACTGGCCGATACCGCCGCCGCCATTGCCGAATGGTGGAGCACCCGCCCGCGCAGCTCTCGTATCTCGGAAGACCTCTGGTCGCGAGCAATCGAACTCGCCGAGCGGCACGGCATCGCCAAAGTCACCGTTGCCCTGAAAC
This sequence comes from Candidatus Accumulibacter sp. ACC012, assembly GCF_907163155.1. Classification (NCBI taxonomy): domain Bacteria; kingdom Pseudomonadati; phylum Pseudomonadota; class Betaproteobacteria; genus Candidatus Accumulibacter; species Candidatus Accumulibacter sp. ACC012. The sequence continues at coordinate 53,737 of NZ_CAJQUC010000013.1, forward strand.
TCGACTACACCAGCCTGAAACGCCGACTGGCCACCACAACAGCTGCGCCCACCGCCACGACCACTTTAGTCCTCTCTGACCGGGACGGCCGGGCCGCTACGTATCGAACTGCCGCGTGCGGCCAGCAGCGACATCGCCGAGGTCGCGCGCAGTCTGTGGCAAACAAGGCCGTGATTGCACACCAGAGAATCCTCCAGGAGCGAGATCTCTCCCGCGGTTGCGGCGGCTTGCGTAGGGTTGCGTGGGTTTTGCAGCGTTGCCGAAAAGCACACGGGCGAACCGACCTCCTCGCCACGCCTGATGAAAGCCCGTACGCCCTCGCTCTGGGAGATGCAGGGCCAGGGCGCCACCCTGGACGAGGACGAACCGCAGTCCCAACCGGTGCCGAAATACGAATTCGACCAGCGCATTGCCTGGTAGGTGCCAATGCGCAAGGGTCCAGACTGAAGCAAGACGAGCGCTTATCGCCAACCACAAGGGACGTAATCCGCAGGAACGCGCCTCCCTGAAAAAGCGCCTGCTGCCCACGTGGATGAGCAAATGAAGCTCCGGCTTACTCCAAGGTGGGGTTGTAAGCCGGAACCGCCGAATATGCGGTGCACTACATATTCGGCGATATGCAGAGTCCAGGAATATGCAGAATTGCAGGCGTGGGAGCCTTGTGCTGACGGCCATGTCGGCTCCCATCGCTCAGCATATTCAAGCGCCCCGCAGCGAGGCGATCAGTTTGTCTGGCGCCCGGAACCGTCCTTTTTTTAGTGAGAGCGGCACAACGGCGCTCATTGCATCCAGCTTTTCTGTTGGGTCCGCCCGCAAGTAAATTTCGGTCGTCTGGATGTCTGCATGGCCGAGCCAGAGCGAGACTTTGCGGATATCCCCCGTTGCCTGCAACACCATCATCGCGGCGCTGTGCCTCAGGCTGTGCGGCGAGATGTGCCGTTGCTTAAGCACGGGATATCGTTCGGCGGCCGTCTGAACGTATTTGTTGAGAATGTACTCGAAGCCGGATCGAGTTAGCGGCTGGCCGCGCGCATTAACGAACAACTCCGTCGCCGGCGCCGGACCGCGCACCGCCAACCACGCGCGCAAATCCACGCAAGTCTGCTTCCAGAGTGGGAGCAAACGTTCCCGACGGCCCTTGCCCATGATCCGCACATTGGGCGATGGTTGCCACTCGATCGCATTTATCGGCAGGTTGACCAGTTCCGAAACGCGCAACCCGGCGGAGAAGCATAGGTGGAGCATAGCGCGGTCGCGGATGCCGTCGTGGCGCTGGAGATCCGGCGCATTGAGAACGGTCTGCATCTCATCCATCGACAAATAACTGATCAAGTGGGAATCGGTGCGCTTCGCCGGGATCGCCAAAATGCGCCGGCTTTGTTCCAGCAGCGCCGGCACGCGATGCTCGATAAAGCGCATGAAGGACTTGATCGCCACCAAGCGGGCGTTACGCGTGCGCGGGCCATTGTGGCGCTCGGTTTCAAGGTGTTGCAGGAAGTCCATCACCAATTTGGCGTCGATCTGCTCAAGACTTAGCGCCGATGGCGTAAGCCGCAGTCGCTTGCCGGCAAACTCGAACAGCAACTGGAAGGCGTAGGCATAGCTGTCGCAAGTGTGCTCGCTCGCGCCACGTTGCAGGGGAAGGCGTTCGCGCAAAAAGGCGGTGATATGGGGGGCGATCGGTGTCATGGCGTTTGCTCCTCGAACAAGCGCTCGCATACGTCGACGATATCCTCCATCAATCGTGGCGAGCTTTCCAAATACCAGTACGTGCTGCTTGGGACTGCGTGACCAAGGTAGGTCATCAGTGCCAGCATGTGGCTCCCAATGTGGTCGCGAGCATGCGGGCAAGCTATCAGCGCATTCGACGCAAAGGTGTGACGAAAATCGATCAGCCGGGGCCTCGGCTGCCCTGCTTGGCGGGGAAGACCGCAGGCTGACAGGAGTTTGTGGAATGTCGGATACACTGCGTCGAGACTCAATGGACCGAGCTGTGTCGAGAGGAACATATGGTCATCATTGGTGGCAACTCGGCGGCGTTCGACCAGATATCGCTCCAGTGCCGCCTGGGTCGTCGAGTGCAACGGCACCAGCCGACTTTTTTTAAACTTCGTGTTGCGGATCACCAAGCCGTCAGCGGAAATGTCCTGGAAATGGAGGCTGATGGCTTCGGAAATACGCAGCCCGGTCGCGGCCAGCAGGCCAATCAAGGTGCTGTAGGTCTGCGCCCGTAGCGTCCCTGGCGGACCAAGGTGCAGCGCTTGCGCCATCAGCGCCTGGATTTCGTTCTCGGTATACAGATAGGGGGTTGGCCGCTGCCGCCGCGCACAATACACGCCCTGCGGCGGGATCTCGTGGCGACCATCGGTAGCATGAGCAAACCGCGCAAAGCGGATGACCATCTTCAAACGGTTGCTGCGTTGCGATTCCGACCGCCCTTGCCCTGCCCAGGCGATGGCCGTCGCGGCGACTATGACGGTGTCTCCTTGCGCACTGGCGAAGCGGACAAAGCCTCGGAGGCGGTGTTCGTCATCGACGAGAGCGAAACCGGCCGCGTGGCGAACAGCCAAATAGGTATCAAGCGCGTCCTTTAGCATGATGTCGCTCCCGGCCACGGCCTGATGACTTGCTGCAATAGTCCGATGTCGACTTTGGCGTACAAGGCGGTGGTGTCGATGCTGCGGTGGCGCAATACTTCGCCAATGACCTGGAGCGAAGCGCCTTGGCGGAGCAACCCGGTTGCCGCCGAATGGCGGAAAATATGGGAACCGAACGACAGCGCCTCGACACCGGCACGCCGGATGGCACGCGTAGCGACATGCTTGACCACGTTTCGGGTGATCGGCTCCCATGGAGCGACAGCGGTGATAAAAACGTAGACGTCGTTTACCGAGGGACGCGCTTGCCGCAAATAGTTCAAGATGGCGTCACCGACGTCCTGAGGCAAAGGCAGTTTGGCCTCATGCCGACTCTTGCCGATGACGGTAAACGTGCCGTGCAACCAATCGATATCGTCGAACTTCAACGAGGCGACGTCGCTGGCGCGCAGGCCGAGTCGTGCCAACAGCAGAAGGATGGCTTTGTCGCGGATATCGATAGGCCTTGCGCCATTGCATGCCTCCAGAACACGCTCTACGTCGGCCGGCGGCAAATAGCGGGGCAAGCTCGCCAAGCGCCATTCGGCAATGGTCGGAATGGCGGCGTCGAGGCCCGGCTGACAACGTTCAGTGGCGATCAAAAACCGAAGAAACATGCGAGCGGCTTTTACACGGGTTTGTGCAACAGCGCGGCCGTTGCGCTTGGCGTAAGTCAGAATGAAGCCGTGGAGCTTGGTGGCATTGAACTGCTCTGGTTGCGGGTCCAGCGAAGAGAGCAGGTCCATGACGTGCTGGCGATAGGTGATCAGCGTCGAGGGTTTGACGCCACGGTGAATTTGCATCCAGTGCTCGAATGCGGCCACCAGTTCCGGCGGAGCTAGCGCCGCCTTGGTAGCGACGATGCCTTGCTGGGCGCGAAGAAACTCCGTGAACTGTTTCGCGCCGCGCCAGTAGATCGAATGCTGTCCCTTCGTGCCATGCAGCCGACCCTGCTTGGCCAAATGATCGCAGAAGGTATTCCAAACACCTTCGTGCAAGGAAGTCAGGTCACCACCGGCCACCTGCATCCAGTTGGCGAAGCCGACCGCCCCAAGGAGAAGATGCCGGATGGCGTCTTTGCAATAACCCCGTTTCACCAACCAGTCAGTGAAAGGGTCTAGATAGGGACCGACAGGTCCCGCATAATACCCCGCGCGCGTTGCCGGGCGCGTGAAATAGGTCGTAAGCATACTGTCCTCCTTTGGCTAACCAACCGTTCAAGGACGACAGTAATATGCCGAGAAAGCCGGCAAAAGAAACCGCTGCAACCACCTGATTTCAAGGCAAATGCTGCCGCCCTAGGAAAGAATACTCCTCATATTCCTGGACTCTGCATATCGCCGAAAATTCCGTCATCCCAACTCCAGCCCCGCCACGAGCGCATCCAGGTCGATCACCTTGCCATTACTGAGGAAGGTGTAGTGCCCGTTCAGCAGGATGTGCCGCCAGGCTGCCGGCGAAATCTGCGTGATCAGCGCCAGTGTCTTGGTGTTGCCGCTTGCCTCGAACTTTGTCAGCAGCCGCGACAGGATGGCTGAGTTGTAGTAGATGATGGCGTTGGCGATCAGGCGTGCGCACTGGTTGCTGATCTCGATTTCGATGTCGGTGCGCCCGGTCAATTCCTTCTTTCGGCCGACCTGTGCGATGGTCGAGCGTAGCTGGTGGTAGGACTCGATGCGATTCTGCGAGCGGTGCACGTTACGTTCCAGTTGCGGATCGCGCAGGTAGCGCAGCGTGTAGATGCTGCGGATCAGCTTGTCGAACTCGAAGATCGCGCGCCGCGTCGGGTTCGGCGCGGTGTAGGTGCATAGCTTGCGGATCAACGTACCCTGGGTCATCTCTTTCAGGCCCAACGTGGCGACGATCTGGTCGATATTCGGCTTCTCGCCGATGATGAGTTGCCGGTCGATCTGACCGACCGGCCGGATCAGGCACTTCTCGTATTGTGCCGGATCGTCGGCACAATACAGCTCGGCCAGTTGATCTTCCAAATCGGTGAAACGCGGCTCGAAGCGTAGGCCGAACCAGTGCAGGATTGCGAAGTTGGCCTTGTTCGCGCTGTGCATGTCACCGGTGATCGCGGTTGGCACGATATCCGAGGTGTTGCGATACCAGATATCGAACACATGGTGGCCTTCGTACTCGTGCGCGCCGATGAGGTAGCCGTTGAGCGGCACATGGTTGCACAGCAGCGTGTAGGCGACCACGCCCTTGCCACGCCCAAAATATTTGCGCGAGTAGCGCGCCTTCACGGTCGGCCGCTCGACGCCAAACTTCTGGCCATCGACAGCACCGTACAGGGTCTCAAGGTCGAACGAGTAATAAGGGAAGATCGGCAGCGCGGCGATGGCGTTACTGACGCGGTCGTTGGCGGCATGCAGTGAAGCCTGGCGCAGATACTGTTGGTACGTGGTTTCCAGCACGTGGTACGGAATGTCGCTGGTGCGCGCCATGACCTGATTGCCGTGGTTCATCGCCTGCGCGATGATCACCGCCATCAGGGTGTCGGTGTCGGTCACCTTTTTCGCATAGCGCGGCTGCAACGGCGTCAGGGCCGACAGGAACTGGCACTGGCTGTTGACGAAACGCAACACGTCGGCCACGTCGCAGAACGGCAGTTGCTCGTAGACCGCCAGCTCGTGCACCTTGTTGTTCTCGGCCTTGGGTTTGCGCCAGGTCAGCGTCTGCGTGTTCTTGTCGTACTCCAGGTGCGTCAGCTTGCCCTGTTTCAGCTCGCGGTTGAAGGCCAGCCACTGTGCGTGCAGATCGGCTGTCAGCGTATCGAGCTGCGCCTCGATCGGTTGGCGCAGAAAAGGGATATCGATCTGCGCGAGCGCGTCGGCCATTTCCTCCATCGAGACCAGTTCGTCGGAGAAATGGCGGTGTTGCAGGCTGTCATCCAAATAGAGTTCGCCCGACTTCAGGCGCTTCCTGATTTGCCGGTACAACCAGAACTCGTAGCGGTCGGCATGCAGGCCGGCTGGCTTGCCATCGGCATCGGAGATCTCCAGATACGGTCGCAACCGCTTGGGTAGTGTGCTTGCCGGGCATTCGGCAAGCGGCCGTTGCGACAGACGTTGCCGGTTGGCAAACACGCTCTTTGCCCAGGCCAGTGCCGCGAGCCACGGACTGTCCGGGTCGATGCCGGCGAAGTCGAGCGCGACATACAGAGGTCGCAGATGGCGGCGAATGCGTTCGGCCAGGCCGTCAACCGCCTGCCAGTGCAGGGCCAGCTTGCTCGCCGGTTTGACACTCATACGCTGGCCGGTGATTTGAAGCGTGTCTTTCGGCATGATCTTGTACGCGCGCTGCCGCACCTTGCCGAACGGCGTGGCATCGGCTACCGCGTCATCGACATAGAGCAATAGCAAGCGTCCGACCTGCGGCGTTTCCTGATGACGTCGTACCTGCTCGGCGATGAACGATTTCTGCGCGCCTGCACTGCTCTCTTCCTCCAGCTGCTTCATGTGGTAAGCCATCGCATCGACCAGGTTGTCGGTGAGCTGCCGGTAGCGTTGCCAGGCGTAGCACAGCAGATAGAGATGGGTCTGGTCCGCCTTGATGTTGCGCAGGTCGTGGACGGTATAGAAGTTCGCCAGACTCGCGTAGAAGAGCAGGTTCTGCTGCGAGATGCCCAGCGTGGGCAGCAACGCCTTGGCGATTCTGTGCAGCGGCTCCAGCATGGCGCGCTTCTCACGCTCGCGAGCCATCTGACGCCAGCCGAAATCCTTGGCGTCCTGTCGCAGCACGGCCAGTTCGGACAGCGTGCTGTCTCGCATCAGGAGTTGAGCCAGCGCGGCCTTGGCCGCGTCGTCCAGCGCTTGCGCCAGGAGGCCACCCAAGCGCCGGCGTTCGGCAGACAGTGTTTCGCTGATCAGTTCTTGCACGGTGGTGTAGCCCGGCCGAATGATCTTGTGTTCGTTAAGCCAAACGATCAGCTCGGCGGCCACGAATCCCGGCGTCACGTCGCGCCGCACGATCTGCGTGGCCTGCTGGGCGAGCTGCGGCAGGAAGTCGCCAATCCACAGCCGGTAGCCGAACAGCTCGGCGATACGCCCGCGCTGGGTGTAGTACTCATGATTGGTGATTGGCTTGCGCTCGAACGTCTCGCCGGCGAAATAGCGGCTCAACACGAAGGCGCAATCGTCCTCGACATCGATCCAATCGAAGCGGAAAAAGGCGTGCTTGGCCTTGAAGTAGCTGATCTGTAGAACACAGTAGACTTGGACGTAAAGTCCGGGGCGGCTGGTCGCAAGGGTCAATTCGGCTTCGGACAGCACCAGGTACTCCAGCCGCTGTGCATCGTCGAAGTCCGGCAGACCGTACAGCGCATGCTGCTCGGCCTCGGACAGGACAGCCAATCGCTCACTCTTGGCTGTCATCGAGATGACGCACCCCGTGATCCAGTCCAGCCGACCCGCTCCAGGGTTTCGATCAAGGTGGTGCGCTTGACACCGAAGTTGCGGCACACGGCTGCCTTGGACATGCCACCATTCAGAGCGACGATGATGGTGTCCAGCTTCTCTCCGACGATGACGGCTGGTCGCCCACCAACCCGGCCGCGCCGCCGGGCGGCAGCCAGGCCCGCGACAACACGCTCCTGGATCAGGGCGCGTTCGTATTGTGCCAACGCGCCAAACACATGAAACAGCAGCTCGCCCGACGCCGTGGTGGTGTCCATGCCTTCGGTGAGCGAGCGGAAAGCCACCCGCTTGTCCTTGAGTGCGTTCACGATGGTGAGTAGATGCGACAACGAGCGGCCCAGACGATCCAGCTTCCAGACAACCAGCACATCACCGGGGCGCACGAACTCCAGCGCCATAGCCAAGCCAGACCGATCATCCTTGGCACCGGAGGCACGATCCTCGTACAGATGGCGGGCATCAACGCCTGCCGCCAGCAGAGCATCGCGCTGCAAGTCAGTGCTTTGCCGATCTGAGTCAGACGAAACACGCATGTAGCCAACCAACATAAGCGGATAACCTTGAAATGGAGTTTCCGTATAGTAGAGGATAGCGACAGTGTTTGCCGTACTCTTTTAGCGGCGGTGTAGGGGTGGTTTTGGTGGTTGCTACTGACCCGTCGCAAAACAGGTGTTTTCCGACATCCGGCCAAAGCGCAACGGATGCGTTTTGGTGTCACGTGAGCTACAATGTAGCTCATAAACTTGGAGGATCAGATCATGTCCGCAAATGCCGTTGTCCGTGCCAGAATCGACGAGCACATTAAGGAAGAGGCGACCGCCGTGCTTGCGGCGATGGGGCTGACCGTGTCGGACGCCTTCCGCATCATGCTGACCCGCGTCGCCCGCGAGAAGGCACTGCCGTTCGAGCCACTGGTTCCGAACGTCGATACCATCGAGGCGATGAAGGAAGCGCGCCGTGGTGGCCTGAAGTCGTTCGCCACCGTCGAGGACCTGATGGCGGACCTGAATGCGGAAAATTGAACACACTGGCCAGTTCAAGCGTGACTACAAGCGCGAAACCAAGGGACCGCACCGGCAAACGCTGCAAAGTGACTTCGGCACCCTCGTCACGGCCTTGGCCCATGATCAGGTTCTGGCCGACAAGCACCACGATCATTCGCTCAGTGGGGATTGGAAGGACCACCGGGATTGTCACGTCAAGCCCGACTTGGTCTTGATTTACAGAAAACCAGACGACAACGTACTCCAGCTCGTCCGTCTCGGTTCGCACAGCGAACTTGGCCTGTGAGCAGTAGGACTCCGTGACAAGGAAATGCAGGATGTGGCGAGCGGAATCACCGATGTGGAACGGGCACTACACGTTCCAAAGCGACGCCAAGGTGATCGACCTGGACCTGGATGCGCTCGTGGCAGGGCCGGCGTGGGGATGACGGAATTTTCGGCGATATGCAGAGTCCAGGAATATGAGGAGTATTCTTTCCTAGGGCGGCAGCATTTGCCTTGAAATCAGGTGGTTGCAGCGGTTTCTTTTGCCGGCTTTCTCGGCATATTACTGTCGTCCTTGAACGGTTGGTTAGCCAAAGGAGGACAGTATGCTTACGACCTATTTCACGCGCCCGGCAACGCGCGCGGGGTATTATGCGGGACCTGTCGGTCCCTATCTAGACCCTTTCACTGACTGGTTGGTGAAACGGGGTTATTGCAAAGACGCCATCCGGCATCTTCTCCTTGGGGCGGTCGGCTTCGCCAACTGGATGCAGGTGGCCGGTGGTGACCTGACTTCCTTGCACGAAGGTGTTTGGAATACCTTCTGCGATCATTTGGCCAAGCAGGGTCGGCTGCATGGCACGAAGGGACAGCATTCGATCTACTGGCGCGGCGCGAAACAGTTCACGGAGTTTCTTCGCGCCCAGCAAGGCATCGTCGCTACCAAGGCGGCGCTAGCTCCGCCGGAACTGGTGGCCGCATTCGAGCACTGGATGCAAATTCACCGTGGCGTCAAACCCTCGACGCTGATCACCTATCGCCAGCACGTCATGGACCTGCTCTCTTCGCTGGACCCGCAACCAGAGCAGTTCAATGCCACCAAGCTCCACGGCTTCATTCTGACTTACGCCAAGCGCAACGGCCGCGCTGTTGCACAAACCCGTGTAAAAGCCGCTCGCATGTTTCTTCGGTTTTTGATCGCCACTGAACGTTGTCAGCCGGGCCTCGACGCCGCCATTCCGACCATTGCCGAATGGCGCTTGGCGAGCTTGCCCCGCTATTTGCCGCCGGCCGACGTAGAGCGTGTTCTGGAGGCATGCAATGGCGCAAGGCCTATCGATATCCGCGACAAAGCCATCCTTCTGCTGTTGGCACGACTCGGCCTGCGCGCCAGCGACGTCGCCTCGTTGAAGTTCGACGATATCGATTGGTTGCACGGCACGTTTACCGTCATCGGCAAGAGTCGGCATGAGGCCAAACTGCCTTTGCCTCAGGACGTCGGTGACGCCATCTTGAACTATTTGCGGCAAGCGCGTCCCTCGGTAAACGACGTCTACGTTTTTATCACCGCTGTCGCTCCATGGGAGCCGATCACCCGAAACGTGGTCAAGCATGTCGCTACGCGTGCCATCCGGCGTGCCGGTGTCGAGGCGCTGTCGTTCGGTTCCCATATTTTCCGCCATTCGGCGGCAACCGGGTTGCTCCGCCAAGGCGCTTCGCTCCAGGTCATTGGCGAAGTATTGCGCCACCGCAGCATCGACACCACCGCCTTGTACGCCAAAGTCGACATCGGACTATTGCAGCAAGTCATCAGGCCGTGGCCGGGAGCGACATCATGCTAAAGGACGCGCTTGATACCTATTTGGCTGTTCGCCACGCGGCCGGTTTCGCTCTCGTCGATGACGAACACCGCCTCCGAGGCTTTGTCCGCTTCGCCAGTGCGCAAGGAGACACCGTCATAGTCGCCGCGACGGCCATCGCCTGGGCAGGGCAAGGGCGGTCGGAATCGCAACGCAGCAACCGTTTGAAGATGGTCATCCGCTTTGCGCGGTTTGCTCATGCTACCGATGGTCGCCACGAGATCCCGCCGCAGGGCGTGTATTGTGCGCGGCGGCAGCGGCCAACCCCCTATCTGTATACCGAGAACGAAATCCAGGCGCTGATGGCGCAAGCGCTGCACCTTGGTCCGCCAGGGACGCTACGGGCGCAGACCTACAGCACCTTGATTGGCCTGCTGGCCGCGACCGGGCTGCGTATTTCCGAAGCCATCAGCCTCCATTTCCAGGACATTTCCGCTGACGGCTTGGTGATCCGCAACACGAAGTTTAAAAAAAGTCGGCTGGTGCCGTTGCACTCGACGACCCAGGCGGCACTGGAGCGATATCTGGTCGAACGCCGCCGAGTTGCCACCAATGATGACCATATGTTCCTCTCGACACAGCTCGGTCCATTGAGTCTCGACGCAGTGTATCCGACATTCCACAAACTCCTGTCAGCCTGCGGTCTTCCCCGCCAAGCAGGGCAGCCGAGGCCCCGGCTGATCGATTTTCGTCACACCTTTGCGTCGAATGCGCTGATAGCTTGCCCGCATGCTCGCGACCACATTGGGAGCCACATGCTGGCACTGATGACCTACCTTGGTCACGCAGTCCCAAGCAGCACGTACTGGTATTTGGAAAGCTCGCCACGATTGATGGAGGATATCGTCGACGTATGCGAGCGCTTGTTCGAGGAGCAAACGCCATGACACCGATCGCCCCCCATATCACCGCCTTTTTGCGCGAACGCCTTCCCCTGCAACGTGGCGCGAGCGAGCACACTTGCGACAGCTATGCCTACGCCTTCCAGTTGCTGTTCGAGTTTGCCGGCAAGCGACTGCGGCTTACGCCATCGGCGCTAAGTCTTGAGCAGATCGACGCCAAATTGGTGATGGACTTCCTGCAACACCTTGAAACCGAGCGCCACAATGGCCCGCGCACGCGTAACGCCCGCTTGGTGGCGATCAAGTCCTTCATGCGCTTTATCGAGCATCGCGTGCCGGCGCTGCTGGAACAAAGCCGGCGCATTTTGGCGATCCCGGCGAAGCGCACCGATTCCCACTTGATCAGTTATTTGTCGATGGATGAGATGCAGACCGTTCTCAATGCGCCGGATCTCCAGCGCCACGACGGCATCCGCGACCGCGCTATGCTCCACCTATGCTTCTCCGCCGGGTTGCGCGTTTCGGAACTGGTCAACCTGCCGATAAATGCGATCGAGTGGCAACCATCGCCCAATGTGCGGATCATGGGCAAGGGCCGTCGGGAACGTTTGCTCCCACTCTGGAAGCAGACTTGCGTGGATTTGCGCGCGTGGTTGGCGGTGCGCGGTCCGGCGCCGGCGACGGAGTTGTTCGTTAATGCGCGCGGCCAGCCGCTAACTCGATCCGGCTTCGAGTACATTCTCAACAAATACGTTCAGACGGCCGCCGAACGATATCCCGTGCTTAAGCAACGGCACATCTCGCCGCACAGCCTGAGGCACAGCGCCGCGATGATGGTGTTGCAGGCAACGGGGGATATCCGCAAAGTCTCGCTCTGGCTCGGCCATGCAGACATCCAGACGACCGAAATTTACTTGCGGGCGGACCCAACAGAAAAGCTGGATGCAATGAGCGCCGTTGTGCCGCTCTCACTAAAAAAAGGACGGTTCCGGGCGCCAGACAAACTGATCGCCTCGCTGCGGGGCGCTTGAATATGCTGAGCGATGGGAGCCGACATGGCCGTCAGCACAAGGCTCCCACGCCTGCAATTCTGCATATTCCTGGACTCTGCATATCCCAGAATATGCGGTGCACTACATATTCGGCGGTTCCGGCTTACAACCCCAAGGTGGTGGCTAGTGACACGAGTGTTTGGTGTATGTACCCCCGAGAAGCAGTTTCTTCCAGGCCTCCGCGAACCGTAGCCCCGAGATTTGTCACAAGGCTTGTGACAAATTGGGCGCGGCTTTCCTGTGCGCCGATCTCGGCATCACGCCGGAAGTCCGGGCGGATCATGCCGTTTACTTGGCGCGCTGGGTGGAGGTGCTCAAAACCGTTAACCGAACCGAATCAGTTGACGGTCTACGCGAATACCTCTAGTCTTTCCGACTTCTATAATCCTATAGGTGTATACATGCAGACAATTGCTGTAATCGCGCAAAAGGGCGGAGCCGGAAAAACCACGCTTGCGCTTGGCTTGGCTGTTGCCGCCATGCAGGACAAAAAAACAGCCGCCGTCATCGACACCGACCCCCAAGCCACCGCCACCAACTGGACTGACCGCCGCGACGCCGAAACACCTTGGGTTGTCGCCTCGCCCGTCGCCCGCATCAAACAAGCGATCGCCGCAGCGTTGTCTCAAGGCGTCGAACTTCTGTTGATCGACACACCGCCGCACGCCTCGCAAGAGGCCGCTGAGGCCGCGCGCGTGGCCGACCTAGTCTTGATACCCGTTCGCCCGCATCTCTTCGATATCGAGACGCTCAAGACCGTGCGCGACCTTCTCAAACTGGCAGGCGAGCCCCCTTCTCTGGTCGTCATCAATCAGGCTCCCGTGCAGGGCTCCGCAGCCCAACAGACCGCCGCCGCCATTCGGGACATGGGCTTCACCGTTGCGCCAACGGTGCTTCATCAGCGCGCCGCCCACATGCACGCCACCAATGTAGGCCAAGGTCCCACCGAATTCGACCCTTCCGGAAAAGCCGCCGCCGAAGTTATACAGTTATACAAGTTTACGCGTAAGCTTATAGACAAATTAAAGAAGGAGGCAAACCATGGCCAAACCGAACCCACTCGCGCGAGGGCTTGAAAAATTCACCGCGCCCGGCACTCCGCCACCAGCTGCGCTGTCCGCGCCGGCCGTCAAGGGGCGTGGGCAGAACCGCCCCGGTGCCCGCAAGGGGCAGGTGCTGATCGGAGGTTTCTTCGCCCCGGAAGTGCACAAGCAATTGAAGATGATCGCCGTCGAAGGAGACATCACCTTACAAGAGTTACTGGCCGACGCGCTGAACACCATTTTTGCCAGGGCAGGGAAGCCGGAGATTGCTAGACTCGGCCGGGTTCTTCAAGCGGGTGACAACTAAGCATCTATATTCCTAGACGTGTATACACGCATGCAACACGACACGCAGACAGCACCTGGCATCCCCCCAAACAGCCGGGCGGGGCAGGGGGTTATAAAGTGACCACTAAAAAACTCGAAACTAGTCTTGATCTCATGCGGCAAACGCTCGATAAGCGCGAAGCCGCGAAGATGCATCAGCTCGCCTTGTGGCCCGACAAAGACATGGGTGTTCCGAACGAATTGAGCCGTTCGGCCCTGTTCGCCGCGATCGATGACAAATGCCCCCGTAAGACCTTCGACAATGCGATCATTCCGTCGCAAGCCGGCTTTGACATTACCTACACCGGGCACCAACTCGACCAAGGTCACATTGATATTTTTGAAGGCATCATGCACTTCGCGCGCGGCGTGCACGAAGGCAATTTGGTCCGCTTCAGTCGACACCGTCTTCTGAAGCTCATCGGCCGATCGACCGGCGGCAATGAGCACAAGTGGCTGCTCTCCCGCCTGAATCACTTAACAGCGACATCGGTCTGCATCAATCAAGGAGACAAGCGCGTTTTCTGGGGCTCCTTGCTGCCCCGTGGCGCCACCGACAACGAGACCGGGGAGTACATCGTCGAAATCTCCCGCGACCTTGCAAAGCTCTTCGGCCGCGGCTTCACACGCGTTGAATGGGAACAACGTTACCAGCTCAAACGCAGCCCCCTGGCACAATGGCTACAGCTCTATTACTCCAGTCACGCGCAGCCCATGCCCGTCAGCGTTTCATGGCTGCACGAGGTAACAGGAAGCGGTACGCAGGAATTACGAAAGTTCCGCCAAAGCCTGAGGGCCGCCCTGCGCAAGCTTGAGGCCATCGCGGCAATCACCGGCTGGAGCATCGATCCCAAATCAGATTTGGTTCATGTCATGCGAACGCCCTCACAAGCGCAAGCTCGCTATCTGGCAAATCGTGACGAAAAGACACGTGTTTAGAGGTACGGTGGCACGTGTTTAGAGGTACGGTGGCACGTGTTTAGAGGTACGGTGGCACGTGTTTAGAGGTACGGTGGCACGTGTTTAGAGGTACGGTGGCACGTGTTTAGAGGTACGCCTAACGTGTTTAGAGGTACGGTGCACACGTGTTTAGAGGTACGGTCGGCACGTGTTTAGAGGTACATTCTCCCCTGTGGATAACCGTAAAAACGCCACTTGTATCAACCACATGCACATACATAACCATTTGCCCTAATATTCTTTTAATATTTCTTTAATCTAAAAGAAAGGGCTACAAAAAATGGCACGTGTTTAGAGGTACATTGGCACAAACGACCCCATCGAGCGCGCTTCGCTCGGAAAGAATCGTGCGGCCCGTTAGGGCTGCACGCACCTCAGAGCAGGGGCTCCGCCCCTCTTTGCCGCTCCGCGCCAAATTCACCCCGACACCGAACAACTTGACGGCCGCACGACCTCAAAGTGATCGGCCTTCGGCCTCAGAATACAAACAACACAGGCGCGATCAGGCGAGCCGCGCAAGCAAACGCCCGCTCACGCGGACACATTTTTTCAACTAAGAGCCAGTCCATGTGCCGGTGACTTTCCGGAAATATTTGAGGACAGGAAAAGCAAATAGAAGCCACGGCGGGGGGCAGGGTACTTTGATCAACGGGAACGGGTCTGCCGACGCAGGCGAACCGATCGCTGAAGCGCTGCGCCTGCTCGACTTGTTTGCCAGTGTTGGGGCCGAGGCTTTCGATATCACCCACACCAATCTCCAGCAGGAGAAACGGGGCTTTCGCCCAGCGCAGAGCCTGGCCCAGGCCCGGCAGTCCATGCCTTACCTGGTACCCAGCGCCGCGCGGCGGCAGAACAATCTGATCGTCCGTCCGCGCGCCGGCGACGGCGTCACTCTGGTGCAGCTCGACGATCTCGCACCAGATGCCCTGGCCCGCATCGCTCCGGCCGCATTCCTGATCCTGCGCACCAGTCCCAGGGGACAGCAGGCCTGGGTGGCCGTCACCAACGCTCCTCGGGGCTTCGCCGCGCGGCTCAAGGAAGGAACCGGCGCCGACAAGGAAGCGTCCGGCGCCACTCGTGTCGCCGGCACCGCCAATTTCAAACCCGCCTACGCCCCGAACTTTCCCCGGATCCTGATCGACGCTGCCCAGCCTGGGCTCCGCGTCACTACGCAGACCCTCGACGCGATGGGGGTGGTCGCGCCGGCCCGGCCGGTTCCGGCGGCGTCGCCATCCGCCGTGGCGTCCTCCGGCGAGCTACGGACCCGTAAATGGCCCAGCTACGCGCGCTGCCTCGAAGGGGCGCCACTCGGCCCCGGCGGCAATCCCAAGCGCACCAGCGCAGATTTTATCTGGTGCAAGATTGCGCTCTCCTGGGGCCACGGCATCGAAGCGACCGCCGACCGGCTGCTGGAAGAAAGCGCCAAGGCTCGCGAGAACGGCGAAGCCTATGCCCGGCAGACCGCCGAGCATGCCGACTACGCCGCCCGGCAACGCAACGCCCTGCCACGGGGGTGACCGGCCCGAGGGTGAGGAGGTAGCCCCAACACGCGTGTCACCAGCCGCCACTTCGATCACAGCAATGCCCGCCGGAGCGGGGGCGTCTTCAGTCTTCGGAATCGTCTTGCAGGATCGTTTCGTAGTCTTGGCCGCCGTAGAAAACGCCAATGATGGATACCTGCTCGGCGTCCACGTCGAAGGCGATCACGGCGCGTTTTTTGTAGTGGGTGATGCGTAGACCGGGACGAACCTCATCGCGCATGGTGCCGCGATGAGGGAAGGTACGCAGGCTCTCGCAGTAGCTCACGATAGCCTCGGTGTAGCGTGCGGCAATGTCGGGAGACGCCGCAGCGGCGATGTAGCCGTACAGAGCCGCAAGCTGTTCCTCTGCCTCGGGGGAGAAGGCAACGCGATAGCTCATCGTGCCTTGGCGTGTTCGGCGGCAAGACGGGCGCGCACCTGGTCAATAGTGACCGCGCGGGAAGGCTCTGCCTTAAGCGCATCGTAGGCCGGGCCTACCTGGTGATGCAGCCAGCTTTCGACGGCTCGATCACGCGCCAGGAGTGCACGTAAGCCGTCGCGGATGACTTCGCTTTCGGTGGCGTACTCGCCAGTCTGCACCTTGGCTTTCACCGCGGCCGCCATGTCGTTAGGCAGGGTGATGCTCAGTTGTTGTGTGGTTCGCATAGCGACCTCCAAAGCGCGTGAATAGGATTTAATCCTACTCTATTAGTCCCCAGTAGACTAGTTTCAGATCTCTCGAAACTCGCCGTTGCGCGTCGCTCCAAGCGAGAACGGTTTTTGAGAGCACCTAGAGCACATCACCGCAGAGTCGCGCTGCTTTCTCGGCAAGGCTTCTCGCAGACCTTCGTCGGTGTTGGTGGCGGCCGTCCTTATCGTGCGATTCTTTCCTTGTCTGAGACGACTCCTGCCACGGGGGCGACTGGCCCGGGGTGGGGAAGAGGGCACTGCGGGGCCAATCCGTCGCTCGGAGCACCCCGGGAATCGGCCACAGCGGGCCGTGAGCGCGTTTTCTTCGGGTGGGGCAGGAACTCCCCTACCTAATCCTTTCTGGCGCGCTCTACGGGCTTCGTCTGACGTGACCTTGGACTCTCCCGGATTTCTGTGGACAAGCCCTTGCATAACCCGGTGCGTTACCCACGCGCTCTACGTGATGGCTGAGGATCGGGCGGCCGCCCGTTTTTGCGCCGGCGGGCCGTTCGGTGCCCCGTTTGTTTCGGCTTTTCTGCGACGGAGTTCTTGCTGAATTATGGTAATTACCGTAATCTTATTACCATTATAACGATAATTTCAGGACGCTATTTCAAGGACATAAAATCATGGCCAAGGCGGTGGTGACGCAAGCGCGTGTTTTCGAGGTGGCACAGGCCCTGACGGACCAGGGCACGGCGCCGACCATCTTGAACGTGCAGGAAGGGATCGGCGGGGGCAGCTATACGACGGTCAAGCGCTATCTGGACCAGTGGCGGGAGGCGGCGCCAAAGCAGCGGCAGCCGGTAGAACTGCCGGAACCCGCTGTCGCCCGGCTGATGAGTCTCGGCCGGGAGTTCTGGGGCCTGCTCGACGAACAGGCCGGACAGCAGGTGGAAGCGCTGCGGGCGGCGACGCGGGAAGAGGTCGCCGCGATCCAGACACAGCTTGACCAGGCGGAGCAGGCGATCGGCCGACTGGAGGCTGAGCGCGAGCAGGCCGAGAGTCATGCTGCAGCGCAGGAGCAGGCCTTGCGTGAAGCGGTAGCGGCGCGAGCGGCACAGACCGAACGGATGGCCGCCGCCGAGGCCAAGGCCGGCGAACTGGCGGCGCGGGTCGAGGACCTCAAGGGCGAACTGGAGCGGGCCCATGCGCGACAGACGGCCGAACGCGAAGCAGTGACGGCTGCACGCGCCGAAGCCCAGGCTGCTGCGGTGGAAGCCGCCCGGTTGCAGGGCGAGCTGACGGCACTTAAGAAACCGCGTTCAAGCGCTTGAACGCGGGCAAAGGGGGCGCGGCACCGGACAGTTTTCTCCGGGAAATCGTCGTTGCGCGGGGGTCGATTGGGTGGCCGCAAGAGGGCCATGGCGGCGACAAAGCGTGGTTACGACGCTTTGTCGCCGTTGTTTGTCCGGGCTGGCGTTGGCAAAACAACGGTGCAGTAACGGTAAAACAACGGTAGAAAAAAGGTAGAACAACGATAAAACAACGCGCGGTGTCGTTCTATTTCTGGTGTAACAACGCTGTAATAACGCTGCAGCGCCGGGCAGGATATGTGAAGTAGGCCCACCCGCAGGCGGGTCGTCCTTCTTCACGAAGCCCTTATTCGCACTGCGTGCTCAACGGACATCCTGCTCTGCGAGGCAGCCGGCTATCGCCGCCACAAGGGGTAGAACAAGCAAGCCGTGTCACCAGCCGCCATTTCGTAGTCGGAAAACGCCGGAGACAAAGTTTCCGGCCATCCGACCTATCAGACACGGTTCCCCGTGCAGCTTTCGCCCTCTCGAGACCATCGTTTGCGCCGCGTTGCCGTCCGTGTGGGAAACACTTGTTTTGCGACATCAACGCTACTGGTATCGCGTTTTCTATTTTACCTGAACAGGTATAAACTACCGCCATGACCAATAAGGAAAAAACGCTCGAATGGATCGCGAGCAGCTACAAGGATCTGATGGCGTTGCCGTCTGACGTGCGCAGGCGCTTCGGTTACGCACTGTCGTTGGCGCAGATGGGCGATCAGGACGACGCGGCAAAGGTGCTCAAGGGCTTCGGCGGTGCCGGCGTGCTTGAGGTTGTCGAGGACGATGCCGGCGGCACGTACCGGGCCGTCTACACGGTGAAGTACGCGGAAGCGGTGTTCGTCCTGCACTGCTTCCAGAAGAAGAGCAAGAGGGGGATCGCCACACCAAAGTCAGATATGGACATCATTGCGCGCTCGGCTGAAAGTGGCCGACGCATTGGCACAGGAGCTACGAAATGCAAAAACGAATCATTGAAGGCGTCGAGGTTCAGCGCAGCTCGGGCAACGTCTTTGCCGACCTTGGACTGCCAGACGCCGAAAAACTCAAGATCAAGACCGGCTTGGTAGTCGAAATCAGGAAGGCAATGCGCGCTCTTGGGCTGAATCAACAAGAGGCGGCGAAACGCATGGGCATCCCGCAACCGAAGGTGTCAGGCATGATGCGTGGTGACTTCACGAACCTGTCCGAGCGCAAGCTGATGGACTGCTTGAACCGCCTCGGCTACGACATCGAGATCAAAGTGCGGCCGGCCGCCGAGCCGGTCGGACACCTGACGCTCGCGGTCGCTTGATCAGGTGCCAGCCGATGGTAGCCCGCATTACCGATGAAGAGTGGGACAAACTGTCTCCGGATAATTTCGAGACGCATTCGCTGCTGCGTGCCGTCGATGCCGTGGACGAACTGCGCGACGATCTCAGCGATGGCGAATACGCCACCCCGCCGCAGCTTCGCACCGACCTGCTGAAGCTGCACCAACTGGCAATGGCCGTCATCAACGAGGGATCGCGCAGCCAGGTCGCTTCTCTATTCGAGCTGGCCAGCGATCTGGATGAGCAGGTTTCCCACATGATGACCAATCTGGAAGAGGTACAGGCAACGCTGTCGCAATTGACGGCGCTGTATCCGGACAGCTTGTGCTATGGAGGCCTGGACGGCGACGAGTGATGGCTGGCCACTCCTACTCTGGCCCATCAAGCGGCAGGTTGCCACGGTGGATCGCATTGCCAACCATAAGGGACGCAATCCGCAGGAACGCGCCGCCCTGAAAAGGCGCCTGCTGCGCAAGAGGATGAGCAAATAAAGTCTGGCTTACTCCAAGGTGGCGGCTGGTGACACAACTGCTTGTTCTACCCCTACAAGCAGGCGGCGGCTGCCGGCGCGCAAGGGCGAGAAAGGTACGCCGATCCAGTATTGGAAATTCAGCAAGGAACAGGCCAAGACCGACGAGGCCGGCAAGCCTGTTCTCGACGCCCAGGGCAAGCCGGTGAAAGACGATGTGCGGCTGGAACGGCCCCGGGTGTTCTTCACCACCGTGTTCAACGCCGAGCAGATCGACGGCCTGCCGCCGATACAGCCGCGCAAAGAGCAGGAATGGAATGCCCTCGAACGGGTTGAGCACATCCTGCAGGCATCCGGAGCGCTGATCCAGCACGGCCCGCAAAACCGGGCTTTCTACCGGCCGGGGTCCGACAGCATCCACCTCCCCGAAAAGGGTCAGTTTCCCAGCGCCGACACTTACTATGCGACAGCGCTGCACGAACTGGGACACTGGACAGGTCACCCGTCACGCCTGGCTCGAGACCTGGTGCATCCCTTCGGCAGCGAGGCCTATGCCAAGGAAGAGCTGCGGGCGGAAATTGCCAGCATGATCATGGGCGATGAGCTCGGGATCGGTCACGACCCAGGCCAGCACGCGGCCTATGTCGGAACGTGGATCAAGGTCCTGAAGGACGATCCACTCGAAGTTTTTCGCGCGGCCGCCGACGCCGAGAAGATCCACGCCTATGTATTGGCTCTGGAGCAACAGCAGGTTCAGGAACAGAGCACCGAACAAAGCCAGGAAGCGATCGCGCCGGTCATTTCCGACAGCGAAAACCAGGAGGCAGCCATGCAGACCTTGACGCACAGCGAAGCCAACGCGCACGAACAGGCGGCTGAACTGGCGCGCATCGAGGAAGAACGGGTCCGCCGCGATCCCGACAGCACTGTCGAGCAGATTGCCGCCGCAAGAGAGGCGCGCAAGTCGGCTGATCTGGCCGCCGTGCTCAACGACGCCGATATCCAGCGGCGCGTCGCACAGATCGAGGGCGAGAAGACGTCGGTGCCGGCGGTGAATGACGCCGACCAGGCGAAAAAGACCTATCTCGATGTGCCGTACCACCAGAAAGACGAGGCGAAGGCGCTGGGTGCGCGTTGGGATCGTCAGGAACAATCCTGGTTTCTTCCGGCAGGCATCAAGGACGCCGCTCCCTTCGCCCAGTGGGCACGGCAAACCGACAGCGCGGCCCCGGAAGGTCAGGCCAAGCCCGAGAAACAACGTACTCAGGAACGCCAGTATCTCGCCGTTCCCTACGGCGAACGGGCCGCCGCCAAGGCCGCCGGCGCGCTGTGGGACAAGGCCGCGAAATCCTGGTTTGCCAGCGCGAAGGCCGACAAGAGCCGGCTGCAACGCTGGTTGCCGGAAAACGTCCCTGGCCAGCAAGGGCCGGCCATGTCGCCGCGAGACGAGTTCGCCGAGGCGCTGCGCTCGATCGGCTGTGTCGTGAGCGGCGAGCATCCGATGATGGACGGCAAGAAACATCGCATCAGCGTCGAAGGCGAGAAGCTCAGCGAGAAAGCCGGGTCCGGCTTCTATGTTGGCCACCCGGCCGGCTATCTGAAGAACAACAAGACCGGCGTCGACATGAAGTGGAAGTCGAAGGGCTACGCGCTCGACCCCGAGCAGAAAGCCAGGCTACAGGCTGAAGCGGCTGAAAAGCTGCAAGCGCGCACTGCCGAGCAGGAGCGGCTGCAAGAGCAGGCGGCGCAGCGGGTGGCCAAGCAGATGGCGCACCTGCTGCCGGTCACCACACCGACCACGTACATGCAAACCAAGGGAATCGAGCCGCAGGCAGGCGTTTTCACGGACAAGGAAGGCCGGGAAACCTACATCCCGGCCACCGATACCGACGGCAAGCAATGGACGATGCAGTACATCCAGGAGGACGGCACCAAGCGCTTCGCCAAGGACAGCCGCAAGGAAGGCTGCTTCCATGCAGTCGGCGGCCTGGACGCCCTGGCCAAGGCCCCTGCCCTGGTCATTGGCGAAGGCTACGCGACGGCCAGCAGCTTGCAGCAGACGCTGGGTTTCGCGACCGTCGCCGCCTTTGACTCGGGCAACCTGCTACCCGTCGCCAAGGCCTTGCATGCGAAGTTCCCGGACAAGCCCATCCTGATCGCCGGCGACGACGATCGGCACCTCGAAGCCACGCAGGGAATAAACCCCGGCCGCAGCAAGGCCGAGGAAGCGGCCAAGGCGGTTGGTGGCAAGGCCCTGCTACCGATCTTCGCGCCTGGCGAGCAAGTCGCAGAGCCGAAAGGCTTTACCGACTTCAACGACCTGGCGACCAAGAGCGTGTTGGGGCGGGAAGGCATCGAGCGGCAGGTTCGTTCGGTGGTTGATGACGTTATCGAGCGTTGCCACGCGCACGGTGTTGAGCTACTGCAGCAAGTCGAGAAACAGGAGCAGAGGCTACGTAGGGCGGTGAAAGTGGGCTGACGGACATGGCGTCATCGCAGGCTGTGCTGCGATGACGGGTTCTTGGCTTGCTCACGGTGGGTGCGTGAGTGACTCAGAAGGCATCAAGGTGTTCAGCGTCTGCTCGCTCTTTGGGGACTGCCTGCGGCAGCCCCCCGCCACTAGGCTCCCCCCGACGGCGAGATCGCTTGCGCGAACTCGCTTAACCGCATCCACTCAAGCTACCGGACACCGTTGACCGCCACCATGACCTGAGCGGCTAGCGTGAATGCCACGTGAAGGCCGACCTGCTGCTGATTTACCGCCCCGTCTTATCGACCGCTTTCCGTCCAACTGAGCGCGGGTAGCTAGCGCGAACTGCCTTGACAATGTTCTCCCAGGCGGAGTAGAAGGACTACTTGCTTCAGGTTTCCCGAGGGCTATCGCCCGAGGGATGAAATGGGAAGCCGGTGTTTCGAGCCTGTTCCACAGGCCGAGAGTATTCCGGCGCTGCCCCCGCAACGGTAAACGAGAGCAAGGAACTGCAACACGCCACTGTGCAACAGCATGGGAAGGCGCAGATCCAGGGATTTTCCCGCTCGTGAGCCCGGAGACCTGCCTGAGGCATGCGGATCGGCATTGCGGAGGGCGATGTCTCGGTACTCTGGTCGCTCTGACCCCTGTTTCCGGTTGCACTTCCTCCTTTTGCCGTTGTTTCGTTCGTTCGGCTTGCGCGCGGGTGTGCGCAGAGGAGAACTAGGTGCCGGCATTATTCCCATCGACCCGGGCGGGTGCGCTGCTTGCGTGCTCGTACCCGTGCGGCGACACGCTTCGTCACCACCGCAAAACACCCGACAGCGTTTTCGGCGGCCGTTTGGCTGCCAGCAATCGATTGCTGGCCAGGCGGCAAGCATGAGCGCGACCGATCGCGAGGAGTCGCACCGTGCGCGCATGCAGCGCAAAAAGGCCGTGGTTGATACCGCCATCGCCCGTGCCGATCGCGACCAGGGCTTGCTGCTGGTGCTCACCGGTAACGGCAAGGGCAAGTCGAGTTCGGCTTTCGGCATGGTCGCCCGTGCCCTCGGACACGGCCTGCGGGTCGGTGTCGCGCAGTTTATCAAGGGGCGCTCGGACACCGGCGAGGAGGCCTTCTTCCGTGCTCAGCCAGGGGTCACCTGGCATGTGCTTGGCGAAGGCTTCACCTGGGAGACGCAGAACCTGGCCCGCGATCGGGAAACCGCGCGCCGCGCCTGGGCCGTGGTTGCCGAGATGCTCGGCGATCCGTCGCTGGGGCTGATCGTCCTCGATGAACTGACCTATGCGCTGAAGAACGGCTGGCTGGATTTGCCGCTCGTGCTCGCCGATCTGGCCGCCCGCCCGGCGCTGCAGCACGTGGTGATTACCGGCCGCGGCGCGCCGGACGAACTGTGCGCCGCAGCCGACACGGTCAGCGAGCTGCGCGACGTCAAGCACGCCTTTCGCGCTGGCGTACGGGCGCAGAAAGGGGTCGATCTGTGAGCGCTATGCCGGCGTGCCCGGCGCTGTTCATTGCCGCGCCTGCTTCCGGCCAGGGCAAGACGACGGTGACCGCGGCTCTCGCAGCGCACCATCGTGGGCAAGGGCGGCGCGTGCGCGTTTTCAAGACCGGCCCCGATTTTCTCGATCCGATGATCCTCGAGCGCGCCTCTGCTGCGCCGGTCTATCAGCTCGACCTGTGGATGGGCGGTGAGGAGCACTGTCGGCAACTCCTGCACGCGGCGGCGGCCGAAGCCGACCTGATCCTCATAGAAGGCGTCATGGGACTCTTCGACGGCGACCGCTCGAGTGCCGATCTGGCGGCTCTGTTCGGCATTCCGATCGTGGTGGTGATCGACGGCAGCGCCATGGCCCAGACCTTTGGTGCCCTGGCACATGGCCTGGCTACCTACCGACCGGGCCTGCCTTTCGCCGGCGTATTTGCCAACCGCGTCGCCGGCGAGCGCCACTACGAGATGCTCGCCGAGAGTCTGCCGTCGGGGCTGGCCTGCTTTGGCTGGCTGCCGCGCGACGCCGAAATCGCCCTGCCCGAGCGTCACCTCGGTCTGGTACAGGCGGCCGAAGTCGCCGATCTCGACGCGCGCATAGCCCGCGCGGCGGCCGCGTTGCAGGCGCTGCCCAGGCGCCTGCCAGCGGCCGTCAGCTTCGCTGTCTCAGCCGTGTCGCCGACAGCGCTTGGCGCGCAGCCGCGACCGCTGGCCGGCGTGCGCGTCGCGGTGGCACGGGACGGCGCTTTCGCCTTCCTGTACCGCGCCAATCTCAATCTGCTACGCGAACTCGGTGCCGAGCTGAGCTTCTTTTCGCCGCTGCTCGATGGCTCGCTGCCAGAGGCCGAAGTGCTCTACCTGCCGGGTGGTTATCCCGAACTGCACCTCGCAGCGCTCGCCGCCAACGCGCCAATGCACGCCGCGATTCGCGCTCACCATGCCGCTGGCAAACCGCTAGTCGCCGAGTGCGGCGGAATGCTCTATCTGCTCGAGTCACTGGCCGACAAGGACGGCTGCCGGGCCGAGATGGTCGGGCTCTTGCCAGGCAACGCCAAGATGCTCGGCCGCCTCGCCAACCTCGGCCTGCACCGCGTCACACTGCCCGAAGGCGAGCTGCGCGGACACAGCTTCCACTACTCGCAGATGGAGGACGCCGCTGTCGCCGATCGCGATCAGCGAAGGCGCGCGGGCGGGACGGCGCGGCGAAGCGGTCTATCGCGTCGGCCGTGTGCATGCCTCGTATATGCACCTCTACTTCCCCTCAAACCCGGAGGCGGTGGCGCAGCTATTTGCGCCAGCAGCTTCTTCATTGTCCACCTGAAAGAAAGGAAATTACCATGCATATCGAACCCGGCATCATCGCCCAGGCCAAAATCGTTCTGGCCAATGCCTCGGCCGTCGGCCTCGTCGCTTACTACGCCAGGGACCTGCTCAGACAGCCGGCGGACATCGTCCGCACGCTGCTCGCGGCACTGTTCTTCTCGCTGTTCATGCAGAGTTTCCACGTCAATGTTGGCCCCTCGGAATTGCACTTCGTCGGCGCCATGGCCATCTATCTGACACTCGGTTTTCTGCCGACGCTGCTCGGTTTCGCTGCCGGGCTGCTGCTCCAGGGCCTGCTCTTCGAACCCATGGATCTGCCGCATCTGGCGGTCAACTCGCTGTCTCTGATCGTGCCGCTGATCGCCGTTCACTACAGTGCGGGTCGCCAGCTGCGTGCCGCGCTGGCCGGCCGTGTCGTCAGCTGGGGGGCGATCGTCAAGCTCGACGCCATGTACTACACCGGCGTCACGGCCATGGTCGGTTTCTGGCTGCTCGCCGCCGAGGTGGCGACGCCGCTGGCCGCCTGGGCGTCGTTTGCCAGCTCCTACCTGCTGATCGTCATCTGCGAGCCCTTGTTCACGCTGGCTGTCGTTCGCCTTCTCAAGCGCCACGAAAACAAGCGCCTGATTGCCACCTGCTTCGACATCCAGTCGCTCAAGCTGGCGAACTGAACATGGGCAAGGTGTGGTTCGTTGGCGCCGGTCCGGGCGATCCCGACCTGATTACCGTCAAGGGCCGGGATCTGATCGCCGGCGCCGGGGCGATTCTCTTCGCCGGGTCGCTGGTTTCGGAGGCAGCCATGCGCTGGGCGCCGGCGGGCTGCGTGATCGCCGATTCCAAAGACATGGCGCTGGCGGAAATCACCGCCTGGCTGGTCGAGCAGGCGCAGACGAACGCCATCGTCGTTCGTCTGCAGACCGGTGACCCGGCGCTGTTCGGCGCCTTGATCGAGGTGACGCAGCCACTCGATGCTGCCGGCGTCGACGTTGGCGTGGTGCCGGGCGTGTCGTCGGCGATGGCCGCAGCGGCCGCTGCCGTCGAGACGCTGACCCTGCCCGAGGTCACCCAGACGGTGATCCTGACCCGCGTTGCAGGCCGCACGCCGATGCCGGCCGGCGAATCGCTGCAGGAACTGGCGCAGCACCACTGCACGCTGTGCGTGTTTCTCTCGATCACCCTCCTGCAGCAAGTGGTCGAGGACTTGCGCGCGGCCGGCTGGCGCGACGACGCCGCGATCCTGGTGGTTCATAAGGCGAGCTGGCCGGGCGAGGAGGAAAATCATCCGCGGCACGCTGACCGACATCCGCGACAAGTGCCGTGCGGAAAAAATCGCCAGCCAGGCGATGATCATCGCCAGTCCGGCGCTCGGCGCGCGTCACTGGCCGCAGTTGAAGAAATCGAAAACTTTACGACGCAACTTTCACGCACCGCTTTCGCCGGGCATCGGAGGTAAAACGAAATGGATGGTTCGACAACAGTGCTGCTTGCCGCGCATGGCTCCCGCCATCCCGACGGCAACGACGAAATCCGCCGCTTTGCCGGCGAGTGGCAGAAGCGCCATCCCGCCTGGCGCATCGAGGTCTGCTTCATTGAGCATGCCGACGTGCTCCTTGCCGACGGCCTGCAGCGTGCGGCACACGGCGCCCGGCAGGTGCTGGTCGTACCGCTGATTCTCAACGCCGCCGGTCACGTCAAGATGGAGTTGCCGGCGGCCATGGATGCTGCCCGTGCGGCTTACCCGCAGGTCAGCTTTCCACTGTGCTCGTCACCTCGGCATGGGCCGCGAGATCTTCGCCGTGTTGCAAGGACAGCTCGCGCGCCTGATGAAGTCGCTGGCCATGCCGGACCCGCAAACCACCGGCCGTGGTCCTGCTCGGCCGCGGTTCGTCGGACGCCGGTGCCAACGGCGAACTGGCCAAGCTGGCGCGCTGGCTTTTTCGAGGACAACGAGCACGAACTGGTCGACCTGGCCTTCACCGGCGTGACCTGGCCGCGCCTGGAAACCGTCGTCCAGCGGCAGGTGCGGCTGGGCATGACGCAAATCGCCATCGTCCCGGTGTACCTGTTCAACGGCGTTCTCATCGAGCGCATCAATGCGCAGGCCGAACGGCTGCGCCAGCAGTACCCACAGATCGCCTTCGCCGCTGGCAGCTACTTTGGCTTTGATCCGGGCATTTTCGACCTGCTCGATGCGCGCGTTTCCGGCCGTGAGCTGCCGAGCGGGGCACTGCTCGAGTGCGACGGCTGCAAGTACCGGCAGGCGGCCGAGGCCGAACACCTGCACGATCACAGCCACACGCAAACCCCAACCCTGCTGGTCGGTGCTCGGCACGCACATGCAGGCGAAGGGCCGTCCAGGCGCATGACCACGACGATCATCAACACGCCCACATCTGAGCTGCCATGACTATCCCCGCCGTTACCGAACAACTGACCGCCAGCGGCCGCGCCATCGAGCACGGTTCCTTCGCCATCATCGACGCCGAAGTCGGGCCGCAACGACTACAGCGCCGAGCAGTGGCCCCTGGTGCGGCGCATGATTCACGCCAATGCCGACTTCGAGTTCAAACGGCCTGACCGTTTTCCATGCGCAGGCGATGGCTGCCGGTCTGCTGCGCTGCGCAAGGGCGGTACGCACGATCGTCACCGACGTCGAGATGATCTGCACCGGCTTGTCCAGGCCACGCTTGCAGCACTTCAGGCTGCACACCCGGCATTACATTTCTGATCCGGACGTCATCGAGCGGGGCGCATGCCGAGGGCACGCCGCGCGCCGTGCAGGCGATGCGCAAGGCGCAATCGCGAGGGCGAACTCGACGGTGCCATCGTCCGGCATCGGCAATGCGCCGACCGCGCTGATCGAAGTGGTGCGCCTGATTCGTGAAGAGGGCGTCCGGCCGGCTCTGGTGATCGGCATGCCGGTCGGCTTTGTCTCGGCGGCCGAGTCGAAGGACCTGCTGATGGGCATTGACCGACGTCCCCTGGGTGGCCATCCGCGGCCGCAAGGGCGGCTCGACGCTGGTCGTTGCCGCCATTCACGCGCTGCTTTCCTTCGCCGAGAACGAGCAGCAACGGGTGGCATGAGCGACACCGCTCAAGCGCTTGCCCCGCCCAAGCTGCGCAAGTCTGCCACGCGTCGCCAGCGTGGCAACCGCACCGGCTTCAGCACCGGCGCCTGCTCGGCAGCGGCGGCGCGTGCGCGACGATCGGCCTGCTGACCGGGCAGGTGCCGGCGCACGTACTGTGCCGACTGCCCAATGGCAGGAGGTGTGCTTCGCGGTGATCGATGCCGGCATTGTCGGGGAAGGCCTGCTGCGCCGCGCCTGCGC
>NZ_CAJQUC010000014.1:0-300464 GCF_907163155.1 Candidatus Accumulibacter sp. ACC012
GAACATTTTCCTGCCCTTCCGGGAATGCTAAACTCCCGCCCCTTATAGTGCGGCATTCACATCGGCGAGGCACAACCTTGAGCGACGAAAACAAGCGGCTGGCGCCCGAAGCGCTGGAAAAAGGACTCGCCGACGTTCATCTCGACGAGGTGCGTTCGCTGCTCTCGCTGCAAAAGCGCGTCGAGGAACTCGTCGAGCCCTTGTTGCGCGACCAGGACAGCCTGGCGCTCGACGAAGCCAGCGCCGAGATCCAGCAACAGTATCGCCGCGAACTGCGCCAGAAGCTCAGGCTGATGCCGCCGAAAGAAGTTGCCTATATCATTGAAGCGCTGGAGCCCAACGAGCGCCTGGTGGTCTGGGAAGAAGTCAAGGAAGGCGCCGATCCGATCCTGGCCATACTTTCCGACGATATCCTCGAAGAGTTGATCGACGACAGCCATTACCGCAACGAGAAAACGGCGGTCACTGCTTTCGAACTGCACGCCGGCCACCTGCGTCAGATCGCCATTACCCGCCCCGAAGACCTGCAGGGCGTGCACCCGATCTGGGTGGACCTGATCGCGCCCACGAAGAAAATCCGCAACTGGATTGGCCGCCGCTTCGAAGTCGACTTGCCCGACCCCCGGCAGCCTCACCGATCTGGAAGCCAGCGCCCGTTTCTACGTCGATGAAGAAGGACATATTCACCTGCATTCGGACTTTCTGCTCGATACCAGGGAAGAGTCGCGCAACGTCCCGGTGGCCCTGATTCTGCAGAACGACATCCTGTTCACCATCCGCACCGAGGAATTGCCGGTGTTCCGCCTGCAGCGCGCGCGCGCGCGCACGCGGCCCGGCTATGTGACCGACGGCAAGGACGTCCTGCTCGACCTCTACGCCGCTGACGTGGAGTACTCGGCGAATGCGCTGGAGGATGTGTACGCGGAACTCGAGCGGGTCGGCAGGCAGGTGCTCCGTTCACACGTCACCGACCAGGAAGCAACGCAGATCCTGGCGGCCATTTCCGAGGCCGAGGACATCAACGGACGCACCCGGCGCAACGTGCTCGATACCCGCCGCGCCCTGTCGTTCCTGCTGCGCGGCCGCTTCCTTTCCGACGCGCAGCTGACCGACGGAAAGGAAATCCTGCGCGACATCGAGTCGCTCGACGGCCACACCGCCTTCCTGTTCAACAAGATCAACTTCCTGATGGATGCCACCGACAGCGCGATCAACATCAACCAGAACAAGGACATCAAGCGGCTGACGATTCTCAGCGTCATCTTCATGCCGATCAACGTCCTGGCCGGCATGGGTGGCATGTCGGAGTTCACGATGGTGACCGAGGGCATTCCCTGGCCGATCGCCTATTCGGCACTGCTCGTCGGCATGGTGGGCATCGGCAGCTGCATGTATTTCGGGCTGAAATATTTTGAGAAGCGCAGACTCAAGAGCAACCGCGCCGCCAACCGCAGGACCGCCTGAATACAGGGCTGCCCTGCCCACGCTGCACCAGGCGGCCAAACACCATCCCCATCACCAGGCCTTGAACAGCGCTTCGGCAGCAGCGACAGTCGCCGCAATATCGGCCTCCTCATGCGCTGCCGAAACGAAACCGGCTTCGTAAGCGGCGGGAGCGAAGTAGTGGCCGGCGTCGAGCATACCGTGAAAGAAGCGGTTGAAGGCATGCACATCGCAACTCATCACTTCGGCGTAGGTCTGCGGACACTCGGAACGGAAGTAGAGTCCGAACATGCCGCCCACTGCCTGCGCTGAAAACGGGACGCCGTTTTTGGCTGCCGCAGCTCGCAAGCCATCGGTCAGCTGCCGGGTACGCTGCGTCAATTGCTCGTAGAAACCGCTCGCGCGGACGCGCTTCAGAGTCGCCAGGCCCGCCGCCACAGCCACCGGATTTCCGGACAGGGTGCCCGCCTGATAGACCGGACCAAGGGGCGCCACCTGGGCCATGATTTCCCGACGACCGCCGAAGGCACCCACCGGCAGGCCACCGCCGATCACTTTGCCAAGCGTGGTCAGGTCCGGCGTGATGCCGTACAGCCCCTGCGCGCCCTTGAGGCCGACCCGGAAACCGGTCATCACCTCGTCGAAAATCAGCACTGCGCCGTGCTCGCTGCACAAGTTGCGCATCGTCTGCAGAAATTCCGGCCGCGGCATGACCAGGTTCATGTTTCCGGCGACCGCTTCGACGATTACCGCCGCGATCTTCGCGCCGTGCTCGGCAAACGCCGCTTCGAGCCCGGCGCTATCGTTGTAGTCGAGAACCAGGGTTTGCCGGGCAAGGTCAGCAGGCACGCCTGCGGAACTCGGATTGCCGAGCGTCAGCATCCCCGAACCGGCCTTGACCAGCAGACTGTCGGAATGGCCGTGGTAGCAGCCCTCGAACTTGATCAGCAGGTCACGCCCGGTATGGCCGCGCGCCAGGCGGATGGCGCTCATCGTTGCCTCGGTCCCGGAACTGACCAGGCGCACCATTTCCAGCGAAGGCAGCAACTCACACAACAGATCGGCCATATCGACCTCACTTTCGGTCGGCGCGCCGAAAGACAGCCCGCGCAGCGTCGCTTCCTGAACCGCCGCCAGCACGCCCGCATGCGCGTGCCCGAGAATCAACGGCCCCCAGGAGCCGACATAGTCGATGTAGCGCTGACCGTCGGCATCGGTGACATGGGCGCCGGAGCCGGCAACGAAGAAGCGCGGCGTCCCGCCGACCGAACGAAAAGCACGCACCGGCGAGTTCACGCCACCCGGTATGTGCTTCTGGGCACGCTCAAAGAGTTGTTGATTTTGGGAGATCAAGAGCATTTTCCTCGAATAGTTGTTGATAAGCGGCGGCGCGCGACGCCACGTCGGGGGCCTCGAAGAGATCACTGATCACCGCCAGCAGATCGGCACCGGCAGCCAGCAGCGGCGCGGCATTCTCGACGGTTATACCGCCAATGGCACAGGCCGGCAGCTGCAATTCGGCGCAACAGCGAGTAATCAGCGACGGCGAGGCACGCACCGCCAGCGGCTTGCTGGACGAGGGGTGCATGGCGCCAAAGGCCAGGTAGTCCGCGCCAGCCGCCGCGGCAGCGCGGGCGCGCTCGAAGTCGTTGTAGCACGAAGCGCCGAGCAGACGAGCGCCGCCAAGCGCCTCGCGCGCGGCCGACAGCTGGCCATCGGCGGCGCCCAGGTGCAGCCCGTCGGCGCCTACCGCCAGCGCCAGCGCCAGGTCGTCGTTGATCAGCAAACGGGCGCCGAACTGCCGGCAAAGCACGAGCAAAGCGCGCGCGGTCTCCGCCCGGCGAGCCGCGTCACCGCCCTTGTCGCGATACTGGACAAAGGCCGCGCCGCCCTGCAAGGCCTCCCGAACCCGCTCCAGCAGGACGGTCGCGGCCAGGCAATCAGGGGTGATCGCGTAGAGGCCGCGCAGCGGCTGCTGGGGATCCTGCTTCCGTTGCTGCATGAGCGAGCAAATCGTGTCAGACAAGGAGAGCTCCGCTGCCAGCGCGCAAGCGGAAGAAGCGATCCGGCAGGTACTGGCCCATGCCCGCACGAAAACCGGCCGCCAGTGCTTGCCAGGTGTACGCCTGCGCCGCCTGCACCGCCTCGCTCACCGGCAGGCCACTGGCGAGATGAGCGGCTATCGCCGAGGCCAGCGTACAACCCGAACCGTGATAGCTGCCGGGCAGGCGGTCCCAGACGTCGCTGCGCAACAGCCCGCTCTCGCGGCCGTAGAGGCTATTGACAACGCGTGGCGTATTGTCATGCGTTCCAGTCAATAACACGTACTGGCAACCGAAGGAAAGCAAGCGCTGCGCGCAGTCATCTAGGGCCCGGGGCGCATCCATGCCCTCCCCTTCTTCCGCCTCGTCAGCGAGGCGACGCGCTTCCAGCGAATTCGGCGTCAGGATCGTGGTCCGCTGGCCAGCAAGACCTCGCGCAGCGTGGCAATCATTTCGTCATCGGCCAGTTCGTCGCCGCGCCCGGAGGCAGTACCGGGTCGAGAACCACCGGCACATGCGGGTAATCGGCGAGAATTTCGGCGATGACGTGCATGTTCTCGGCACTGCCCAGGAGGTCCGATCTTGAACGCTGCTACCGGCATGTCCTCCAGCAGGGTTCGCGCCTGACGTTCGACCCATGTCGGCAGCGATGGCGAAAATACTGGCGACTCCGAGGGAGTCCTGAACCGTCAACGCCGTGATTACCGATAAAGCGTGACAGCCGAGCGCCGAGGCAGTCATCAGGTCGGCGAGAAGCCGGTCGCGCCAGAGGGGTCGCTGCGCCCGCGAAACTTTCAATCAATGATCGGTGGAGGCATGTGCACAGGGGCATAGGTGGTCATCAATAAGCAAACACGCGGGGTTACTAACGCGAAAGAAGTTACAGAATTTCGTGTCTCCGAACAAGAATTAACCTTGGCAGCAGAAGGGAGAGAGGGGGGGTTGGCTAGAATCGAACGGGGTTTTTTCGCTATTCTAATCCAAAAACTGAAGGTAGCCAGTATGAACACTAGCAAACGAACATACCACTACTAACCGGGAATGTGCCTCACTCTGCGATTAATTTATGACGAAGCAGCCGGCAGCCCGACGAAGTTGGCCTCGCCCCTGGCACTCGCGGTTAAGGTAGTTCAATCAACTGGAAATGTCCAGATGTTGCGGTGCGCGCAAGGAAGAACTTCGAATGGTTCGAGATTTTGTGGAAGACAAGTTGCGTTATAGTAATGTAAGAAGGAGAAGATGACGTCCGAACGCGAATCGTCTTCAAATAAAAACCTGAAGCCACCCTGGAGGGAGACCAATTGGCTGAAGCGGCAAGCGCGCGGCTCAAGGTCAGGGTCATTGACGACAGCCAATAAATACGCCGTTTAGCGCGGAAAATTTTCCTGTTAAGTGCCGGCTGCGGGGTTGCTGCTGGCAGAGGACGGTTTCGATGCCTTGCAAAAATCGGGGGGACCATTCAGCCAGAACGGCATTTCTGGGACATCGCCTAATGCCACGACTCGACTGGCTACAGACCTGTGCGTGATAAAGAAGAGAACCAGCGGTTTTCGTCTACACGACATTTTTTGGATCATGCCTGTCACGAAGGATGGCTTGTCTCGACCGTGCGCGCGGCGCATGCTCGGCTCGGACCAGTACTTCTGACCAAGCCATTCACCAAAGACAGCCTCCTGCAAGCGGTCGCCACTTTTGCACGCCGTCAGCCTGAGGAAGCCCAACGCCATGACCATCAAGAAAATTCTCGTCGTTGACGATTCGCCTACCGAGCGCCATGTCATGAAAGCACTACTGACCAGCAGCGGTTATGAGGTCATTACAGCCAACAGTGGCGAAGAGGGAATCGCCAAGGCGAAAAGCGAATTGCCGGACCTGATCCTGATGGACGTGGTCATGCCAGCCTGAATGGCTACCAGGCAACCCGCACCTTGACACGTGACGAGGCGACTCGCAACATCCCCGTCATCGTGTGCACCACCAAAGGGCAGGAAACCGACAAGATCTGGGGCTTGCGCCAGGGCGCGCAGGATTACCTGGTCAAACCCGTCAACGGCCCCGAGCTGCTGGCCAAAATTGCAGCACTCTGACTGCCAGCAAGCGCATGACCAAAAAGATCAGCCTGCACGATTTTCAGTCTTACCTGGCGGCACGGCTCGCCGGCATGGGCAATCAGAGTTCCGCCGGCTTGTTGGGTATTCAGGCGGGTTCGGACTACTGGCTCCTGGACCTGACCGACTCCGGCGAAATCGTTCCGCTGACCCCGCTGACGAGCGTTCCCTTGACCCAGCCGTGGTTCGCCGGCGTCGCCAATATCCGCGGCAACCTCTACTCGGCAGTCGATCTGTCAGCCTTTCTTGGCAAGGAAGCGACGCCGCAGAATGCGAGTTCGCGCCTGTTGTTGATCGGCACCCGCCACGGCAGCAACGCCGCCTTGCTGGTCACGCGCATGATCGGCCTACGTAACGTCGAAGCCTTGCACCTCGAAGCGTCCGATCCGGCAGCGCCGGCCTGGGCACAGGAGTCATACAGCGACAACGAAGGGCGGCGCTGGAAGAAACTCAAGGTGCGGGAACTGCTGGCCGACGAGGCGTTCATGGACATTGGCGTGTGAGCCACATCCATGAATAACTCCTCGGCTACCATCAGTAACACCGTAGCCACCGTGTAACCGGAGAAGCAATATGACGTTGAAGTCCAAGCTGCCGAGTTTCTTGTCCGGTACGACAGACCCGGCCGGCGAGACCCTGGATGCTCGCACGGTGATGGATGCACACCAGCCGACGAGCGGCGATCAAGGGAAGACCCCATTTCCGCTGCCTGTCCTCGGCCGCTACCCGGTTGCCAAACAACTACAAATTCTTGGCGGCACGCTGCTGCTGGTGATGCTGATCATTGCTGCCGTGGTTTATCGTGACGACCGACAGTCAACCTACGGCACCGCCTACATCGCCACTGCCGCTGACATGGGCATGCTCTCGCAGCGACTGGCCAAGGCATCCAGCCTGGCTTTGCTTGGCGATGCGGCGGCTTTCAAGCAACTCAGGGATTCGCGCGACAGTTTCGTGACCAGCCTCGACCGACTGATCAATGGTGGCGAACTGGGCGCTACACTGGTGCCCGCATCGCCGGCAAGCGTGCACCCGCAGTTGCTGTTCCTGACCGAGGCCTGGAAGAAGACCGACACCAATGCCGGCCGCCTGCTGGAGATGGAGAAAAACCTGATCTCGCTCGGCAAGGACGTCGCCTCGATCAACGACAAGAACCCGCAACTCCTCGACCGCTCGGAGCAGATCGCCGCACTCAAGCTGCAGAACAGTGCCGGCATCCGCGACATAGCCGTCGCCAACCAGCTGGTGATGCTTACTCAGAGGATTGCCAAGAACGCCAATGCACTGCTCGTCGGCGACGCCATCGACGCGGAGGTCGCCTTTCTCCTGGGCAAGGACACGAACACCTTTCGTGACCACATCAATGCCTTGAGCAAAGGCAGCGAGGTGCTGCGCATCAGTGCCACCACCGACGCCGATACCAAGCAGAAGCTCGGCGAACTCGATACCAGTTTCAGCGAATACCGGACTGCCGTTGGCGGCATTCTCGGCAATCTGCAGCGCCTGGTAATTGCCAAGCAGGCAGGTTCGCAGATCTTTCGTGACAGCGAGGAGCTGCTTCATGCCACTGAGCAGCTGGCCCAGGCTTACCAAGCCAACGTCATGAAGCGCACCGGTTACGGCTTCGCTCTCGCCGGCCTGATCGTGCTTGCCATCGGCCTGCTGTTCCTGTTGGCTAGGAGCTATCTTACGGAGAGCAAGCGACAGGCGGAGACCGCCGAACGCAGCCGCCAGGAAACCGAGGCGGTGAACCGCCAGAATCAAGGCGCCATCCTGCGCCTGATGAACGAGCTCGGCGACCTCGCCGACGGCGACCTGACAGTCACCGCGACCGTCTCCGAGGACATCACCGGCGCCATCGCCGACTCCATCAACTACACCATTGAAGAGCTGCGCGTCCTCGTCGGCCGCATCAACGATGCTGCCAGCCGCGTCACCGACGCCACCGGAATGGCGCAACAGACCTCTGCCGAGCTGCTCGCCGCTGCCGAGCGGCAGACCACCGAAATCAAATCGGCCGGTCAGTCGGTGCTGAGCATGTCAACGTCAATGACCAACGTCTCCGGCGATGCCAAGCAGTCGGCTACCGTCGCCCGGCAGTCCTTGGCGGCGGCCGCCAAAGGCACCAAGGCGGTCGAGGACTCGATCAAGGGAATGAACAAGATCCGCGACCAGATCCAGGAAACCTCGAAGCGGATCAAGCGTCTCGGCGAGTCGTCCCAGGAAATCGGTGAAATCGTCGAACTGATCTCGGACATCACCGAGCAGACCAACGTCCTGGCGCTCAACGCCGCCATCCAGGCGGCCTCCGCTGGTGAAGCCGGGCGCGGCTTCACGGTCGTTGCCGAAGAGGTGCAGCGCCTCGCCGAACGTTCGGGCGAAGCGACCAAGCAGATAGGTGCGATCGTCAGGACCATTCAGACCGACACTCAGGACACCGTCTCGGCGATGGAGGAATCGACCCGCGGCGTGGTCGACGGCGCCCGACTGTCGGACGCCGCAGGTCAGGCCCTGGCCAAGATCGGTGAAGTTTCGAGCGAGCTCACGGCCTTGATCGAAACCATCGCCGGCGCCACCCGTCAGCAATCGGAATTGGCCACCAAAGTGGCCCGCAAAATGCAGGACATCCTGCTGGTCACCGGGCAAACGACGGCCGGCACACAAAAAACTGCGACGGCAATTGGCGAGCTGGCCGGTCTGGCGACAGAACTGAAAGGCTCGGTTGCCGGTTTCAAAGTTACTTGAACGCCCGCGGCTATAGACTGGAGTGGAGAACCCTTCCCGGATGAATGCCCAGACGGACTTCGATATCGGCCCGCTGACCTGGGTCAAGAGCGAGATCGACCTCGCGCTGGAGCGTGCCGACAAGGCACTGCATGAGCTTGCGGCAAGCGTGGCCGTCGCCAACGCCGACCTCGGCCAGGTCAGATTCTGTCGTACCCACCTGCACCAGGTGCAGGGCGCGCTGACCATCGTCGGTCTCGACGGCGTCACCCAGTTTACGGAAGCGCTGGAGGCCCTCCTCGAGGCGGTCGAACGTCAGGAGCAGCCGTGCAGCGCAACCCACATCGAGCTGGCACGACGCGCAATGGCCAGCCTTCGTCACTACCTCGATGACCTGATCGGCGGCCAGCCAAACCAAGCCCTTCGCCTGCTACCCGTGTATCGAGAACTGCAGGCGGCGCGCGGACAAGAACGTGTTCTGGCGACCGATCTCTTCTTCCCCGACCTGCGCGTACGCCCCCCCCGTCGTAACGGCAGTAGCCCGAAAATTGGCGGCGGCGAGTTTCACAGTCGCCTGCGGCAGCAGCGCGCTTACTTCCAGCGCGGCCTGCTGTCGTGGTTGCGTGCGCCGCAGAGCGGTGCCGGGGTGCCGGAAATGCTCAACGCCGTCAAACGCATCGATGCCCTCCAGGAACTACCCTCCGCCCGTGCTTTCTGGTGGGTAGCCACCGCCTTCCTGACCGCGCTGGCCGAACGGGCGCTGCCAGCGGATGCCGATGCCAGGCAACTGTGCACGCGCATCGACCTGCAGATTCGGCGACTGCTCGAAGGTTCGAGCAATGTCGCCGAACGTCTGATGCGCGACGCGCTGTATCTGGTCGGCAACGCGGTCAGCAAGCAGCGCGCCGTCAACCGCGTCCAGGAAGCCTACCAGTTGGCCGCGCTGCTGCCCGGTGCGGCGCCCGAAACAGCGGTCGCTGAGGAATCCGTCCGCCGTCGCTTGCGTGAAGCGATCGCCGGCACAGAAGAGTCCTGGAACAAGTTTTGTGCCGGCAGCACGCAGGCACTGCCGACGTTCCGCAGCAACGCCACGGCCTTGGCCGCGGTGGTCGAAGAACTTGGCCAGGCCGACTTTTGCCGCCTGGTTCAGGCCATCGGAGAGGTGGCCGAATTCCTGCTCAAGGCGCCGATAAAGCACAGCGAAGCGCTGGCCATGGAAACGGCTACGGCCATCCTGCTGGCGCTGAATGCGCAGGGAAACATCCAGTACCTGGACGGCAGCTTCACGCACCAGGTCAATGTAATGGTCGATCGGATTCATGGCTGCCTTTCCGGAAAGCCACTGTCACCGGAATCGGAACTGCCATCACTCGACGAAATGTCTCGCCAGGCGCAGGAAAAGCTGCTGATCAGCCAGGTGGCCCGGGAGATCCAGAACAACCTGACGCACGTCGAACAGGTACTCGACGGTTTCTTCCGGGACGTCGACAAAGGCGCCGATCTTGAAGGCCTGGAAACGCCGATGCGACAGGTCATCGGTGCGCTGACCATGATGCGCCACGAGACGGCGGTTGTGGTGCTGAAAAAGTGCGCCGCCGACATCAAGGCTTTCTCCGCAGCAGACTATGTGCCGCTGGAGACCGACTTCGAGCAACTGGCGGAGAAACTGTCGCTGCTTGGCTTTTTCGTCGACGCCCTGCAGCACGGTGCGACGGACTTCGATGCCTTCGTCAGAAAGATGGAGTCCAGCACTGGCCGCGAGGTACTCGTCGAGGAACCCGCAGCGACGGTCGAAAAGGAACTCGAGCAGCAAAAACTCGACGCGCACGCCTTGCTGCAAGCGCTCAAGGAACAACCAGACGATGCCCAGCTGCGCAAGCAAGTCGCCAAACATCTCGCGGCCCTGCAAAAAGACAGCGATCTAGTAGGCGACAAGGACGGCGGACCACAGATCAAGCAACTGCTGTCGGTGCTGGCCGCCGCTGGCGACGCCGGCGCTCAGCTCGACGCGACAATGGCCGCGCTCAAGCCGCAAACCACCGAGACACCACTCCCCTCGGCTGAAACGATCCAGCTCTCACAGGCCACTAACGAGGAGTTAGACGCCGAAATCCTGGAAATTTTCCTTGCCGAGGCGGAAGAGGTACTGGCCAGCATCGACCACAACTTCCAGTTGCTGAAGACGCAGCCGCACGAGACGGCGTTGCTGACCGCCATCCGCCGTGCAGTGCATACACTCAAAGGCAGTGGCCGGATGGTTGGACTCAGGGATTTCGGTGAAGCGGCGTGGTCGGTCGAACAGGTTCTCAACCTGTGGCTGCGCCAGGAGCACGAAGTCACGCCAGCGCTCGTCGACCTACTCGGCCAGGGCTACAGCGTCTTTGTCATCTGGGTCGAACATCTGAAGACCGGCAAGGTTCAGGCGCCCGATGCCACGGCAATGATGGCCCTGGCCGCGTCGCTGCTGCGCGCCAGCGAGGACAGCAGCGCCATCGAAACGCCTTTGCCGGAAGCAGCGGCAGAACCCAATGATCGCGCCGGCGATGAACGCAGCCTACGCCAGAGGCTGACCATCACCTCGGCGCTCGCCGAGATTTTCAACGAAGAGGCGGGAGCTCACCTGGCAACGCTGCAGCATGAGTTCACGGTTCTCGAAAGCGACCCACTGGCACCCACCACGCACGAGATGTACCGTGCCGCTCATACGCTGGCCGGCATCGCCGGAACGGTAGGTATCGAGCCAGTGAATCACCTGAGCATGGCCCTCGAACACGCCGTGTCGCGGCGCAACCAGGCGGCCAATCCGGATAGTGTCGGAGCGCTGGAAACGATCCGTCAGGCAATCGCCGGGCTGGCCTTGATGCTGACGGACGTCGCCGGCTTCCACGAGCCCGAAGCAGCACCGGTACTGATTGATGCGCTTGCAGCGCTGTACCTGGAGCTGTCCGTCGAAAAACGGGCAGCGCTTGCCGAGGAGGGAGGCGACGCCGGCAGCGGAGACAGCGAAGGCGGTGAAACCAGCGCCGCAGCCCTGGATGGCGAAGTACTGGAGGTCCACGAGCGGGTATCAGCAACGGCCGGACCACAGCTGGCGCCGGTCACGGCAACGCAACCGTCAGCGGCAGCGCTGAGCGGAAGCGGACTCGAGGTCCCGGAAATGCAGGATGAGCTCGACGAGCAGCTCCTGCCGCTATTTCTGGAAGAGGCGCTCGATCTCACCCAGAGCATTGCCACGCAATTGCGCGCCTGGCGCAGCAAGCCTTCCGACAGCGATGCCCTGCGGCGTCTGGCGCGCCTGTTCCACACCCTCAAGGGTAGCGCACGCATGGCCGGCGCGATGAACCTTGGCGAGCTGACGCATGCCATCGAAACGCGCATGGCGGAAGCGCAGCAGGCGGAAAATTCGCCGCTCGAACTGATCGACGACATCGACAACGCTTTCGACGTCATCGTCCAGATTGTCGAACGGCTGCAACGTGGCGAGCTCGGCGACGCCCCGGTCGACGTCCCCGACGAGGCCGTCGGAAAAATTGCCTCGGACGCCGAGTTGGCGTGGACGGCTGCCGACCACGATGCGCCTGCGGAAGCGCCCGAGCAACAGCAGGAAGGCGAAAGCGATGGCGGCGAACAGCGTGCCTTGCTGCGCGTGCGCGCCGACCTGATCGATCGCCTGGTCAATGAAGCCGGCGAACTCTCGATTGCGCGGTCGCGGATCGAAGGCGAAATGCGGGCCATCAAAGGCTCCCTGCTCGACCTCACCGAAAACGTGATCCGTCTGCGCCGGCAATTGCGGGATATCGAACTGCAGGCCGAATTGCAGATGCAGTCACGCACTGCGCTGGCCGATGAACGCCGCCCGATCGATTTCGACCCGCTCGAATTCGACCGCTTCACGCGTTTTCAGGAACTGACCCGGATGATGGCCGAATCGGTCAACGACGTCGCCACCGTGCAACAGAATCTGTTGAAAAACCTCGACGACGCCAATGCGGCCATCCTCGCACAATCGCGTCTGAACCGCGAACTCCAGCAAGAGCTGATGTCGGTGCGCATGGTGCCATTCAGCAGTATTGCCGATCGCCTGTACCGAATTGTCCGCCAGGCCGGCAAGGAACTCGGCAAGCGCGCCAATCTGGAAATCAGTGGTGGCCAGTTGCAGCTCGACCGCACGGTCCTCGACAAGATGCTGGCGCCGCTCGAACACATGCTGCGCAACGCCATCGCCCACGGCCTTGAAAATACGCCGCAGCGTCTGGCCAAGGGCAAGCCGGAAATCGGCGAACTGTCTCTGAAGCTGACGCAGGAAGGAAACGAGGTCATTGTCGCCTTTGCCGATGACGGCGCCGGACTCGACCTGCAGCGCTTGCGCGAGCGCGGCCTGGCCGCTGGCCTGCTCAACGAGGAGCAGGCCGCGGACGAAGCGCAGATCGTGGAGATGATCTTTGCACCAGGCATCTCGACGGCCAGCGGCATCTCGCGCCTGGCCGGGCGCGGCATCGGCATGGATGTCTTGAAGAGTGCCGTCGTCAGCCTTGGCGGCCGCATTGAAGTCCTGTCCACGCCCGACCAGGGGACGACCTTCCGCCTTTATCTGCCACTGACGCTGGCGGTCACCAAGGCCTTGCTGGTGCGCTCCGGCCAGCGCGAGTATGCAATTCCGGCGGCAATGATCGAGCAGGTACTCGACCTCAGGGAAAAGGGGTTGACACGTATTCGCGAGGCCAATGCCGCGCTGTGGAGCGGTAATCCCTATCCCTTCCACTATCTGCCACACCTCCTCGGCGAGCCACAAGCGCTGCCCGAACGGCATAGCCAGTACTGGGTCCTGCTGCTGCGCAGCGGCACCCGCCGCGTAGCGCTACAAGTCGACGAAGTACTGGGCAATCAGGAAGTGGTGGTCAAGAATATCGGACCACAGCTGGCGCGGGTCATCGGCGTGTCGGGAGCGACGGTGCTTGGCAATGGCCAGGTGCTACTGATCCTGAATCCGGTTGCGCTGGCCAGTCGCCCGCGTACGGCGATCCCCGTTTCGCCGCTACCGACGCTACGCCATGCGGCGAGTACCGGCAGTGTCGCCGCCACCCTGCCGACGGTGATGATCGTCGACGACTCGCTGACCGTGCGCAAGATCAGCAGCCGCCTGCTGGCCCGTGAAGGCTACCAGGTGATGACCGCCAAGGATGGCGTCGATGCCCTCGAACAACTGGTGGCGATCGTCCCCGATGTGCTGCTGGTGGACATCGAAATGCCACGCATGGACGGCTTCGAGTTGACGCGCAACGTGCGTGCCGACGAGCGCTTGCGGGGCGTCCCGATTGTCATGATCACCTCGCGGACGGCCGAAAAGCACCGTCACTACGCCTTCGAACTGGGCGTCAATCACTACCTGGGCAAGCCTTATCAGGAAGAGGAGCTGCTGCGCCTGGTGGCCGCACACGTCAGGGAGCAGCGAGGCCCTTGACGACCGCGTAGCGCTGCAGGGTCAACTGCCTGGCCTGCTGATGGTCGACCAGCGGTGCCGGCGTATCGCGTCCGACACGCACTCCGCAAGCAACCTGCTCAGACAGGCTCATCCGCCATGGCGCGTGGATGAAGCGGTCGGGGACGGCAGCCAGTTCCGGCAGGTAGCGGCGAATGAACTTGCCGGCGGGGTCAAAGCGCTCCGACTGCAGCACTGGATTGAAGATCCGGAAATAGGGTTGTGCATCGCAGCCACTCGAGGCCGCCCATTGCCAGCCGCCGTTGTTGGCGGCGAGATCGAAATCATTCAGCTGGGCGGCAAAATAAGCCTCACCGCGCCGCCAGTCGACACCCAAATCCTTGCTCAGAAATGAAGCGGTCAGCATGCGCAGGCGATTGTGCATGTAGCCCGTGCCATTGAGCTGGCGCATCGCGGCATCGACTAGCGGATAGCCGGTACGGCCGGCGCACCAGGCGGCGAAGGCCTGCTCGGCAGGCGGCCCTTGCTCCCAGGTGATGGCCTCGTAGGCCGGTTTGAATGCACGCTCGGCAACCTGCGGGAAGCGATCGAGAATCATGAAGTAGAAGTCGCGCCAGACAAGCTCCGAAAGCCAGGTCGCAGCGCCCTCATGGCCGGGCCGCAAGGCGCCCGCGGCAATCGCTTCGGCGACCAGCTCGCGAATCGAGAGGGTCCCGAAACGCAGGTGGACCGAGAGGTAGGACACCCCTTTCACAGCCGGAAAGTCGCGCTGCTGCCGGTAGCCAGAAATTCGCCCGAGAAAATCGGCCAGCAATTGCCGCGCGCCCGACATCCCCGGAACAAAGCCCAAGGCGCGCAGGTCGGTGGCGGCAAAACCGAGTTCCGCCAACGCAGGCAGCCGCTGCACATTGGACGGCCTGACCAAGGTCCCGGCACCGCCCTCGCCGGGCTGCACGTCGTCCTCGGTCAGGCGCTTCAGCCAGGCTTTCTTGTACGGGGTAAACACCGTAAACGGTCGCCC
Source organism: Candidatus Accumulibacter sp. ACC012 (assembly GCF_907163155.1). NCBI lineage: Bacteria > Pseudomonadati > Pseudomonadota > Betaproteobacteria > Candidatus Accumulibacter > Candidatus Accumulibacter sp. ACC012. The sequence goes on from NZ_CAJQUC010000014.1 coordinate 14,779, forward strand.
AGCCTGGGTCAGCACTTCGTCGCCGTCAAGCACCGCCTGGTCCTTGAAAGACTCGAAGGCGATACCAACGGCGTTCAAGGCAGCGCTTACCGCGGCATCGCGGCGCTTGGCTTGCGGCTCGTAATCACGATTGGCAAAAACCGCGGCGACGCCGAGCTCGCCAGCCAGCCGGGGGATCTCCTCAACAGCCCAGCCATGGCGTACCAGCAAGCCGCCGCCGCGCCGGCGCAGAGCGGCGTCGAGCTCAAGCAAGGATTCACGAATAAACTCGACGCGTCGGTCGGTGCGCCTGACCAGGGAATCGAGAATTTCGCGATCGAAGAGAAACGCGCAATGGACGCGCCTTCCTCGCCGCAGGGCTTCGCCAAGCGCAACGTGATCAATGTCACGCAGATCGCGCCGAAACCAGACCAGAATGGAATCGAGCATGGATTACCTTTGTGTCCGCCGCCGCCGCCGATTAAAATAAGACCATGAAAAGCATCAACCTCACCGACCATTTTCTCATTGCCATGCCGGCCATGGCAGATCCGTATTTTGCCAGGACCTTGGTCTACATTGCCGAACACAATGCGCGTGGAGCGCTGGGTGTGATCGTCAATCGACCGATCGACATGAGTCTGGGAACGCTGCTCGGCAAAATCGACGTCCCGCTGGCGAGCGAAGGCTTTGCCCAGCTGCCGGTTCTTTTCGGGGGGCCGGTACAGACCGATCGTGGCTTCGTCCTGCACCGACCGCTCGGCCAATGGCAATCGACGCTGGTGATCAACGAGCAGGTCGGCCTCACCAGTTCGCGCGACATACTGCAATCGGTCGCCGAGAAAGGCCAACCGCAGGACTTGATGGTCACCCTCGGCTACTCCGGCTGGTCTGCCGGCCAACTCGAACACGAACTGGCCCAGAACGCCTGGCTGACCGTCGCTGCCGAGCTGCCGATTCTCTTCGACTTGCCCTACGAGGAACGCCTTGCCTCGGCACTGGACCTGTTGGGGGTCAGCCTTACCAACCTTGCCGACCAAGTCGGTCATGCCTGAGAGCAGCGGCCAGGCAACTGGCGCCGTGCTCGCTTTCGACTTTGGAGAAAAACGGATTGGGGTCGCGACGGGCGAGTGGCAAGTACGGCAAGCGCACGCGCTGACCACCATTCACGGCGAGGCGAACGCACCGCGCTTCGCCGCCATCGCCACCCTGATCCAGGAATGGCAGCCGCGCTCCCTGGTCGTCGGACGACCCCTGTCGCTCGACGGCGACGAACACGCCATGACCGCTCGCTGCGAACGTTTCGCCAATCAGCTGCGCGGCCGCTTCGGGCTCAGCGTCGACTACGCCGACGAACGGCTTTCATCGGTCGCCGCCCAGGAAAGCCTCCGTTCGGCCGGGCACAACTCGCGCAAGGCCAGCAAGCATCTTGATGCCGTCGCCGCCCAGTTGATCTTGCAGGACTATTTCGACAGCCGTAGCGACAGCGGTGCGAGCCCCTGATGCAGCAGTCTCCATAGGCGCCAAAACACGCCTTTTCCGACACCCCTACATGCCTTCACCAGCCCCTGACGAGCAAACAGATGCCAGCCATTGAACTCCCCGACGCCGACGTGCAATGCCGAGAACTCGCTGAACTTATCCGCCCCCGGCTGCGACCGGACACGGTCCTGGTCGGCATTCACAGCGGCGGCGTGTGGGTTGCCCGACGGCTGCGTGATCTGCTCGAACTGAACAACGAGATCGGCCTGATCGATGTCTCCTTCTACCGCGATGATTACGGCGAGAAAGGCCTGCATCCACGCGTCCGGCCGACGTCGATCCCCTTTGATGTCGAAGGCCGGCCGCTGATCCTGGTCGACGACGTGCTGTACACCGGACGCACGACACGGGCGGCAATCAACGAACTGTTTGACTACGGTCGACCGGCGAGTATTCAGCTCGCCGTACTGGCCGATCGCGGCCAGCGTCAGCTACCTATTTGCGCCGACTTCTGCACCTGGCAGGTCGATCTCGACCCGACGCAGGAGCTGCTGCTCTCTGCGGATGCCGACGCTCAGCTGCAGTGGAGTCTCGCCGGCAATGCATAACCCACAACTCAACGCCAATGGTGAGCTGACGCACCTGCTGTCCATCGAGGGTTTACCGCGTGAACTGATTCATCAGATCCTCGATACTGCGTCGAGCTTCATCGAAGTCTCGGATCGTGACGTCAAGAAGGTACCCTTGTTGCGTGGCAAGAGCGTCTTCAACGTCTTTTTCGAGAATTCCACGCGCACGCGGACCACTTTCGAAATTGCCGCCAAACGCCTCTCCGCGGACGTCATCAACCTCGACGTGACGCGCTCGTCGACCGCCAAGGGTGAAACCCTGCTCGACACCGTCGACAACCTGATCGCCATGCATGCTGACATGTTTGTCGTACGGCATGCGGCCAGTGGCGCCCCGCACCTGATCACGGAGCATCTGCGCCGCCTCGGACGAAACGACGTGCACGTGGTCAATGCCGGCGACGGACGACACGCCCACCCGACGCAGGGTCTGCTCGACATGTACACCATTCGCCACTACAAGAAGGATTTCAGCAATCTGGTAGTCGCGGTAGTCGGCGACATCCTGCACTCCAGGGTCGCACGCTCGGACATCAACGCGCTGACCACGCTCGGCGCCGCCGAAGTACGTGCCGTGGGACCGAAAACCTTGCTGCCCGCCGCGATCGAAAGAATGGGTGTGCGCGTCTGCCATGACCTGCGTGAAGGGGTGCGTGATTGTGATGTGGTGATCATGCTGCGTCTACAAAACGAACGCATGAACGGTGCGCTGCTGCCTTCCGCCCGCGAGTACTTCAGCTGTTACGGACTGACGCCAGCGATCCTCGCACTCGCCAAACCGGACGCCATCGTCATGCACCCGGGGCCGATGAACCGGGGCGTGGAAATCGACTCCGACGTCGCCGATGGACCACAGGCGGTAATCCTGCCGCAGGTGACCTTCGGAATCGCCGTGCGCATGGCCGTACTGGGCATTCTGGCAGGGAACTGAACGATGAACAGGCAAAACCTCCACATCCGAAATGCGCGGCTGATCGATCCCAGGAACGGCCTCGATGAGCCGCTCGACCTGTTCGTCAGCGACGCACGCATTGCCGCCATCGGCCAGCCGCCCGCCGGCTTCTCGGCGGACCGCAGCGTCGACGCCAGCGGACTGATCGTCTGCCCTGGCCTGGTCGATCTGTCGACCAGGCTGGGCGGCATCGAACCCGAACTCGCCGCCGCCGTCGCTGGCGGCGTCACCTCGCTGGCCTGCCCGCCGGACACCAAGCCACCGCTCGACGAGCCGGGGCTCATCGAACGCCTGGTACGACGCAGCGAAACGCTTGGTTTGGCGCGCGTCTATCCGATCGGCGCCCTGACGCAGGCCCTGGCAGGCCAGCGGCTTGCAGAAATGAACGGCCTCGCGCGTGCCGGCTGCATTGGCTTCTCGCAGGCCAACCAGCCGATTGACACGCAGTTGCTGCTGCGTGCCATGCAGTACGCGGCCACTTTTTCGTACGCGCTGCGCCTGCGACCGCAAGACCAGTTTCTCGCCCGTGATGGCGTTGCCCACGATGGCGAAGTCGCGTCACGGCTGGGGCTGACCGGGATACCCGTGTCGGCGGAAACCGTGGCCATCGCCACGGCGCTGCAACTGGCTTCCGAAACCGGGGTCCGCCTGCATCTTTCGCGTTTGTCCTCGGCTGCCGGCGTCGAACTGGTCCGGGCAGCAAAGCGTTCGCAGCTGCCGGTCAGCTGCGACGTGTCGATCCACCACCTGCATCTTTCGGAAATGGACATCGGCTACTTCGACAGCAACGCTCGCTTCGACCCGCCGCTGCGCGCACAGAGCGACCGTGACGCGCTCCGCGCCGCCGTTCGGGAGGGCCTCGCGGCCATCTGTTCGGACCACACCCCGGTCGATGCAGATGGCAAGCAACTGCCATTCGCCGAGGCCACACCCGGGGCCACCGGCCTGGAGCTCTTGCTGCCACTGACACTGCTGTGGGCGCAACAGGTGCAGCTCCCATTGGCCGAGGCGCTGGCCCGCATCACCTGCGATCCGGCCGAAATCCTCGGCATCGACGGCGGTTCGCTGAGCGTCGGCAGTCGCGCCGACATCTGCATCTTCGACCCTGACGAAGCTTGGCGCGTTAGCCCCGAGGCCTTGCGCAGCCAGGGCAAGAACAGCCCCTACCTGGGTTACGAAATGAGCGGCAGAGTGCGCATGACGCTGGTCGGCGGACGCATCGTTTTCGAGGCTTAGGCGATTGCCGGAAAAGAACATACCAGATTGCGCCGGATTTTCGGTCGGCTTCAAGGCGCGACAACAGGCGCATAGTCGAACTATGTAACTGCTGTCGCAACACAGAAGACGGGCGAAAAGACAAGCAGGATGGTAGGTTTTTTGACAGAAATCGCCTTAAGCGCCGCTCACTGCCCGAGAAGCCGCCGTAGCGTGTCCGCCGACACGCCGCGCAACATCAAGACCTTGCGACGCGAGTTGTGGCCACTCTTCAGCTCGACCAGCGACTTGGCCAGCCCCAGCCGCTGCGCTAAAAATTCGAGCAGCGCGGCATTCGCGCGACCGTCGATCGCAGGCGCCGCCAGGCGGACTTTCAGCGCGTCCCCGTGCAGGCCAACGATTTCGCTACGCTTTGCTGCCGGCTGAACATGGATGCTGAGGGTCAGCGTAGCGCCGCTCTCGCGTAGCCAGTCGGCCACCGACTAGAGAAACATCAGCACTAGCTGCGCCAGGACGATGGCGATCAAGGGCGACAGGTCGACCACCCCGATGCGCGGAACGAAACGCTGAATAGGCTCGAGAAAAGGCCTGGTCAGCTGCCCGACAGGCTGGCTCAGAGGCGAATACGGACTGACCCACGACAATACGGCCTGTACCAGCAGGGCACCAATCAGCAGATAGATACTCATGCGCAGGGTAGCCAGCACGCCCTGCCAGAGCAGAATCGGCAGCAAGTCCAGCGCTGACCGGGCTTCGCTCCCGCCCTGTAGTGAAACGACGGCGACGACAAGAACAAGCTGCAGCAGATACGCCGGCAAAAGGCTCGCCAGATCGAGTCCCCACAGGCCGGGCAGCGCTTTGCGCAGAGGCTTGACCAGCCAGTTGGTCAGGTCGACAACGAAAGTGCCGACCTGATTGTTGAACGACACCCGAAAAGCCTGCATGTAAAAGCGCAACAGCAGCGCAACGCTCAGCACACCGGTGACCACCTGCAACAGAAACAAAACCGCCTGCCCCGCCATCAACTATCCTTTCCCAGCAGCACGCCCAGTTCACGACTGCGCGCGTTGGCCGCCTGCACGCCAGCGATGAAGCCTTCCCTGACGCCGCGGTCTTCCATCACTTGCAGGGCGGCTTCGGTCGTTCCGCCTTTCGAGGTGACACGCTCACGTAGCACGGCGGCGGCTTCATCTGACTGCACCGCCAGCTTGGCCGCACCGAGTACCGTTTCGATGGCCAACTGGCGCGCCTGGACTGGCGTCAGACCGAGTTCCGTCGCGGCCTGCTGCAAGGTCTCGATGAACAGGAAGACGTACGCCGGCCCGCTGCCAGAAACCGCGGTAACGGCGTCCATTTGCTCCTCATCGGCCACCCACAGCGTACTGCCGACGGCTTGCAGGATGCGCTCGGCACCCAACCGCTCGGCCATCGAGACCGCCGGCAGCGCGCACAGGCCGGTGATGCCGGCACCGATCAGTGCCGGGGTATTGGGCATCGCGCGCACGATCTTGCTATAGCCGCCGAGCCAGCGAGCAATGTCTGCCAGGCGCAAGCCGGCAGCAATGCTGATGATCAATTGCTGCTTGAGGCGCTTGGGGAGCGTCGCACAGGCAGCGTGCATTTGCTGCGGCTTGACCGATAGCAGCAGCGCATCGCAGTCGAGCGCAGCGGCTGTTGGTGCCTCGTAACAACGTATTCCGTACATTAGGCGCAGCTTGGCGCGCCCCTGCGCACCGACCTCGATAACGGCGATATCGGCGGCCGAGAACCCGGTTTTCACCAAGCCACCGATCAAGGCGTTGGCCATATTGCCGCCACCCAGGAAAGTAATTCTCATGCTTTGTGTCTCTCACCAAAAATCGCGGTACCCACACGCACCAAGGTTGCTCCCTCGGCGATCGCCGCTTCCAGATCGTGCGACATACCCATCGAAAGCGTATCCAGCGCCAGCCCGCCGGCTTGCAGTTGTTCGGACAGTTCACGCAGCATGCGAAACGGACGGCGCTGTTCCAGAAAGACGTCACTGCGCGCAGGAACGGTCATCAGCCCACGCAAGCGCAAGTTTGGCAGCACGCCAACCGCCTGCGCCAAGGCCAAGGCTGCGGCAGGCGAAACCCCGCCCTTGCTGGCCTCGCCACTGACATTCACCTGCAGACAGACCGACAGTGGCGGCAGTGACGCAGGCCTTTGTTCGGAAAGACGTTCGGCAATTCGCAAGCGGTCGATAGAATGCACCCAGTTGAAATTCTCGGCAAGCAAACGGGTCTTGTTACTCTGCACGGCACCGATAAAATGCCAGTCCAGCCCCAGGGAAGCTAGTGCCCCCACTTTCTCGAGACCTTCCCGGACAAAGCTCTCACCAAAAGCAGCCTGCCCGGCAAGTGCCGCCTCACAAACGCACGCAGCAGGCCAGGTCTTGCTGACCGCGAGCAGGCGAACATCGCCAGGGTCACGTCCGTACTGCCGCGCGGCGCTGGCGATTCGCGCGAGAACGGCTTGCAGCTTGGCGGAGAGTAAGGTCATAATCGGGAGCTACGCAGGTTACCGCGAGTATAGCACCGCGCCCCGCCCACCGCCCGAGGACCGAACCGGATGGACATCACCGAACTACTGGCCTTCAGTGTCAAGAACAAGGCTTCCGACCTGCACCTGTCATCGGGCCTGCCGCCAATGATCCGGGTCAATGGCGATGTGCGCCGCATCAACCTGCCGGCGATGGAGCACAAGGACGTCCACGCCAGGGTGTACGACATCATGAGCGACGGCCAGCGCAAACAGTACGAAGAGACGCTGGAATGCGACTTTTCCTTCGAAATCCCGAATCTGGCACGTTTTCGCGTCAACGCCTTCGTACAGAACCGCGGCGCCAGTGCCGTCTTCCGGACGATTCCGTCGAAAGTGCTGACCCTTGAAGAGCTCAACTGTCCAAAGATCTTCCAGAGCATCTCCGAGTTTCCCCGTGGCATCGTGCTGGTCACCGGCCCTACCGGCTCAGGCAAATCAACCACCCTGGCGGCGATGGTCAATCATGTCAATGAGAACATGTACGGCCACATCCTGACCGTCGAGGATCCCATCGAGTTCGTTCACCAGTCGAAGAAGTGCCTGATCAACCAGCGCGAAGTCGGACCGCATACGCTGTCATTCCAGAATGCGCTGCGCTCGGCGCTGCGCGAGGACCCGGACGTCATCCTGGTTGGCGAAATGCGCGATCTGGAAACCATCCGCCTGGCACTCTCCGGCGCCGAAACCGGACACCTGGTATTCGCCACACTGCACACATCGAGCGCGGCCAAGACCATCGACCGTATCGTCGACGTCTTCCCGGCTGCCGAGAAGGAAATGGTTCGCTCGATGCTTTCCGAGTCGCTACGCGCGGTGATTTCGCAAACGCTACTGAAGAGCAAGGATGGCCAGGGGCGGGTCGCCGCGCACGAGATCATGCTCGGCACGCCGGCAATCCGCAACCTGATCCGCGAGAACAAGGTGGCGCAGATGTACTCGGCACTACAGACCGGTCAGCAACATGGTATGCAAACGCTTGACCAGAACCTGGTCGAACTCGTCCGGCGCAATATCGTTTCGGCAGTGGAAGCCAAGAGCAAGGCCGCCAACAAAGACACCTTCGCCAACGTCTAGACCCGCTTCGCGAGCAGGAGAGAAAGCATGGAGCACGACCAAGCGCTGAAGTTCATGCACGAACTGCTGCGGCTAATGACGCAGAAGAACGGTTCCGACCTGTTCATCACCGCCCATTTCCCGCCGGCGATCAAGATCGACGGCAAGGTCATGCCGGTATCCAACCAGCCGCTACTGCCGCAGCACTCTGCCGAGCTTGCACGCTCGATCATGAACGACCGTCAAGCGACCGAGTTTGAAGAAAAAAAGGAATGCAACTTCGCCATTTCACCATCGGGCATCGGTCGCTTTCGCGTCAATGCGCTGGTGCAACAGGGGCGCGTCGCGGTGGTCTGCCGGACGATCAACCTGGTGGTGCCAACCCTGGACGAACTGGCCTTGCCAGCGGTCCTCAAGGACATCTCACTGACCAGCCGCGGCCTGGTCATCTTCATCGGCGGCACCGGCACGGGAAAAACCACGTCACTGGCCGCACTACTTGATCACCGTAACTGCAATAGCTATGGCCATATCATCACCATAGAAGACCCGATCGAGTTTGTGCACGAGCACAAGAAGTGCATCGTCACGCAACGCGAAATCGGCGTTGACACCGACTCCTGGGAAGTGGCGCTGAAGAACACCCTGCGGCAGGCACCGAACGTGATCATGATGGGCGAAATCAGAGACCGGGAGACCATGAACTACGCCGTTGCTTTCGCTGAGACCGGGCACCTCTGCCTGGCCACGCTACATGCCAACAGCAGTAATCAGGCGCTCGACCGGATCATCAACTTTTTCCCCGAAGAGCGCCGTCACCAGTTGTTGATGGACCTTTCCCTGAATCTGCGTGCGCTGGTCTCGCAGCGCCTGCTGCCGAAGAAGGACGGCAAGGGACGAGTACCAGCAATCGAGGTGCTGCTGAACTCGCCGTTGATCTCCGACCTGATCTTCAAGGGACAGGTGCACGAGATCAAGGAGGTCATGAAGCGCTCGCGCGAACTGGGCATGCAGACCTTCGACCAGGCGCTGTTCGATCTCTACGAAGGCGGTCAGATCAACTATCAGGACGCCTTGCGCAACGCGGACTCGCTCAACGATCTACGCCTGCAGATCAAGTTGCACGGCAAGGAATCGCAAGACCGCGACCTCACCGCCGGCATCGGCCATCTGGATATCGTCTAACGGTCATGACAATGCATACACCTCAGATCATGAAAGTCATGACCGTTTTCCCTCTTCCCCGACCCTTCTCCCGCGAGGGGAGAAGGGAGCTTGGTGAGTCGCTTGCGCGACTTTCACATTAAGACGGCGGGCGGCACGCGCGCCCAATCCACTACACGGCTTTCACCCCGGCCTTGCCGCGGTTGCTGCCGGCGACCATTTTGAATTCGTACAGGCGGCAGTCAAGCGCACCGTTGAACAAGGGCGTCTTCTTGCTGGGAGTCAAGCGCATCATCTTCGGCAAACGGGTGTCGGCGCTGATCAGATAACAGGTCCAGCCGGCAAAGCCTTGCTTGAGCGCCTGGCCCAGCAAGGGGTAGAACGCGGCCAGTTCGTCATCACTGGAGACGCGCTCGCCGTAAGGCGGATTGCTGACCATGATTCCGCTGCCAGCAGGCGCCTCGATGTCAAGCAAATCCCCCGACCGCAGGCTGACCGCAGGCAGCAGCCCGGCACGGTCGAGGTTGGCCAGCGCAGCGCGCACCGCCACCGGCGAAATGTCACTGCCGAAAATTCCGGCACTGGCAAGCGGTTTTTCGCCGGCGCGCGCCGCGTCATAGAGGGTTTTCCAGGCCACCGAATCAAAATTGCGCAGCTCCTGGAAAGCAAAATCCCGCCTGGCCCCCGCTGCCACGCCAAGCGCTATCTGGGCGGCCTCGATCAGAAAAGTGCCACTGCCACACATCGGGTCAAGCAGAGGAATGCCTGGCTGCCAGCCGCTGAGGCGCAAAATGCCGGCGGCGAGGTTTTCGCGCAACGGCGCTTCGACGCTCTTCTGGCGAAAGCCGCGCTGATAGAGCGGCGCCCCCGAAGTATCAAGATAAAGCGTGCACTCGTCGCTGCTGATGAAGCCCTGGATACGCACGTCCGGTTGCCGCGTGTCCACGCTTGGACGGCGGCCGAAGTCACGGCGAAAACGATCACAAACCGCGTCCTTGATCCGTAGCGTGACAAACTCGATGCTCTTCAGAGGACTCTTAACCGCATTGACATCGACCCGAATCGTTTGCTCCGGAACGAACCATTTTGGCCATGCGGTCTCGAGCGCCAATTGGTAGATATCCTCCTCCTTCGCATAACGGCCGTGCGCCACCCGGCACAGGATACGGGTGGCAATTCGCGAGTGAAGATTGGCGCGGTAGCAGGCCCGCCAGTCGGCGAGGAAATGCACCCCACCGGAGATCTGTTTCAAATCACGCCCACCGGCCGCCAGCAGATCGTCGGCGAGCAGGGTCTCGAGACCACGCGGGCAGCTTGCAAAGAAGGTTTCCACGATTGTCTCCGATCGCTACGAACTAAAAAGGCTTGAAGACGGCGAGATAAATCGCCGCCAGCAGCAAAAGCACTGGCACTTCATTGAACCAGCGGAACCAGACATCACTACGCTTGATGCGGTCATCCTTGAAGCCCTGTAACAGGCGACCACAATAAGCGTGATAGGCAATCAGCAACGCCACCAGCGCGGTCTTGGCGTGCAGCCAGCCACCCGAAAAACCGTAGCCAAACCACAACCAGAGACCAAGAGCAATCGCCAGAACGCCGATCGGCGTCATGAAGCGGTAGAGCTTTTCAGCCATCATCAATAGGCGCTTGCGCTCTTTGTCGCTACCGCGCTCGACCATCGCCAGATTGACAAAAATACGCGGCAGGTAGAACAGGCCGGCGAACCAGCTGACCACCATCCACAGATGCAGAACCTTGGCTAGCAGCACGCAGACTTCCTTTCCTTAATGTGAAAGTCGCGTACGCGACTCACGAAACTCCCGTCTCCCCTTGCGGGAGAAGGGCCAGGAGAAGAGGGAAACGGTCATGGCTTTCATGATGTGGGGTGTTTCCACGAGTCATGACCGTTAATGTGAAAGTCATGACCGTTTGCGGCCGCGGCCACACCGTCCTCGACGCGCGGATAGTGCAGCCTGACCCGGAGCTCTTTCTTGACGCGTTGGTTGAGCAGCCGACGTGATTCACTCATGAACGACAGTTGTAGGGCCGAGAGCTGCTCTTGCGCCTCGTCACGCGACAGACGTGGCACTCTGGGCAAATCAAAACGATCGGCAACGAGATCAAAATAGTCGCCCATCCTGATCTCTGAATCATCCGTTGCGTTGTAGGCGCGGTTACTGCCGCCGTAGCGCAGCGCGGCACAGGTCATCATCGCCAGATCATCGGCATGGATGTGATTGGTATAGACATCGTCGGCCTCGCGCAGCGCCGCGACGCCGCGCCGCAGACGTTCGATCGGCAAACGGTCAGCGGCGTAGATCCCGGGCACCCGCAGGATGCTGACGGCGACGCCGCCGTGCCGGCCGAAAGCTCGCAGCTGACGTTCGGCATCAACGCGGCGGTGGGCGCGGGCGGTGCCTGGGCAGAGTACTCGCGTCTCGTCCACCCGTTCGCCGGAGCAGTCGCCATAGACCCCCGACGTACTTATATACACGATGCGCTGTGGTAGACTCATCCCACTTGCAAGTGCGGCAAGTAGCCAGCGGGTGCGGGTGTCGCGCCGATCGCTCGCCCCACCTGTCGGCTTGCACGTCGCGGGCGGCGCCAGATGGATGATGATCTGCGCCAGACCGGCAATACGCCGCAGGCTATCGGGTCGATCAAGGTCGGCAAGCACGGGTCTGGCGCCCTTGTCGCGCCAGAAGGCGACTTGTTCCGCGTCGCGGACCAGGGCGAAAACGCGGTAGTGGCCAAGCAGCCGGGGCAGGAGACGGCGGGCAATATCTCCACAACCGACGATCAATAGTTTTTGCACCGCGCAATTTTACCGGATTCGTACAGCAGCGGAGAGGCAATGAGTTTTCAGGTCAGCGTTCAGCCGAGCCAGCACAGTTTTCAAGCACAGCCAGAGGAAACGATTCTGGATGCTGCGCTGCGCCAGGGCCTATGCCTTCCCTACGGCTGTCGCGATGGCGTTTGCGGCTCTTGTCGGGGCAAAGTGCTGAGCGGCCAGGTAGCGCATGGCAAGGCAGCGCTCGATGTCCTCAGCGAGGCCGACCGCCATGCCGGTGACGCCCTCTTCTGCTGCGCCATGGCGTGCAGCGACCTGGTCATCGAAAGCCGGGAGATCCGCTCCCTCGATGACATTCCGATCCGAACCCTGCCCGCACGTGTGCATAGCCTGACCCGAGCGGCCCCGGATGTCATGATCATCGAACTCAAGCTGCCGGCCAGCGAGCGTCTGCAGTTTCTCGCCGGGCAATACGTGGACATCCTGCTCAAGGAAGGCAAGCGGCGGGCTTTTTCCATTGCCAATGCGCCGCACGAGGACGCTTTTCTGCAATTGCATGTCCGCCACATACCCGGGGGACAGTTCACCGGGCACGTATTCGACACCCTGAAGGAACGCGATTTGCTACGCCTGCGTGGGCCGCAGGGGAGCTTTTTCCTGCGCTCCGACTCGCACAAGCCGATCCTCCTGGTCGCCGGCGGTACCGGCTTCGCACCGATCAAGGCCATCGTTCAACAAGCAATTGCGGAAAAGAACGAGCGCCCGATGTTCATCTATTGGGGTGGCCGCCAGCCAGCCGACCTCTACCTCTTGCCGCTCGCCGAACAGTGGCCGGCGCAGCATCCACAGTTGCGTTTCATCCCGGTACTCTCTGACGCGCCCGCGGACGAGTGCTGGAAGGGCCGCCGCGGCCTCGTTCATCAAGCCGCTATGGCAGACCATCCCGACCTGTCCGGCTATCAGGCCTACGTTTGCGGCTCGCCAGCGATGGTCGCCGCCGCCAGGCAGGATTTCCAGACGCTCTGCCACTTGCCGGCGGAGGAGTTCTTCGCCGACTCTTTCGACTTTGCGTCCGACACCGTCGCGGCGATCGATACCATCAATACTACGGACCGAAAGGTCGGCCAATATGAATAAGGTCTTCATGTCCCGCCAACCGCTGCTCAATCGTCAGAGCAGGATCATCGCCAGCCGTCTCACGCTCCACCTCGGCAAGCACGCGAGCATGCAGGATGCCGCGAATGCTCTTGGTGCCCTGGACGACATCTGGACGCGAAGCGAGAAAACGGTGTTCATCAGCTGCGGCAGCAAATGCGACGCCGGCTTGCTGGACTGGTCGGCCCCCGACAACGCGGCCATTGAACTACCCGCCGCAGCCCTGCTCGGTGCCGACGGACCCGACCTGATTGCTGCCCTGCAAACCTGGCAGCCAACCGCCTGTCTGCTTTTTGATGCGCAAGCCACGAAAGCGCTAGCGGTCGATGTGCCGTTTCGCTTCATCGCCTTTGACGCCAAACAGTTCACGCTCGCGCAGCTGAAACTGCTGGCGGCACGCACCAAAAACTACGGCATGGGGATCGCTTTGAATATCCAGAGCAGTGAGGATTTCCGAGCCTGCATGGATGGCGGCATGACCGCTGCCGCCGGATGGTTCTTCACCAGGCCGAGCGTCCAACTCACCAAGACGCTCACTCCGGCGCAGACGAACATCGTACGGGTACTCAATCTGGTCCGTCAGAATGCTGACACTCGGGACGTCGAGGCCGCGCTCAAGCACGACGTAGCGATGTCTTACAAGCTGTTGCGCTACATCAACTCGGCCGGCTTTGGCCTGTCCTGCGAAATCCAGTCCTTCAGCCACGCCGTCAACATGCTCGGCTACGACAAGCTAAATCGCTGGTTGTCACTGCTGCTGGCCACCGCCAGCAAGGACCCGATGGCACCGGCGCTGATGTACACCGCCTTGCTGCGAGGCCGGCTGATGGAGTTCCTCTCAGCCGGACTGGTCGACAAAGCGGAGTACGACAACCTCTTCATTACCGGGGCTTTCTCCTTGCTCGACGTGTTGCTTGGCGTCGGCATGGAGCAGGCACTCGACGCCATGCGCCTACCCGATGCGATCTGCGATGCGCTGCTCGGACATGGCGGTCGCTATCTGCCCTTCCTCGAACTGGCCCTGTCCAGCGAAGGTGATCAGGGCGAGTTGATTGCCGAACAGGCGGCAATGCTCGGCCTGACGGCAGACCAGTTCAATCGCGCGCAACTGCAGGCACAGGCGTTCGCCGAAGCGATGGAGTTCTAGCAGGCAGGTAGAGCGATCGGTCTGCTGCTATCGCCGCAAGCGGCGGCAATGGCGTCGCGATGACTGCGGCTCTGCGACTCTGCGGCGACTCTGCGGCACTACTCGCCGAGGTAGGCGGCGCGTACCTTCGGGTCGGCGAGTAGTTTCTTCGACTCGTCGGTGATGGTAATTTCGCCGCTCTCCATGACGTAACCACGCTGACTGACCTCCAATGCCAGCTTGGCGTTCTGCTCGATGAGCAGAATGGTCATACCCTCCCGCGACACCGTACGAATGACCTCAAAAATCTTCTGCACCATGATCGGCGCGAGACCCATCGAAGGTTCGTCGAGCAGCATCAGCTTGGGTTTGCTCATCAGCGCGCGACCGATGGCCAGCATCTGCTGTTCGCCACCGGAAAGGGTCCCGGCGATCTGTTGGGCGCGCTCCTTGAGACGAGGGAAGTGGGCCAAAACGTGCTCCAGATCGCGTTCGATTTCGGCCTTGTCATTGCGGGCATAGGCGCCCATGCGCAAGTTTTCGAGGCTGCTCATGCGCGGAAAAACACCGCGGCCTTCGGGCACCAGCGCGATCCCTTCGCCGACCAACTGATACGGCGGCAGCGAGACAAGCTCCTTCCCACGATAGCGAATACTGCCGCCCACAGGATCGAGCAACCGTGCCAAGGCGCGCAGGGTACTGCTCTTGCCGGCGCCGTTGGCACCGATCAGAGCCACCATCTCGCCCTCATTGACGTGAAACGTGATGCCGCGAACGGCCTGGATCCCACCGTAGGAAACGCGTAGTCCGGTAACTTCAAGCATTATTTTTCTTTTCCTTCAGGCGACCGAGCCACCGAGGTAGGCCTCGACGACGCGAGCGTCCTTCTGCACCACCGCGGGGACGTCCTCACAGATCTTTTCGCCGTAGTCGAGTACCGCCACCCGCCCGCACAAACCCATCACCAGCTTGACGTCGTGCTCGATCAGCAAGACCGTCACGCCATCCCGGCAAATGCCCTCGACCAGTACGCGCAAGGCTTCGGTTTCGGTGCCGTTCATCCCCGCAGCGGGCTCATCGAGCGCCAGCAACTTGGGTTCGGTGGCCAGGGCACGGGCAATCTCGAGCCGGCGCTGGTCGCCGTAGGAAAGGTTCTTGGCCAGATCGTGCGCCCGTTCGTGAATACCGACGTAGTGCAAAAGCTCCTCGGCACGCCGAGTAATCGCCGCCTCTTCAACCATCGTCGCCCGATTGCGAATGATCGCACCAAGCACTCCCGCATGCGTACGCAGATGCCGTCCGACCATCACGTTCTCGATCGCCGACATATTGCCGAACAGGCGAATGTTCTGAAAAGTGCGCGCAATCCCGACTTCGGCCGCCTTGTGCGGAGCGTCGGCGGCCAGCTTTACGCCGTCGAAGACGAAATGGCCGCTCTCGTTCTTGTAGAGACCGGTCAGGCAGTTGAAAAAGGTCGTCTTGCCGGCTCCGTTGGGACCGATCAGGCCGTAGATCTCACCTCGCCGAATGGTCAGCGAAACATCGTGCAAGGCTTTGACGCCGCCAAAATGCTTGGCCACGTCGTGGGCTTCGAGAAGAATCTGTGGTTCGCTCATGGTCAACGCGTGCTCTCGGCAAGTTCGCGACGGCGTTGTGGCGAAGGCCACAGACCAGCCGGCCGAAAGCGCATCACGAGCACCATCGACAGGCCGAAGATGAGCATTCGCAAGCTTTCCGGATCAATGATCATGCGCCCGAAGAGGGCATCCTGCAGCGGCTCGATGCCATAGCGCAAGACCTCGGGAAGTGCGGTCAGCAGGATCGCCCCGAGAATGACACCGGGGATATGCCCCATGCCGCCGAGAACGACCATCGCCAGGATGGTGATCGACTCCATCAGCGAGAAACTCTCGGGGCTGACGAAGCCCTGCATCGCCGAAAAGACGCCGCCGGCGATGCCTCCGAAGGAAGCCCCCATGGCAAAAGCCAGCAGCTTGATGTTACGGGTGTTGATCCCGCAGGCTTTGGCGGCCACCTCATCCTCGCGAATCGCCTGCCAGGCACGGCCGACCCGAGAATTCTGCAAGCGGACATTGACGATGATCACCATGATCGCCAGCGCCACCAACAGGTAGTAGTACTTCTGGGGTCCCGAGATTTGCAGGCCAAAGATGGTCGTCGTGTCGGCAAACGAGAAATCACCGATCCTGATCGGGTCGATCAGGGTAATCCCCTGCGCACCATTGGTGACGTTGATTGGCGCATTCAGATTGTTCAAGAAGATGCGCACGATCTCGCCGAAGCCGAGCGTGACGATGGCCAGGTAGTCACCCCGCAACTTAAGCGTCGGCGCACCGAGCAGCATCCCGAAGAGACAGGCGACACCGGCTCCGAGCGGCAAAATGACCCAGAATGGCAGGTGCAGCCCGAAGTGTGGCGATGCCAGCAAAGCATAGACGTAGGCGCCGACGGCGTAAAAGGCAACGTAACCGAGGTCCAGCAAGCCGGCGTAGCCGACGACGATATTCAGGCCCAGCGCCAGGAAAATATAAAGAATCGCGAAGTTCGCGATGCGTACCCAGGCCTGGCCACCCAGGGCGGCAACGAAAGGAACGGCCAGCAGGACCACGGTGATCAGCACCACAGCCAGCCAATGCCGCTGCCAGGGAACAGACGTCTTGACTTGGCCGTTCATGCGCGATCTCCCGTACGTTCGCCAAAGAGACCCGAGGGACGGAACATGAGAACCACGATCAGGACCACGAAGGCGAAAATGTCCTGGTAGTGGCTACCCAGAAAGGCACCCGTCAGTTGCCCGATGTAGCCCGCGCCAAGGGCCTCGATCACGCCCAGCAGAATACCGCCAGCCATGGCCCCGGCGAGGTTGCCGATACCGCCCAGAACAGCTGCCGTAAAAGCCTTCAGACCGAGCATGAAGCCCATCTGGTAATGCGCAATTTCGTAATACGAACCGACCATACAGCCAGCAACGGCACCCAGCGCCGAGCCGATGATGAAAGCCATGGCAATGACGCGATTGATATCGACGCCCATCAGCGAGGCCACCTGCGGGTTCTGCGCCGTTGCGCGCATGGCCATGCCGAGGCGCGTACGGTGCACCAGATAGATCAGACCGGACATCACCAGAGCGGCGATGGTAACAATGGCCACCTGCACGTTGGTGAAAGTCGCGCCACCGATATGGAAAATGTGCTTCTCGATCATTGGCGGAAACGTAATGTAGTTCCGGCCCCAGATGATCATGGCCACGTTCTGCAAGACCATCGACATACCAATAGCGGTGATCAGCGGCGTCAGCCGCGGCGCACCACGCAGAGGGCGATAGGCGACCCGTTCCAGGAACCAGCCGAGCACCATGCACACCAGCACCGAAATCAGCAGGCCAATGCCGAGAATGAGTAGCGGCGGCATGCCGGAACCGGCAAGCGAAACAATGACCGTGAAAGCGACCATCGTGCCGATCATCACCACTTCACCGTGGGCGAAGTTGATCAGGCCGATAATGCCGTAGACCATCGTGTAGCCGAGAGCGACAAGCGCGTAGACCGCGCCGAGAGTAAGGCCGTTGATCAGTTGCTGGAGGAGAGTGTCCATGGTCGAGCTTTCCGCAACAAGGTGCGTGGGGCGAACCGCAGGTTCCGACTCATGGCGCCAGGAATCGGGCGTGCGGGCATCAGGCCCGGCTCATGCTGAGCGGATGCAGGTAAGCGCGGGGACGGCAGCAAAGCTGTCGTCCCCGGGTGCCGGTTGCCAGGTTTACTTCTTGGCTTCCGTAGCGGGAGCAGCGGCGGGAGCAGCTGCAGCCATGGCGCCGCCTTCACTCTTCAGAGTGACCAGCTTGCCATCCTTGATCTCGAAAACGGTGATTGCGCCGTTCTTGATGTCGCCTTTTTCGTCGAACTCGACTTTGCCGGTCACCCCGTCGTACGAGGTCTTGCCGACTTCCGGCAGATACTTGACGGGATCAACCGAATTGGCGCGCTTCATGGCGTCGATCAGGACCATCACGGCGTCGTAGCTGTACGGCGAGTAAATCTGAATCTGGCCATACTTGCTGGTGAAGTCGGCGAGGAATTTCTGACCATTCGGGAGTTTGTCAGCGGGCAAGCCGGCCTGCGTACAGATGACGCCTTCGGACGCCACCCCGGCAAGCTTGATCAGCTCGGGCGAGCAACCGCCGTCACCGGTGGTGAACTGTGCGTTGATGCCCAGTTCCTTCATCTGCTTGAGCATCGGGCCGCCGACCGCGTCCATGCCGCCGAGGAAGATCACGTCGGGATTGGTTGCCTTGATCTTGGTGAGAATGGCCTTGAAGTCGATGGCCTTGTCGTTGGTAAACTCACGCGCAACGACTGTCGCGCCGTTGGCCTTGGCAGCCTTCTCGACTTCGTCCGCCAGACCCTGCCCGTAGGCCGTGCGGTCATCAATGATGGCGATGGTCTTGGCGCCCAGGTCCTTGGCCGCGTAGGTACCGACCACCGAGCCCTGTTGAACGTCGTTGGCCATCACCCGGAAGGCGGTCTTGAAGCCCTGCTGGGTGTACTTCGGATTGGTCGCCGATGGCGAGATCTGCGGCAGGCCAGCCTGGTTATAGATGGAAGAGGCCGGGATGGTGGTCCCCGAATTCAAGTGACCGACGACACCGACGACCTTGGCATCAACCAGTTTCTGGGCAACGACCGTGCCGGTCTTCGGGTCGGCCTGATCATCCTCACCGAGGAGTTCGAACTTGACCAGCTTGCCGTCGATGGTGATTTTTTGTGCATTGGCGTCGTCGACCGCCATGCGAGCACCGTTCTCGTTATCCTTGCCGAGGTGGGCGATCGGGCCGGTCAGCGGCGCAACGTGGCCGATTTTGACAATCATTTCCGCCGGCGCCGGCGCGGCAGCTGCCGCAGGTGCCGCAGCTGCCGCGGCCTTGGGCTCTTCCTTCTTGCCACAACCAATCAGCGCCACAGACGCGGCCAGAGCGATCAGAACGCCAGGCATACGTACTTGATTCATAGGTGTCATCTCCAATTTTGTGTTTTTAATAAGGTAGCGAACGGGCGATTGTCCAAGCACATCATGAGCTTGTCAACATGCATATCTGCTTTCGAGATGCATGGCGCTTGCTTGGCGGCCCAAAAACAGGAAACCGGCACTGGGCCGGTTTTTCTTCATGCAGCGATCACTTCAGGCTGAGGACCCACTTGGCCAGGGTGTTGGCCTCTTCGGGCGTGACCTTGTTCGGCGGCATCGGCACCGGGCCCCAGGCCCCCTTGCCACCCTTGATGATTTTCTCGGCGAGCATGGGCTCATCCTTGGCGGTGTACTTGTTGGCCACGTCCTTGTACGACGGACCGACGACCTTCTTGTCCACCTGGTGGCAGGTCATGCAGTTCTTGGACTTGGCCAGGGCCGCTGCGTCTTCAGCCTGGACGGCACCGGCAGACATTACGCCGGCAGCAGCCAGCAGGCTCACGTAGATCGCTTTCATACTCTTACTCCGTTCAGAAAGATGGTTTGGTACGCCGCGATATTATTTCAGTTTGGCCCGCTTGCAAAGCCCGTTGATTCGCGTTACCGGTGGCGCAAACGTTAGCGCACATAACGCATTTCCAGCACGGAGCGTTGACAGCGCCCGGCAGTTGCTGCCCGCCTCGCGGCCGCTACGGCCGGTGTCAATGCCTGCTCGAAGCGCCGAGGAGGAGACCTGCGATGATGAAGAAGCCCCCGAAAAGACGATTCTGCGTCCGCAATGCGCGTGCGTCGCGCAGCCAGCGGCGCAGTCGCGACACCAGCAGCGCATAGCCGGACATGACGAGGATGTCGACCGCACACATGGTAATCCCGATGAGCAGGAACTGCGGCCACTGCGGGCTTCCCGCGTCGACAAACTGCGGCACCAGCGCGGCGATGAAGAGAATGGCCTTCGGATTGCTCAGATTGACCAGCAAGCCCTGCCAGAAAAGACCGTTGGCAGGGGCCGGCACAACCCCTGCCTGATCGATTCCCGCTATCGGCGCCCGCCATTTTTCGATGCCCAGCCAGATCAGATAGGCCGCACCAGCGAGCTTGACCAGATCGAAGACGAAAGCCGAAGTCGCCAGCAACACGTTGAGCCCGGCCGCGACGACCATCAGCTGTATCAACAAAGCGGCCTGCAGGCCGAGGATTGCGCGCAGAGCGACCCAGTAGCCGTACTGCAATCCGGCACTCATGCTGGTCACCGCTCCCGGGCCCGGTGTAACCGAGATCACCAGCGCCGCCAGCAGGAAACCGAGCCAGAGGTCAAAGGGCATTGGCGCTCCCAGATCAGCGCCTCTTCAGCTGTTCCAGATCGCGCACGGCGCCGGTCGCCGCCGATGTCGCCATCAGCGCATACGCCTGCAAGGCTTTTGAAACCACTCGCTGACGCGTAGCTGCGGGCTGCCAGGCAGCGTCGCCGCGGGCGTCCATGTCGGCACGACGCCTGGCCATTTCGGCTTCCGTTATGGCCAGGTGAATGCGGCGACCAGGGATGTCGATTTCGATCACATCCCCCTCTTCGACCAGGCCGATCGCCCCGCCTTCAGCGGCCTCCGGTGAAGCGTGCCCAATCGACAGACCGGAAGTGCCGCCCGAAAAACGGCCGTCAGTGAGCAGGGCGCAGGCTTTTCCCAGCCCCTTGGATTTCAGGTAGGACGTTGGATAAAGCATTTCCTGCATGCCCGGGCCGCCTTTCGGCCCTTCGTAGCGGATGACCACCACGTCACCCGCCTGGACCAGGTCGCCAAGAATCGCCTGCACGGCATCGTCCTGACTTTCGAACACCCGCGCCTTGCCGGTGAACACCCAGATGCTTTCGTCAACACCCGCAGTCTTCACGATGCAACCGTCGGTCGCCAGATTGCCATACAGCACGGCCAGGCCACCATCCTGTGAGTAGGCATGCTCCCGGTTGCGAATGCAGCCATGGGCGCGATCCACGTCGAGGTCCGGATAGCGCCTGTTTTGCGAGAAAGCGGTCTGCGTCGGGATGCCGCCGGGTGCTGCCCGGAAGAATTCGATCAGCGCCGGGTCCTGGTTGCGAATCACGTCCCAGCGGTCGATCGCCTCACCGAGGGTGCTGGCGTGCACCGTCGGCTGCTGGCGATGGATCAGTCCTGCGCGGTCGAGCTCGCCGAGAATGGAGAAAATTCCGCCGGCACGGTGCACATCCTCGATATGGTAATCGGGTGTCGCCGGCGCCACCTTGGCCAGGCACGGCACCTTGCGCGAGATGCGGTCGATGTCGTCCATGGTAAAGTTCACCGCGCCCTCCTGCGCCGCCGCCAGAATATGCAACACGGTGTTGGTCGAGCCGCCCATCGATACGTCGAGCGTCATGGCGTTCTCAAAGGCTTCGAAACTGCCGATCGCACGCGGCAGCACCGAGGCATCGTCGCGCTCATAGTAGCGGCGACACAGTTCGACGATCTGCCGGCCCGCTTCGAGAAAAAGCCCCTTGCGATCCGCGTGCGTGGCGAGAACGGTACCATTGCCGGGGAGTGAAAAGCCGAGCGCCTCGGTCAGACAGTTCATCGAGTTGGCGGTAAACATCCCGGAACACGAACCGCAGGTTGGACAGGCCGAGCGCTCGAAGGCGTCGACTTCGTCGTCGGAACAATTGCTGTCGCCACCCTTGACCATGGCATCCACCAGGTCGATGGCAATCACCTTGCCGCCCCAATCGACCTTGCCGGCTTCCATGGGGCCGCCGGAGACGAAGATGGTCGGGATGTTCACCCGCATCGCCGCCATCAGCATCCCCGGCGTGATCTTGTCGCAGTTCGAGATGCAGACCATGGCATCGGCGCAGTGGCCATTGACCATGTATTCGACCGAGTCGGCGATCAGGTCGCGCGAGGGCAGCGAATAGAGCATGCCGTCGTGACCCATGGCGATGCCATCGTCGATGGCAATGGTGTTGAATTCCTTGGCGATGCCGCCAGCGGCCTCGATCTCGCGCGCCACCAGCTGTCCCATGTCCTTGAGGTGCACGTGACCCGGGACGAACTGGGTAAAGGAATTGACGACAGCGATGATCGGCTTGCCGAAGTCGCCATCCTTCATGCCCGTTGCGCGCCACAGGGCGCGGGCGCCAGCCATGTTGCGACCGTGGGTCGAGGTGCGGGAACGATAGTCAGGCATTGCCAATCTCCAATCCGAAACGCGCCTGAGGGTGGCACGATATAATGCGAATTCTATCCGAAAGCCTCCGAGTCCTCGCACCGTGTTGATCCATCCCCAGTTCGACCCCGTCGCGCTTGCCCTCGGCCCACTGAAAGTGCACTGGTACGGACTGATGTACCTGGCCGCCTTCCTGCAGTTCTGGTGGCTTGGTCGGCAGCGCATCCTGAGCCATCCACAGCTCTCCGCCAGCGGCTGGACGGTGCGCCAGCTCGACGACCTGCTCTTCTATGGCGTTCTCGGCGTCATCGTCGGCGGCCGTCTGGGCGAGATTCTCTTCTATCAGCCAGGCTACTACCTGCAACACCCGCTCGAGATTCTCGCCGTTTGGCGGGGTGGCATGTCCTTCCATGGCGGCTTCCTCGGCGTCCTCGTGGCGATGGCCTTGTACGCCCGCAAGATCGGCAGGACCTGGTTCGAAATCACTGATTTCATTGCCCCGCTGGTGCCGCTCGGTCTCGCCGCCGGACGCATCGGAAACTTCATCAACGGCGAGCTGTGGGGCCGCGTGGCGGACCCTGCGCTGCCGTGGGCGATGGTTTTTCCCTGGGTCGACAACTTGCCTCGCCACCCCTCGCAGCTCTATCAAGCGGGCCTCGAAGGGCTGGCCCTGTTCGTTCTGCTCTGGTGGTACTCGGCCCGAGCGAGACCGCGCGGTGCCATTTCGGGTGTCTTTCTCATCGGCTACGGCAGCCTGCGCTGGCTCGCCGAGTATTTCCGATCTCCTGATGATGGTATCCTTGGCCTGTCATTTACCGTCAGCATGGGGCAGTGGTTGTCCCTGCCGATGATTCTTTGTGGTCTGCTTTTGGTCGTCCTCGCCCATCGCCAACGCATCTGAGCGAGACGCGCCGCTTGCCGCGGGACGGAGGAGAAAAGGATGTCAGAGGGCTTTGTTGTCCGGGGGCTGCGCCGGGTGCGCAAACTGCTCGAGAGTCCCGGCCCACTCGAGCTGGAAGGAAAACCCCTTGGTCGCGTTCGCGATCTTTTGCGCGAGTGCGCCAGTGGCGTCGGCGGTGAAGTCTCGGTCCGCCAACGCGCCGCCCTGCTGTCTGAAACCTATCAGCACCTCAATGACGACGGCCGCACCACTTTCCTGAGCACCATCGCCAATGACTTCGGTCCCGACCCGCAGTCGGTTGCCAGGGCCCACGCCGACTATCAGGCGGCGGTCGGTAGCGATCAGCAGTGGACCGCCGAATCGGCCCTGCGTAAGGCCATGCGCTCGTCGCGACTGCGCATCCTCACGCAATTCAACGCCCTGCCGCAGGGGGTCAAGTTTCTCGTTGATCTACGCGCCGATCTGCTGCGCTTTCTCGACAAGGATCCCGCCCTGCGTTCGCTCGACCGCGAGCTCGAGTCCCGCCTGAGTGCCTGGTTCGACGTCGGCTTCCTCGAACTGCAGCGCATCACCTGGAGCTCGCCGGCCGCCCTGCTGGAAAAGCTGATCCAGTACGAAGCGGTGCACGAAATCCGTTCCTGGAGCGACCTCAAGAATCGTCTCGATTCCGATCGCCGTTGCTACGCTTTCTTTCATCCGCGCATGCCGATGGAGCCGCTTATTTTCGTCGAGGTCGCCTTGACCGAGCACCTGGCCGACAACGTTCAGGCACTTCTCGACGAGCATGCGCCGGTATTCGACGCGCAGCGTGCCAACACGGCGATCTTCTATTCGATTTCCAACACCCAACCGGGCCTGCGCGGCGTCTCCTTCGGCAATTTCCTGCTCAAGCGGGTGGTCGACGACCTGAAACGGGACTACCCGAAGCTGACCAACTTTGCCACGCTTTCGCCGCTGCCCAACTTCCGACGCTGGGCCGAGAGCCAGCCGGAAGCCTGGCCAAAAGCATTCACCGACGCGGACCTGGCCAAGATCAAGCGGCGGCTGCCGCCTGAGATGGCGCCAATTGCCAGTGCTGCCGATCTTGCCGCGCTGCTTTCTGCGCAGAACTGGGCCGCGGACGAGCAGCTGGCCGCCAGCCTGCAGCACGGGCTGACACGCCTCGCCGCACGTTACCTGCTAACCGCCCGCAAGGGTGAGCAAGCGTACGACCCGGTCGCCCGCTTTCACCTCGGCAACGGCGCACGCATCGAACGCCTCAATTATCTGGCCGACACCTCCGCGCGCGGCGGCCAGCAGTCGTACGGACTGATGGTGAACTACGTCTACGACCCTGATACCATTGAAGAGAATGTCGAAGCGTTTTCCCGCAGTGGTGAAATTGCAGCCGCCACCGCCATACGTCGTTCCGCTCGCGACTGAGGTCGCGCAGCGAGCGCTTTTTTTCCTTCCGCCACAGAGAAAGAACTCCCTATGAGCCAACGTCCCTTCAAAGTCCTCGGTATCCAGCAAATCGCCATCGGCGCCCCTGACAAGATGAAACTGCGCAAGTTATGGATCGACATGCTTGGCCTCGAAATCACCGGCAACTTCGTTAGCGAACGCGAGAACGTCGACGAAGACATCGCCGCGATCGGCTCCGGCCCGTTCAAGGTCGAAGTCGATCTGATGCAACCGGTCGACCCGGACAAGAAACCTGCGGTGCATGTCACGCCACTCAACCACATCGGCCTGTGGATCGACGATTTGCCGAAGGCAGTCGAGTGGCTTTCGGCCAACGGCGTGCGCTTCGCACCGGGCGGAATCCGCAAGGGTGCGGCCGGCTTCGACATCACCTTCATGCATCCGAAAGCCAATGATGAATTCCCGATCGGTGGCGAAGGCGTCCTGATTGAAATGGTCCAGGCCCCCCCCGCAGTCATCGAAGCTTTCGCCAAACTGGCCTGAACGCCGGGCTTCACCCAAAGCCTCGCTTCCCGCAAATCGTTCGCCGACAGCGGCCACACCGGCGGACGGCTGGCGCAGAGAAAGCAAGCCTGAGCACAGCGTCCGCCTGCTCTCCGAACGCCGCGGAAACAGCAACGAGCGCCAGCCCAGCTGGTGCTCGTTTTTTTTTGCGACTCTGTCGAACACGCCGCCAAGACGGCGATCGGCAACAACTGGTGCCGAACTTTTTTGTAGTTGCAAAGGTCAATTGCACGTTTCGTGCGCCAAAATCTTCATCTCTGCGGAAAAATGCATGATAATTGCCGCCCATGGTCGTTCAGGCGCAACGAGAAAAAGAAGCATGCCAGTAATTCACGGTCGCACTGAACTATCTTTTTCCCGGCAACGAGAACGCTGCCGTCGCTTGGCGCTGCAGTTCGCGGTTTTCCGGTTGCCGCGGTATCGCTAAGGGAACATCACATCCCCATAAACTGCAGCACCGCCGAGCACGCGCTTTCATCCCCAATCCGCTTTTTAGCCACACCAAGGAGGCATCAATGAGTGAAGTCAATACCGAGCAAGCAGAGGTCGTACCCACAAGCGATCAAGCCAGCACCGAAAGCGTGACCGTGGACCAGGCCGCGCCTCCGGCCAGCGCTCCGGCCAAAGCGGCAGCCAAGCCGGCAGCGAAAGTCGCCGCAGAAGAAGCGAAGAAGGCGCCGGAAAAGGCAAAGGCAAAGGAGGAGAAAGCCGTGAAGACAGCGAAAGCGAAGCCGGCAGCCGAAAAACCGGCAGCAGCCACGGCAGCGACAAAGGAAGTGGAGAGCATCAAGAGCACGCGCAAGACGCCGCTGAAGACGAAGAACTACGAGAAAGCACTGGCGAAACTGCAGGTCGAACTCGTCAAGCTGCAGGAGTGGATCAAGTTCAAGAAACTGAAAGTCGTCGTCCTCTTCGAAGGGCGCGACGCCGCCGGCAAGGGCGGAACGATCAAGCGCATCACCGAAAGCCTCAGTCCGCGAGTCACCCGCGTCGCCGCTCTGCCGGCGCCCACCGACCGGGAAACCGGCCAGTGGTACTTCCAGCGTTACGTGCAGCACCTTCCCGCCGGCGGCGAAATGGTGCTCTTCGATCGCAGCTGGTATAACCGGGCCGGCGTCGAACAAGTGATGGGTTTTTGCACCGACGAGGAATACCGCGAGTTTCTGCGCAGCTGCCCGGAGTTCGAGCGCATGCTCGTGCGCAGCGGCATCATCCTGATCAAGTACTGGTTCTCGGTCAGCAACGAGGAGCAGGAGCGCCGTTTCCAGAAACGCATTTTCCATCCGGAAAAGCACTGGAAGCTCAGCCCGATGGACCTGCAATCGCGCGCCCGCTGGGTCGAGTACTCGCGGGCCAAGGACAACATGTTCGCCCATACCGACATCAAGCAAGCGCCCTGGTACGTCGTCGATGGCGACGACAAGAAGCGCGCCCGCCTGAACGTGATCACCCATCTGCTCAACATGATCGACTACGAAGACCTGACGCCAGAGCCAATCGTCCTGCCGCCCCGGCAGGAGGAAACCGGCTACGTGCGGCCGCCGATGTCCGATCAGACTTTCATTCCGGAAGTGTACTGAGCGACGGAGCGCTACCGACCACACAAAAAGAACCCCGCCGTAGCGGGGTTTTTTTGTCTCACGCCAATCACGGCGCTACACCAGTGGCAAGCAATCTCGCGGGTCCGGCGGCGAGAACTCTACTTGTAATAGCCGACCGCACAAACCTGGTCGCCGACCTTGGTCACGTACACCACCTTGTTCACCGGATCGGTCTGGCCGGGACGCGGCCACATATAGGAGACTTCGACAATCACTCCATCCTTGGCGGCCGCGTAGACCTCGACGCCGAGGGGCTTGCCGGCCTTGTCCTTGAGATCCTTGAGGCTCTTGCCGACCAGCGACGGATGGGCAGTGAAATTGCCGTCAGGCCCACCGCAATAGGGATACAGGTCGCGGTCCTTGAAACCGCCCTCGCCCTTGCTAAACATCGCCAGGGCCTGGGCCTTGTCGGCGTTCACCGCGGCGACCGCCTTCTGGAGCATGGCTTTGGCTTCGGCCGGCGTACCGTATTCGCCTGCCCAAGCGCTACCTGCTGCTAAAACCGCGAATGCTGAACCTATGGCTAATTGACGTAGCATCGAAACTCTCCTTGAAAAATTAAGGGATAACGACAAGCAACTGCAACAGTCCTGCAGGCGAGGGATAACACCCCTCAATGAACATGGTAGCTCAAAAACACCCTGCCGGTGACTGGCGTCGTGCAACCGACCCTATGGCGACTTTTACGGTAAGGAACCCGGTGCCAGAATGCCACTACATATTGAAACCCCGCTCATCGAATCCCGGCCGCTGAGCAGCACGGCCAATTGTTCCGTCTGGCTCAAGCTGGAAGCGCTGCAGCCACCCGGATCGTTCAAGATTCGCGGCATCGGCGCGGCCTGCGAGGAGTACAGCCGGCGTGGCGCACGCCGCTTTGTTTCCTCCTCCGGCGGCAATGCCGGACTGGCGGTCGCCTATGCCGGCCGCCGGCTGTCGACCCCGGTCACGGTGGTGGTGCCGGAAACCACCTCCGCAAGAGCCAGAGAGCTGTTGCGGCAGGAAGCAGCCGAGATCATCGTCCATGGTGCTTCCTGGCACGAAGCCAACCTCCTGGCGCAGTCGATGATCGAGGAGGCAGACGCCTTTCTCCACCCCTTCGACGACCCGCTGCTGTGGCATGGGCATGCGACCATGATCGACGAACTCGCCCGCTCGACCATGACGCCGGACGCCGTGGTCCTGTCGGTCGGTGGCGGCGGCCTGCTCTGCGGGGTCATCGAAGGCCTGCGACGCAACGGTCTCGGGCAGGTGCCGGTGATCGCTGTCGAGACCGCCGGCGCAGCGTCGTTCAATCGCTCGCTGCAGGCCGGTAAGCTGATCGAGCTCGCCAGCATCAGCAGCGTTGCCACCTCGCTCGGCGCCAAGCGCGTTTGTGAGCAGGCGTTTCAGTGGTCAAAAACGCATTCGATGCGCAGCGTCGTCGTCTCCGATCACGCCGCGCTCGAGGCCTGCGAGCGTTTTCTCGCCGATCACCGACTGCTCGTCGAACCCGCCTGTGGCGCCAGCCTGGCCTTGGCCTACGCAGGCTCACGGGCGCTCGCCGGCTTTTCTCGCGTGCTGTTCATCGTCTGCGGCGGCGCCACGGCGACCATCGATCAGATTCGCGAATGGTCGACGAAGGCAGCTGCGCGCCGGGAGGACCTATAATCGCCTGCCTGAGCACCTACCCCGCAGACAAAAAGGTCGACACATGAATTCTCTGGATCCAAGCACCACCGAAACCGACAAGGACCTTCCCCTGCGCGAGGACATTCGGCTGCTGGGCCGGATTCTCGGCGACACCGTCAGTCAGCAGGAGGGTAGCGAGGTCTTCGACGTCGTCGAAGGTATCCGCCAGAATTCGGTGCGCTTCGATCGTGATTTCGACGAAGACGCGCGCGCCGAGCTGGAGAGAATCCTCGCCGAGCTACCACGCGACACGATGCTGGCGGTCATCCGCTCCTTCACCTATTTCCTGCATCTGGCCAATATCGCCGAGGACGAGCACCACGTCCGTCGCCGCCGAGCGCACGAAATGATCGGCTCACCCGCACGTGACGGCAGCCTGGAGCTGGCGCTGACCCGCCTGCAAGCCGCCGGCATTGACGCCGAAGGCCTGCGCGCCTGCCTCGAACAGGCGCTCATCTCGCCAGTGCTGACCGCCCATCCGACCGAGGTCAGTCGCAAGAGCATTCTCTTCTGCCAACACGAAGTCAGGGGCTTGCTCGACGACCGCGATCGGCTGCGCCTGACGCCGAGCGAACTCGCCGACAACGAGGTCGCCTTGCGCCGTGCGGTGCTGACACTGTGGCGGACGCGCATGGTGCGTTCGACGCGCCTGGCGGTGATCGACGAGGTCAAGAACGGCATCAGCTACTTCGACGAGACTTTCTTCGTTGAACTGCCGCGCCTCTACTGCCAGTTCGAAGACCAGCTTCGGCAAGCTTTTCCTGGCCAGAAGTGGGCACTGCCCAACTTCTTCCGGGTCGGCTCGTGGATCGGTGGCGACCGCGACGGCAATCCCTTCGTCACCGCCGAGGTGCTGCGTGAAAGCCTGCGCCGGCAGTCGATAGCCGCTTTCGACTTTTATCTGGGCGAGATCCACGCGCTCGGTCGCGAGCTGCCGCTGTCACACACCCTGGTCGAAGTTTCCGACGCCCTCGCAGCGCTCGCCGAAGCTTCACCGGACAGCGCGCCGCAGCGCCTCGACGAGCCCTACCGGCGGGCGCTGACCGGCATCTACGCGCGCCTCGCAGCGACCTCCAGCGCGCTCGACCAGCACGAGTCGCCGGAACACGCCGTTGGCATCGCAGAAGCCTACGCCAATCCCGAAGAAATCGTCGCCGACCTGCAGGTATTGGTCGATTCGCTGATCGCCAACGGCGCCGAGCTGATCGCCGCTGGCCGCCTGCGCAGCCTGCTCCGTGCGATCGGTGTCTTCGGCTTCCATCTGGCGCCGATCGATCTGCGCCAGAATTCGGAGGTGCACGCCCGTACGGTCAGCGAACTCCTTTTGCGGGCCAAGTGCTGCGCCAACTACGCCGATCTCGACGAGGCGGCACGCATTGCCTTGTTAAGCGAGGAGATCACCAGCCCGCGACCACTCTACTCGCCACACATCGACTATTCACCCGAAACGCGTGGCGAACTGGCGATTTTTTTTGCCGCCCACGAGCTGCGTCAGCGCTACGGTGCCAGCGCCTTGCCAAACTGCATCATCTCGAAAACCGACGGCGTCTCCGATCTCCTTGAAGTCGCCCTGCTCCTCAAGGAAGGCGGTATGCTGGTGCCCGGCGAAAGGCCAGGGCTGGCGCTCAACATCATCCCCCTGTTCGAAACCATTGACGACTTGCAGCGCGCGCCGGCGGTGATGCAGCAGCTCTTCGCGCTCCCCGCCTACCGCGCGCTGGTCGCCGCGCGCGGCGACGAACACGAGGTCATGCTCGGCTATTCGGACAGCAACAAGGACGGCGGTTTCCTGACCTCGGGCTGGGAGTTGTACAAGGCCGAAATTGGCTTGACGCAGGTATTTGCCGAGCACGGCATCCGCCTGCGCCTGTTCCATGGCCGCGGCGGCAGCGTCGGCCGTGGCGGCGGACCCAGCTACGATGCCATCCTGGCGCAGCCGCCGGGAGCCGTGGCCGGCCAGATCCGGATCACCGAGCAAGGCGAAGTCATCGCCTCGAAGTACGCCAATCCCGAAGTCGGCCGCCGTAACCTCGAAATCCTCGCCGCCGCAACGCTCGAAGAAAGCCTGCTCGGCGTCGACCGCGACGACCTGCCGACCGCCGCTTTCCATCAAGCGATGGAAGAGCTGTCGACGCTGGCTTTCCAGGCCTACCGCCAGCTGGTCTACGCAACCCCCGGATTTACCCGCTACTTCCGTGAATCAACGCCGATCCTCGAAATCGCGACACTGAACATCGGTAGCCGGCCAGCCGCGCGCACCGCCTCCGAGCGCATCGAAGACCTGCGCGCGATCCCCTGGGTTTTCTCCTGGGCACAATGCCGGCTGATGCTCCCCGGTTGGTACGGCTTTGGCAGCGCTGTCAAGCGCTGGCGTGAAGGACGGCCCGACGGTCTGGCACTGCTCCAGGAAATGTACCGCCATTGGCCGTTCTTCCGGACGCTGTTGTCGAACATGGACATGGTGCTCGCCAAGTCCGACCTGGCGATCGCCTCGCGCTATGCCGAACTGGTCAGCGACGCCGAATTGCGGAGCAGCATCTTCGCGCGCATCAGCGCAGAATGGCAGGCCACGCGCGCAGCGCTGCTGGCCATCAACGGCCAGGACGAGCTGCTCGCCGACAACCCGCTGCTGCAGCGTTCGATGCGCAACCGTTTCCCCTACATCGACCTGCTCAACCACCTGCAGGTCGAACTGCTGCACCGCCTGCGCGCCGGCGACGACGACATCCGCCTCAAGCGCGGCAGCCTGATCACCATCAACGGCATCGCCGCCGGGCTGCGCAACAGCGGCTGAGCAATGACGCGGGAGGGCGGGGCAGCGGTACCCGTAGCAGCCTCGCTCTCCCGCTCTCCCCGCTCCCCCCCACTCACCTGCAGATCACGGAGTTCCTTCAACGCCACGTCTTTACCTGTCTTTGCAAACCACGACGGCGGTTAACCCGCCAGTGGCAATAATGTCTGCTTGGTCTCCAGAAACGCGATTGATGATTGATGGCCAAGCCACTGCTCGACCCGGCCAGCCGCCATTGCGCAAAGGCCGAAGCCGGCGGCGAGAACCCTTGCCGCGGCACGCGGCCTTTGCCAGACATGCGAACACACCCGCCCAACGCCCGTCTCACTGAAATCCGATGCCCTCCTCTTCTCCCTCCAGAACTCGCCTGACCACCGTCCTCAGCGTCGCCGTACTCGTGCTCGGCGCGGCCTTCGCTGCCTTTTATTTTGCCTCTGAGCGCAGCCACAGCGGCAGCGGCAACGCCAAGGCCGCTAGCGCAACGCCGACTTCTCCTGCCAAGCGCACGGCGCTGGCGGTGAGCACCGTACAAGCGCAACAGACCACCTGGTCGCAGCAACTGAGCGTCAGTGGTGGCGTCTTCCCGTGGCAGGAGGCGGTGATCGCCGCCGAGACCAGTGGTCTGCGCGTGCTCGAGGTCGCCGTCGACGTCGGCAGCGTCGTGCGCCGTGGTCAGTTGCTCGCCGAGCTCGCGCGCGACAGTGTCGACGCCAGCCTGGCGCAGCAGGAGGCGAACCTGGCAAGGGCCAGGGCTGCCGTCAGCGAAGCCGAGGCCAACGCCAACCGCGCGCGCCGGGTCAAGGGCAGTGGCGCCATGTCCGAGCAGCTGATCAATCAATACCTGATCGCCGAGCAGAGCGCGAAAGCGTCGGTCGACGCAGCGGCAGCAGCGCTCAAGAGCGAGCGTGTCCGCCTCGCGCAGACGCGCATTGTCGCCCCTGACGACGGCGTCATCAGCAGCCGCAACGCCACGCTGGGCAGCGTGGTGCAAGCCGGCAACGAACTGTTCCGCATGCTGCGCGGCAATCGCCTGGAGTGGCGTGCCGAAGTTTCTGCCGAGCAATTGCCGCGCGTGGCGCCCGGCCAGACGGCCAGGCTGCATCTGGCCGATGGTGCGCAGATCAATGGCCGTGTGCGCATGCTGGCACCAACGCTCGACCCGACGACGCGCAAGGCGCTGATCTATGTCGATCTGCCGACCGGCAGTGCTGCCCGCGCCGGCATGTTCGCCAGCGGCGAGATTCTCACCGGCAGCAGCTCGGCAAACGCGCTGCCCTCTTCGGCGGTGATCCTGCGCGACGGTCACAGCTACGTCTTCCAGGTCGACGCGCAGAATGTCGTCCGCCAGATCAAGGTCGACACCGGTCGCCGCCAGGACGGCCAGGTCGAAATCCTCGCAGCGCTGCCGGCCGACGCACGCTTCGTCGCCAGCGGCGGCGCCTTCCTCAACGACGGCGACGCGGTACGCGTCGAAGCGGCAGCAAGCGCCGAGGCGGCAGGCGCAGAAGCGCCCCAGCAAGCGCAGGCCAGGCCAGCAACGCCGGCCGCCGAGGCGCAGGCAGCAACGCAGCCGGAGGCGGCCAGATGAACTTCTCTGCCTGGTCTATCCGCAACCCGGTTCCGGCAGTGCTGCTCTTCGCCCTGTTGACCTTCCTCGGCATCAGCAGCTTCCGCTCGCTGGGCATCCAGAACTTCCCCGACATCGAACTGCCGACGATTACCGTCGCCGCCACTTACGAAGGCGTTGCACCGGCGCAGATGGAAACCGAGGTGGCGCGCAAGATCGAGGATCAGGTCGCCTCGCTGGGCGGCATCGAACACATCACCACCACCCTCACCGACGGCTCGGCATCGATCAAGGTCGCTTTCAATATCGACAAGAACGCCGAGATCGCGCTCAACGAGGTGCGCAACGCGCTGGACACCGTGCGCGCCGACCTGCCGGCGGCGATGCGCGACCCGGTGGTCTCCAAGGTCACCACTTCGGGCAGCGCCATCCTCACCTACGCCGTACATTCCGAGCGCAGCGACGAAGAGGCGCTCTCGTGGTTCGTCGACAACGACGTCGCCAAAGCCATGCTGGCGGTGAAAGGCGTCGGCAAGGTCGCCCGTATCGGCGGCGTCGACCGCGAAGTACAGGTCGATCTGGACAGCGCCCGCCTGGCCGCCCTGGGCGTCAGCGCCGGCGACATATCGACCCTGCTGCGGCAGGTGCAGCAGGACGCCTCGGGCGGCCGCGGCGACATCGGCAGCGGCATCCAGTCAGTGCGCACGCTGGCGGCGGTCGGCACGGTCGCCGAGATTGCCGCGCTGAAGATTCCGCTGTCCGGCGGGCGCAGCGTCCGCCTCGACGAGGTGGCGAAAGTCCGCGACGGCGTCGCCGAACGCAGCACCATCACCCTGCTCGACGGCCAGCCGGTGGTCAGCTTCGAGGTCACGCGCATCAAGGGCGCCAGCGAAGTCGCCGTCGCCGCAGCGGTACGGCAGGCGGTGCTCAAGCTGCAGGCGCAACACCCGCAGTTGCAGATCGAGGAAGCGTTCAATACCGTCGCACCGGTGCAGGACAACTTCGACGGTTCGATGGAACTGCTCTTCGAAGGCGCTTTCCTGGCCATCCTGGTGGTCTGGTGGTTCCTGCGTGACTGGCGTGCGACGCTGGTGTCGGCGGCGGCGCTGCCGCTGTCGATCATTCCCACCTTCGCCGCCATGTACTACTTCGACTTCAGCCTCAACACGCTGACCCTGCTGGCGCTGGCGCTGGTCGTCGGCATCCTGGTCGACGACGCCATCGTCGAGATCGAGAACATCGTCCGCCATCTGCGCATGGGCAAGACGCCGATCGAAGCCGCCACCGAAGCTGCCGACGAAATCGGCCTGGCGGTGATCGCCACCACCTTCACGCTGGTCGCGGTATTCCTGCCGACCGCTTTCATGGGCGGCGTGCCGGGCAAGTTCTTCAAGCAATTCGGGATCACCGCGGCGGTTTCGGTGCTCGCCTCGCTGCTCGTGGCGCGCCTGCTGACGCCGATGATGGCCGCCTACTTCCTCAAGGCGCACGGCGCGCAGCCGGCCGACAGCCGCCTGATGACCCGTTTTCTCGCCTCGGCAGCCTGGTGTCTGCAGCACCGCAAGACGACCGCGCTGGCCGCGATCCTCTTTTTCGTCGGCTCGCTGTCGCTGCTGCCGCTGCTGCCGACCGGCTTCGTTCCCGCTGCCGATCGCGCGCAGACCAAGGTAAACATCGAACTGCAACCGGGCAGCACGCTCGAGGAGACGCTGGCCGTCGCCGCGCAGGCCCGCCGGCTGCTCGAGGAAATGCCCGAGGTAACGGGTGTTTTCAGCGCCGTCGGGCGCAGTTCGGGCGGCAACGACGGCCCGTTCGCGGGCGCTAGTGGCAGCGATGTGCGCAAGGCCATCCTGACCGTGAACCTCGTCTCGCGCCACGACCGTGCCAAACAGAAAGTCATCGAAGCCGACATCCGCAAGCGCATGGCCGTCCTGCCCGGCGCGCGGGTCTCGGTAGGCGCCGGGCAGACCGGCGAAAACCTCAAGCTGGTGCTTGCCGGCGAGGACCCCGAAGCCTTGCGCCTGGCCAGCCAGGCCGTCACCTCCGAGCTACGCACCGTCAAGGGCATCGGTAACGTCACTTCCGGCGCCAGTCTGCAGCGCCCGGAAATCCACCTCACGCCCGACTACGCCCGCGCCGCCGACCTCGGCGTCACCGCCGCCGCCATGGCCGAAGTGATCCGCATCGCCACCGCCGGCGACTACGACGCCAAACTGCCCAAGCTCAATCTCGCACAGCGCCAGATTCCCATCCGCGTCCGCCTCGACGAGGACCTGCGTCACGACCTCGACGCCGTGCGCCAGTTGCGCGTAGCGGCCAACAAGGGCGCCGTGCCGCTGGAGGCGGTGGCCGACATCCGCCTGGGCAGCGGCCCGGCGCAAATCGACCGCCTCGACCGCCAGCGCAACGTGACCATTGACGTCGAACTCGGCAGCCGCGACCTCGGCGCCGTCGTCGCCGAAGCCAACCAGTTGCCCGCGCTGAAGGGCCTGCCGCCCGGAATCAGCCGCCCGCCATCAGGCGACGCCGAGCGCATGGCCGAGCTCTTCGGCAGCTTCGGTTCGGCGATGCTGATCGGCGTCCTGTGCATCTACGTCGTCCTGGTCCTCCTCTTCCACGACTTCCTGCAACCGGCGACCATCCTCGCCGCGCTGCCCCTATCGGTCGGCGGCGCCTTCTTCGCCCTGCTGGTGACCCACAACAGCTTCTCGATGCCGTCGGTGATCGGCCTGCTGATGCTCATGGGCATCGTCACCAAGAACTCCATCCTGCTCGTCGAATACGCGGTGATGGCCCGGCGCGAGCACGGCATGGCGCGCTTCGAAGCCCTCATCGACGCCTGCCACAAACGCGCCAAACCAATCCTCATGACCACCATCGCCATGGTCGCCGGCATGACCCCGATCGCCCTGGGGATTGGCGCCGAGCCGAGTTTCCGCTCGCCGATGGCCATCGCGGTGATCGGCGGCTTGCTGACGTCCACGGTGCTGAGTTTGCTGGTGATTCCGGTGGTGTTTACCTACGTGGATGATTTGTTGCTGTTGCTGAAGCGGCTTGCCGGAAGGCTGCATCGGGCGAATCACGGGGTGGGGGTCAAGGAATCCTGAATCAAGCGTTGCTAGTCGGCAGACGGTTCCGACTCGCCCCGCATCGCATCGCATCGCGCGTGTAGTGTTGCACGCAGTAGCGAAGCTATAAATTCCGGCTACCGCGCGGGTTTCGCGCCGCTGTCATGCTTGCTGAAGGCCGCGTCGGGAATGGTGAACGGTGAACGCGGCACCACACCACCCCCCACGTCATTGCGAGGAGGCGCAGCCGACGCGGCAATCCAGTTCCATCCTCTCACTATTTCCCAGCGCCTTGACATGGTGACCACGCGCAAAGCCAAACCTCTGCATTGCCGCGTCGGCTTCGCCTCCTCGCAATGACGGAGGGTAGGAGAGGCTTGCCGAAAGTCTCATCAAGAACGCAACACGACGCTGGTCAAAGCGTCGAGCAGCCTGCGCACCCCTCGCCCGCCCTTGTTGAGTACCTGCGTGCAGATCATCGTCGTCGCCACGTCGGCACGTTGGCACGCCCGAGGAGTTTCTGTACCGTGCGCATGTCGTAGCCACTTTTACGCAGTAAGCTCGCAGATCTGCCACCACCGCCTCGGGCAACATGGTCACCCGATCCTGCGCAGCTTTGCCGTCACGCATCAGGATTTCGCCACGCTCGCAATCCACGTCTTTCACCCGCCAACGGATCACCTCCATCAGGCGCCTGCCGGTGCCGCAAAGCAGGCGGGCAAGCAAGGCATGGACGCCCTCCATGCGCTCGAGCACCCGCGGGACTTCTGCGCGCGAGAGAAACACCGACATACGCTGCCGCCGCTTTGCCCGCAGCACGTCATCCAGCCACGGTAAATCGACGCCCATAAGCTCGCGATAGAGGAATAGCAGCGCCGACAAGGCCTGCGTCTGCGTCGCCGCGGCGAAGTTTCCGCCGACTACCAGATGCGCAAGAAACGCCGCCACCTCGGTAGCACGCATATCCCGGGGGTGACGCTGGTGGTGGAAGAGAATATACCACCTGTCACAGTGGACATACGGGGCCTCGGTTCGTATGCTGTGTTGCTTGAGGCGGATGCAATCTCGAAGTTGGTCGAGGAGCTCAGGTTCAGAAGCTGTGTTTTGCGACTCATCAGGTGCGCGCATGTCTGACGCCCTTATGCAAATCAGTGACTTACGCCTGCCGGACAAGCGTATACACTTGGGCGCGCCGAGATATATGCCGAAATCGGTGTCGACTAAACCTTGGGCCTGACACATGGAAATCAACACCGTTGGCGAGTTGCTGCACTGGTCATACGCGAACCTTGCGATGGCGCACTCATCCATTACCGCGAAAGCCGAAAAGTACGGGCGCACACAGTTCATGATTCGTTCTCGCCTCTACAAAGGCCTGAATAATCAGACCATGAGCATTGGCCCTCTAGCTGACGATGAACGCTTGAAGATGGTGCTGCCCCAGGCTTGCTGCTACTGCGGGAGTCGCGACTATTTGTCTATTGACCATCTCATTCCAACAAAGCGGGGCGGCGCAAACACCGGCGACAACCTCGTCTGGGCGTGCCGTTCATGCAATAGCTCAAAGTGCGCCCGTGACGCGCTCGAATGGCTAGTGGAGAAAAACCAATTCCCCCCTATCTTGCTTCTTCGCCGTTACCTGAAACTCGCGATTGAAATGAGCCGAGAAAGAAATCTCATGGATACACCGCTTGCCGAAGCACTAGAACTGCCATTCTCATTATCTGCAATTCCGCAGGCATTCCCACAGCCCAGCCAATTACGGTTGTGGGTGGTGGAAATGGCCCAACCCGGCGTTCCAGGCGACCTTGCGCATAAAACCGCGCAAGTCGCCTGAACTCTACGTTAGCGATTTTATTGATATGCGTATCGAAGGCACTCTCTCAAAATGGGATGATGAACGAGGTTTCGGATTCATCACACCAACAAAGGACGGCACCGCTGAGGTCTTTGTCCATGTTTCAGCCTTTCCTCGGGATGGTCAGCGTCCGTCCATAGGTGAGTTACTCTCTTTCGAGATAGAAACAGACAAGAATGGAAAGAGAAAAGCAAAAAACCTCTTGTGCCCCAATCGCGTGATTCGGCTTTCTAACCAACAGCCAGCGACCCGTAGTCGCCACGAAAAACCTAGCCTTCTTGGGCGCATCGTTCCCCTTGTGATTATTGGTGCCTTGCTCGTCTATAGTTACGGTGAATACTCTCGTCGCGCTATGCGGCAAGCGCCTGCCGCAGTTCAACACAACGATCAATTGGCGCCATCGGCCTTTCGGTGCGACGGTCGGACTCATTGCTCACAGATGACTTCCTGCACCGAGGCCACATTCTTCTTGAGAAACTGCCCAAACGTCCAGATGGATGGCAACAACGATGGCGTACCGTGCGAGCAACAGTGGTGCCGTTAGTGAGCGCATTCCTATGTTTCATTACCCACAAAGGGCTAACCCATTCATTAGCAAAAGGGCCCAGGCCCGATTTAACTGGAAGAGCCTGCCATCCTCAACGACATGCCCCGTCGTCCCCGCATTCATCTCCCAGGTTTTCCCCTGCACGTCGTTCAGCGGGGATATAAGCGCGACGCCTGCTTCTTCGCTGAGGAAGACTACCTCGCCTACCGCGAATGGCTGGGCGAGGCGCGCCAAGCCACCGCTTGCGCGCTGCACGGCTACGTCCAGATGACCAAGCACGTGCACGGCTTGCTGTCTGCGCCGGAATCCGAGGCTGTCTCCCGGCTGATGATTTCGCTGGGCCGGCGCTACGTGCAGTACATCAACAAGTCGTACCGTCGCACCGGCACCTTGTGGGACAGCCGCTACCAGTCTTCCCTGGTGCAGGCCGATTTCTATCTACGCCTTTGTCAGCGCTATATCGAACTCAATCCCGTGCGCGCAGCGATGGTCGATGACCCGGCGCACTATCGCTGGAGTAGTTATCGGACGAACGGACTGGGGCAGAGGGACTCATTGCTGACTCCGCATGCGCTGTATTCCAGTCTGGGCGCAAACGAGGCTGACCGGCTGGTGAACTCTCGCTCCTTGTTCCGCCCGGTACTGGATAGCGAGGCAATCAGCGACATCCGCATGGCCTTGGATCAGGGACAGCCGCTCGGGGATGCTCGGTTTATCGACAGCATCGAACGGGCCACTGGACAGCGGCGCGAAATTTGCCCGCGGGGTCGGCCGCGGAAGGCAATGCTTGAAGAAACGGGACCACAGGACCAGAAGTCACTGGATATGTGAGCCTGGCCCCTGTTTTTTCTTTCTTTTTTTTTTGCTCTCTTAATGTAAAAGTCGCGCAAGCGACTCACGAAACTCCCTTCTCCCCTCGCGGGAGAAGGGTCAGGGGAAGAGGGAAAACGGTCATGACTTTCATGATTTGGTGTGTCTCCACGTGTCATGACCGTTAATGTGAAAGTCGCGCAAGCGACTCACGAAACTCCCTTCTCCCCTCGCGGGAGAAGGGTCAGGGGAAGAGGGAAAACGGTCATGACTTTCATGATTCGGGGTATCTCGACATGTCATGACCGTTAGCCCTGCAGTCGCCGACTGTCGCTGCCCTCATCAAGCACGGTCAATCGTCG
This sequence comes from Candidatus Accumulibacter sp. ACC012, assembly GCF_907163155.1. Classification (NCBI taxonomy): domain Bacteria; kingdom Pseudomonadati; phylum Pseudomonadota; class Betaproteobacteria; genus Candidatus Accumulibacter; species Candidatus Accumulibacter sp. ACC012. The sequence continues at coordinate 54,188 of NZ_CAJQUC010000014.1, forward strand.
CCCAGGCCCCGACCAGCTCGCTGACAGCTCGCGCCGGCAAGACCATGGTCGCTGCCGCCCACCAGCAAACCCGTGCCGGCCTGGTCGATGCAAGGATCGGAGCTTCCCTGACGAGTCACGATGCTTCCCTGACGCGTCGGGATGCTTCCATGAGGCGTCACGATGCTTCCCTGACGCGTCGGGATGCTTCCATGAGGCGTCACGATGCTTCCCTGATGCGTCGGGATGCTTCCATGAGGCGTCACGATGCTTCCCTGACGCGTCGGGATGCTTCCACGAGGCGTAACGATGCTTCCCTGATGCGTCGGGATGCCTCCCGGATGCCTGCGGCCGCCTCCCTGGTCATGCAGTAGCCGATTCGGCAGGAGAGATTGCCGGCACGGATCAAGCTGTGCGCATTATCAGCGGGCCCGGTGGCCGCTGCGCGCACGCGCCACGAAACGTGTTGACAATTTTGGCGGCCCGGTCCTAATCTCTTCTCCGAGGGTAATCCGCTCCTCGGCAACTTCACTTTCCGGGAGAAAAAAATGGCAAAGAACGAGAACGTTCGTCTGCAGGCAGAAATACTCCAGGCGGATGAAAGAACCTTCTTGGCGGTCAAGGCGATCACCGATTACAGCCCGGCCAACCCGGCCTACAGTTTCGCCACCCTGGCCGCCAAGAACGAGGCCCTGCACGCCGCCCAGGAAGCCGAGCTGCGCGCCGAGAACGCCTTCAACGCCGCTCGCGACGCCAACGTTGCCATCCAGTGGGAGTATCACAATCTCATTCTCGGCGTCAAAGACCAGGTCATCGCCCAATTCGGCCCCAATTCCGACCAGGTCGCCTCGCTGGGCCTGAAGAAGAAATCCGAGCGCAAGTCACCGGCCCGCGCCAGCAAACCTGCCGCGTAGATCGGCGCCTGTGATTTGGCACGCGTTCAGGATGGCGGGAAACAGGGGAGGCGGGAAACAGGCGGAAACAGCGGAAACAGGCGACGCACCACGGTTTTCCGGAGCCAGGATCGCATTCACGACGCCCAAAACCCGGTTCTAAACCATGATCTGTCCCCGAATCTCCGAATCTCCGAACCGTGGTCTGTCCCCGAATATCGCCGAATCTCGCCGAATCTCGCCACTTGAGGCTGCGATGAGTTCATCGATTTATTGAACCTGATTCGCGTTTGGTGACTACTCGTAGAATACCAAGGAGTTTCCGTTATGACTTACTCTGGACAGTGCTTATGTGGCGCCATTCGATATCAGCTCTCGGGTGAACCAAAGGTCGTTGCCTTGTGCCACTGCAGCGACTGCCGACGAAGCGCAGGCGCGCCCATGGTGGCTTGGGCAATGTTTCCAGAAACTGCCTTGACCCTGACGAAAGGGCAGCCGAAGACGATTAACTCGTCAGGTACTGCCATGCGGAGTTTCTGCGCTGACTGCGGAAGCGGGTTGTTCTACCGGAATGCAGACGTACTCCCTGGAATTGTCGACGTACAGTCCTCAACGCTTGACCATCCGGAGGCACTACCACCAACAGTGCAAATACAGACGGCCGAACGGCTGGAGTGGATGGAGCATATTCATGAACTTCCTTATTTCGAGAGATTTCCAGTGTAGGCCGAAGATGACGCCCAACCCGGCTGTCGAGTGGGACGGCCAAGCAGCTGCGCTGCTTGCTTCCCTCCGCGCTGCGCGATTCGGCCGCCCCTCCCTTCCACGTTGGGCATCGCCGGTTGCCTATCGCAGAGCGTAGAATGATAATCTGCTTTCGCAAATGATTTCGGAGCCAGCCATGAAAGTCTATTCAGCGGTAATCGAACGCTGCCCACAAACAGGCCTGTTCGTCGGTTTCGTTCCCGGTTTTCCCGGTGCTCATTCCCAGGGAGAAACCTTGGATGAAGTCAATCACAATCTCCACGAGGTAGTCACAATGCTTCTGGAAGACGGTGAACCCACTCTTGAGTCCGAGTTTGTTGGGGTTCAAAACGTTGCCGTAGCTTGAGCTATGGGCAACGTTCCCGTCCTCAAGCCCACCGAGGTCATTGCCATTCTTCTCCGACTCGGCTTCTCGGAAGTCCGCCAAACCGGCTCGCACAAGCCATTTCGCGATGCTGTCGGTCGCTGCACCACCGTGCCGTTTCATCAAGCTCGAGACATCTCACCGATCTTGCTCCGTCAGCTCGCCAAAGACATTGGCCTCGCGCTTGATGAGTTGCTCAAACACAGATAGCCCTACCCGGCAGTCCACACGGACGCTGCGCGATAAAGCCGCGCAGCTGCGCTGACGTCTACCTTGGGCCGTGTACCCGAAGCACCGTGGGTACCCACACGGCGAATGCGAAACATTGATGCCGAGCAAAGGAGCGATATGTCGAAAGTTGCTAAAAATACGATTTGCCTTTGGTACGACGCTGACGCCGAAGATGCCGCAGCATTTTACGCCGCTACTTTCCCCGATTCTTCGGTCGACGGTGTTCACCGCGCGCCAGGCGATTTCCCTGGCGGCAGGGAAGGTCAGGTGTTAACTGTGCTCTTCACTGTGATGGGAATACCTTGTCTAGGAATCAACGGTGGTTCCGCATTCAAACAGACCGAGGCGTTCTCATTTCAAATTGCAACCACGGATCAAGCTGAGACCGATCGCTACTGGGATGCAATTGTCAGCAATGGCGGGACTGAGAGCGCCTGTGGCTGGTGCAAGGACAAATGGGGCCTTTCATGGCAGATTACCCCGTTGGCCTTGACTGAGGCAATCATCGATCCAGATCGCACTGCGGCAAAGCGCGCATTTGAAGCGATGATGTCCATGGGAAAAATTGATATCGCGACCATTGAGGCCGCACGCCGTGGAATTGCGCCAAATTAGAACTTAGGCGATTGCCGGAAAAGAACGTACCAGATTGCGCCGGATTTTCGGTCGGCTTCAAGGCGCGACAACAGGCGCATAGTCGAACTATGAAACTGTTGTCGTAACACAGAAGACGGGTGAAAAGACAAGCAAGATGGTATGTTCTTTGACAGAAATCGCCTTAAGACCGTACAGATCGAGCTTGAGCGAACTCCCGGAGTGCGTTTCACGCAGCTCGGCAAAGTAATCCAGCAGGTCGGCCTCGCTCAGATCGTCGATCTGATGAGCGAAGTAGTCTCCCACCCGGCGCACGGCGCGCGAATACGCGTCGATTGTCTTCGGCTGCAAGCCCTTGCGTTTCAGGTGCTTCTGGTGCTTCTGGTGCAGCTCGTAGTTCGTGTCAAAATTCGTCGTGGCGACAACGGACATCTCTTCCATCTTGCGGTAACCTCGCATTCGTCATGAACATCCCTCGGATGAGGGGCGAGGTCACATCTTGACTTCAGCACGACTACAGCACCGCGCTTTCCTCCGCGTAGCGGCTTCGTCCAACCCGGCAGCCAAGCTCGCGCCGTTCGCTCGCTGGACGCTGCGCGATAGCGTGCCGCGCAATGTCGCTTACCTTGCGCTTACCTTGAACGTCGGGCGTAGCCATGCCTAGCCCCGCCTCCAAGAGCAAGGGAAAGGGAAAGGGAAAAACCGTGCCGGAAATCATGAGCGACCCGGTCGCGGAACTGGACGCGAGAATCGGGGCTTACCCTGAGCTGCTACTGCTCAGCCAGCAGTGGAATCCCGAATCGGGCCTCATCCAGTTCGCCGACGGCGAGGAGGTCTACGTCCGTGCCAAGGCGACGCTCATCGGCAGCTGGGGACATTCCGGGAGCTGGCGATGGGCGTGGCCGAACGAGTCGCTACCTGCGGCCGCGCGCAAGGCTTCGCTGCGCCTGAAGGAACTCGCGCAGGTCACCGGTCGCGCCGAATTCCTGAACGAAAATTCCTTCCCCGCCACAGCGCTGGAAGCGAGGAAGCTGGTGGCCGAGGTCTGCCATCACCTCGCTGCGGCCGCTGCCTGCAACGTCGGCGCGGAGCAGGCTGTGTGGTGGTTCGCGCTGCACGCTATCGAACACCTCCGGCCGCTCGACGCGCTGACGCAGCGCGCCGGCGAGAGCGCAGCTCAAGTCCTCGCGCAGGGACATAGCGTCATGATCCTGAACGCTCTGCGGGCTCGCTTCCCCGGGCTGAGGCTGCAGCTCATCGGGCGCGACCTGCGCGGCGATCCGCAGCCGTGGGCGCATGACCTGCACGCGCAGATTCTGTTCGATTACCAGCGCCTGACTACGCACAAGGTACGCGACTTCAGCGGTGCCAATCTCGCGCATGCGCGATTCGACGACTCCATTCTGCGCGGCATCGTCCTCCAGGAAGCGACTTTCGAGGGGGCCACGCTGGTGGACACCGACCTCTCGCGAGCCGACCTGCGCGGCGCATCGTTTAGGCATGCCTTCCTCAACGGCACCAACTTCAACCGCGCACAACTCGCTGGCGCCGACTTCACCGGCGCCGAGCTGTCCGGCACCCTCCTCACCGACGTCGACCTGTCGGACGTGAAAGGGCTCGACGCGGTGCATCACATGACGCCGAGCGAGATCTCGCTGAGCACGCTCACCGCGTCGCAGTTCAAGCTGTCGCCGGCGTTCCTGCGGCGGGCCGGCGTCTCGCGCGGCCTGATCGAGGACCTCGCGAAAGGTCAGCGCTTCGCCCGTCAGTACGAGACCTGCTTTCTCTCCTACAGCTCGAAGGACACGCCCTTCGCGGAGAAGCTGTACCGGTCGCTGCAAGACGCCGGTGTGCGCGTGTTCTGGGACCGCTTCGACGTGCTTCCTGGCGAGTCGCTGCGCGACCAGGTCATCGAGGCCATCCACCAGCACGACCGCCTGATCGTTGTCCTGTCCGACAACGGCATGGCAAGCGACTGGGTGCGCCAGGAGATCGAGCTAGCGTGGCACCACAAGCGCGACTCGCTGGTGCCCATCCGCCTCTGTGCAATCGAGAAAGTTCAGGCATGGACGACAAAATACGAGACCTTGCCCGATCTTGCGGGGCTCTTCCCGATCCTCGACTTCTCGGCCTGGCGCAAGAAAGGCGACTACGCGCGCACCGTCTCGCTGCTCCTCAGGTCACTTGCCGGAGGAGCTGAGTTCTGTCCCCGGTAAGCCCCGCTCATCCCCACCGACGCCACGGGCTGTACAAAGCGCCTGGCAGGACGGGCTGGAACTCGGCGCATGCCTTGCGTGAAGAGCATCGGAAAGCGGTGTACGGGGAAACTGCATGCACGGTCTGATGAGCAGAGGGCAGGTGAAAACCTGCCCTCTACCCTGCCCTACCCGTTATGGGTAAGCCCGCGGCTATGCGGATAGCAGCCCGCTTCAGCCTATGCCCGTCGCCGCCGGCCAGACAAGAGTGCCAGCAGCGCCGAACCGGCAAGGAGCAAGCTTCCGGGCTCCGGGACATCCACAGGAGGAGCAATCTCCAGGGTAGTGGTGATGGCGAAATTTGACTCCGTAGTGTGCCGCTCGGCGAAGAATATGTCGAGATCGTAGGAGGTAGCGGCGGTCAGCCCCAATAATTTCAGGTCCTCCTCGGTAAAGCTGCCGCTTACCGCACCATGCACGCCGCCAAGATCCATCACGAGTTTTCCATCGACGAAGATCCACAGGTCGTCGTCGCCGGTGAAGGTGAAGATCTTGTCCGCACCGAGGGTGGGATCGCTGAAAGACAGCAGTCCCTCCAAGTGCATGGTGAAGTGGTAATTATGTGGGTTGCCCTGGTTGCCGTACAGCAAGCCGTCAATGGGAAAGAAAGCGCTGCTGCTGTAACTGAAAGTTCCGGCGGGACCCTCGCTCAAGGAGAGCGAAGTGGGGGTCGAGAGATTGAAGCCGGTGGAGTCGACATACCATTTTGCAAAGTTCGCCACCGTCGATCCACCGGTTACGATAGCCCCACCCGCTGTCGGCAGCCCGCCCGTCAGGGTTGAGGCCACCATTCCCGTTGTCAAACCCGGTATGGCACCTTCGAAGTCTGTCAGCCGTGTACAAGTAGTGCCGATACTCGGCGCGCAAAAGTCCCGAATCGTCCCGGTCAAGGTCACGCCCATGGCTCCCGTACTCCAACCCAAGCTCACCAGAGCCAGCGCAGCCAGCGCCCGACTTCCACTTCGGCAGTTCTTGATATTCATTACTCATTCTCCAAGAGAAAAAATTGTATGGAAGGGTACCGGCGCGTGCACCATTTGCCGGACCGACGAGAAGGCATCGATCACCTGTTGCGATGTTGGCTGCTTCGTGTCATAGAGCAAATAGCAGGTTTCGTGCCATGGCCCACAGATCGCCGACAATACTGTTTTAAATCCTTGTCCTGGATGTTGTTCACGAGGTCTTTACAGGCTCTGGACAAGTCTCCCTCCCGTTTGACTGTAAAGTTTGCCGACACGGTCGTCGCTTCTGACAGCAGGGTCACCCATTTGCCGGCCTCGGCCATGCATCGAGTAGGGCGAGAACAGGGTTAGCGATAGCCGGGCGATGCGCGTAAGCCCCCTGCGCGAGACGAGCTGATCGTCGCCGCCTACACGAGCGGCGCTACACGCATAGGGACATTGGCGATTGTTTCGGCTTACACTACGCCCTTGGGAGCAAGCTCCCAGCATTGGCAACTCTGGCGCCAAACGGGCAACAGGGAAGAGCTGACCCGGTGATCTGCCGCTTGGCCGTTGTCTGACGTCCGAGGCGCTTCGCCGGGAGTGCTGGCTTGCTCGCACATTCGTCAAGCTGCACGCCATATATCAATCAGGGGATGAACATGTCAGAAAAGAAGTCCGGAATCATTTACACACTCACCGATGAGGCGCCGTTGCTGGCGACCTGCGCCTTCCTGCCGATCATCCGGACTTTTGCCGGGCCGGCCGGCGTCGAGGTCGAGACCAGCGACATTTCCGTCGCGACCCGCATCCTCGCCGAATTCCCCGACTACCTGAGCGACAAACAGAAGGTTCCGAACACCCTCGCCGACCTCGGTCGTCGCACCCTGCTGCCGGAAACCAACATCATCAAGCTGCCGAACATCAGTGCCTCCCTGCCGCAATTGATGGCGGCGATCAAGGAACTGCAGGCGCACGGCTTCAATGTGCCCAATTTCCCCGAGAACCCGAAAACCGCAGTGGAAGAAGATATCAAGGCGCGCTATTCCAGGTGCCTGGGCAGCGCGGTCAATCCGGTGCTGCGCGAAGGCAACTCCGACCGCCGCGCACCGCAGGCCGTCAAGGGCTATGTGCGCAAGCACCCGCACTCGATGGCCAAGTGGAGCATGGCTTCGCGCACGCACGTGGCGCACATGACCCATGGCGACTTCTACCATGGCGAAAAGTCGATGACGCTGGACAAGGCGCGCGACGTCAAGATGGAGCTGCTCACCAAGAGCGGCAAGACGATGGTGCTCAAGCCCAAGGTCTCGTTGCTGGACGGCGAGATCATCGACTCGATGTTCATGAGCAAGAAGGCCTTGTGCGAGTTCTATGAAGAGCAGCTCGACGACGCCCGCGAAACCGGTGTCATGTTCTCGCTGCACGTCAAGGCCACGATGATGAAAGTCTCGCACCCGATCGTCTTCGGCCACTGCGTGCGGATTTTCTACAAGGAGGCCTTCGAAAAGCACGCCGAGTTGTTCGCCGAACTGGGGGTCAATGTCAATAACGGCATGTCCAACCTCTACGACAAGATCGCCACCCTGCCCGAGTCCCGCCGCGAGGAAATCCTGCGCGATCTGCACGCCTGCCATGAGCACCGTCCCGAGCTGGCGATGGTCGACTCGGCCAAGGGCATCACCAACTTCCACTCGCCCAGCGATGTCATCGTCGATGCCTCGATGCCGGCCATGATCCGCATCGGCGGCAAGATGTGGGGCGCCGATGGCCGCCCCAAGGACACCAAGGCGGTGATGCCGGAATCGACCTTTGCCCGCATCTATCAGGAGATGATCAACTTCTGCAAGACCAACGGCAGCTTCGATCCGGTGACCATGGGTACGGTGCCCAACGTCGGCCTGATGGCTCAACAGGCCGAGGAATACGGCTCGCACGACAAGACTTTCGAGATCCCGGAAGCGGGCGTGGCCAACGTCACCGATCTGGCGACCGGCGAAGTGCTGCTGACGCAGAACGTCGAGGAAGGCGACATCTGGCGCATGTGCCAGGTCAAGGATGCGCCGATCCGCGATTGGGTCAAGCTGGCGGTCACCCGGGCACGCAACTCCGGCATGCCGGCAATTTTCTGGCTCGACCCCTATCGTCCGCATGAAGCCGAGCTGATCAAGAAGGTCGAGACCTACCTCAAGGATCACGACACCAGCGGTCTCGACATCCAGCACATGTCCCAGGTGCGCGCCATGCGCTACTCGCTGGAGCGGATCATTCGCGGCCTCGACACCATTTCGGTGACCGGCAACATCCTGCGTGACTACCTGACCGACCTCTTCCCGATCATGGAACTGGGCACCAGCGCCAAGATGCTCTCCATCGTTCCCTTGATGGCCGGTGGCGGCATGTACGAGACCGGCGCCGGCGGTTCGGCGCCCAAGCACGTCAAGCAGCTGGTCGAGGAAAACCACCTGCGCTGGGATTCGCTCGGCGAGTTCCTGGCGCTGGCCGTCTCGCTCGAAGACCTGGGCATGAAGACCAACAACGCCAAGGCCACGCTTCTTGCCAAGACGCTCGATGAAGCGACCGGCAAGCTGCTCGACAACAACAAGTCGCCGTCGCCACGTACCGGCGAGCTCGACAACCGGGGCAGCCAGTTCTATCTCGCGATGTACTGGGCACAGGCACTGGCCGCACAGAGCGAAGACCAGGAACTGGCGGCGCACTTCACCCCACTGGCCAAAACGCTGACCGAGAACGAGGCAAAGATTGTCGAAGAGTTCCGGGCAGTCCAGGGCCGGCCGGTCGATATCGGTGGCTACTACGCCGCCGATTCGGAGAAGTGCAAGGCTGTGCTGCGCCCCAGCGCAACCTTCAACCAGGCATTGGCCGCAGCACGCGTCTGACCTGCGACACGGCCTTCGGGCCGTGATCCTTGGCAACTCCGGGGTCCCCACGGCCCCGGAGCCAGCTCCTTTCAGCTCCTTTCAGCTCCTTTCAGCTCCCTCCCGGATCCGGCTCACCCGCCGCCAGCGAGCCCGGCGCAACTTCTCTCCTTCTCGCTCATGCATCGCTACGTCTATCTCCTGCTGGCAGCACTCAGCGCCGCCTGGATCAGCAGCCAACCGCTGACCGCCCTGCTCACTCCTGCCGCCGAGCGTCCGTGGGAGTTCTATGTGGCCCTGCTCCACGGCAGCGGCTATTTGTCGGCGACCTTGATGTCGGTGGCCATGCTCCTGGCGCTGCGCGGGCCGCGCCTGGAAGCGCTCGTCGGCGGACTGGACCAGTTGTATCGCGTTCACCGGCAAGTCGCCTTGCTCGCCATCGGCCTGGGCGCTACCCACTACGCGCTCAAGCTCGCCAGCAAGGCCCTGCGCCGCAGCGGCCTCCTCGCCAAGCCGGAAGATGCCAAGAGCCTGGCGCTGCAGATCTTTGAGTCCTGGCGCCCGATCGCCAAGGACTTTGCCGAATGGGGCCTCTATGTGGCCCTCGCTCTGGTCGCCGTAGCGCTGCTGCGACGCATTCCTTACCGCTACTTTGCCCGCCTGCACCGATTGATGCCAATCCTCTTCCTGCTCTTCGTCGTGCACTCGGTGGTGTTCATGCCGTCGCCGTTCTGGACCGCAATCGCCGGCCCACTGGCGGCGCTGTTAATGCTCGGTGGCACGGTCGCCGCCATCCTCTCACTGAGTGGATGGATAGGCGCCCGTCGCCGCACACTCGGCGAGGTCAGCGAAGTCCGCCCGATCGGCCTCGGCGTGCTCGAGGTACATGCCCGGCTGCGGGGCTGGAAAGGTCACCAGAGCGGCCAGTTTGCCCTGGTCACTTTCGACCCACGCGAGGGCGCGCACCCGTTCACGATTGCCTCGGCCTGGCAGGGTGACGGACAGGTGCGATTTGGCATCAAGAGTCTCGGCGACTACACGCGCACACTGCCCAGTCGGCTGCGGGCCGGCGACCCGGTCATCGTCGAGGGACCCTACGGCCGCTTCGATTTCGTCGCCGCGCAGGCGCGCCAGATCTGGATCGCCGGCGGCATCGGCCTGACCCCTTTTGTCGCCCGTCTCGAAGCACTCGCCAGCGCGGGCGGCAAGCCCCCTCCGATCGATCTCTTCTACTGCACACGCCAGGTCGACGCCGACATCGTGGCTCGCCTGAGCGCTGGCGCCGCGGCTGCCGGCGTCTGCCTGCACGTAATCGACAGCAGCCGCGGCGATAGCCTGAGCGTCGAGCGGCTGCTCGCCGACGTACCGGCCTGGGCCGAAGCCAGTATCTGGTTCTGTGGTCCGACGGCTTTCGGCCTCGCCATGCGTGCAGGACTGACCGCCCGCGGACTTGCCCCTGGCGCCTTCCACCAGGAGGCCTTCGAGTTTCGCTGAAACTTGCGCCAGTCTGCCCCTGCTCAGTCAGGTCCAAGGCCGGCCCGTGCTAAAGTCGAAGCCGGCATGAAAACCAGACGAATCCATACCCTGCACCGACCAGCCGTCGGCCCGACGCGTTCGCCGCGGCTCCTTTTTGTCCATGGCGGCTACGCCACGGCGGGCTGCTGGGACGCCTACTTCCTACCTTACTTCAGCCGTCTCGGTTTCGATTGCCGGGCGCTTGATCTCGCCGGCCACGGCACCAGCGACGGCCGCGAGCGGCTCGACTCCTTCGGGCTCGACGACTATGTCGAAGACGTCACGCAGGTCGCGCAAGGGATCGCGGAGCCGCTGATCCTGATCGGACACTCGATGGGCTGCGTCGTCGTCGAGCGCGTCCTTGAACAGCAGCCGGCGCAAGCCGCGATCCTGATGGCGCCGGTACCGCCCGGCGGCATTCTTGGTGCGACGATGAACATCGCCTGCAGCCAACCGTCGTTCTTCGGCGAGCAGGCGCGCGCCACGCAGGGCGAGTACAGCGAGAAAACATTGCGCACGATACGCGACGTGTACTACTCACGCGACACGAAAACCGAGGATCTGCTCCGCTTCGGAAAGCTGTTCCAGTCCGAATCCCGGCGCGCCCTCCTCGATCTGACGCTACTGGCGATGCGCATCGGCGGACGCCGGCCGAAGCTGCCGGTTCTGGTTGTTGGCGGCGAGGCCGACGCAGTTTTCCAGGCGAGCCTGCTACGCTTCACCAGCAGCCGCTGGCAGGCGCAGGAGGCCGTCATTCCGGCCGCCGGCCATACCCTGATGCTCGACGCCCATTGGCAGGCTGGGGCGGCGACGATCGCCGCCTGGATCGAGCTGCTGCCGTAGCGGCTTGGCAGCAGCTTGAAAAGCGGGCTGCGCCATGCCTGTGCGCAGCGCTTTCGCGCTCAGCCGCCAGGCGTCGCCGCCTGGCAGTCCTTGAGCTGCCGACGCTGCTCGGCGTCGAGCCTCCAGACGGTTCGTTTTTCATCGGCAAATGCAATCGCCTGCTCGGGGAGGAATGCATAGCGCTGCGCCTGCGCGGTTTTCCCCCACACCCACAAGGAAGCGCCGCTGTAGGCGCACAATCGCGCCACGAACTCGCCGGGGAGAAGCAGGACGGCACGCATTCTTGCGGGGTCAAACTGGCCAGCGTCATAGAGCTCCTTGCGCCAGTTGTCGTGGGCCGCAATCGCCGCCACATCCTGCCAGCCGCTGACCACCCAGACGTCGTTCTCGGGCCGCAGATAGAAGGGCAGGTCGTACTCGTACTCGTCGATCATCACGATCTGCTCGTCGGGGCTGTACAAGGGCGCCACCTGCTTGCTCAAGCTTCTCGTCGAGGTCGAATCAAACACCAGCACCAGAGCAATCAAGGAAACGCACAGGCTGCCGGCAAGGAGCAGGCTGCCGCCCAGATAGAGCGAGCGCTCGGCGCGCGACGCCTGCGGCTCCTGCCCCTCCAGTCCATCCGTTCCCACCTCCTTGCGCTGCTGCAGCCAGCCAAGCAGCACGTCGGCGATCAGGAAGGCCAGCGGCGGCAGCGCCGGAAGGACGTAGCCGAGGAGCTTTGAATTCGGCAGCGAGAAGAAGACGAGAATGCCGAGCATCCACACCAGCATCAGGCTGCGGACCTCGACCCTCGCCGGGTCCACCAGGAACTTCCAGGAGCAGGCGCGCACGATCCACGGCGACCACGGCAGCGCGCCGAGAAGCAGCACCGGGACATAGAACCAGAAGGGCTGGGCATTGCTGAAGCCGGTCTGCGAGAAGCGCTGGAAGTGGTGATAGACGAAGAAGTAGTCCCAGAAACCGCTGTACAAGATCTGCATCCAGACGAACCACGGCGCAGCAACAGCAAAGAAGAGGCCGATCATCGGCAGCGACAGCAGCGCCGGGATCAAGCGGTAACGCTTGCGCAACAACACCCACGCCAGCAGGATCGCGCCGGGAAGGACAAAGCCGATCAAGCCCTTGGCAAGAACGCCCAGGGCAGCAAAAACGTAGGCTGCGGCCAGCGCAGGGCGATACGACTGGCCGCTAGCGAGGCGCAGAATGGCGCTCGCCCCACAGACGATGGTCGCCGCGATCATGCCGGCGACGAGCATGTCGAGATTGGCATACTGGGCGCCGGCAAAAAACATGGGCTGGGTCACCAGCACCGCCACCGCCAGGGTCGCCAGGCGTTGCTCGGCATAGCGCCTGACAAAGAAGAACAGCCCGCCGACGGCGACCAAGGCACCAAAAACAGACGCCAGGCGCCCCGCCCAGTCGTTGACCCCGAAGAGCTTCAGAGACAGTCCGGTCAGCCAGTAGAAAAGCGGCGGCTTGTGAAAATACGGCAGGCCATCGAGGGTCGGCGTCAGCCAGTCGCCACTGCTGAGCATCGCCCAGGCAACCCCGATATAGCGCCCCTCGTCAGGCAGCATCAGCGACCTTGTGCCGGCCAGCATGGCCAACCACGCGGCACAGAGGAGGAGCACGAGAAACTTGCTCCGCGCTTCGAGGAGGCTCGCCGCCACGGCGGAAAGAAAGTGCTTCATTTCTCTACTCGACAGGAAATGTTGCCGGGTTCAGGCCGCTGCCGCCCGGCGGCGCCGGCAGGGAGACAGCCGTCGCAGCGTTGGACGCCCGCCGCCCAGGCCTCGAGGCGATCACGAGAGAAGGTGCAAGGCGAGGCAATGGAGGTCATGGCGATCATGGGGACGTTGGGGACGTTGGTGGCAAGGAGACAGCGCTCATTTTTTTTGCGGCCGGCGGCTACGCGCCGTCTCGAGATGCTGGCAGAGCAATTCGGCGCCCTCGAGCAGGCGCGGCGTGTGGCGCTGGATCAGGTCGGGGGGGACGAAGAACAGATTATCGCGCGCTACCGCCTTGATCGACGTCCAGCCTTGCCAGTCATTGAGCCACTCGGGGCGCGATTCACTCATGCCACTGGCGACGATCGCTTCCGGATTGGCCGCAATGACCGCTTCGACAGTCACCGTCGGCGCCATCGTCTCGAGGCTGCCGAACACATTCTCGCCACCGCACAGGCGGATGACGTCGGAGATGATCTGGCGACGGCCGACGGTCATCAGGGGTTGCTTCCAGATCTGATAGAAAGTGGGCACCGGCGGCCGCTGGCCGTAGCGCTTCTGCAGTGCGGCCAGACGCTGGCGAAAGCTGGCCGCGGCCGCGTCGGCGACCGCCTTGCTGCCAGCCAGCACGCCAAGGCGCTCGATCTCGCTGGCCACGTCCTCGATACGGTCGGGCTGCGAGACGTAGACCGCGAAACCGAGTGCCCGCAAGCGCGCGAGATGGGCAGCGGCGTTGCCGCTCTGCCAGCCGATGATCAGGTCCGGGCGCAGCGCGATGACGCGTTCGAGGTCGATCTGCGAGTAACTGCCGACGCGTGCAATGGCGGCTGCCGCCGGCGGGTAACTACTGTACTCGACACTGCCGACGATGCGCTCGCCGGCGCCCGCGGCAAACAGCGTTTCGGTCAGGTGCGGTGCCAGGCTGATGATGCGCTGCGCCGGCTGAGCAAGGCGCAGCCTGGTGCCGACATCATCGATCACCTCGACCGCCTGCTCCGCCGCGTGCAGCAGACCGACGCTGCTCAGCAGGCAGATGGCAAGCGCGAGCCGCAAGGACGCAGCAAGCATATCAGGCAACCCAGGTGGCGAGAGCGGAAGCCAGGCGCTGCCACTCACTCTCGCGGCCGGGCAAGCCGCAGCGCAGCAAGCCGTGCGCCGGAAAATACCGGGTCAGAATGGCCTGCCGCGCCAGGTGTTCGAAGAGCGAGGCCGCGTGCGGCGTCGCCAGGCTGACGAACAAGGCGGTGCCGCCGAGCTCGCCGAAGGGCTGCAGCAGCACCGTCAGCCGCGCCGCGGCAGCGGCCAGTTCCTGGCGCGTCTGTGCCTGCCAGCGGCGATCGGCCAAGGCCAGTCTGGCCACCGCACGCGCCGGACCGGACAGCGGCCAGGGACCGATTGCTTCGCGCAGTAGCGCCAGCTTGTCGTCGGCAGCGAAGACAAAACCGACGCGCGCCCCGGCCAGGCCGAAGAACTTGCCGAGCGAACGCAGGACGATCAGATTGGGTAGCTCGGGGCTACCGGCCAGAGCGGCCAGGGAGTTCTCGGGCTCGGCGTCAGCAAAAGCTTCATCAACCACCAGCCAGCCACCGCGCTGCTGCAACTGCTGTGCCGCAGCGAGCAGCTCGGCGGCCGGCAAACGCCTGCCGGTTGGGTTGTTGGGGTTGCAAAGCACGATCATCGGCGTTGCCACGGCGAGGGCGCGCGGCAGCGAAACGTTCTCCAGGCGGCGCACCCGATGGCCGGCACGTTGCCAGGCCTGGGGATGTTCTTCGTAGATTGGCGTCATGCAGGCCACCGCCAAGGGCGCGAAAAGCGCTGGCAGCAGCTGAATCGCAGCCTGTGAGCCGGGCAAGGCGAGCAGCCGCTCACTGCCATAGTACGCGGCAGCAGCCGCGTCCAGACCATCGTCGTCCTCAGGCAGGCGTTGCCAGCACTGCGGGTCGATCGCCGGCACCGGGTAGGCGTGCGGATTGATGCCGGTCGACAGGTCTAGCCAGTCGGCAAGCGTCCAAACGCCGCAGGCCGCATAGTGCTCGGCAGCGGCGCGCAGCCGACCGCCATGTTCAAGCACGCGCCAGGCCCCAGCAGACGAGCAGCGCCAACCACAGCAGCATGCTGCGCCGGACGAGCGTCAAGGCCTGCGCAATATCCTCGGCAGCGGCCGGCCGGCCTTGGCCGAGGGGCGGTCGTTCCTCAAGATGGCCGTGATAGCAGGCCGGCCCGCCCAGGGCGACTCCCAGGCTGCCGGCGCCGGCAGCCATTACCGGGCCAGCGTTGGGGCTCTTCCAGTTCGCAGCCTGCTCGCGCCAGCAGCGCAAGGCGCTGCGCGTGCGCCCGCAGAGGGCGTAGGAAAGCGCGGTCAAGCGCGCGGGAATGAAGTTGAGCAGGTCATCGAGACGTGCGGCCGCCCAGCCGAAGTCGGCAAAACGCGGGTTGCGGTAACCCCACATGGCATCGAGCGTATTGGCCAGGCGAAAAAGCAGCGCCCCCGGCCCACCGAGCAGGGCGAACCAGAACAGGGCGCCGAAAATGGCGTCGTTACCGTTCTCCAGCGTCGATTCGAGGCAGGCACTGGCGACGCCGCCAGCGTCGAGGTCCTCGGTCTGCCGCGAAACCATCCAGCCAACGTGCTGCCGCGCCTGTCCCAGATCGCCGCTCGCCAGATCATCGGCAACGCGCTGAGCGTGTTCGCCGAGGCTGCGCGCGCCGAGCGCCAGGGTAAGCAAGAGCACATGCAAAAACCAGCCCAGCAGGCCCGCCGGAATCAGCCATTCGGCCAGAGCAAAAAACGGCAGGATCAGCAAGGACCAGGCCAGCAGACCACACAGGCGGCGCCCGCCACCGACGTTCAAACGGCGCTCGACGGCGTTGGCCAGGGCGCCAAAGCCGACCAGCGGATGCCAGCGCCGCGGCTCGCCGAACAGTCGATCGAGCCCGACGCCAGCCAGCGCGGCGAGCGGCAGGAAGAGGGCGGCGGGTATCTGAAGGGCAAGGAATGCTGAAGAGGACACGGTCGGCATGCGAAAATGGGAGCAACGAAAACCTGGATTCTACGATGAACGAGCGTTCCACCCCCAGCCTGATGGTTCAAGGCTGTACTTCCGACTCCGGCAAAACGACGCTGGTCGCCGCCTTGTGCCGCATCCTGCACCGCCGCGGCGTGCGCGTTGCGCCTTTCAAACCGCAGAACATGGCCCTCAATTCAGCGGTCACCATCGACGGCGGCGAGATCGGCCGCGCACAGGCGCTGCAAGCGCTGGCGGCCGGTATCCCGACGCACTCCGACTTCAATCCGGTCCTGCTCAAACCGGCGACCGACAAGCGGGCGCAGGTGATCATCCACGGCAAAGCCTTGACCGACCTCGACGCGCGCGACTACCACGCCTACAAGCCGCGTGCCATGCAGGCGGTGCTCGAATCGTGGCAGCGCCTGGGTGCACAGTACGAATGCCTGCTCGTCGAAGGCGCCGGCAGCCCGGCGGAGATCAATCTGCGCGACCGCGACATCGCCAACATGGGTTTCGCCGAAGCCGTCGATTGCCCGGTGATCCTGATTGCCGACATCGATCGCGGCGGCGTTTTCGCGCATCTCTGCGGCACCCTCGACCTGCTCTCGGCATCCGAGCAGGCGCGCGTCAAGGGTTTCGTCATCAACCGTTTTCGCGGCGACATCGGCCTGCTCGAAAACGGCCTGCGCTGGCTCGAGGAGCGCACTGGCAAGCCAGTGCTCGCCGTCCTGCCCTATCTGCACGGCCTCTACCTCGATGCCGAAGACGCCTTGCCCCGCGAAGCCCTGGCCAAGAAGGACGCGGCGCTGCGCGTGGTGGCTCCGGTGTACCCGCGCATTTCGAACCACAACGACCTCGATCCGCTGCGCTTCCACCCGGAAGTCGATTTTCGCTTCATTGGTCCCAACGAGGCCGCGCCGGCCTGCGACCTGATCGTGCTGCCGGGGTCAAAAGCGGTGCAGGCCGACCTCGCATGGCTGCGCGCGCAAGGCTGGGAGGAAGCGATCCGGCGGCACCTGCGCTACGGCGGCAAAGTGATCGGCATCTGCGGCGGACTGCAGATGCTCGGCCACCAGTTACACGATCCGCTGGGGCTCGAAGGCCCTCCGGGCAGCTCGCCGGGGCTTGGCTGGCTGGACTACGAAACGCGGCTGGCGGTCGAAAAAACCCTGCAGAACGTCCAGGGCGAGTTGTTGCTGCCGGGTGCGGCGAGTGTCAGCGGTTACCGCATCCACATGGGCGTCACCCAGGGCGCGGCCCTGGCCACGCCGGCCCTGCGGCTCGCCGGCCAGCCGGACGGCGCGCTGTCGAGCGATGGCCAGATTCTGGCCACCTATTGCCACGGCCTCTTCGACTCGCCAGCCGCACTGGCCGCCTTGCTGACCTGGGCAGGCCACCGGCCAAGGCAGGATTTCGACGCACAGCAGCGCCGGGAAGCCGACATCGATCGCCTCGCCGACGCCGTCGAAGCGCACCTCGACCTGCGTCAGCTGGCGGCCTGGCTGCCAGCGCAAGCGCTGCTGCCCGCGCCGTGCACGGCTCAACTCGACAGGTGGTGACCGTTAGTCGACCGGATCTTCGCCGCGCACCAGCAGCAAGGACCTGCGCCCCTTGCGAACCAGGCGCTCGGCGACGCTGCCAACGAAAAAGCGCTCGATGCCGCGGCAGCCGTGCGTGCCGACCACCAGCAGGTCGGCACGCCATTCGGCCGCCGCCTCGATGAGCATGTCGGAAACATGTTTCTGCTCCGACTCCACGACCTTGATCTCGACCTCGAGTCCGGCCGCGCGCGCCTTTTCGGCAGCCTTGCCGAGAAAACCTTCAGCCCCCATGCGCAAACGTGCTTCGGTCTTGCCGACACTGTTCGGCAACATCATCGCCACATCACGTTGGGCAAGCACGGTTTCGTCAATGGCATGGCAGATGGCTACCTGCGCACCGGTGCTCTTGGCCAGTTCGATGGCTGTTTCCAGTACCCTGTCGGTCATGAAACTCTGGTCCAGGGCGACCATGATTCGCTTGTACATTGCTCACTGCTCCTCGCTGGGCAGACAAGTTGTCTGACAACCTGGAGAATAGCACTCATCACGCTTGTCGAAAACAGCGCCGGATCAACGCAAGATCAACGCAAGGTCAGCGGCAAGCCGGCGACCACCAGCGTCACCCGCTCACATACCGCCGCCACCCGCTGGTTCAAGCGGCCCTGCTCGTCGGCAAACAGGCGCGACAGCGCCGCCATCGGTACGATGCCCCAACCAACCTCGTTGCTGACCAGGATGATCTGCCCGGGTAAATGCGGCAAGATCTCGACCAGGGCGGCGGTAGCGCCAGCAAAGAGCGGGCAGGAAACGCTTTCGCCTGCTTCGACCTGGCGCGCGGCGTCGCCGGCAAAGAGCAGGTTGGACAACCACAGGGTCAGACAATCGACCAGCAGGCAAACGCCCGGTGCCGCGTGCCTGCGCAAGGCAGCGGCCAGATCGACGGGCTCCTCGATCAGCCCCCAGTCAGCGCGGCGCCGTTGCCGATGGTGCGCGATGCGCTGCGACATTTCGCCGTCGAGCGCCTGCGCCGTCGCCAGGTAGACCACCTGCAGGCCACTCTCGCTGGCCCGGCGCTCGGCCAGGGCACTCTTGCCCGAACGGGCTCCACCAATGATCAGTTCTCGCATCCGGCGAAGATTAGCATGCCGGGGGGCGGGTATAATCGACCCTTTGCCGGGGCTCGCCAGACGATGCACTTCTCCATCCCGCCGACGATCCCGCTTCCCGCGCTGCAGGCGCGCATCGATGGCAAAACCAAACCTCCCGGTTCGCTCGGCCAACTCGAGCGCCTGGCACAGCAGATCGGCCAGCTGCAGCAATCGCTGACGCCGAGCCTCGGGCAGCCGCAGCTGCTGGTCTTCGCCGGCGATCACGGCGCCGCCCGTGCCGGCGTTTCGGCCTACCCGCAGGAAGTGACCTGGCAGATGGTCGAGAACTTCCTCGCCGGCGGCGCAGCAATCAATGTCTTCGCTCGCCACAACGGCTTGCAACTGCAGGTCATCGACGCCGGCGTGGCGCACGACTTCGGCGCCCGCGACGGCCTGGTCGACGCCAAGATCGGCTTCGGGACGAACAACTTCATCGAGCAGGCAGCAATGAGCGAGGACGACTGCCAGGCGGCCATCGCGCGCGGCGCGGCGATCGCTCGCCAGCTCGCCGATGACGGCTGCCAGGTGATCGGTTTCGGCGAAATGGGCATCGGCAACACCGCCGCCGCAGCCCTGCTTACCCATCAGCTCACCGGCACGCCCTTGGCCGACTGCGTCGGCCGCGGCACGGGCCTCGACGACGCCGGACTGGCACGCAAACAGGCACTGCTGGCACGAGCTGCGGCCCGTGCGGCACTGGCGCCTGGCGCACCAGCGCTGAGCGTGCTCGCCGAGTTCGGCGGTTTCGAAATCGCCATGATGGCTGGCGCCATGCTCGCCGCAGCCGAGCGTGGCATGCTCCTGCTGATCGATGGCTTCATCGTCACTTCGGCACTCCTGGTCGCCGCCGAAATCGCTCCGGCGATTGGCGACTATTGCGTTTTCTGTCACCGTTCTGCCGAACCGGGTCACCAGGCCCAATTACGCGCCCTGCACGCCGAGCCCTTGCTCGATCTCGGACTGCGCCTTGGCGAAGGAAGCGGCGCCGCGCTGGCCTGGCCTCTGGTCCGCAGTGCCGTCGCTTTCCTCAACGAAATGGCCAGCTTTGAGTCCGCCGGGGTCAGCACGCAGGCCTGACCGGCACCTAGTCCAACTGGGTAACTGTGCCTGTGTCGCCGCAGGGAAGGCGCGACACCAGCGCGCCGTCTACTGGCCAACCGCAGGACGCCCATCGAGTCTCTGCCCCGCCTGTTCGAACTCGGGACGAAGCTGACTCGCACCGCGGTAGCGCGGCTGGATGTGCGCTTCCGGCGTCGGGGCCACGTCACGTGGCAGCGGCGAAAACTGGACGGGTGGCGGATTCGGCGCAAAACGCCCACCGTAGTTGCGCTCGTAGCGATCGAGGAAGCGTCGCAGTTGCCCGTAATTCGCACAGTTCAAAGCCGGGCAAGGTGCAAACGAGTCGTCGGCAAACGACGGCGGAAAAACTGCGCCGTAAGGTGCGTACCGAGGCCCGACGATTACTGCGCCAGAAACGGCGAAATTTCCCGCAGTGGCGTCGACGAGAGTCGTCGCCAGTGCGGCGGCAAGGAGAAGAGTCGGGCGCATGTGGCGCAGTGTAGCACCCCAAGACCGCCCACTCCGGCAGCAGGCCCGTGCCGACGCACCGAGCACACCCGGGTCAGAGAGCGCCGACAAAAAATCCGACAAGGCAAGGCGAAGAGTGACAATCTGCACAGACAGCTGCGGAGGAATCCCTAGAATCAAGCTCATCGCGCACGGATTACCGACCACTCTTTGACCTCCGTTGCGGGGACTCAAAGCAACGATTGGAGCCTTGGCCTAAATCATGAAATGCCCTGACTGTAACTCCAAAGACATCCGCCGTTCAAGGCGACGCGGCCTATGGGAAGGAATGATACTTCGGCGCAGGAACGAGGCTCCATTTCGTTGCTGCGCCTGCGACTTGCGTTTCATTGCCAGGAACGAGGCGCTCGATCCCGGCCGCACTGACCACTACGTGCCCTTCGCTGGCTATCTCGGTCTGGCGGGATGGCCCAGGCGGGTATTTACCGATCAAATGATCTTGAGTAGCCTGCTGGTCGCGACGCTGCTGGTCCTTGCGCTCGCCGTCATCGCCCTCGCTTTCAGTTGGATTGACCCTGCTCTCCTGCGCCTGGACGGAGCCACCCCGCCCCCAAACCGCTAAGCGATCGCCACCATCAAGGGCAGCGCCAATTGCCGAGCGGATGCGCGCAGCCCATACTGCGGCGCACAAATTTTGCTCGGCCCATAGCGACAAGCGGTGTTAAAATAGGCCCTTGGTCGATGTGCACTACGGTCAACCGTTTGCCTTCATGATCGTTGTACACCCTTTCACCGTCGCTAAGGAACCCCCCTATGAAACGCTCGCTACTCCTCGCTGCACTGCTCGCTCTTGCCGTTACCGCCTGTGGAAAGAAAGAAGAGGCCAAGACCGTCGCAGCTCCTGCGCCCGCTCCGGCCGCTGCTCCTGCTCCTGCTCCTGCTGATGCTGCTCCTGCCGCCGCTCCTACTGCTGCTCCTGCGGCGGCTACTCCGGATGCTGCTCCTGCACCGGCGGCTGCGCCTGCCGACGCCAGCAAGTCCACCACCGACGAGGCCATGGACAAGGCCAAGGAAGTTGTCGACGCCGCAGCCAAGGGCGCTGGCGATGCTGCCCAGGACGCAATGAAGAAGTAATCGTTGCGCTTCCAGAGCAAGCAAAGAAAAGCCGGCGCAAGCCGGCTTTTCTTTGCCGACCCGCTGCGTCCCCTCTTAATGTGAAAGTCGCGCAAGCGACTCACGAAACTCCCTTCTCCCCTCGCGGGAGAAGGGGCTGGGGAAGAGGGAAACGGTCATGACTTTCATGATTTGGGGTGTCTCCACGTGTCATGACCGTTAATGTGAAAGTCGCGCAAGCGACTCACGAAACTCCCTTCTCCCCTCGCGGGAGAAGGGCCGGGGGTGAGACGGGGAATTCTGCGCGCATGCGCCCAGCCCGTCGAACGATTCCGGCGTGCAAGCCGGAATGCGCACTGCAAGTGAGAGGGAAAACGGTCATGGCTTTCATCATCAGGGGTGTCTCGACATGTCATGACCGTTAGCCTGACAAGCGTGCGGCTTCTTCAGCTCAACTGCCGCCAGGCGAAGCCGCCCTCCTGATCAGCGACGCCGATCCAGTCATCGCTGCAGCCGAGGGCCGCGGCGAGCGCAGTGACGGCCAGCTGCGGACGATTGTTCTCCTGGCTGAGGTGAGCCGCCACCAGATGTTGCAGGCGGGCGCCGTCGATCTGGCGCACAAGACTTGCCGCCTGACTGTTCTCCAGATGCCCGAAACGTCCGCCGATCCGCTGTTTGAGGACCGCCGGATAGCGCGACGCGGCGAGCAGGGCGCGGTCATGGTTGCACTCGAGCACGAGCGCGTCGCAGGCGCCCAGCACTTCGACGATGTACGGCGTAATCGAGCCGCTATCGGTGAGCACGCCAAGGCGATGCTGGCCATCATCAAACCGGTATTGCACGGGTTCGCGTGCATCGTGAGGAACCGGGAAAGGCAGCACTTCCAGGCCGTCAATCGCAAAAGCCGTGTGTCCGTCGATCAGTCGACACTCAGGCAAACTCGCCGAGCCTCGCGTAGCCGCCGCATGCGTACCGTGCGTGAGATAGACCGTGAGCCGATGACGACGGGCAAAGGCGAAGACACCGCCCAGGTGATCACCATGCTCGTGGGTGACCAGTATCGCCGCCAGTTGATCGGGGGTGGCGCCCAGACGGGCCAGCCGGGCCGTCGCCACGCGAGTCGAGAAACCGCAATCGACCATCACCTTCGTCTCGCCGGCCTCGACAATCAGGGCGTTACCCTGACTGCCGCTGCCCAGCGACGCGAAACGCATCACTTCAACTGTTGGTAGAGCAGGTTGAGGATTTTTTTCGAGGTTTCGGATTGATCGACGCCACCTTCGGCCGTCAGTACCTGGACCGTCGACCGACTGCCCGCATCCTTAACGAAGATCCGGTACTGAATCTTTTGCTTTTCGGCCGGATTGTCCTTGAACGGATTCAGCTTGGAGAAGAAACCGGGCTCCTGCTTCGCGTCGTCCGTTTCAGGATCAACATAGCGAACGAAGTACAGGCCCCTGGAGCGATCGCGGTCGATGACGGTAAAACCGACACGATCAAGCACCAGACCGACTCGCCGCCAGGCGCGCTCGAAGGACTCATCGACATCCAGGGTGCCGGCCCCGTCTGTACCGCGCGAAAGGGAAGCACGCTCGACGGGTTTTTCCTGGGCCGCCTGAATGGCTGCCGTCGCGCGCTTCTCGTCGCTGCCCAGGCGAATCATCAGGCGACGCAGCATCTCGGCTTCAAGTTCCGGATCGGGCGGGCGCGGCTGCCACTTGGTCTGTTCCTTGCCCTCGGAGACGAAAATCTCGTACATGCCGCGATGACTGATGAAGATGTCGGTCGTGCCGGGGGTGATTCCCGGTTCCAGACGAGTGCGGAATTTGTCCCTCTCGGCCGTCGAGTACACCGAATCGATGACCTTGCCGAGGATGTTACGAATGAAGTCCTGCGAAATCTTGGCGCGGTTTTCGGCCCAGTCGGTCTCCATCACGCCGGCATCGGGCAGATCGAGCTTGAGGACAAAGCCGGTTTCCTGCCAAAAGTCCTTGACCGGTCCCCAAAGCTTGTCGGGCGAGCCTTTGACCACCAGCCAACGCTCGTTACCGGCGCGTTCGATGCGCGCGTTGTCGACTTCCGGCAGGACGTCGCTCTTCTGCTGAGCCAGCGCCTCTGGCGAACGTTCGGCGTTGTACGCGGAGTAGGTCGCCGACCCTTTGCCGCCACCGGTGTCGGGAACGGCGTAACGATCATCGCGCGTCGGCGAAGTCAGATCAGGCGGTATTTCGAGCGTCGGCACCTGGCTCTTGGAGGCCGTCTTGTAGTCGATTTTCTTGGTCTCGAAGGTCGTGCTGCAGGCCAGCAGCAGCAGCGGCGCCATCAGCAAGCCGGCAAGTCGAACGTGCGCAACGATAGGACTCATTTGGCAACTCCGATCTAGGCGAGTACGCCAGCCTGGCGCATGGCAAGGCGAACCCGCTCGTGACAAGCGGGCGATAGTGGCGTCAGCGGCAGCCGTAGTCCAGCCTCGATCAGGCCCAACTCCTGGCACGCCCACTTGACCGGAATCGGATTCGCCTCACAGAACAACTGCTGGTGCAGGCCGAGCAGGCGCGCGTGCAGCGCGCGCGCGACGATCGCGTTTCCAGCCAGCGCCGCGGTACACATTTCATGCATCAAACGTGGCGCCACATTGGCCACCACCGAGATGTCCCCCTGGGCACCCATCAGGATCAAGGCACAGGCACTGGCATCGTCGCCGCTATAGACGGCAAAGCCTGCGGGGGCACGGGCGATCAGGTCGGTACCGCGTTCGATGTTGCCGGTAGCGTCCTTGATGCCGACGATATTCTCGATCTCGGCCAGTCGCAGCGCGGTGTCATTGCCCAGATCGGCAACTGTCCGCCCCGGCACATTGTAGAGAATCACCGGGATCTCGACGGCTTCGGCAATGGCCCGGAAATGGCGATAGAGGCCTTCCTGGGTCGGCTTGTTGTAGTACGGCACCACCGACAGCGCGGCGTCGGCACCTGCCTGGTGGGCGAAACGGGTCAGCGCGATGGCTTCAGCGGTGGAATTGGCGCCGGTCCCGGCGATCACCGGGACGCGGCCAGCAGCCTGCTTGACGGTAACCCGTATCAGTTCGCAGTGTTCGTCGACATTTACCGTCGGCGATTCGCCGGTCGTGCCGACAATGACGATGGCGTCAGTCCCCTCCTGCACGTGAAAGTCGACAAGACGGCGCAGAGCCGGCAGGTCGAGGCTGCCATCGGCGTGCATCGGGGTGACGATCGCGACGATCGATCCTGTAATCATGGTCATGGGTGGGCGCCCGAGCAAGAGCCGAAAGGGTTCGGCCGTGGAAAATCAAGCCTCCAATTTTAACTGAAGGCACGCGCCTTGGCCATGAAAATGGCCAAGCACCGGGGCGCAGGAGAAAACACCGTTGACGGAAAAACACCGTTCACGGAAAAAAAACAGCCTCAGAAATCAGCCAACACCCGCAAGTGGGCGACGACGCTGCGCGCCAGCGCGGAGAGTGCGTAACCGCCTTCGAGCATCGACACGATGCGCTTTTGCGCGCACTCTTCGGCGAGCTCGGTCAATTGGCCGGTGACCCAGGCGTAATCTTTCTCGAGCAGCCGCAAGCCGCCCATCTCGTCTTCGTAGTGCGCATCGAAACCGGCCGAGATGAAGATCATCTCCGGCTGAAACTCGCGCAGACGCGGCATCCACAACTCACTGACCACCTGCCGAAACTCTTCGCCGTCGGTATCACGGCTGAGCGGCACGTTGAGCATGTTCGAAGCCGGTTTCTCGGTGCCGCTGTAGGGGTAGAAGGGATGCTGGAAGGTGCTGACCATCAGCACGCGTTGATCGCCCTTGAAGATGTCCTCGGTGCCATTGCCATGGTGCACATCGAAATCGACAACCGCCACCCGCGACAGCTTGTGCTCTTCCAGGGCATGCGCCGCAGCGACGGCGATGTTGTTGAAGAAACAGAAGCCCATCGCCGACGCGCGTTCGGCATGGTGACCGGGCGGGCGCACCGCACAGAAAGCGTTCTGCACCTCACCGGCCATCACCAGGTCGACCGCCAGCACCCCTGCCCCAGCCGCGCGCAGCGCCGCTTTCCAGGTATGCGGGTTCATTGCCGTATCCGGATCGAGGTGCACGATACCCAGCTCTGGCGAGGCACGCTTGACACGTTCCAGATGCGCCGCCGGGTGCACCCGCCGCAGATGCTGAAAGCTCGCCAGCGGGGCATCGTGATAGGCAAAATACGAATCAACACCCTGCGCAATCATGTGATCACTGATCGCGGTCAGGCGATCCGGGCATTCCGGATGATACGAGCCCATGTCGTGTAACTGGCAGTCTCGATGGGTGATGAATGCGGTACTGGTCACTATTGCCTCTCTGCCGCAATCGGAGGTCGCCATGGACATCGGGATCTGCGGGAAATCAAGTTATCTGATGATGGTTTATTATCGTCGCAATTGCGCCACTACGACAAGCCATGCGACCAATCACCCGACAATCTCCGCTTGACGAAATCCTTGCCGCCGCCGACCAGGTGATTCTTGGCAAGAGCCGGCAGACCCGCCTGGCCCTGTGCTGCCTGCTGGCCAAAGGTCATCTGCTGATCGAAGACCTCCCCGGCGTCGGCAAGACAACGCTGGCGCATACCCTGGCTCGCCTGCTCGGTTTCCAGTTTTCGCGCGTCCAGTTCACCAGCGACATGCTGCCGGCCGACATTCTCGGGGTTTCGGTCTTCGACCGCGACCGCGGGGATTTCCGCTTTCTGCCCGGCCCCGTGTTCTCGCAGGTCGTGCTTGCTGACGAGATCAACCGCGCGACGCCAAAAACGCAGAGCGCACTGCTCGAAGCCATGGAAGAGGGACAGGTGACCACCGAGGGCGAGACACGCCCCCTGCCGCAACCGTTTTTCGTCATTGCCACGCAGAATCCCTCGAACCAGATCGGCACCTTCCCCTTGCCCGAATCGCAGCTCGATCGCTTCCTGCTGCGCATCGAACTCGGCTACCCGGATCACGCCGCCGAACGCGCGCTGCTCGAAAGCGGCGGCCGCCGCGAGCAACTGCCAACGCTTAGCGCGCGCCTGAGCGCGAGCGATTTTGCGGCACTGCAACAGCAGGTGGCAGCGGTGCATGCCTCGGCCGCCGTTCTCGACTATCTGCAGCGCGTGGTCGAAGCGAGCCGTGAAGACGCCCGCCTGGTGCATGGCCTGAGTCCCCGCGCCGCCTTGTCACTGCTGGCAGCGGCGCGCGCCTGGGCGTTTACCGCCGGCCGCGAGATGGTCCTGCCCGAAGATGTGCAGGCCGTCCTGCCGGCCGTTGCGCGCCACCGGCTGCAACTGCTCAGCGGCAGCCATGCCGGCGCGGAAGACATCGCCGCCCTGATCCGCGCCATCCCGGTTCTCTGATGCCGGCGCTGGCCTCCTTCCAGCGCTGGCTGTTTCGCCTGGCTCCTGACGAGCAGTTACCGATCGTCCTCAGCCAGCGCCGCATCTTCATCGTGCCGACGCGGGCCGGCATCCTCTATGCCGTCGTTCTGATGGTCATGCTGATCGGGGCCATCAACTACAACCTCAGTCTCGGCCACGCGCTGATTTTCCTGCTCGCCGGACTGGGTATCGTGGCCATGGTGCACACCTTCCACAACCTCTTCGGCCTGCGCCTGACGCCCGGGCGAGTGCCCGCAGTTTTCGCCGGGGATCTGGCGCACTTCCCGCTACAGCTCGAAAATACCCGTCGGCAAACGCGTCGCGCTCTCGACTTTTCCTTTGCCGGACAAGCGACGAGCAGTGTCGACCTGCCCGCAGAAGGGCGCGCTTCGGTCGCTGTCCCCTTTGCCACGCAGCGGCGAGGCCGCCTCGACCCGGGTCGGGTAACACTCGCCACGCGCTATCCGCTGGGGCTCTTCCGCGCCTGGAGCTACCTCCACCCGCGCTGGTCGTGCATCGTTTATCCACGGCCCATACGAACAGCGCTGCCCGCGCCGTCGCCGACCATGCACGCCGATCATCTGCACGGCGACAACGGCCAGGAAGATTTTGCCGGCTTGCGGCCGCGCCAGCTCAGCGACCCGACCCGGCACATCGCCTGGAAAGCGGTCGCCCGGCGGTCGGACGAACAACCGCACCTGGTCAAGCAGTTCGCCGGTGGCGCCGCCGAGGAACTGTGGCTAGCCTGGTCGCTGACGGCGAGCGAGGACGGCCCCGAAGAGCGGCTGTCGATACTGACCGGCTGGGTATTGAGCGCCGACGAAGCGCAGGCACGCTACGGACTCAAGCTGCCCGGAAAACAGCTCGCCGTCGGGCAAGGCGAGGCACACCGGGCGAGCTGCCTGCAAGCCCTGGCGCTGCATGGTGAAAGTGGTGATCAAGCTGAAAGCACTCGGCAAGCTTAATGTGAAAGTCGCGCACGCGACTCACGAACCTCCCTTCGCCCCTTGCCGGAGAAGGGTCGGGGTGAGGCGGGGAATTCAGGGAGCATACTCCCTGCCCGGCGAACGATTCCGGCGTGCAAGCCGGAATGCGCACTGCAAGTGAGAGGGGAACGGTCATCACTTTCATGATCAGCAGTGCCTGGACCACTCATGACCGTTAGCGCCAGGCCGGGGTCGCTGCCCATGCTGACGCTCGAACACGGCGCCATACCGTGGCTGCTCGCCGTTGCCCTGGCGACTGCCGGACCGCACGCCGCGCACCTGCCCTGGTGGCTGTCGCTGCTCGTCGGCGGCACGCTGCTGTGGCGCGCCTGGCTATGGCAGCAGCGGCGCCCGCTGCCACCGCGCTGGGCGCTGGCGCCACTGGTCATCGGCAGCATCGCAGCCATTGCCTGGCAATTCGGCACCCTCCTCGGCAAGGATGCGGGGGTCGCGCTGCTGGTCGTTTTCATGGCCTTGAAACCCATGGAGATGAGCAGCCGGCGCGACGCGCTGGTGGTCGTCCTGCTCGGCTATTTTCTGCTGCTCACCCATTACCTGTACTCGCAGAGCATCCCCACCGGCGCCTGGCTGCTGGCCGCCATCGCCCTGCTCACCGCAGCCTTGATCCGGCTGCACGGCGGTGCCCAGCCGGTCGCCACCATCCTCCGCCATGCCGCCCTGCTGCTGGCGCAGGCGCTGCCTTTCATGCTCATTCTCTACCTCCTCTTCCCTCGCGTTGCGGGCCCGCTGTGGGGCTTGCCGCAGGACGCCTACTCCGGACTCAGCGGCCTCTCCGAAGAGATGTCACCCGGCACCATCAGCCGCCTGACCCTCTCCGGCGCCATCGCCTTGCGCAGCCGTTTCGCCGGTGAGCCGCCGGAGAAATCCGACCTCTACTGGCGCGGTCCGGTATTCGACGAGTACGACGGCCATACCTGGCGCGCACGCGCCCTGCCGGCCAAGGCGGCGCAGCAGTTGCCGGTGGTCACAGGAATCGGCGCGCCGCTGGCCTACAGCAGCATCCTCGAAGCCCACAACCGGCGCTGGTTGCTGGCCCTGGACATCGCCACCCGCCTGCCGCCCGACAGCGCGCTGGCGCCGACGCTCGAAGCCCTGGCTCGCGAGCCGCTACGCGTACGCACGCAGTTTTCCTTTGCCTCGTCAATCGACTACCGCGCCAATGTGATCGAAGCACCAGCGATCCTGCAGCAAGCGCTGGCTTTACCGAAGGAAATCAATCCGCGCAGCCGCGCACTGGCCAGCGAATGGGCCTCGCGCCCGCCCGAAGAAATCGCCGCAGCGGCACTGGCAATGTTTCGCAACGAGGACTTCTACTACACCCTGCGTCCATCGCTGCTCGGCGCGAACGCCATGGACGAGTTCCTCTTTGACAGCCGCCGCGGCTTCTGCGAGCACTACGCGTCGGCCTTCGTCTTCCTGATGCGCGCAGCCGGCGTTCCGGCGCGGGTGGTCGCTGGTTACCAGGGCGGCGAGCTCAATCCGGTCGACGGCTATGTCGTCGTGCGCCAGTCCGATGCCCACGCCTGGGCCGAAATCTGGCTGGCCGGACAAGGCTGGGTGCGCTTCGATCCGACCGCCGCCGTAGCCCCCTCGCGCATCGAACAGGGAATCGACGCCGCCTTGCCGGCAGGCGAGCCCTTGCCGATGATCGTCCGCCTCGACAGCGACTGGCTGCGCCAGTTGCGCAACCGCTGGGAAGCGGCCAACAACACGTGGAATCAGTGGGTACTCGGTTACAATCCGCAACGCCAGCGCGAAGTGCTCTCGCGCCTCGGCTGGCGTGACCCCGACTGGCGCGGCATGAGCGCCTCGCTGGCCATACTCTGTGGCCTCGCCCTGTTGCTCGTCATCCTGTGGACGCTGCCGCGACGACTCGCCGCGGACCCGGTGCAACGCGCCTGGCAAAAGTACTGCGCAGCGCTCAAGGGGCGCGGAATACTGCGCGCCGAATGGGAAGGGCCGCTCGATTTCGCGCGCCGGGTGGACCGCGAAAGACCGGATCTTGCCGCCCTCACCAGCGAAGCAGCGGGCTATTATGCCGAGCTGCGCTACGGTCGCAGCGCCGGCAACAGCCAGCTGCTGCGACGCCTGCAACAGTGCGTACGCCGCCTGCCACCGCGAAGGAGAAAACACTCTTGAAAATAACACTCACCGGCCTGCGCTGCCGCCTGCTCGCTGCTCTGCTCACCACTCTGCTGCCACTTTCCGGCCACGCCCAGCAGTCCGCCGCCTTCAGCGAACAAGCAGAGGTGCAGGCCTTCATCGTCGACATGCACAAGCAGCACGGCTTCGACATCAGCGCATTGACCAGCCAGTTCGCCAGCATTCACTCGAACGCCACGGTGTTGCGCCTGATCCGCCCGCCGGCCCGCCCGAGCAAACAGCGCTCGTGGCAAAGCTACCGGCAACGCTTCGTCAACGGCCCGCGCGAAGCGGGTGGCCTGCGCTTCTGGGAAGAGAACGGCGCCCTCCTGCAGCGGGCCGAAGCAATCTACGGAGTTCCCGCCGAAATCATCGTCGCCATCATCGGCGTCGAGACTTCGTACGGACAAAACACCGGCAGTTTCAGCGTCCTTGAAGCCCTCGCCTCACTGGCTTTCGATTACCCGCCGCGAGCCGAATTCTTTCGCAGCGAGCTCGAAAACTTCTTGCTCCTGAGCCGCGAAAACGGCGACGACCCGCTCGCCATCCAGGGTTCCTACGCCGGCGCCATGGGCATCCCGCAGTTCATGCCCAGCAGCCAGCGCAACTACGCGGTGGACTTCGATGGCGACGGTCGTATTGACCTGCGCCACAGCACCGCCGACGCCATCGGCAGCGTGGCTCGCTACCTGCAGCAGTATGGTTGGCAGAAAGGCGCTCCGGTGGCCGTGCCGGCACGCGTCGACGGCGACCCCGCAGCGCTGATCGCAGCCGGAATCAAGCCTGCGCTGACGGTCCAGGAACTGAGCGCGCGCGGCGTCTTCATGGCCCGCCCAGCCGACGCCGACGCCCAGCGAGCGGCAGCGCTGATCGATCTGGAAACGCCGGGCCGGCCAACACAATACTGGCTCGGCTTCGACAACTTCTACGTGATTACCCGCTACAACCGCTCGAGCTTCTACGCGATGTCGGTTTTCCAGCTGGCAGAAGTCGTGCGCGATGTGCGCCACAACCGGCTGGCAGCGACGCGCTAGAGCAGGTTGTCGCGCGTCACGCCGCCGCGTCGAATGATGCGCCGTAGCTGATCGAGCGCTTCGATCTGAATCTGGCGAACGCGTTCGCGAGTCAGGTTCAGGTCGCGGGCGATTTCTTCGAGGGTGGATGTCTCGCCACCGTCAAGTCCGTAGCGGCGTTGCAGCACCTGCTGCTGTTTCTCGGCGAGTTGCCCCACCCAGGTACCGAGCAGGTCACCCACCTCGCTGCACTGCAACAGTTCGTCGGGATCCATCAGGCTGTCATCGGCGATCACCTCGCCGATGGTGCGGCTGGGGTCGACCTGTAGCGGCGCATCAAGCGAAGCGATGCGCTCGTTGAGGGCCAACACGCGGCGCACGTCCTCGACTGGGCGGTCAATCAGATGCGCGATCTGGTCGACGCCGATATCCCGCCCGTTCGCCGCTTCCAGGTGGCGAACAGCGCGCAGCACGATGTTGATTTCCTTGACCACGTGCACCGGCAGGCGGATCGTCCGCGATTGATTCATGATCGCCCGAGCGATGCCTTGCCGGATCCACCAGGTGGCATAGGTCGAGAAACGAAAGCCACGATCGGGCTCGAATTTTTCTATCGCATGGATCAGCCCGAGATTCCCCTCTTCGATCAGGTCGAGCAGGGGCATACCACGGTTGAGATAGTGCTTGGCGATGTTCACCACCAGGCGCAGGTTGTGCTCGATCATCTTCTGCCGCGCCAGAAAATCTCCGGCGCGGGCGCGTCGTGCCCAGGCCGCTTCCTCGGCCGGCGAAAACAGCGGCTTGGCGCCGATGTCGTTCAGGTAGTGCTGGGTGACGTCGTTGAGCAGTTCGGCTTCGGGCGACTGCAAAGCCTCTTCGGACTCCGGCTCGACGAGCGGGAGCGGCTCAGCGCCTAAAAACTCCGGTTCGTCGAGATAACTCTCCAGGCGACCCTCACGATCAGAGTCGGCATCGGAATCGAAGCGTCCGGACATTGGCGATCAGCGCGCCGGTAAATGCTTCAGTGGATCGACCGGCCGGCCCTGCTTGCGGACCTCGAAGTGCAACTTCACCTGGTCGGCATCGGTATTGCCCATTTCAGCGATCTTCTGCCCCTTGACGACGCTCTGGTCTTCCTTTACCAAAATCTTCTGGTTATGCGCGTAGGCCGTCAGGTAAGTGCTGCTGTGCTTGACAATCACCAGTTTGCCGTAGCCACGCAAGCCAGTGCCGCTATACACCACCTTGCCGTCGCTGACGGCCAGCACCGGGTCACCCGCCGCGCCGGCGATATCGATGCCCTTGGCGCCGCCTTCGCTGAAGGTACCGACCACCTTGCCGCTGGCCGGCCAGATCCAGTTGCTGTTGGCACTGTCCGCAGCAGCCTCCGCCTTGGCGTCTGCCGCAGGCGCAGGCGCAGCTTTCGAGGTGGCTGCCGGCGTCTTCCGCTGCACCTGTGCAAGAGCCCGTGCCAGGGTCTGCTCAGAGTAGCTTTCCTTGCCCACCTGCGGCTCACGTTTCAGGGTGTCGCCGCTGCCGCTCTGGCTTTGCTGCTCGACCGACGAAGATCCCGGCGACTGCGTACGCAGCCCCTGCCCGACAACAATGTGATTCGGATTGTCAATATTGTTCCAGATCACCAGGCTGCGGAAATCCACGCCCAGCGCGGCGGCGATGGAGTGCAAGGTATCGCCCCTCTTGACGACATAGACGTCCTTGCCGGAAGCGACAGCAGCGCCATCGCTGACCGCCGACGGCGGCTGGCTGGCACAGCCGGCGAGCAGCAGCACGGCCAGCAAGGCCAGACACCCCGGGCATCCCGGTACGGACCCACGAGCAGAGAAAAAGCCCTTATCCTTCATTCGATTCCCGTCAATAGCGGAACGAAACGCACGGCATCGAGACGGGTTTCGACAAGCGCCTCGCCCTGCTTTTCGATCAACATCAACTGCTGCGTCGCCACCCCCAGCGGCAGGATGATCCGCCCGCCGGGCGCGAGTTGCTGCACCAATGCCGCGGGCACACGCGCCGCCGCCGCGGCGACGATGATGCTGTCAAAAGGCGCGGCTTCAGGCAGGCCCAGGCGACCGTCAGCGTGCTTCAGGCGAATCTTGAGCTGCTTGATCGCGCGCAGGTTGAGCCGGGCCTTGGCCAGCAAGGGCGCGATGCGCTCGATGGCAAAAACCTCGTCCGTCAACTGCGCCAGCACCGCCGCCTGATAACCGCAGCCGGCGCCGATCTCCAGCGTCTTGCCCAGCGGGCGACCACCCGCACAGAGCGCCTCGATCATCCGTGCCACCACATAAGGCTGCGAGATCGTTTGCGCAAAACCCAGCGGCAGCGCGGTATCCTCGTAAGCGCGCGAGGCCAGCGCCTCTTCAACAAAGACATGGCGCGGTACGGCGGCGATCGCCGCCAGCACTTCTTCATCGTCGATTCCCTGCTCGCGCAAGCGCTCGATCATCCGCGCCCGCGTGCGCTGCGAAGTCATGCCCGTTCCGGAAACGACGCGATTCATGCTGCCAACCAGCCACGCAGCAGCGCCAGCTGGGCGTTGTGGGTCAGATCGACCTGCAGCGGAGTCAGCGAAACCTGCTTGTTCTGCACGGCATGGAAATCGGTCCCCTCGCCGGCATCCTGCGCCTCGCCCGCAGCACCGACCCAGTAAACGGTCTCGTGCCGTGGCGACAGCGCGCGCACCACCGGCTCCGCCTTGTGGCGTTTGCCAAGACGGGTAACAACGGTCTCGCGCAATTCCTCGTAGGGCACATCGGGAACATTGACGTTGAGCAGCACCGGCTCACGCAGCGCCTGTTTCTGCAGCATGACCACCAAATCGAGCGCCACCCTTGCGGCGGTCGCGTAATGCTCCCCCGCCTTGCTGCACAGCGAAATCGCCAGCGCGGGAACGCCGAGCAGAAAGCCCTCGGTAGCCGCGGCGACGGTCCCCGAGTAGATCGTGTCGTCGCCCATGTTGGCGCCAATATTGATGCCCGAAAGCACCATGTCCGGCAATTCGTCGAACATGCCGGTGACCGCCAGATGCACGCAGTCGGTCGGCGTCCCGTTGACGTAGTAAAAACCATTGGCGGCACGCTTCAGCGACAGGGGCCGATCCAGGGTCAGCGAATTGCTCGCCCCGCTACGATCGCGTTCGGGAGCGACAACGGTGATCTCCGCGATGTCCGACAGCACCCGTGCCAGGTGCTCGATCCCGGGTGCGAAGTAACCATCATCATTGCAGAGCAGGATGCGCATCATCAATCCACGAACACGGGCAAAGGGACAAAAAAACCGGCAAGCTGCCGGCCTTATCAAAATCGGCGCGGGCGATTGTCGCTCGCCCGGAGCGCACAGGACAGCGCCCGGCAGCCTTTGCAGAAAACCTTTGCCGGCGACATTCCGCGAGACCCGACCACCACCACTACGCCGACGTCAATTATAACCGCCTGCGCCGGACACGGAAAACTCAGTTCGCGCGCCCGGCGGAAGAGCAAGCAGTGCGCCAATAGCCCCTCGCCCCTCGCCACTCGCGGGAGAGGGGTTGGGGAGAGGGGGCCAGTGGCAATCGCCACTCCCGAAACAGGCGTGACCAGGAAAGCCCCCCTCTCCCCCAACCCCTCCCCCGCAAGGGTGGAGGGGAGCAGAGCGGTGGCTGAACGAGGCCGCCGGGGCTTACTGCCAAGCTGTCGCAGGCGGTCATTTCTTGCCTCCCGGCCCTCAACTTCGCCGCCCGGATGCCGCTAAAAGTCTTACACGGCGCGCACAAAGAAAATTACTAAAGTTTTCCGGCAGGCCGTCGTAAGTAAAGTTGTCAGCGAACAAATCGCCACACAGGATCGACCGGCAGAAGCCTCGCCAGGCAGTCACCGGCAACTGAAGTCTGAAGTCAAATTGACAGTGATAGGAGAAGCAAAATGCCCCAAGTCATCAATACCAACGTCGCCTCGCTCAACTCACAGCGTAGCCTCAACATGTCGCAGACCTCACTGGCGACTTCCCTGCAACGCCTCTCGTCCGGCCTGCGCATCAACAGCGCCAAGGACGACGCCGCCGGCTTGGCCATCTCCGACCGCATGAACGCCCAGATCCGCGGTATCAACCAGGCGACACGCAATGCCAACGACGGCATCTCGCTGGCGCAAACGGCTGAAGGCGACCTCGATCAGATCGGCAACAACCTGCAGCGGATGCGCGAACTCGCCGTCCAGGCCGGCAACGCCACCAACTCCGCATCCGACCGCGAGGCACTCAACCTCGAAGTCCAGTCGCTGGCCGCCGAAATCGACCGCGTCGCACAGAATTCCTCCTTCAACGGCACCAAACTCCTCGATGGCTCCTTCGTCGCCCAGAACTTCCAGATCGGCGCCAACGGTACGACCAACGACCGCCTGACCATCACCTCGATCGGCAGCGCAGCGCACCTCGGCCCTCGGCGGCACCGGCACCAGTTTTGCGGCTACCAAGCAAGGCACGGCAACTTCCGACGCACTCTCCGCTGGCGACCTGACGCTGAACGGCTTCCAGGTCGGTGCCTCTTCCCTCGGTAGCGGCCCTGGCCAGAGCGCTGCCAGCGCCTTCTCGATCGCTGCGGCGATCAACGGCATCTCGTCCAACTCGGGTGTGACCGCCACAGCCGATCCCAACAAGGTCGAAGGAGCAGCAATAGATGATACAGACGCTGGCGCAATTGCCGCGAACACCTTCAGCATCAATGGCATCAAAGTCGGCGCGATTGCCGACGGCACGACTGGTGCTGGCCAAGGTGCCAACATCGCCGCCGCCATCAACGCCATCGCAACACAAACCGGGGTTACCGCTTCCGCTAACGCAACCGACGGCAAGCTGACATTGACCGCCGCCGACGGACGCGATATCAGTATTGGCCTGAACGGCACAGCAGTCGACGATGCTACCGCGGACAGTGACAGAGACGACTTTCTCGCACAAACGGGTCTCGCAGACGCCAATGTCGGAACAAAAGCGGGTGACCTCCAAACTGCGACAGCCGAAGCCAATCACGGCACCGTGACCTTGAACAGCACCAGCACCGACGGAATTGTCTGGGGCGGCGCGCACGCTGACTATGCTGGTTTTGCTGCCGGAGGCGGCGTCACGAACGCTACGGTGTCATCGACGGTTTCCAGCATCGCCAAAGTGAGTGTCCTCACCGCCAACTCCGCCACCAACGCCCTGTCAGCCATCGACGGCGCCCTGGCCACGGTGAGCAACGCTCGCGTTTCGCTCGGTTCGTATCAGAACCGTTTCGCTTCGGTAGTTTCGAGCCTGCAAACGACGTCGGAGAACCTCTCGGCCTCACGGAGCCGCATCGTCGATGCCGACTTCGCGGCGGAAACGGCCAACCTGACGCGTTCGCAAATCCTGCAGCAGGCGGGCACGGCGATGCTCGCGCAGGCCAACTCGCTGCCACAGAACGTGCTCTCGCTGTTGCGCGGCTAAGCGAAAGGTTTTAAATAGCGGTAACATCGGGGCGCGCTCGCGGTCACGCGGTCGCGCCCCGGCGTCTCTTCACCAAGGAGTGTGAGATGAACATCCCACCCACAGTCTCTTCAGCTTCTTCGCCAGCGCCACAGGGCCACCAGGCGATCAGCGCGGCCGCCCGGGAAGCAAGGGCCACGGCCAGCGGCAACAACGCGGCGGCGCCGGCCAATCAGGCGCAGGCCCTGCAGCAGGTACAAGCGCACCTGCAGGCGCAGGCGCCGGTGCAGGCGCCACCCGACAGCGAGAAGCTCGAGACCGCCATCCAGAGCGTTCGCGAGTTCGTCAAACCGACCAACAGCAATATCGAGTTCAGCGTGGACGACGACAGCGGGCAACTGGTGGTCAAGATCATCGACCGCTCGACCAAGGAAGTGATCCGCCAGATGCCGTCGGAAGAAATGATGGCCATCGCCAAGACGCTGGACAGCATCAAAGGCCTGTTCGTCACGCAGACGGCCTGAACAACGCGCGCTCGTGCCCCATGCAAGCAAGCATGCCGGTAGCGGCGGCAGGAGAAGATCATGGCGCTTTCCTCACCGGGCCTGGGCTCGAATCTTGATGTAAACAGCATCATCAGCCAGTTGATGTCGCTGGAACAACGGCCGCTGACCGCTTTGTCGCAGAAGGAAGCAAGCTACCAGGCCAAGATTTCGGCGCTCGGTTCGCTGCAGGGAACGATTTCGGCGCTGCAGACCGCTGCGGGAACCCTGGTCCCGGCGACCGGCACGACGGCGACGCAGAAATTCACCGTTTTCGCAACGACGCTCAGCGACTATTCAGTCGCTGCGGCGAGCACTTCATCGAGCGCAGTCGCCGGCAGCTACAGCCTGGAAGTCAACCAGCTGGCCAGGCAGCACAGCGTCGCCAGTGGCACCGGTGCCGTGACGCCCTTCTCCGGCACCGGCGATACGCTGCCGCTCGGCGGCACGCTGACCCTGTCGCTCGACAGCCTCGGCGGCAGCAGCCCGCACAAGAGCACCGACATCAGCATCGCCGACGGCGCCACGCCGGAGACCATCCGCGATGCGATCAACGGCGCCAACGCCGGCGTTTCTGCCCTGGTGATCAACGGCACCGCCGGCAAGCAACTGCTGCTGACCAGCAACGACGCCGGCAGCAACCAGTTCATCAAGCTCTCGGGAATCGCCGGCCTGGCCTACGATCCCGACGCGGCACCGGCGCCAAGCGACACCTTCGTGCAGTCGCAGGCGGCGCAGGGCTCGGCGTTCAAGCTCAACGGCATTGCCGTCGAAGGGGTCAGCAATCAGGTCAGCACGGCCATCGACGGCATCACCCTGAACCTGCTCAAGGGCCCGGAATCACCGGCGACGGCGCTGAGCACGACGCTGACCATCAGCAAGGACCACTCCAGCCTGACTACCGGCGTCAACGCGCTGGTCAAGGCCTTCAACGACTTCAGCAGCACCGCCAGCAGTCTCGGCACCTACAATGCGGCAACCAAGACAGCCGGCGCACTGAACGGCGACAGTACCCTGCGCACGGCGCAGAACAGCTTTCGCAGCGTCCTTGGCAACATCCCGGCGGCAGTTGCCGGCAGCAGCTTCCAGCGCCTCTCGGACGTCGGCGTCAGCCTGCAGAAAAACGGCACCCTGAGCGTCGATTCCACCAAGCTGAGCGCCGCGATCAGCAAGGATCTCTCGGCAGTCGCCAACCTGGTAGCCGCCTTCGGCAGCGCGTTCAAGGACGCCG
Source organism: Candidatus Accumulibacter sp. ACC012 (assembly GCF_907163155.1). Classification (NCBI taxonomy): domain Bacteria; kingdom Pseudomonadati; phylum Pseudomonadota; class Betaproteobacteria; genus Candidatus Accumulibacter; species Candidatus Accumulibacter sp. ACC012. Next base: position 92,298 of record NZ_CAJQUC010000014.1, read on the forward strand.
CCGAGGGACTGGTCGGCAGCAACGGCCTGATCGCCGCGCGCCGCGCCGGAATCACGACCTCGATCGCCAGCCTCGGCAAGCAGTCGGACGTGATTGTGGACCGCCTGGAGGGGATCGAAGCGCGCTATCGCAAGCAATTCACGGCCCTCGACACCTTGATCTCCGGGATGACCAGCACCAGCAATTTCCTCGAGCAGCAGCTCGCCATCCTGCCCACTTATTCTCTCTGAGGAACTGAAGATGTTCGGCAATGCAAGACACGCGATTTCCGCCTATCAGAAGGTCGGCGTCGACGCCGCCATCGAGGTCGCCGACCCGCACCGCCTGATCCTGCTGCTCTTCGCAGGGGCGCAGGCGGCGGTCGGCAACGCGCGCGCGGCGATGCAGGACAAGCGCACGGCGGCCAAGGGCGAAGCCATTTCGAAAGCGATCGACATCATCGGCAACGGTCTCAAGGTGAGCCTCGACCTCGAAAAGGGCGGCGAGATCGCCGAGCGCCTCGACGCGCTGTACGACTACCTGGTCCTGCGCCTGCTGCACGCCAACCTCGACAACGACCTGCCGGCGCTGGAGGAAGTTGCCGCCCTGCTCGAGGAGATTCACGGCGCCTGGCGCGCGATTTCGCCGAGTGCGACGCCGCAGAAAGCAGCCGTGGCATGAGTGCCGGGCTGAGCGCGCTGGAGCAGCTGCTGGCCTACTCCGAGGCGATGCTTGGCGCCGCAGAAAGCAGGGACTGGCAAGCCCTCGCCAGGCACGAGGCAGATCGGCGCGCGCTGGCCGACAGCCTGCCCGACGCACTGAGCGCCGAACTGCCGGCAGAAGAACAGCAGCGCGCCCGCGCGCTGATCGAAAGCAGCCTGCGCTGTGACACCTTGATTCAACCGCGCCTGGCGAGGCGCATGGATGAACTGCGCGTACTACTGCGCGCGGCAGCACCCGCCGCCGAATGATCGTCCCAGAAATCAGCACCCGCGTTCAGCCGAGCGCCGACCTCGCCCTGCGGCCGACGCCGCCAGCGCAGGAAATCACCGACAAGTTACCGGGGCTGGCCGCTGGCCAACGCCTGCTGGCCGAAGTGCAGGCCCTGCTGCCGAACGGCACCTACCGCGCGCTGATCAACCAGCGCAGCGTCACCCTGGCACTGCCCTTTGCCGCCAAGAGCGGCGACACCATCGAGCTGGAAGTCTCCGAGAGCAATGGCAAGCTGACCCTGGCCGTCGTTGCCCGCGGCTCGGCGGAGGGAGGGAGGGCGGGGAACGAATCGACCGCCACGCAGTTGAGCCGCACCGGGCAACTGATCGGCACGCTGCTGGCCGGTGCGCGTGACGGCAAGGGCGGCGCCGCCGTAGCACTGCCGCTGAACGGCAAACAGGCGATTGCTGCCAGCCCGCCGAATAGCGGCACCGATCTCCTGCCGCTGCTCAAACAGGCCATTGTGCAGAGTGGCATGTTCTACGAAGCGCATCAGGCGGAATGGGTCGAAGGGCGTTACAGCAAGGCGCAGCTGCTGCAGGAACCGCAAGGCAGGTTGCCGCCGACAACGACGCCTGCCCAGCAGGGCGCGAGTGCCCAACAAGGGCTGATGACAGCGGCGGGCAGTGAGAACGCCGCGGCGCGCAACAGCGGCGAGCCGGCAGCCGCCGCAAGGCCGCAAGCACCGCCGGCCTCGAACGAAGCCGCAAACCGAGGCGCCACGGCGGCCAGCCAGGCAAACCTCAGCAGCCAGCCAGCCGCCTCCTCGCCAGCGCCGCCAGCGGTCGCACCGCAGCTGCAGGCCATCGTCCAGCAGCAACTCGAAGCTTTCGCGACGCAGAATTTTTCCTGGCAGGGACAGGTCTGGCCCGGCCAGCAGGTTCTCTGGGATATCGACAACGCCAACCACAGCCGGCACAGCGATGGCGAAGGCGAGGCGAGCAGCGAGAGTTGGCAGACGCGACTGCGTCTGTTCCTGCCCCGGCTGGGTGAAGTCGATGCCCGGCTGCACATCCAGGGGCAGCAGATCACGCTCAGCGTCGTCGCCAATGACGCCGCAACGCGGCAGCTGTTGAGCAGCGAAACGGCCGGCCTGCGCAGCCAGCTGGAAAAAGCCGGACTCGACCTCGCCTCGCTTGGCGTCACGGCACCACGTGCAGGCGAGGAGCATGGCCAAAGCGCCGGATAATTCCCTCAAAAACGCCGTCGCGCTGACCTACAGCCAGACCGACGCGGCGCCCCGCGTCGTCGCCAAGGGACGCGGCCTGCTCGCCGAGCAGATCATCGCCCGCGCCCACGAACACGGCGTTTACGTACACGAATCGGCCGAGCTGGTCTCGCTGCTGATGCAGGTCGACCTCGACCAGCACATCCCCCCACAGCTCTACCTGGCTGTCGCCGAGTTGCTGGCCTGGCTGTATCAACTGGAAAACGGCGCCACGCCCACCCCGCCACCGCTCTTTGCAGCCCCTGCCGAAGTTCCCGCCAAACCCTGACGTGGCGGCCACCGCCCATAGCCCCTATCCCCTCGCGGGGTTGGGGAGAGGGGGGAAGCGCGCACAGAGAAGCAGTAAAGCCCCCCTCTCCCCCAACCCCTCCCCCACCAGGGTGGAGGGGAGCCGAGCACGGGCCGACGCAGGCTCACAATTGCGCCGCAAGCCGCCACGCTCGCTTACCCCGACCCCGCTTTTGCATTAAACTTCCCGCTCCAGGCGTTTGCAGGAAGGCAGATGGAAAATACGGACCTTGAGCCGAGACGGAAAGAGGAAACCCGCAGCCTCGAAATCGAACAGGCCGAGGATTACAGCGAGTATCTGTTGCACTCGAAAGCCGAAATTGTGGCGGTATTGCGTTCGCTGATTCAACGACGAGCGCTGGTCAGCGCCTATCTCGATCATGGTAGGGACTTCCTGTTGACCTCGCTGCTGGAGATCGACGCGGGCAACGGCGAACTGGTCCTCGACTGTGGTCGCGACGACGCGGTCAATCGCCAGGCGCTGCAGGCCAGCCAGCTCGTCCTGAGCGCGATGGTGGACAAGGTCAAGGTGCAGTTTACCCTGACCCAGCTTGCCGAGACGCTTTGCGATGGTCGCCCGGCTTTTCGCGCGGCGCTTCCCGACAAAGTGCTGCGCTTGCAGCGTCGCGAGTATTTCCGCCTGTCGACACCGATCGCCAAACCGGTCAAGTTCGTCACCACGATCAAGCGCATGGACGGTAGCACGCTGATCGCCGAAGCGTCCTTGCTGGACATCAGCGGTGGCGGTGTCGGACTGATGGCCACGCCCAGTCTGGCGGCCCTGCTGCCGAGCGGCATGGTGCTCGGCGACTGCAAGATGACACTTCCCGACGAGGGTCTGCTGGTCGCCAATCTGTGTATACGCAACAAGTTCGACGTCACGACCCGCGGCGGCGCACGCTACGTTCGCGTCGGCTGTGAGTTCGTGGCCATACCCGGAGCCAGGATGAGCATGGTGCAGCGCTACATCACGCGCGTCGAACGCGAACGCAAAGCCCGCCTCAGCGGCATGACCTAGGCGAGAGGAGGGGACTGGATTGCCACGTCGGCGACGCCTCTTCGCCATGACAGAATGACCACGGGGCCGGGCAGCTTTACGGCGTACCCGACCCCGCTTTACGCTTTACACCCCCGACAGCTAGAAACCGATGGCCAGCAAGGTATAGGCGGTGATCAGCGTCCCGACCATGGCCCCACCGTAGAAAATCAGCTTGGCAACGATACCGGCGTGAATACCGACGTCGTGCAGACTGTGAAAGATGCGATGGGCTGCGTGCCAGAGAAAGAGCGAAATGATCGCGAAGATGAAGCCCTTGCCGATAATGTTCTGGGCAAAAGCGAGCATGTTCGCGTAGCTCATGGTGTCGGCCGGCAGTAGCATGCCGAGCGGAACGGCCAGGCCGGTGATAAACACCAGGATCGGGCCAAGCAGCGCCGACAGCATGCCGCCAGCGCCGAACAGCGCCCAGAAGATGGGAGCGTTGGAACGTTTCAGTGTCTTTTTCATCGTGCCATCCCCCATACCAGGCCCAGCATGGCAAGGCTGGCGGTCGCGGCGACGGCTAGCCCGCTACCGGTAATTGCAAAATCCGGCAGTCGTTTTCCGCCGACGATGACCGGCGGCATGGTCCGCGGCATGATCTTGAACCAGGTGTAGGTGTGGTAGCACATCGCCGCCAGCGTCAGCCAGTGGAAAGCGATGTACCAGGGGTTTTTCAGACCTTCGAGCCAGATGTTCCAGGCCGCTTCGCCGCGCGAAAGGTAAACCAGCCCGGTGAGCAGGATCAGGGCATAGGCGGCCACGAAGAGGGCGGTTCCCTCGTGAATCATGTACTCGACGAAGAATGGATTTTTCCGCCACCATCCGGCCATTGGACGAACATAGGGACGACGCTTGTTCACTTGGCACCCCCCTTCGGAGTAAGGAAGCGCAGGAAATAATCGGCCGCGCTATTGGTCTTGTTCTGGTTGACGGCGTTGGCCGGGTCGACGTGCTTCGGGCAAACCTCGGAGCAGTAGCCAACCGCAGTGCAGTTGAACACCCCCTCTTCGGAATTGACCAACTCCATGCGCTCGGCCTTGCCAGCATCGCGCGAATCGATGTTGTAGCGGTGCAGCAGGGCCATCGCGGCCGGTCCGATGAACTCTGCATTGAGTCCGAACTGCGGGCAGGCGGCGTAGCACAGCATGCAGTTGATGCACGAACTGAACTGCTCATAGCTCGCCAGTTGCGCGGGCGTCTGCAGATACTCGCCTTGCGCCAGCGTGCGCTCTTCCTTGGGGATGATGTAGGGCTGGATGCTTTCGAGTTTCTCGATGAAGCCCTCCATGTTGATGACCAGATCTTTCTCGATCGGGAAATGCGCCAGCGCCTCGACACGCACCCGCGCCGGGTAGTAGTCGCGCAGGAACGTCTCGCAGGAGAGGCTGGGTTCGCCGTTGATCATCATCCCGCAGCTGCCGCAAATCGCCATCCGGCACGACCAGCGGAAGCTCAGCGAGCCGTCGAGATAGTCCTTGATGTACTGCACGCCCTGCAAGACCGACATGTCGTCCGTAAAAGGTACCTCGAAGACCTGCTTGGACGGCTCCTTGTCGGTCTCCGGGTTGTAGCGCAGCACCTCGATTTCGATGATTCTCTGATTTTCAGACATTGGATGCCTTCCTTTCCTGCTCTGCCTTTTCGCCTGCAGCACCGTAGGCGCGCGTGCCCGGCTGCGACTTGGTAATCTTGACCGCGCCATAGTCGATGCGCGGCGCTCCGCCGGCGACATAATGCGCCTGCGAGTGCTTCAGGAAGTTCTCGTCGTCACGTTTCTCGAAACCGTCGAGACGTTGGTGCGCACCGCGCGACTCGCGCCGATTGAGGGCCGAATAGGCCATCGTCTGCGCTACGTCGAGCTGGTACTCGAGTTCGATGGCCAGTAGCCACTCGGTGTTCCAGACGCTCGCCTTGTCCTCGACATTGACGTCCTTGAAACGCTCCTTGAGCTCGTCGAGCTTGTTGCAGGTCTGCTGCATGGTCTCGGCCAGGCGATAGATGCCGCAGCCGTCCTCCATGGTCTGCGCCATTTCCTTGCGCAGCGTGGCGATGCGCTCGCTGCCGCCGGTTTTCATCTTTAGCCCGACGAGTCGCTGTTCAACCGCCTGCGCCTGCTTGAGCAGACTGGCCGAATTGCCCGGCGCCACCGCTTTGGCGAAACGCGCCGCTTCCTCGCCGGCGACCTTGCCGAAAACGCACAGCTCGGACAGCGAATTCGACCCCAGACGGTTGGCACCATGGATGCCGACGCTGGAGCATTCACCGGCCGCATAGAGGCCCGGCAGCGGCGACGCACAGAGCCCGTCGACCATGATCCCGCCCATGGTGTAGTGCACCGCCGGTCGCACCGGGATCGGCGCGCGCGCCGGATCGACGCCGAGAAACTGCTCGGCGAGCTCGTAAATCTGCGGCAGGCGCTCGCGCAGCTTGGCCTCGCCGAGGTGGCGCAGGTCGAGATGGACGACCGAGCCGTGCTGGCCTTCGATGGTGCGCCCCTTTTGCTGCTCGTACCAGAAGGCCTGGCTGAGGCGATCGCGCGGGCCAAGTTCCATGGCCTTGTTGCGCGGTGAAGGCTCGGCCGGGCCGAGACCATAATCCTGCAGGTAGCGATAGCCGTCCTTGTTCACCAGAAAACCGCCTTCGCCGCGGCAGGCTTCGGTAAATAGCAGTCCGGTGCCGGGCATGCAGGTCGGGTGGTACTGGACGAACTCCATGTCCCGCAGCGGCACGCCGTGGCGGTAGGCCAGGGCCATGCCGTCACCGGTGACGATGCCACCATTGGTGTTCTCGCGGAAGACGCGCCCGGCGCCGCCGGTGGCGATGACCACCGATTTTCCTTCGACCAGCGCCATCTCGCCCGAACCGATCTCGATGGTGACCACCCCCTGGACACGACCGTCCTCGACCACCAGATCGACGCAGAAATGCTCGTCGAAACGTTTGATCGACGGATACTTGATCGACGTCTGAAAGAGCGTGTGCAGCATGTGGAAACCGGTCTTGTCGGCGGCGAACCAGGTGCGCTCGATCTTCATGCCACCGAAGGCGCGCACATTGACGTGCCCGTCCGGGGTGCGACTCCAGGGGCAACCCCAGTGCTCGAGCTGGGTCAACTCTTCGTTGCAGTGGGCAACGAAGTATTCGACCACATCCTGCTCGCACAACCAGTCGCCACCGCCGACGGTGTCGTTGAAATGGTACTCGAGGCTATCGGTGGGCAGTTTCACACCTGCCGAGCCGCCTTCGGCGGCCACGGTATGGCTACGCATCGGATAGACCTTCGAGATCAGCGCGATCTTGAGGGCAGGATCAGACTCCGCCACAGCGATGGCGGCCCGCAGGCCGGCTCCGCCGCCGCCCACAATCACTACATCTGCCTTGTAACTCTCCATGCTTCATCCTTTCTCACGCCGGCCATTGCCAGGCGCGACCAACAATCCGAGAAGCCCCGCAGGAGCACGCTCCTGGCGCAGGGCCGGCTGATTATGCACGCGTCAGCTTGCCGAGCCTGCTTGCGGGCCAACAATCTTGAGCGTCAACATTTGATACATACCACCGAAGAAACGCTGATCGCCGACGCTCACGAAGGAACTGTCTTTCGGCAACCAGGCAGTGACCTGTTCACTGAACAGGTCGTGCGCAAAGGGCTCGAGCCGGTCGAGGACCGGCTTCCAGAGGTAACGCATGGGATTCATTTTGCTGAGCGGCGCGTAGTCGACGATGGTCAGCGTGCCACCCGGACGCACCACCCGCAACGCCTCGGCGAGCGTTTTTTCGCGCACCGCCTGCGGCTGCTCGTGCAGCAGGAAGAACAGTAATGCACGGTCGAAACTCGCGTCGGCAAAACCAAGCGCCGCCGAATCCATGCAATGCAGCTGGACGGGCGCATCCTTCGGCAATTTCTTGGCCAGATTCTCGAGCTGGATCGGCAGGATATCGGCGATCTCGAGCGAACCACCCGGCGCCACGCAGTCCACCAGCCGCGGCGTCAGGTCACCGTAGGCACAGGCAATCTGCAGCGTACGGCCGCCCAAATCGTGGCCGTAGTCGTGCAGCACGGCGTTGCACAAACGCTTGTAATTGCCCCAGAGAATCAGATTTACCAGCCACTGCCGCTCGAATATATGCACCGCCCGCGGATGGACATAGGCCCACCAGTAATGCGCTTGCAGATAGTGAGGTATGTCAGGGAGGCTGTCCTTGACAGCCACGCACGTAGCCGCCGGTCGATCCAGTTGGTTTTTCATTATGAGAGCTTGGCAATGGTTGTTTTCAGCAAGAGGCGATGGCAGAGCGGTAAGCTTGACCGAGGCTTACGCAATAGCCTTGCGCTGCCCAGAGAAGCACCGCTCTCCCGTCCTGCTCATTCATCATTCATTATTCATTGGCCCGCTGCTCACTCGCTGCGAAATATCGGAAGCCCGAAGCCGTCAGGCGCTAACGTACCCGATCGGCCAATCAAACGCAACCGAGGCAGAACTGCGTGCGCGTTGGCCGAAGTCGCGTCGGCCAGATCGGCGACACCCATGTCGCGCAGGCCGGCCAACGAGGCAGCGATCCGCGGCAACTCGGCGGGCGCATTCCTCCCCCCCGCCAGCCACGCCGGCGGCATGTCCGGGGCGTCGGTTTCGAGGACGATGGCTTGCAGCGGCAGGGACGCGGCCAGGCGACGAATACGCGTCGAGCCGGAGTAGGTCATGGCGCCGCCAAAACCGAGTTTGAAGCCTAGCTTGATGAACTCGTCCGCCTGTTGGCGACTGCCGTTGAAGGCATGCGCGATGCCGCCCCTGACGCGGATCCGGCGGAGCTGCTTGAGCACCCGATCAACAGCACGGCGAACGTGCAGGAGCACCGGAAGATCGCATGCTCGGGCGATCTTCAGTTGTTCAATGAAAAAGTGCTCCTGGCGGTCGAGCGCCGGATCGGCGATGAACAGATCGAGGCCAATCTCGCCGATGGCGACCGGCCGATCCGATCCGGCGGGCAGCTGCTGCAGCCACTTCTGCAGGTGCCCCAAATCGGCGTCGCTGGCGTGCTGGACGGCAAGCGGATGAATGCCGTAGGCCGCCACACAGCCGGGGTAGCGCTGGCAACAGGCGTGCACCGCGGTAAAGCTGGCGACATCGACGGCCGGGACGACGATTGCCGAAACGCTGGCGGCTGCGGCCGCCGCCAGCACCGCATCGCGATCGTCGGCGAACACCGCTGCGGCAAGGTGGCAGTGGGTATCAACCAGCATGCTCAGGCCTCGCCTGGATCAAAGGAAGCGGAAAGGCGGCTCAGGCTTGCGGCCACTGACAATGTCGGCCAGGGCAGCGCCCGAGCCACAGGCCATCGTCCAGCCAAGCGTACCGTGACCGGTGTTGAGGTATAGATTGCTGATTGGCGAGCGTCCGATCAGCGGCACATTGGATGGCGTGGCCGGGCGCAGCCCGCACCAGAATTCGGCCTCGGCGGCTGGTCGCAAGTCGGGAAAGAGCTCTCTGGTCCGGCGCATCAGGGCGTCGCAGCGGACGCTGTTGAGCTCGGTATTGTAGCCATTGAACTCGGCGGTTCCGGCAATGCGCAGGCGTTGGCCAAGGCGCGAAAACACGATCTTGTGGCCATCGTCGGTGAGGCTGACACTCGGCGCGATGCTCTGTGCCCCAAGCGCAACCGTCGCCGAGTAGCCTTTCGCCGGATAGATGGGCAAACGCAGGCCAAGCGGGCGCAGCAACAGGGGAGTGTAGCTGCCCAGCGCGACGACGTAGGCGTCGGCCTGGTGCAACTCGCCGCCGACCAAGGCACCCGCAATGCGGCCGCCCGCGGCAAGCAAGCGGTCGATCTTGGCAGCGTAGCGAAAAACGACACCGTTCGCCGCACAGCGGGCGGCGAGTTGCTGCGTGAAGCGGTGCGCGTCGCCGGATTCATCGTCGATGGTGTAGTCGCCGCCGACCAGTCGCTGCCGCACTGCAGCGAGCGCCGGCTCGATGGCCAGGCACTCGTCAACGCTCACCGTTTGCCGGTCGCAACCAAAGCCACGCATCACTGCCGCGGCCGCACTGGCGACCGTGAATTCGCGTCGATCCGTATAAATATGCAGGATGCCACGTTCGAGATGGTCATAGTCGAGCGAGGTTTCGGCGCGCAGCGCCTGCAACTGGCAGCGGCTGTACAAAGCCAGTGCGACGATGTCGCGCATGTTGGCGCGCGTACGCCGCGCAGTACACTCGCGCAGGAAGCGCAGACTCCAGTCCAGCAGGCCCGCATCCCAGCGCAAACGAAACAGCAGCGGCGCGTCCTCGCGGCGCATCCAGGCCAGGGCGCGCAGCGGTGCATGCGGGTTGGCCCACGGCTCGGCGTGCGAAACCGAAATCTGGCCACCATTGGCAAAGCTGGTTTCCAGGCCGGCCGCCGCCTGGCGCTCCAGTACCGTCACCTGATGCCCGGCCCGGGCCAGATACCAGGCGCTGGTGACGCCGACAACGCCGGCGCCGAGGACGACAACTTTCAAGCCGAAAACCGCTGCGGCGCAGCTGCGCCGAGAAAGCCGCGCGGGTAAGGTGCAAGCCGCCGGAAGGTTCGCTCGCAACAGGGGATGCGCGAAGGCATGGCATGCGCTTCCGCGAGAGCGAGGGGAAACACTGGGAAAAGGGAATGCTGGCTCAACGGCTGTTTTCAGGTTCAGGCCGCCGGGAGCCCTTGCTCGCGAGCGATACGGACCACTTCGGGAATGCGGCGCAGGCTGCGCATCAGGCGCGCCAGTGAGGTGCGATCAGCGACCTGGACCGTAAAATGCAAGGTCGTGTACAGCCCGGAGTCTTTTTCGTCCATATGGACATTCAGAATATTGGTTCCGGAACTGGATATCTCGGTGGCAATCCTGCCCAAGGCACCGAGGGTATTCTGGACCACGACCTGCAGGCGGACACTGAACAGTTGGCCCGCTTCCGGCGCCCACTCGACATCGATCCACTTCGCCGGTCTGGCCTTGCGGGCTCTGCGGATCGCAGGGCAATCATGGGTATGAATCACCAGCCCCTTGCCCTTCCAGATCGAACCGATGACCGGATCGCCGGGGATCGGCTGGCAGCAGGGCGCAAACTGAACAGCCATCCCTTCACTGCCACGAATGACCAGGGAACTGCCCGGCTTGCTCTTGTCGGCAGGCAGCGACGCGCTCTCCTTGTTCAACAGGCGGCGAGCGACCACGCCGGCCAGGCGGAAACCGAGCCCAATGTCGGTGTAGACCTCCTTGACCAGTCGGTTTCCGGAATCGCGCAGCACACTCCTCCAGCGCGCCACTGGCACCTCGGAGGCGCTGATGCCAAGCGCCCGCAACTCCTGCCCAAGCATCTTTTCACCCAGCGCCGTGGACTCGTCCTGGTGCGCCGTTTTCAGGTAGTGGCGAATTTTGCTGCGCGCCCGACCCGTCTTGACGTGCGTCAGCCACTCGGCACTCGGGTGAGCATCGGCTGCGGTAACGATATCGACGCTATCGCCACTGACAAGCTCGGTGGCCAGAGGCACCAGGTTGAAGTTGACCCGGGCAATGACGCTGTGATTGCCGATATCGGTGTGCACGGCGTAAGCGAGGTCGACCGCCGTCGCACCGCGCGGCAAGGCGATGATCTTGCCCTTCGGGGTGAAGACGTAGATCTCGTGCGGGAAGAGGTCGACCTTGACGTGTTCGAGGAACTCCGAGGAATCACCGGTTGAACTCTGCAGCTCCAGCAAAGAGTGAAACCACTTGGTCGTTTTCTGTTGCAGCGCTTCGCCGAGCGAGTCGCTGCCCTTGTACAACCAGTGCGAAGCGATCCCTTCCTGCGCCACTTTGTCCATCGCCGCCGTACGAATCTGCACCTCGAACGGCGTCCCGTGCGGACCGATCAAGGTGGTGTGCAAAGACTGATAGCCGTTCGGCTTGGGGATGGCTATATAGTCCTTGAACTTCCCCGGCACCGGCTTGTAGAGCGCATGCAGCGAACCGAGGGTGAGATAGGTGGTAGGCACGTCCTTGACGACGACGCGAAATCCGTAAACATCGAGCACCTGAGAAAACGACAGGCGCTTGTCGAGCATCTTGCGATAGATCGAATAGAGACTCTTCTCGCGACCGAAAACCTGCGCCTCGATATCGGCAGCGTTCAGTTTGCCCTTGATGCCCTCGAGAATCCGCGACAGCAACTCGCGCCGGTTGCCACGCGCCGCTTTCAGGGCGCGCCCAAGAACACGCGCGCGCATCGGGTAGATCAGCTGGAACGACAGATCCTGCAGCTCGTTGAAAAGCGTACTGAGGCCCAGCCGACCGGCAATCGGCGCATAGATTTCCAGCGTCTCGCGGGCGATGCGACGGCGCTTGTCGACGCGAACCGCCGCCATCGTCTGCAGGTTGTGGTGGCGGTCAGCCAGCTTGATCAGCACCACGCGCAGGTCGCGTGCCATGGCCATCAGCATCTTGCGGAAGTTCTCGGCCTGCGCATCTTCCTGCGACTGAAACTCGATCTTGTCGAGTTTCGACAGGCCATCGACCAGGTCAGCGACCGGTTTGCCGAAGTGTTCGACGATCTCGGCCTTGCTGACCGCCGTATCCTCCATCACGTCGTGCAGCAGTGCAGCGACCACTCCCTCGACGTCGATCTTCCACTCGGCGATGGCGCCGGCCACCGCCAGGGGATGCGTGATATACGGCTCTCCCGACTTGCGGACCTGTCCGCGATGCGCTTCCTCGCCAAACAGATAGGCCTTGCGAACCAGATTGATTTCGTCCTCCGACAGGTAATTCAGGCTGTCGATGAAGACGCTGTACGCGGGATCATCCTCGGGAGGGAGGAAGTCCGAGGGCTTGTCAGCCACCGCTAGCTCAGCTGGGGCAGCTGAAATGCTCGCGGTGACCACTGGATCCACGGTGACACACGGAAAACTGGTCCGCGAGGTTCAGGCTTGACCGCGGTTGAGAACTTCCAGACCGACCTTGCCAGCGGCCAACTCGCGCAGGGCAATTACCGTTGGCTTGTCACGGCCACCATCAACCAGCGGTGTTGCGCCGGCAGCAAGCTGACGGGCGCGGTAGGTCGCGGCCAGGGTCATCTGAAAACGATTTGGTATGCGCTGCAGACAGTCGTCTACGGTCACTCGTGCCATGCAAAATCTCCCAGGAGAATCAAAGCATTGTTGCGAAAAGGATGGAATGGCGCCGGCGCTGTACGGGGCAGCGAAGCCGCGAGGCGTGAACCACCGCCAATAGGTCGAGCAGCGCTCGCTGTAGATCGTCGTTGATAATAACATAGTCGAATTCGTCGACATGGCGCATCTCTTCCCGCGCCGCGGCGACGCGCCGGGCAATCGTCTCGTCGCTGTCGGTCGCGCGCCCGCGAAGACGACGCTCGAGCTCGCCAAGCGACGGTGGCAGGATGAAGACGCCGATTGCCGCCGGAAATACGCGACGTACCTGCTGCGCACCCTGCCAGTCGATCTCCAGGAGCACGTCCTGGCCGGCTTGCAGGGCCGCTTCGATGCCGCTGGTCGATGTCCCGTAATAGTTGCCATGTACCTGTGCCCATTCGAGGAAGCCGTCGCTCCCGACCTTGTCGAGAAAATCCTGGACGCCGATGAAGTGGTATTCGAAACCATCGCGTTCACCAGCTCGCGGCGCCCGCGTGGTATGAGAAACCGACACCCGGATGCGCGGATCGTTCTCAAGCAAGTGTCGCACCAGGGTCGTTTTGCCAGCGCCTGAAGGCGCCGTGACAATGTAGAGATCTCCGATCATGGTTCTTCCTGGCCAGCTAATGGTCACCACATGTTGAGGGACCTCCAATCATGAAAGTCATGACTGCCCCCCCTCTTTCCCGACCCTTCTCCCGCAGCGGGGAGAAGGGAGATTCGTGAGTCGCGTACGCGGGTTTTACAGTGATGCGAAAGCGCAATTGTACCCGCGCGCGCGCCAGGCGAGCGCCATCGCCGCGCCGCTTGCTGCTTCGGCGGCATGGACTCGCCGAGCCGTACAGTGGAGAATCACAGCCTTCAGTTCTCCACTTGGCGAGGAACCACTCGATGTCCCGATGCAAGTTCACACAGCGCACCGCCCTTTTGCTTGCCGCCCTGGCCGCCAGCAACGCTGGCGCGGTCACGATTCCAGTCAAGATGCTCGACCTCGACGACATGTCGTGCCGTGCCTGGACGGAATCCAAAGCCGACGCCGACGAGCGCGCACTGTATGTCGCCTGGATACGCGGCGTGCTTACCGGCCACAACTACGTGAATCGCAGCCAGCAGGTGTCGGCGATGTCCAGCGGAACCGTCGAGAAACACGTCACTCGCTACTGCAATGACAACCCGCGTGGCGAAGTCAGCGATGCGGCATTTCGCCTGAGCGACCGCTTTTCGGGTCGCAACGAAGCGATCACCAAATAGACGAAGAGCCGCTTGCGCGGCTCTTCTGGCAACGATCCCACCAACACTCCCAGCAACAGTCGGCCCGCTCGGTGCGCAAGGCCCGATGGTCGTTCCGTAGCCTCGTTGCTATTGTTGGTTCTTGCCCTTGATGTTACCGGCCGTGGCGCCAATTACGCCGCCAATTGCCGCTCCGGTCCAGCCGTTACCGCCGGAGATGGCGGCAATGCCCGCCCCCGCAGCCGCGCCAATCGCCGCTCCACTGACCGTTCCCTGCTCGCGCGGCGTCATGTTGGTACAACCGAGAACGGTCAATGCGGCCGCCGTTGCCAAAGCCAATCCAGTTCTTTTCATCTCTCGCCTCCGTTATTTGCTTTTGTTGAGTCCGGGCACGACCAGCTCGAACCAGATCGTCTCGACCACCGGGCGTTGCAACTGATCGGGATGCGCCGCGTACCAGTTGTCAAGGGCTGCGAGCGTCGTGTCCAGTGTCTGACCCTTCATCCCCTTGGCAACTTTCGGCGAAAAGTCGCTCATGGTCGCCTTGGGGTTGTCTGCCTGATAGGCGACGTCGACCAGGATGGCATTGGACAGACCGACCAGATAGGCCTTCTTGACCTCCGGAGCAGACTTCGTCCAGTGCGTACCAGTGACCAGTGGCACCTCCTCGGTGGCGCCAACCGTACCGGCGGTAAGCAGCAATGCCGCGCACACGGCAGATGCTGCCTTCCTCAATGTGAAACGACTCAATCCAATAGGCATAATCTTTTCCTCCATGACAGGAAGCTCCAAACTATCACAGCTCAGCGGCCTTTTGAAGCGAAACTTTGCCGCCAGAACAACCACGAAAGTCCTTGCTGGCGCTTGGCGCGCTGGCCCGGCATCGCTGATCACTCCAGATTCTGCACCTGCTCGCGCATCTGTTCGATGAGCAGCTTGAACTCGATCGCCAGTTGCGACAACTCGGCAACCAGCGACTTGGAGCCAAAAGTATTGGCTTCCCGCATCAGTTCCTGCATCAGGAAATCGAGACGTTTGCCGCTGGCGCCGCCGCTCCGGAGAACGCGCTCGACTTCATCGAGATGGGTCGCCAGGCGCGCCAGTTCCTCGGCGACATCGATGCGCGCCGCGAAGACCGCCACCTCCTGTCGAATCCGGTCGTCGCTCACCGTATCGAGCGCATCGAGCAGGCGCTGCCGCAGCTTCTCGTTGAACGCGATCAGGGCCGCCGGGATGCGCGGCTCGATATCGCGCAAAAGCCCGCGCATGCAGGTAACTTTGTCCAGGATCACGGCGGCGAGCTTCTCGCCCTCACGCGCCCGACTGGCCACGAAGTCGTCAAGTGCCGCGCGGGCCAGTTCCCGACAAGCCGGCAACACGGCTTCGATATCGAGCGAGACGTCACCGAAAATGCCCGGCCAGCGCAGCACGTCGCTGACCGCCAGCGGCGCGGCCAGCGGTAGCTCCGCGCGGATCTGTGTATCGAGCCGGCCCAGGCGGGCGAGCAATTCGGCGTTCAGGCTCGCTTGCTGCGCCGCACTGGCAGTGGCGATAAAACTGACCCGACACTCGAGCTTGCCACGCACCAGGCGCGCGCCGATCAGCTCGCGCAGCGCGGGTTCGGCAATGCGCAGCTCGTCACAAACGCGAAAGTGATAGTCGAGATAGCGGGAGTTGACACTTTTTAACTCGATTTGTACGGCGCCGCCCTTGACGGCGCACGCTGCCGCGGCATAGCCGGTCATGCTGTAGATCATTGGAATCCTGACTGGTGGACGGAGGTAGGTCCGCAGCCGGCTTTACAGCCCACCCCCAAAGACCGGACAATGGCCGACACTCTGAATGATAGCTTCGACACCTATGGTGCAACAAGCAAACCACCCCCTTCCCCCAGCGTTCCAACTCGATGAGTACTGCATTGAGCATCAGCTCTCACTGGGTGGCTTTTCGATTGTCTATGTGGCCACCGATAGTCACGGCACGCGCGTCGCCATCAAGGAGTACCTGCCCAACACGCTAGCCTTGCGCGGCGAAGGAAAAACGGCGCCGGTGATCAGCGAAGATCATCTTCCGGCGTTCCGCTACGGGATGAAGTGTTTCTTCGAAGAAGGCAGGTCACTGGCCGGTCTCTCGCACCCGAACGTGATCCGCGTCCTGAACTTCTTTCGCGCCAACGACACAGTTTACATGGTCATGGAGTACGAACACGGCCGCACCCTGCAGGAACTGATCCAGAAAAACAGGGCCGGGGTCACCGAAAACTTCATTCGCAACGTCTTCACCAAAATGCTCAACGGCCTGCGCGAGGTGCACTCACACCGCTTGCTGCACCTCGACCTCAAGCCGTCGAACATCTACATGCGCAACAACCAGACCCCGGTGCTGATCGATTTTGGCGCGGCGCGCCAGACGCTAGCCTGCGACACGCCGATGCTCAAGCCGATGTACACACCGGGCTTCGCCTCGCCGGAGCATTACAGCCAGCGGGAACTCCTCGGCCCCTGGAGCGACATTTACAGCGTCGGCGCTTCGATGTATGCGTGCATCTCGGCGAGCACCCCACAAGCAGCCGACGGCCGTCTCGAAAAGGATCGCCTGGTCCCGGCGATGGTCCGTTGGGAAGGTCAGTACTCGGACCAGTTGCTGGAAACGATCGACTGGTGCCTGTGCCTGAACCATCGTTACCGGCCACAAAGCGTCTTCGCGCTGCAGAAAGCGCTCACTGAAGCGGTCATCCCACCGACGCCACAGCAGAAAGCAAAGTGGCTCGACCAGATGGTCGGCAAATTTAAGAAATCCAGAAGCCCATGAAATTCACGATCTACCAAGAGAGCCGCGCCGGCAAGCGCGCCAATAACGAAGATCGGCTGGCACACTGCTATTCCCGCGACAGCCTGCTGATGGTCGTCGCCGACGGCATGGGCGGTCACTACTTCGGTGAAGTGGCTGCCCAGATCGCCGTACAAACGCTGACCGAGTCCTTCCAGCGCCAGATCACGACGCCCATTCGCGACCCCTTTCTGTTTCTGCAGACTGGCATGCTCAACGCGCACCGCGCCATCCTCGATTTTGCCGGCAAGCATCAGCTGCAGGACTCACCACGCACCACCTGCGTCGCCTGCTTCGTGCAGAACAACATCGCCTACTGGGCGCACTCGGGTGATTCTCGACTTTATCTACTGCGCAAGGGCCGAGCCCTGGCCCAGACCAAAGACCACTCCCGCGTACGCTTGTTACTCGAACAGGGCATAATCAATGAAGAGCAGGCCAGCACGCACCCGGACCGGAACAAGATCTACGGCTGCCTGGGCGGCCAACAGACGCCCGAGATCGAGTTTTCGCGCAAGACGACACTCGAAGCCGAAGACGTGCTGGTCCTCTGCACCGACGGCGCCTGGAACGGACTACCTGACAAGCTGCTAGCCACGGCCCTGAAGACCGCCAATCTGATGCATGCCGTACCGACCCTGCTTGCCCAGGCAGAAACCCGTTGCGGGCCGCATGCCGACAACCTGTCGATGATCGCCGTGCGCTGGCAGGACAGTTACGTCGACGAGAGCAGCGCCGGCGGCAGCCTCATTTCAACCAAATCAATGCCTCGCGACACGGTAACCACGCGTCTCGACGAGTTCGGGCGCAACCCGCGCCACAAGACCGAACTCAGCGAAGAGGAGATCGAACTGGCCATCGAAGAGATCCGCTCGACCATTCAGAAGTACGCCAAATAGGAATTTTCATGCGCCCCAGTCACCGTCAAGCTTCGCAACTGCGCAAGGTCACCCTTGCGCGCCGATTCACCCGCCACGCCGAAGGCTCGGTGCTGATCGAAATGGGCGACACGCGCGTGCTGTGCACGGCCAGCATCGAGGACTCCGTCCCCGCTTTTCTACGCGGCGGCGGAAAGGGCTGGGTTACCGCCGAATACGGCATGCTGCCACGCTCGACGCACACGCGCAGTGGCCGCGAAGCGGCCAAAGGCAAGCAATCCGGTCGCACGCAGGAAATACAACGCCTGATCGGTCGCGCGCTGCGTGCGGTCACCGACCTCAAGCTGCTCGGCGAACGCCAGATCACGCTCGACTGCGACGTCCTGCAGGCCGATGGCGGGACGCGTTGTGCGGCGATCACCGGCGCCTGGCTGGCGCTCAACGACGCCTGCGAACATCTGCTCAGCACAGGCAAGGTGAGCAGCAACCCGCTGCGTGATCATGTCGCCGCGGTGTCGGTCGGCATCTATAAGGGCGTCGCGGTGCTCGACCTCGACTACGCCGAAGACGCCAACTGCGACACCGACATGAACGTCGTGATGACCGGTAGCGGTGGCATTGTCGAGGTACAGGGGACCGCCGAAGGCGAGCCTTTTACGCGTGCCCAGATGATCGAACTGCTCGACCTGGCCGATGCCGGCATCGGCCGCCTGATTGCCGAGCAGACAAGCGCCCAGGCCCTATAGCAGCCATGAAACTCGTCCTCGCTTCCAACAACGCCAAAAAACTCAAAGAACTCGACACCATTCTCGCGCCGCTCGGCTGGGAACTCGTTCCGCAAGGCGAGCTCGATGTTCCCGAAGTCGAAGAACCGCATTGCACTTTTGTCGAGAACGCGCTGGCCAAAGCCCGCCATGCCTCGCAACTGACCGGCCTGCCGGCGCTGGCCGACGACTCCGGCCTGTGTGTGGACGCCTTCGGTGGCGCCCCTGGCGTGTACTCGGCGCGCTACGCCGGCGAGCCACGATCGGACGCGCGCAACAACGAAAAGCTGCTCGCCGAACTCGGCAACAGCCACCAGCGCGCCGCACACTACGTTGCGGTCATCGTCTTCGTACGTCACGCGGACGACCCGCAACCGATCATCGCCGAGGGCGAGTGGCACGGCGAGATCCTGCCCGCCGCGCGCGGCGAAAGCGGCTTCGGCTACGATCCGCTGTTTTACGTCCGCGCACTCGACAAGAGCGCCGCCGAACTCGACGCCGCCGAGAAAAACCGCCGCTCGCACCGCGGCCAGGCACTGGCTCGCCTCGTCGAACGTCTGCTGGCAAGTCGCTGATGGCCGCGCCGACGAGCCGGAGCGGCAGAGTCATTCCGCTGATCCCGGTTCAGGAGGTGGCAGCGGCCGGGCAGCGGCAGATCCAGTTCCGCAACCCACCGCCGCTGGCGCTCTACGTGCATATTCCCTGGTGCGTACAGAAGTGCCCCTACTGCGATTTCAACTCACATGCCGTGCCGGGGACGCAGAATGCCGATCGATCGGCGCCGGCGATCCCCGAAGACGACTACCTGACGGCGCTGATCGCCGACCTCGAAGCGGCACTGCCGACGATCTGGGGGCGCCGGGTGGACAGTATTTTCCTGGGAGGCGGCACCCCCAGCCTGCTCTCCGGCGAGGCCGTCGAGCGGCTGCTGACGGCCCTGCGCAGCCGGCTGCCACTGCTGCCCAACGCCGAAATCACCCTGGAGGCCAATCCGGCGAGCGTCGAGTCCGAAAAATTTGCCGCCTTTCGCGCCGCCGGCGTGAACCGCCTGTCGATCGGCATCCAGAGCTTCAACCCCCGCCATCTCCAGGCGCTCGGTCGTGCCCACGACGATCACGACGCCCGGCAGGCGATCGCAATTGCCGCGCGGCACTTCGACAACTTCAATATCGACCTGATTTACGGCCTGCCCGGGCAGACGCTCAGCGAAGCGCGCGAAGATGTCGAAGCAGCACTCGCCTTCGCACCGCCGCACCTCTCGTGCTATCAGTTGACGATTGAAGCGAACACCGCCTTTGCCGCGCAGCCGCCGACCCTACCCGAGGCCGACAGCTGCGCCGACATGCAGGACGCCATCGAAGCCCGGCTGGCCAGCGCCGGTTACACGCATTACGAAACCTCGGCCTTCGCCCGCAGCGGGCAGCAATGCCGACACAACCTCAACTACTGGCATTTCGGCGACTACCTGGGGATCGGCGCCGGCGCACACAGCAAGCTGACCCTGCACGACCGCGTGCTGCGCCAGATGCGCTGGAAGCGGCCCGAGCAGTACCTGGCCAAAGTCACGGCCGGGACGCCGATCCAGCAGGAGTCCGCCATCGCCGCCGTCGACCTGCCCTTCGAGTTCATGCTCAACGCCTTGCGCCTGCTGCAGGGTTTCGACAGCGCCTTGTTCGAGTCGCGTACCTCCTTGCCGCTGCTCAGCATCGAGAACGAACTGCGCCAGGCCGAGTGCGACGGCCTGATCGAGCGTCCGCTGCAACGCATTGCGCCAAGCGACCGTGGCCGCCGTTTTCTCAATCAGCTACTCGAGCGCTTTCTCGTCGACCGCCACTGAAGAGAAACCAGCTTACTGATTACTGCATCCCTTGGACCGCCTGGTAAAGCTGCTGCCGGAGGTCGTCAGCGGCTTGTCCCTGCGCCTCGGCGAGGCGAATCTGGCGCAACAAGTCCGACACCTGCGCCGCAGCCGCGCTCTGTGCTGGCGACGGCAAAGCGGCGGGACTCGCCGCCTTGCCTGTGCCGGCAGGCGTTGCCGCGACGCCCTGCCCGGCAGCTTGGCCTTCGACCATCAGTTGCGCACGCTCGGCGCCCGGCCGGCCACGCCGGGCGGTAATGACCATCGACGGCGGCATGTAGGGACGCGGCATCGCTTTCTGTACCGCCGGCCTGGGGCTGGCGTTGCTGGCACTGCGCAGGGCCCTGGTGGTCGCCAGGAGTTGTTTGTGCAGGTCTACACTCGACCTGCCTTCGGCTTCGGCAGCGCGAATCTCCTTGAGGATGACGTCAATCTCGGGGGGAACGGCGGCCGAACGGACGGCTTCACCAAAACTCTCCTTCGGCGCCTTGACCGCAATTTCGAACTCCTCCGGTGACGAAATCATTTTCGCCAGGCGCAGATGGTCGTAGCGCATGGCCATCGTCAGGGCGCTGTCACCCCAGTCGTTCCTGGCCGTGGCATCAGCCCCCGATTCGAGCAGCCGCCGTGCCACTTCGTCGCGCCCTTCGCGCGCAGCCAGGATCAGCGGCGTCGACAGGTTCGGTGAAAGTGCGTTGACGTTGGCCCCGCGCGCGATCAGGTCCTCGACCAGCTGCTGGTGGCCGTTGAATACCGCGTAATGCAACGCCCCCCAATGGTTGCCCTGGCGTTCGAGTGGCGCGCCGTGCTCCAGGAGCCAGCGCATTGCCTCGAGATGCCCGCCCCAGGCGGCCAATTGCAGTGCCTGCTCGCCGTTGCGGTTGCTGCGCCGCACATCGGCGCCGCGTTCGACGAACAGGGCCATCATCTCGATGTGGCCATACCAGGCGGCGACCATCAAACCCGTGCCAATATGCGCGGCCTGGTACTCCGGGTCCAGGCCTTCGTCGAGCCAACGGGTCACGGTACGCAAGTCGCCGCGTTCGACCGCAAAACCGAAAGTGATCGGGTCCGGGCTTGCGGTCGACATCTGCGCCGAGGCCGTCCCAGCCAGCAAGCAGCAAACCAGCAACAGCCATCTGCCGACGGTGCAACCAAAGCAACTCTCGAAGTACCTCACTCGCCTTCTCCCTGCGGACCCGACAGCGCGGTTCTGTCTGTTCCGTTGCACGCTTTTTGGTTCACAATGGCAAGCCCATGCCGCCCCGCCTGATTCTTGCCCTCGCCCTGTCGCTCGCCCTGCACGCCAGCCTGCTCCTTCCGGAAGCGTACATGCGCAGCCCAGCGCCGCCACCACCGATACTGCAAGCGATGTTACGCCTGCCGGTCAAGCCGCCGCAGGTCAGCGCCGAACCGCTGTTGAAGAATACCCTGGCGAGCACCGAATCCCCGCCCGTCGTCAAACCGCCGCCGCCCCCGAAAGTGCCGACCCCACGCCGCCCGCCGACGACCAAGGCAAGCACCAGGCACGAAGTCGAAGCGGCGCAACGCAAGCTTTCGGAACACCTTTACTACCCGGAGGAAGCCGTCGCCCGCGGCATCGAAGGCGAAGTCCGCCTGATCCTCACCGTCAGCGACAACGGCAGCATCACGGATGTCCATGTCGGCGTCAGCAGCGGCCACGCGATCCTCGACAAGGCAGCCGAAAGAGCGGCCTGGGCGATGGGCAAGGTGAACTGGGCGTACTCACGCGAGCTGATTCTGCCGGTCATTTTCCGCCTTGAATGAAGCCGGCTGAACGGCCTCGGGCCGCCGCCGAAAAACCAGATCCCAGACGCCGTGCCCCAGCCGCAGGCCACGCTGCTCGAACTTGGTTTGCGGGCGATAGTCCGGGCGCGGCGCAAACCCCGGCGCGGTGTTTTCGAGCAGGGCCTCGGACGAGAGCACGAGCAGCATCTGCTCTGCATAGTCCTGCCAATCGGTTGCACTGTGCAGGTAGCCACCCGGACGCAAGCGGCTGGCCAGGAGTCTGACCAGCGCCGGCTGCAGCAGGCGTCGCTTGTGGTGGCGCTTCTTCGGCCAGGGGTCGGGAAAGAAAATGTGAATGCCGGCCAGCGTCGCCGGCGCGATCATCTCGCGTAGCACTTCGACCGCGTCGTGCTGAATAATGCGCTGATTGGCCAGGCCCATCTCGGCAACCAGCTTGCACAGGCTGCCGACGCCAGGCGTGTGCACTTCGATGCCCAGATAATCCTGTTCCGGATGGTGGGCGGCGATTGCCGCCGAAGTCTCGCCCATGCCGAAACCAATTTCCAGGATCTGTGGTGCCGAGCGCCCGAAGAGGGCATCGAGATCGACACGTGCGGCGACGTAGGGAACGCCGATGCGGCCCATCATCGCCTCACGGTAGCGCTGCTGGGCGGCCGAGACACGCCCCTGGCGAAGCACGAAACTACGGATATGTCCGGGCCGATCGACGCTGCCATCGGCCTGCTGATCGGCCATGCCTAGGAACCGATCAGACCGGTCGTCGGCGACGAGGGATCGGCCGAGTAGAACTTGCGCGCCATGCGCCCGGCGAGAAAAGCCTCGCGCCCGGCCTCGACGGCCTTCTTCATGGCGCTGGCCATCAGCAGCGGATCACGGGCGTGGGCGATGGCGGTGTTCATCAGCACGCCGTCGCAACCCAGTTCCATGGCTATCGCCGCGTCGGAAGCGGTACCGACCCCGGCATCGACCAGCACCGGCACCTTGGCCTGGTCGATGATCAGGCGCAGATTCCAGGGATTGACGATGCCCATCCCCGAGCCGATCAGCGAAGCCAGCGGCATCACAGCGACGCAACCTATTTCCTCGAGCATCTTCGCCTGGATCGGGTCGTCGGCGCAGTAAACCATCACCGCAAAGCCTTCCTTGACCAGCGTTGCCGCCGCCTTGAGCGTTTCCGGCATGTTCGGGAACAGATTGCCCGGATCGCCAAGGACTTCCAGCTTGCACAAGGGATGCCCATCAAGCAGTTCGCGCGCCAGACGCAGAGTGCGCACCGCGTCATCGGCGGTGTAGCAGCCGGCGGTGTTGGGCAGGATGGTGAACTGCGAGGGCGGCAGGGCATCGAGCAGGTTCGGCTCAGCGGCGTTCTGGCCGATGTTGGTGCGCCGGATGGCGACGGTGACGATCTCCGCGCCGGAGGCATCGATCGCCGCCCGCGTCGCGGCGAAATCCTGGTACTTGCCGGTGCCGACGAGCAGACGCGAACGATAGGTCTTGCCGGCAATCGTCAGGCTATGGGGAGATGCGTGCATGCGTCCTTGTCTTTCCGAATGAGGCTCAGCCACCGCCGACGGCCACGACGATCTCGATACGATCACCGTCAGCCAGCGCCGTTTCGGCGTGACGACCGCGCGCTACGATGTCGCCGTTGCGTTCGACGGCGATCCGCTTGCCGGCGTGGTTCAGCGCGGCGACCAGTTCAGCAACCGTAAGCGGCGAGGGAAATTGGCGGCTTTCGCCATTGATCACGAGTTCCATAGAGCCGCAATCTTATCACGCCGCAAGCCTGTCACCCGGCCAACACCCCTTGCCCAGCACTCAACTCGAGTCCCTCGCTGCAGCTGCCATCGTCGTATGCAAGTGCGACGGGAGGATACGATTGACCAGATACAGCGGACGTCCCTTGACCTCGTTGAAGATCCGTCCAATGTACTCGCCAAGAACGCCGACCGCGATCAGCTGCACACCGCCAAGGAAGAGCACCGCCACCAGCAGCGAGGGGTAACCGCGAACCGGGTCACCGTACATCAAGGTCTTCCAGATCACGAAGGCAGCGTACAACAAGGACAGGAAAGCAACCGAAATGCCCAGGTAGCTGGCAATTTTCAACGGCGCGATGGTGAAGGAGGTAATCCCCTCGAGAGCGAGGTTCCAAAGCTTCCAGTAATTCCATTTGGTGACCCCGGCCAGACGCGGGCTACGACGATAAATGAGCGGCCGCGAGGGAAAGCCGACCCAGGCGAACAGCCCCTTCATGAAGCGATGTTCCTCACGCAGCCGCGAAAGTTCGCGCACCACCCGCCGGGTCATCAAACGAAAATCACCGGTGTCGCGGGGAATCTCGACACGACTGACGCTACCAATAAGACGATAGAAGAGCTGCGCGGTAGTTTTCTTCAGCCAGCTTTCTCCCTCACGGTCGCTACGCACGCCGTAGATGACGTCGTAGCCCTCGCGCCAACCCTCGAGCATTTCCGGAATCAGTTCCGGGGGGTCCTGCAGGTCGGCATCGAGAACGACCACCACCTCGCCACTGCAATGATCGAGGCCGGCACTGAGCGCGATCTCCTTGCCGAAGTTCCGCGACAGGTCGACCACCATCACCTGCGGGTCGTCTGCCTGCAAGGCGTGCATCAGCGCCAGCGTCTGGTCACTGCTTCCGTCGTTGACCAGCACCAGCTCGTAGGGAGCACCAATGGCACGCAGGTTCTCGCTGACGCGCCGATGAAACTCAACGATTACTTCCTGCTCGTTATAGGCAGGCGCAACAATCGAAATGCTGGGCAGGGCATCATCCGCGCGCGGGCTGAGTCTGCTTCGTTGCGCAAGCGTGGCTGGCGAATCCGCGCTCGCCGCGGGTCCTCTGGTCATCGGTGGCACCTGCGTATGTTCAATCGAAAAGAAATACCTCGCTTTCGCTCGGCACTGACTTCCAGGAGCAGCGGCCCCGGATGCGCTAGCCAGCGCGCGCTCTGAACGTCCAGAAGCGGTTGGCGAAGAAGTTCCAGACCAGAACCAGACTGGTAACGATGACTTGCACCAGCAGATAGTGAATGTCGAGTCGGGACAACAGGATAGCCATGAGCAGGCCATTCAGCAACCAGCCCGCGGTGGCCACGAGCATGAATTTTGGGAGCGCATCGTGGTGTTTTTTTCGGCTGCGGAAGGTGAGCCGGTAGTTGAGCCCGTAATTGACCAGGGCGCCAGTCACGGCACCCACGCTCGACGCGGGCAGCGGGCCGAAGTCAAGCTGTGAAACGAGGACGAAAAGAACGAGGAAATGAGCAGCCGTGCCAAGCAGACCAATCAGGGCGAAGGAGAGAAACTGCTGCAGTAGCCGCGGCGACAACGATGCCTCAGCTGGGGAGCGGCGCAAAGAGCGCGGCGATGTCCTCGCTGCCAAACTTGGCGCGCACGCTGCTGTCTGCGGCAAGAATGCTCGCCGCAAGAGCAGCCTTGCGTTCCTGCAGGGCAAGGATCTTCTCCTCGATGCTGCCGGCGATAATCAACTTGTAGACGAAAACCGGCTTGTCCTGGCCGAGACGATGGGCGCGATCAGTGGCCTGATTCTCCACCGCCGGGTTCCACCAGGGATCGTAGTGGATAACGGTATCGGCAGCGGTCAGATTGAGTCCGACCCCCCCGGTCTTCAGGCTGATCAGGAAAACCGGCACGTCGCCGGCCTGAAAACGGCTGATCTGCGCTTCGCGATCCTTGGTATCGCCGGTGAGCAGAACGTAGTCAATGCCGGCCAGCTGGAGTTCTTGTTCGATCAGCGCCAGCATGCTGGTGAACTGCGAGAAGAGCAGAATCCGCCGGCCCTCTTCGACCTGCTCGGGGAGCATGGTCATCAACAGATCGAGCTTGGCGCGCTCCTTGACTTTCTGCGCGGCCTTGGCCTTGACCAGGCGTGGATCGCAACAGACCTGGCGCAACTTCAGCAGCGCGTCGAGAATGACGATCTGGCTGCGGTTGAAACCCTTGCTGGCGATTTCCACACGCACTTTCTCGTCCATCGCCACGCGTACTGTTTCGTACAGGTCGCGCTGGCTGCCAGCGAGTTCGACCCTGCGCACGATGATCGTTTTCGGCGGCAGCTCGCGCGCCACCTCCTCTTTCTTGCGGCGCAGGATGAAGGGCCGCAGGCGGCGCGAGAGCAGGTCACGCCGCTCCTCGTCGCCCTGCTTTTCGATCGGCGTGCGCCAATACTTGGTGAAGTTCTGGTTGCTGCCGAGAAAACCCGGCAGCAGGAAATCGAACTGACTCCAGAGCTCGCCGAGGTGGTTTTCCAGGGGCGTACCGGTCAGGCAGAGGCGATGCCGAGTGATAATCTTGCGCACCACCTCGGCTCCCTGACTGCGCGCGTTCTTGACAGTTTGCGCCTCGTCGAGAATCAGCAGATGGTAGCGGTGTTTGGTCAGTTGCCCGGCGTCACGCCAGAGCAGCGGGTAGGTGGTCAGCACGACGTCGTGTTGAGCGATCCGGGCAAAGTGGCTCTTGCGTTCGGGACCGTGCAGCGAGAGGATCGACAGGCCGGGCGCAAAACGCGCCGCTTCGTTTTTCCAGTTGAAGATCAAGGAGGTCGGCAGGACGATCAAGGCCGGGCGATCGAGCCGCCCAGCCTCCTTTTCGAGCAACAGGTGCGCCAGTGTCTGCGCGGTTTTGCCGAGACCCATGTCGTCGGCAAGAATTCCGGAAAGGTTCTGGGCGCGCAGAAATTGCAGCCAGGCGACCCCTTCGGTCTGGTAGTGGCGCAATTCGAGACCCAGGCCAGCGGGCGGATCGATATGCGCAATGCCCTGCGCTGCGCTCAGCTGATCGGCCAGCGCCAGGACATCGCGCTGCCCCCGGAACTCCCAGCGACTGCTATCGTTGAGCTCCGCCAGACGCGGGGCATCGAAACGCGACAGGCGCAGGGATGTGCCGCCGGAAAAACCGTCGAAAAGATCGATCAGCGTCGCCGCCAGCGGTTTCAAGCGCCAGGCCGGTGCCCGCACGCGCTGCCCGGTCGGCGTCACCAGCTCAATCATCTCGGCATCGGCAATTTCCGCCAGCTGCGTGGCCTCCAGCCAACGCCCGTCACGGCGAAAGAGTGCGGCGAGCAGCGGCGCCAGCGGCAGGCGTTCGCCCTCAACGAAGATGCCCATGTCCAGGTCGAACCAGCCATTTTCCGACTCGATGAGGTCTGCATCCCAGGCCTCGACTTCGAGTTGGCGATGGCGAAAATCGTCGGCGAACTCGATCTGCCAGCCGGCACGGCGCAGACGCGGCAGCTCGTCGTGCATGAAAGATGACCACAGGCTCTCAACGGCCAGTCCATAGGCATTGTCCGGCGGCCTGCCGAAGGTCTGCAGCACGTAGCCCGGAATCTTCTCGAGACCGCAGGCGGTCGACTCGTCCATCCACCGCTCTTCGCGCGCGCGCTGACGCTCGATGCGAACCATCTCGCCGCTCGCCAGAATCGAGAAATCGCGCGTATCGTCAGGTTTCACCTCGACATCGGCGTAACGGAAAACCGGCAAGGCGACGTCGAAAGTGCCACCGCTGAACGTCGCAGCGTAGTCTCGCCAACTGCGGTTGCCGTGGGTGTTCAGAGTCTGCAGGCGGAGCACCGGAAGCGGTTCGGCAACGATGCTGCGCAGATTGACACTGGCCGTCTCGGCGGCAGTGGGCAATTCACGCGCCGGTTCGCTCAAGGCCTCGCCAACCAGCGCGGCGGCCATGGCCGACAGGGGTGGCAAGGAGAACAGGCGCGCCACGACGGCCGGATTGCCATCCACCTGCAACGGCCCGATCAGTCTCCGCTCGAGGTCGATGTACCACGGTGTCGGCAAGGGAATGACCAGGCATTCCTCCGGCTCGGGAGTGAGCAGCGGCACCCGGCGCCCCTGCTCATTGACCAGCCAACTGACCACGGCCGGACGCACCACCGCCAGGGTAAGGCTGGAAAAGTCATCCTTGCGGCACAAACGGCCAGTCTCGGCCATCAGTTGCAGCACCTCACTGCCGTGCGCGGGTCCAAGGCCAAAAGCGCGCAGGCCGGTATCGAAAGAGCGCTCGGCCCACAGGAGGCGCAGAATCACACGATCTTCGTCACTGACGAAACGCGGCGGCTTGCTCAGCGCACGATCCAGGCTCCACAGTTCCTCGGCGCTTTCCGGATCGCGACCTTTGTTGACCGTAACCCCGAAACCACGTGCGTCGGTGGTCCACTGCAAGAGATAGAAGAGGCGCTGGCGATTGGCTGCTGGACTGCGGTCCTTCTTGCTGACCGCCATCGTCACCTGGCGCAACTCCTCGGTCCAGGAAAAAACGCTGCGCTGGGCTTGCTCTGCCGGCACCGGCGCGTCGCCGGGCTTATACACGTGCAAGGCCATGCCAGCAGGGAGCACTGCTGCGCGGTCGAAAAATGCATCGACGCTGCAAACGGATCGGAAGAGCTTTCAAATCTGGACTCGCAACACAAGAGTCATCGGCTGTCCGCGGTTTCAAAACGCCAAACAGCGCGTTTCTGGTGCGAACGAGAACCAGCTAGGGTAGCACAACCGAGGCTCGAGTTGCGGCAAGAATGCGCTGCAGAAGGGATTCGCCGCTGCGGGCCAGAGCGCCCGCGCTTGCCGCGGCGCCCCGCGAACAGCCCGGGCACAGCAGCCGAAGTACACGTGCAAGCGACCTGGCGATCTTGCGAAGTGCCAATCAGTCGCGGAAATTGCCGTATTTGATCGGAAAATCGGTGATCGCCTTGGTCACCATCGCGATACAGGCCTGCAGTTCGTCGCGTTTGGCAGCGCTGACGCGTACCGCATCGCCCTGAATCGATGCCTGCACCTTGAGTTTTGAATCCTTGATCAGCTTGACGATCTTCTTCGCCAAATCGGACTCGATGCCGATCTTGATCTTCAGCTCCTGCTTGACCTTGTTGCCCGAGATCTGTTGTACCGCCTGGGCGTCCAGTCGCTTGGTGCTCTCCTTTTCTTTCTTTTCCATGGCTGGAAAGAGCAGATCCTTGATCTGGTCGAGCTGAAAATCGGAATCGCCGTGCAGCGTGATCAGCTTGTCTTTCTCGTTCAGCTCGACTTTGGCACTGGTCGCCTTGAAGTCGTAACGATTGTCGATAGCCCGCTTGGTGACGTCTATAGCGTTGTGCAAAGCCGCCATATCGGCTTCCGAAGAAAAATCAAATGAAGGCATGTAAAGTCCTGTCGAGAGAGGTTTTGACAATCGAGCCCGTCACCCGGGTGATTCGGTCAGCACGCCACACGTCGCACCGTGAGCGGCCAAGCGTCGGCGAAGAGGCTGATGGCATTTTCGTCCCGACCTTGCCGGCGAGCAAGGCAGGGCCGAGGCTCAAGCCAGACCGATAGTAGCAAAAAGAGGCCAGCGCTTGCGAAAGCAGGCCAGCGCGCACAGGAATGCCCGATCATTTGCCGGCCAGGCGGCCTTGACGACCTGGGGAGCTGGGTTTTCGCGACCCTCAAGAACAAGCGCGCGGATCTGCGACCCCGGTCAAACGTCAAACGGCATCATCGGATGGCCGCGGCACACGGCCTCCATGAAGATGACGCCCTGATTCGGCTCGCCGAGCTCGCCAGCCAGGAAGATCTGCGCGAAAATGTCGTCGGACTGCGGCGCCTCGACCAGCACCATCACCACATCGCGCTCGGTCCAGAGAAGCGAACCGGGCTGCCGGCGACCCGTGCCACGCGCATGGTGATGACTGACCGACAACACGCCCGGCTCGTTCTCCACCAGCTTGGTCAGCTTCATGCCTTGGCCGCTGACGACAATCGCCGTGATCAGCTTCTTCTCGACTCCGTAGCCGATGTGCGCCAGGACACTCATCCTGCCGCGCGCTCCGTGTGTACGCCAAAGCGGGCCGCCACATCGTGTGGCACATAGGTGGACATCTTGTCGAGTCGGGTCATCCACAGGATGCCCATGCCCGGTGTGTCCATCTTTGCCGAGACGAAGATACGTTCGAACATGGTGTCCGCCTGTTCCGACGGCACCACGATATAGATGATCTCCTTTTCGGTATTCACCGTCAGCCCGAGGATGCCGAGATGCTTCTGGCGAACGCCGCTACCGTGCGCATGAAAAACGGTCGCCCCCTGCGCCCCGGCTTCAACGGCGACCTGGACCACCTGGTCGGCAACACCCCGCTGGACGACGACGGTGATCAACATCACATCCGTGAGGACAATCAGCTCATTTGTTTTCTTGCTCATGCTTTCCTGCTCCTTCTCTTGCGTCCGCGAGTCTTCATGTCGATCCACAGGCCAGTCCCCAGAACCGAAATGATCGGGCCGACCGAACACATGGCGAGAATGCCAAAGCCTTCGGCGGCCCCGACCACTTCGCCGAGGCCGATGCCGAGTGCCAGCAGCAAGGGCACGGTCACCGGACCGGTGGTGACGCCGGCGCTGTCCCAGGCGAGGTTGACGATCTCTTCTCGCGAAACGACGGTCAATGCCAGGGCAATCGAATAACCGCCGAGCAGCAGCATCCACACCGGCAGGTGGAAGAGGATGCGGGCAACGCCCAGCGCGGCTCCCACGCCAACCCCGGCAGCAACGGCATGAATCAGCATGCGTTTGCGGAATGCCCCGTCGGTGAGGTTCTCGACCGTCATGCCCATGGCGTTTAGCGCCGGCTCGGCCACGGTTGCGCCGAAGCCGATGGCGAAAGCAAAAGCGAGGGTCAAGCCAATGCCCAACGCGAAAGGATAAAGCGGCGGCGCGCCGGTTTCCCGATTTTCAGAGAACGCCCAGGGAACATTGTTGCCGGCCTGTTCGCCGAGCGCCACCAGCCCCTCGGTCAAACCAAGATTGAACAGCAACATGCCCGCCACGGCCATCGAAATGCCATAGATAAAGATGTCGCGCTGACGAATCTTCTGGCCCAGCAAGCGCGTCTGGACAAGCACCAGCAGCAGAACCAGCGGCACGATGGCGCGCAGCGCGCCGATAATCTCGGCGAAAGGGGTCTCCTTGTACCAGCCACCAACTGCCGGTGGCTGAATGGGCAGCATCGCCCCCGGACCCTGACTGGTCAGATAGATCGCCGTAGTGAGCACGGCAAGAATCGGGAAAATCGACGCCAGAGTGACGATCCCGAAACCCGACAACGGGTTATCGCTACGCCCCGTCGAGGCCGCCACACCGACCCCGACCGCCAGCACCAGGGGCACGGTAACCGGGCCGGTAGTCACCGCGCCGCAGTCCCAGGCAAGACCGATGATCGACGCCAGTTCGGGCTGCTGGGCGCACCAGGCGGTCAGCCCGAGAGTCAGCGGCATGATCAGCAAGATCATCGTCTTGAGCTTCCAACCGAACATCGTGCGCAGCATCCCGATGCTCACCGCCAGGCCGACCCCGCCGGCAATGGCCAGAACCAGCCAGTGGGAGTAGGGACCGAGCAGCTGGCGCAGCCACGGTGAACGCTCGGGAGAAATGGAACTGGCCGCAGCCTGTAGCGCCCCGATGGCCGGTTCGGCAAAAGTCGCCGCAACACCCAGCAGCAGGCTGAAAGAGAGCAGAACAGCCGGGTTCGTCTTGCCCGGCATCTGGAAGCCGACGTTCTCGGCGAGGGGCATCAAGCCGATCTTGACCCCTTCCATGAAGAACATCAGACCGATGATCACCGCCAGGATGCCGAGCGCTACGGAGTCGGCGTCGAGCAAGGAAGTGCGCAGCGCGAGGGCCTGAAAACCGATCAGCATCAGAGCCAGCGGCACGACTGCACGCAGTTGCTCGCTGAAGCGCACCGAAACGTAGGGCGTCAGCAAACGGTGCAGATCGATGGCCCGCAGTGGGGGACGTTTGGGCCGTAAGCGCTCGGCGTCGAGAAGCGCAGCGAAGCTGATCTGTCGCTTGTGACGCTGCACGGCGCCAAGATAGACCCCGTAGCGTAACTTGCGTTCTGCCAATGTTCTTCCTCCCACGCCAATCTACCATAGAAGAAGGGATCACGTTCCCGGCCAGGCGTTCCTCACCAAGGTCCTGGGGCGAAAGTCCCAACGGTCATGACAAGTCGAGACGGCCCTGCTGCTGCCGGTCATGACTGTTCCCCGCCATTTGCAGTGCAACAGCACGCTCATCCCTGCCCTCAGGCAAGGGCGCCCGGCCGCGACTGTCGCTCAAAGCGCGTCCTTGACAACGTCCGCCGTGCTCGAGCACTGATAGCTCGTCGTACAACTGCTAAGCGAACAGACGCTCTCCGTCTTGACAGCCAGCTGCTTGCGCTGAGCGCACAGACTTTCGGCGCGGGCCCGAACGTCCGCGATGGCCTTTTCCGAGTTCGGGTGATCGAAGAGCAGAAAGTTGGTATCGTCACCATAGCTCAAGAGCCGGCTATCCGAGCAACTCGAGAGCAGGAGGACCAGCAGCAGCGCGCGGCTGGGCATCGACTTGCTAACGGTCATGACAATCGAAACACCCCAGATCATGAAAGTCATGACCGTTTTTCCTCTTCCCCGACCCTTCTCCCGCGAGGGGAGAAGGGAGGTTTGTGAGTCGCTTGCGCGACTTTCACATTAAGCAGGCACAGGAAATTCAAAGCAGACTCCAAGAATAAGACTGGCCATGATGGCGACAATCGAAACACTATACACAATCGCCAAGTTCATGCCGAGCGCCTCGCCTGGCTCACCCCCATAGAGGCGAGCCAGCCACCGCTCACCGCCGACGCCCGACCGCGGCCGGTTTCGCAGCCCATGCTTCAGGGCTGGCCAAACGCCGCCGCTGCCAGCAGCTTGAGTTCACGGCCAGACGAAATACAATGGGTGGCGCAACAAGCCACGCTCACCCACGCCTTGACGGCTTCACTCACCCGATCCCAGGCATGCGGGGAGGCAGATTCGCCAGTTGCCTAATCGCAAGAAGACTTTATGGCAGATCAGAAGAAATGGGTCAGCGGCAGCTTGCCGAAGCGGGGTAGCGCAAGAACTGCCAAGCCGGCGGCGTATGGGGCGGCAGTCATCGAGCGTCTGCTGCGCACGCAACAGCGACGGACTGTCGGGCGTCCTCTGGCGACCGCGATTGACCGCGAAGCCGACGCCGGTAGAGGCCTGCGGCCGGCACTCCTGTCGATTCCCGGACTGATCGCCATGGCCATCGGCGTGCTGGGAGGTCTCCTTGCCACCGTGCAGGCAAGCCTGCCGCTTGCCGGACTGGCGATCGTCTCCTTTGCTGGCGGCCTAGGGCTGGTGATGCGTGCCAGAGCGGCACGCCGCGGACGTTCCGGAAAAGCGGCGGACATCAGCAAAGACGCCGCCAAGCTGGATACCTTTCTCGCCCAGGTAGCCCCCAGACTTCCGCATGATGCAGCGCGATCCCTTGCGGGCCTGAAAGAAACGCTGGCGAGAGCGGTCGACGTGCTGGCGAACGAGCAAAAAGCCCTGGTCGTACCCGTCGAAGAGCAGTTTTTTGTCAGAGAGGTCATCGCCCGCTACCTCCCCGATATGTGCCGGCACTATCTGTCCGTGCGCGATGCCAGCAAGGGCCTGAGCGTCAGGCCGGGCGAAAAAACGCCCGAGGAATCGCTACAGAATCAGCTGGATGTCCTGCATGGCCGCTTGCGAAAGGTGCTCGAGCTTGCCGCGGCAGACGAAGTTCGCAAACTGGCTAACCACGAGACCTTCATAAACAGCAAGCGCTAGTCGCATCCCACTGTTTCAGGAAGCGTCGCCAGGCCGGCACCCGTCTGGCGATGAGACGGCGTCTATCGTTCCACCGCAGGCGCTTGATCGTCGGCAAACAACAAGGCCTTCTCCGTGCTCGACGATTCGAGAATATCGGCTTCCTGCTTGTCACGAACCAACTTGGCAAGGGTGAAGGCGGCGCTGACCAGAAACAGCCAGCTGACAACCATGTAGCTCTTTTCCCAGGTGCCAATTTTCATCCGAAAGAGGCCCCATGCAGTGAGCACGACGGCGACGAGGAAGCCGATCCACACGGTCATGATCCAGGGGGTGGTATCGACACGCTCGTCGCGATTGTCGCGGATCATCTTGGCCAGCGTAAATGCTGAAAAGAGACAAAAGAACAGGCCGATGGCCAGAAAAGCGCGATCGAGCTCTTCGCTGGGCATGCTCCATACGCCGATCGCACAGGCCAAAGCGGCAATCGAGAAGGATAGCCAGACCTGCAAATTCCAGGCCGAGGTGTCACGCCGAATCAGGTAGTGCTGCGTCATTTGTGTTTCCCCTTAGGCGGTTGCCGGAAAAGAACGCATCAGATTGCGCCGGATTTTCGGTCGGCTTCAAGGCGCGACAACAGGCGCATAGTCGACTATGTAACTGTTGTCGCAACACAGAAGGCGGGCGAAAAGACAAGCAAGGTGGTATGTTATTTGACAGAAATCGCCTTATCAAGACCACCGACGAGTGCAAGGGCGACGAAATCTTCTACAGCCTGACCGGCCCTTCCAGGCCAGGGCTACCCAGCGCGCGGATTTGCTCCTGGCGTGACTTGTCCAGGTAAGTCTGCGCTTTGGCCAACTGGTCGCGCATGACAGCATTGTTCTGACCCATCACCTCGAGCGCTCGACTGCGGAAGTTGTCCATCGTATCCATCGCCTTGAACGTCAGGGCGAACATTTCCTTGAGTTTCTCGATCCCCAGCAGCGGGCTGCCACCGAACGCCGCGCTACGTTCGACATGGTTATTCAATTGTTTGCCGGTTTCGACAATCATGTTCTCGATGGTGCTGTTCACGCCGGAAAGCATGTCCATGACCTTGACCTGATTGCCCGTAGCGCGCGCCACCGTCTGCGCCACGGCCAGTGCCGACATGCCGGTGGTGGCAACCCGCTCGCAACCGTTGATCAACTCGCGGCAGGTCTTCTTGAGCACATCCATGGCCAGATAGCCGTTCACACAAACGGCCATCTGGGTGAGCATGTCCTGCAGATTCTGCCGCGCAGAGTAGAGAACTTCCTGCTCCAGCGCCTTGGCGCGCTCCGGATCGCTGCTTCTGGCCGCGGCAACTTTCTCTGCCAAGCGGCCGTCAAGCTGTTCGGCAAAACGTATCGAAGCCTTCAGATGCTGCATGGCTTCCCATAAGCTGACCCGCGTAGCATCGATGTCGATGCCGTCGCGCTGCAGGTCGTCCCGGGCCGCGTAGATCTGGCGCATGGCGGTCTGCAGCTGCTGACTGGCACTCTGGAATCTGCGGAAATAGGCTTTCAGCTTGTCGCCGTAGGGAATCATTCCGAGCAGCTTGTTCTGCGAAAGCAAGTCGCCTTCCTTGCCGGGGTCAAGCTCGTCAAGATGCCGGCGCATTTCGCTGATCGCCTTGAATGCGGTCGAATCCTCCATACCGACCATGTTGCGCGCCATGAAGCGTCCGCTCATCAAATGTGCGGTCGCGGCGATTTCTTCTCTGCCCAGGCGGAACGCCGAGTCGACCTTTGCCCGGAACGCGTCGCTGTGCACATCTTCGCTGAGCAAGGCACTGATAAAACGCTCGACCTGAGCATCGACCGCGTCCGCGAGTTCCGCCGGCAAGGACGTTGCCTGCGAGGCGCGTTTTTCATCGACCAGCTTGATCGGTTCCGGCGGCGTCAGAACGAATCCCGGCTCGTCCGTTTTAGAGGTTTCGGACCCACTCGTCGAAGCAACCATCTTCCGGTCTCCACAAAGGGAAAATCGTGAACCATCGGGCACCGCCAAAACCGGAAGCAGGTCCCTGACAGGGGGACCTGGCCGATGCAATCCGCTTGGCATGATATCAGTTTTCCTTCGAAGCCACCCCCAAGCGCAACTCGAAACCCACAGCCACGGCGAATTCGTTCCCCCACTGCCGTCACGCCGAAACATGCCCTGGCAATATACGTGGTCGCCCTGCAGGCGAAGCGTCGGTTAGGGGGAAGTGCGGATGGCGACTCAGGGAAGATTCCCATCCCGTCGCAATTCCGATAACGCCACACGGCTTCGACGGTCTGATAAGCCTCCTGCTGTCGTCGATTCTCGTTTAATGTGAAAGTCGCGCAAGCGACTCACGAATCTCCCTTCTCCTCTCGCGGGAGAAGGGTCGGGGAAGAGGGGAAACGGTCATGACTTTCATGATCTGGGGTGTCTCGATTGTCATGACCGTTAGAGCTACCATTGCTCTAGCCTCCTCCATACGCGACTTGAATCATCGGCAGCTTATGGAAGCGACTTTTTAGCGGTACACTGCCTCGCGCCTGCATCCTTAGGCCAGCGCGATTCCTTTTGTCAAAGCCCACTCTCGGGTTCTGTTATTTATCTCAGGAGAAGAATTATGAAAGATATAGTTTGGGACAAGATACTAAGCGTTGGGGTCGACGAAATAGATGACGATCACCGTAAGTTGGTTGATATTTTCAACCTGCTCAATCATTCCGTAATGGACGAGGAGCCCCAAGATTATATCGCGGCGACCTTGGAAGAGCTGATCAATTGTACGGTTTGGCACTTCAGCCACGAGGAACGCTTGATGCTCAAGCATCGTTATGAGGGAATTGAAGAACACCAAGCGGAGCACCAGGAATTGATTCAGGGCGCCAGGGAACTACAGCAAGCAATCCTTCAAGCGGACAAATATGTGGTGGACGAACATATCGAATTTCTGGAGCGCTGGTTAACCGAGCACATACTCACCACCGACTTGCGACTAGGCTCTTATCTTTCCCAAGTGATGTAGACATCGCTTAGCGGGGGCGGCCGAAAAGCATTTCAATTCAGGCTGCCT
Source organism: Candidatus Accumulibacter sp. ACC012 (assembly GCF_907163155.1). NCBI lineage: Bacteria > Pseudomonadati > Pseudomonadota > Betaproteobacteria > Candidatus Accumulibacter > Candidatus Accumulibacter sp. ACC012. The sequence continues at coordinate 129,015 of NZ_CAJQUC010000014.1, forward strand.
GCGCTACAAAGACAGAGCTTGCGTCAATGATTCAGGGAGAGAATCTCCATACAAGGCGTTTTCTGTCAAAAGGCAAGCAAGATGGCATGCTCTTTTCCGGCCATCGTCTTAGAGGAGTGCGAAATTCATGAATGGAGCGCAGGCGCTGATCAAGACGCTGCTGGAGGGTGGCATCGAGGTTTGTTTTGCCAATCCCGGCACGTCGGAAATGCAGTTGGTTCAGGCGATCGACCAGATCCCTGGGATACGGCCGATTCTGGTCCTTTTCGAAGGGGTCGCAACCGGTGCTGCCGATGGCTACGCACGCATGGCGCGCCAGCCGGCGTGCACCTTGTTGCATTGCGGACCCGGCCTGGCCAATGGCGTGGCGAATCTGCACAACGCGCACAAGGCCCTGAGTCCGATAGTGAATGTGGTCGGCGATCACGCCACTTATCACCGGCGCTACGATGCGCCGCTGACGTCGGACATCGAAGCAATCGCGCGACCGGTCTCCGACTGGTTGCACAGTGCCGCGACCGCGGCCGACCTGCCACGCCTGGGCGCAGAAGCGGTCGCCGCTGCGGGCGGTGTGCCGGGCAAGATTGCGACGCTGCTGGTGCCTGCCGACAGTGCCTGGAACGAGTTGCCTGCGGATTACCTGCCCCCGCTTGCGCCCACTCTGCCCACACCGAACGCCCTGCCGACGCTCCCCTCGATGCAGGTCGATCGAGCAGCAAAAGCGCTGCGGCAAGCCCACCAGCCGGTCTTGCTGCTGGGCGGAGAAGGCCTGCTCGGCGAAGGCGCGACGCTGGCCGGGCGAATCGCCGCCGCGTTGCCGCTGCGTCTCCTGGCGGAAACTTTCAATCGCCGTCTGGAGCGCGGCGCAGGCCGCGTACCGATCACCATCCTGCCCTACTTCGGTGAAGATGCGCTCGCAGTGCTGGCTGGCGCCGATCTGATGGTTCTTGCCGGTGCCAAACGCCCCGTCGGCTTCTTCGCCTACCCGAACAAGCCGAGCGTGCTGGTGCCAGCAGCTTGCCAGGTACTGACGCTGGCGGGCCCCGCCGACGATGTCGTGGCGGCCTTGAGCGCGCTCGCCGACGCGCTGCATGCGCCGGCTCAGCCGCGGCTGCTGCAGACTGCGGCCGATCTCGTGCCAGCCACCGGCGTGCTCGATGGCCGCGTCGCCGCAAGCGTCATCGCGCGCTGCCTGCCCGAAGGTGCGATCATCGTCGACGAAGCGATTACCTGCAGCCGCTTCGCACAAATGGCCAGCGTGGGCGCGCCGGCGCACGACTGGCTGCAGCTGATGGGAGGTTCGATCGGCAACGGACTACCGCTCGCCGTCGGCGCCGCCGTGGCCTGCCCGCAGCGCCGGGTGATTTGCCTGGAAGGTGACGGCAGCGCGATGTACACGCTGCAATCGCTGTGGACCATGGCCCGCGAAAAGCTCGATGTAATCAACGTGATTTTCGCCAATCGCAGCTACGCCATTCTGAACATCGAGTTCGAGCGCGTCGGCGTCGGCACGCCTGGCGCACGCGCGCTGTCGATGCTCGACATCGGCAATCCCGCGCTGCGCTGGACGGATATCGCACGCGGCATGGGGATCCATAGCGAGCGAGTGGAAAGCGCCGAAGCGTTCGAAGCCGTTTTCCGTTCCCTGCTCAAGATCCCTGGCCCGGCGCTTGTTGAAGTGCTGATCTAAGAGACGACGGCGTCAGGAGTTGCGCTTCTGACCCGGCGACCAGCGCATCGAGAAGGCGACAAAGCGCGGAATCCAGCCGCTCAATCCAACCGCTCAAAGCGATTCAACGGACCGGCAGTGAGCGCAGGATGTTTGCCGAGGTATTGCGCGAAGGCGTCCACGTCCATCATGCCGGTGCGCCGTTCCCGACCCTGCAAGAGAATGCTGAAGTTATCGCCGCCACCGGCCCCAAATAGCGGCTCACGGTCACCCGCTAGTCGGCGCGCGGATCGAGCGGCGTTCCGCCCCGCGGTGGCAGGAGTACAGGCGCCCCGATCCAGGGCCGTCGAAGTGGCTTACGTGGGATGCTGCTTTTCTTGCGTGCTCGCCACCAAGGCCACAGCGCGGGCGATCATCACCCCCTTCCACCTTGGCAATCGTTTCCCGGCCGCGTTTTCGTCGGTAGTGTGCGACAGAAGCACGGACTTCAGTTGCACCATCATGTGCTTGCATGTCGGTTTGGTTTCGCTGCTGGAACGCTATTCAGGGGCTTCCAGGCCAAAATGCGAAATTGCCGCCGCTTGATGAAGGGCCCTATACTCTCGTTGCTAGCGGCCCGAACTTGGCCACACCGGGCTTACTGAACGCCGACGGCTTGCGTGTTGCCAGCGCCAAGCGCACGGCGAGCAACTGCGTGCCGATGGTGTTCAACCGATTTGACGATCGACGATCTGCCACTCAGACCCGCGTTTTTTTGTCTTGTGGCTTATTTTAATATGATCTGGTAACGGTACAACAGGAGCGATGCTTTGGAAAAGCAGTGGTCTTTGGAAGCTTTCGGAACAGACGATGCCCGTGCCGACTTCGTGATTACCAAGCTGCCTTGTCGAATCGGCCGTGGCAAGGAGAATGACCTGGTGATTCCGAACCTCGGGCTGAGTCGTTTCCATGCCGTGCTGGTCCGGGACATCAGTGGTAAAATTCGACTCGTCGACGAAAACAGTACCAACGGCACCTTCGTCAATCGTCATCGAATCGAAGGTTACTGCCTGCTCAACGATAACGACACCATTCATTTTGCCAGTGCCGAGTTCAAGCTGCACCTGCATTTTGTTGATCACCGCATCATGCAACCATTCGACGAGATGAACACCATGCTCATGTCACGAGTTATCTCGTGGTCGGAGTGTTTTGCGCCTAATGAGTCTGAATTTGACGAACTGCTCATGGGCCGCGGCCTGTCTGGCGCCGTCCAGCCCATCGTTGATGCCCATACACGGCAGATTGTCGCCTATGAGTTTCTTGGTCGTGCGAATCATCCGCAGTTGCCAAAAACGCCGATCGAACTCTTTAATATGGCGGAGTCGATGGGTCGTGAGATTGATCTGAGCCAGGCTTTCCGCGAATTTGGACTTGACAAGATGGCTCCGCACGTCAAGGACAAGGCCCTGTTCATTAACGCACACCCCAGGGAAACATTCAGCGGTATTTTTCTGGATTCACTCGAACGTCTTCGCAAATCTTCACCGGAACTCGATATCGTCATCGAGATTCACGAATCAGCAGTGACCAACATCGCCAAGCTGCGGGAATTTGCAGGCGGCCTAAGGCATTTGGAAATCCGCTTTGCATACGACGATTTTGGCGCCGGGCAGGCGCGTTTGCTGGAACTGGCCGACGTACCCGCGCACTTCGTGAAGTTTGACATAGCCTTGATTCGCGACCTGCACAAGGCTAGTGAACGTAAGCGGCAAGTCGTCAGGGATTTGGTGCAAATGGTTCTGGCGACGGGTGCCGTGCCGCTCGCTGAGGGTGTGGAGGATGAAGAAGAAGCACAACTCTGTACCGCCATGGGCTTTCAGTTGATTCAGGGTTACCTCACAGGCAGGCCAATCCCTGAAGATTCGCTTTGATGTTCGTCACGTGAATTCCCTTTGGGTCATCCAGAAACGGTAGATGTCGGTTACCGCCTGCGGCAGGCCTTCCTCGCATTCGGCTTCGACTTGCGCGCGTTCTGCGCCTTGAGGCCATTCTTCGCCGCTTTCGTTCCCTTCGTCCCAGCCTCGGTCAGGCACCACGCCTTCCTTCGCTCGCGCCGTTCATGGGATATGTGACGCCGTCAGCTCCTGGAGAGCGGCGGACGTAACAGACCCACCGATGCGATTCCTCCAGACGCCTTAACTAGGTGCCTCAGCGCCAGCCGGCGCTGGCAATCCCGAGCCAACTCCGCATCGTTCTAACGGTCATGACATGTCGAGACCCCCCTGATGATGAAGGCCATGACCGTTTTCCCTCTTCCCCTGACCCTTCTCCCGCGAGGGGAGAAGGGAGTTTCGTGAGTCGCTTGCGCGACTTTCACATTAAACGGTCAAAAATGGCCGATTGCACTCATTCGGCATGTTTTTACAACAGCCCTTCAGGGTGCCTTCGGAATGAGTGCCGCGCCCAGCCAGGCGTTTGTCGTGCAGAGGTTCTTGGTCAGATCTGGGGTGAGTCGGGCGACGGCGGTGGCGGCAGCAGAGAGCGGGATATGCTTCGAGGCGCAGAGCGCCAGACGGCGCGTGAGCGTCGGGTTGTCGACGGGAACGGCACACAGCGTGCCGGCCGCCAGTTCATGCTGCAAGGGCATCACCGGCAGCAGGGTGTGACCGAGGCCGGCGAGCAAAGTCGTGCGCAGGATGCTGACCGAGCTGATGTCGGCGATGACGTTCGGCCCCGCTAGCCCATGCGCGCGCGCCGCCGCCTCGATGATCGGGCGCACGCCGTGTGGATTGGCGGGCAGGATCAACGGCAGCAGCAGAGCCTGCTGCAAGCTCACCGCCGCCTGCGGGCGATCCGCTGCCGAGGCGGGCGAAATCAAGGCCAGAGCTTCGTCGAGCAGGTACTCGCAGGCAAACTCGGCGATGCTGCCGTCGTCGAACAACAGGGCCAGGTTGATCTGGCCGCTGCGCAGTTGCTGGACGAGGTTGCCTGTCAGCTCTTCCGTCAGTTCGAGTTCGACCTTCGGCAAGTGCTGGCGGACGGCCTGCAGTAACGGCAAGGCCAGTGCATTCGAGGCACTGTGCGGTACGCCGAAAACGACCTTGCCGCTCGGATCGCCGGCGTTGTTGCGAACGCTGGCGATGGCGTCATCCACCTGCCGGAGGATGGCCATGGCGTGAGCGAGGAAGATGCGGCCGGACTCGCTGAGTTCGACCCCGCGCCGCGAGCGGTGGAGCAGGCGCGTCCCCAGCTCTGCTTCGAGCTGCGCGAGCTGATGGCTGAGCGCGGACTGGGCGACGAACACCTGCTCGGCCGCCTTCGAGAAGCTGCCGTGCTTGGCAATGGCCACGAAGTATCGCAACTGGCGGAGTTCCATGGTGACGCAATGGTACACGTTCAATCGTAATTCGAGATACGACTATCTCCATTCAATGTTTTTCAGATGCGCCGTGTTCGGGTCTAATAGGGCCATCTGACCAACGCGAACACCTGCAGCCACCCGCTGCCAGAACCCAGGCCCACCCGGCCACCGTTCGCCGAGGAAACACTTTCTACAGAAAGTGGGATCGCAAGGCTCTCAAGCCCGAGCCTGCTGACGGAAGCCAAGCAAAGGCCCGCATATGGCGGGCCTTTGCTGTTTCTGCGCGCATCGCCCCCGTTGGCATGAACACTTCCGTGAGACCATTTGGCGTCGCCGCCCTGTCGACTGCGCGGGGGCCAGCAGCAATGGCAGGACGGGCGGTGGTCATGGCGAACGACGTGAAGCGATCCAGGAGCAAGGTTTGTCGCGGCGAGCCAGCTTTCATGGCCGTGCCTGCAAGCTTCACTGGTCGACTTGGCAAGCCCCCCCCGCAACGGATAAGCTAGACGAGCTAGTGGCTCGCCTGGCGGGCGCATCCTGCCCAAGCACAGTTGTATGTAACCCTTGTCGCTTCGCTCGTAAATCGTTGTTTTGTACCCGAGGATCCTTGATGAACTCAAAAACCTCCCGATCCTGTGCGCTGCTTACAGCACTGATATTCGCGCTTTCCCCGACGCTGGCCCAACAAGCGCCGTCAGCGCCGCTAGCCGAGCCAGCGTCGACGAGTGCGGCGCAGAAAAGCTTCTCGCAGGAAGACCTGGACCGGCTTCTGGCGCCCATTGCCCTCTATCCGGATGCGCTGCTGGCGCAGATCCTGATGGCTTCGACCTACCCGCTCGAAGTCGTCGAGGCGGCACGCTGGTCGAAGGCCAACCCCGAGGTCACCAACGAGAAGGCGCTTGAGGACGCAATGGCCCAGCAGCAGTGGGATCCGGCGGTCAAATCGCTGACGGCGGTACCGGAGGTCCTCAAGCAGATGAACGACAACCTCAGCTGGACGCAGAGACTTGGCGACGCTTTCCTCGCCCAGCAGGCGGCAGTGATGGACACCGTGCAGTCGCTGCGCGCCAAGGCCGACGCCACCGGCAACCTCAAGACGACGCCGCAGCAGGTGGTCAGGACCGAGACACAGGGCAGCCAGACGATCTATGTCGTCGAGTCGCCAAAGCCGGACGTGATCTACGTACCCACTTACAATCCGAGCGTGGTCTACGGCAGCTGGTGGTATCCGACACCGCCTTACACTGTCTATCCGCCGGCCTACGTCTATCCACCCGGCCTGGTCTTCGCCACCGGCCTGCTCGTTGGCGCAGCAATCTGGGGAGGCTGCAACTGGGGCTGGGGCCGCGGCTCGGTCGACGTGAACGTCAATCGCTACAACTCGTTCAACCGCAGCAACATCAGCAACAAGAACTGGAATCACAACGTCACTCACCGCCGCGGTGTCGCTTACGGGGACAGGAACGTGGCGCGCCAGTACAACCGCGGCGGCGACGCCTCCGCAGCCAATTCGCGCGAGAACTTTCGCGGTCGCGCCGAGAGCGGGCGCTCGGAGCTCAAGGGCATGGATCGCAAGCAGCTGAACGATCGCGTTCAGAACGCTGATCGTGGTGCGAGAGCAGCGACACGCGACAAGGCCGCCGGTGCCGGTGCCAGCGCTGGCGCTGGTGGCAGAGGAGCAACGGCAAGCGACCGCATGCAAGGCGGCGGCGGAGCGCGAGCATCGGCAAGCAACCGCATGCAGGGTAGCGAAGCACGGTCGACCGCCAGCAACCGCATGGCTGGCACTACCGCGCGCAACAATGCGAGCAGCAGCGCGAGGGGTAGCGGTTTCTCGGGCGCCGGCAACGGACACTCGACACGCGAAGCCAGCCAGCGCGGCAACGCCAGCCGCGCACAGATGAGCAACCGCGGCGGCGGAGGTGGTCGTGGTGGCGGTGGTGGTGGACACCGTGGCGGCGGTGGTGGCGGCCGTGGTCGCTAAGCAGCCCTGCCCCCCACCCCCACTTCTGCGGAGAACAAAACGATGAAACTCAAGCACACGCTCAAGGCACTCGCTGCCGCCCTGTTGATCGCGACAGCTCCCCCGACCTTCGCCGCGACAGCCAGCAAGGCTGCGCCGGCGCCGAAAAAAGTCATCAGTGCTTTTGCAACGCCTGACGATGCCGCCATGGCGCTCGCGGCAGCGGTCCGCGCGCAGGATGCGAAAGCACTGCTGGCGGTCGTCGGCCCGAACTCGGGAAGCTGGCTTTTCAGCGGCGACAGCGTCGCCGACCGCGCGGACTGGAAGAAATTCCTGGCCGCGTACGATGCGAAGCACGGCATCAGCAAACAGGCGGATGGCCATGCACAGCTGGTCGTCGGTGACGACGACTGGTCCTTCCCGGCACCGCTGGTGCACAGGGCCGACGGCTGGGTTTTCGACGCCGATGCCGGACGCGAGGAGATCACCAGCAGGCGTATCGGCCGCAACGAACTTGACACCATCCAGACCTTGCTGGCGATCGTCGATGCGCAGCGCGACTACGCCGCCGACGATCTCGACGGTAACGGATTCAACGACTACGCACGCCGTTTCGTGTCGACCAAAGGTAAGCGAGATGGCCTTTTCTGGCCGGTGCAGGAAGGCCAGCCGGCGAGTCCCCTCGGGCCACTGATCGCCGACGCCACGGACGAAGGCTATGCCGTCAAGCAGTCGAAAGCCAAGCGTTATGAGCCAAAGCCCTTTCACGGCTATCTCTACCGCATGCTGACCGCCGAGGGCGAGAACTCCCCGGACGGCGCCTACAACTACCTCGTTGCTGACAAGATGATCGGCGGTTTCGCCGTTGTCGCCTACCCCGCCAAATACGGAGCGTCGGGGGTGATGACTTTCCTCGTCAACCACAATGGCGTCGTCTACCAGAAGGACCTCGGCGATGACACCACGCCCGCAGCCAGCACCATGAGCCGTTTCAATCCCGACTCCAGCTGGACGGCAGTGCCCTAAGCCAGGCACGTACAGTCGCCGGCATGACGACTGACGACGACGACAACCATGCCGCGCAGAGCGCCGCCGGGCAGTTCTGGCGCCCTAAGCGCCTGGCTGACGCTCGAAAAGGGCGATCGACTCGACGTGGGAAGTGTTGGGAAACATGTTGACCACGCCCGCGCCACGCAGGCGGTAGCCCTTCTGGCTGACCAGAATCGCCGCGTCGCGCGCCAGGCTCGGTGGACTGCACGAAATGTAGACGATGCGCCGCGGGCCGTCAGCCGCCAGTGACTTGACCAGCTCCAGCGCCCCATCGCGCGGCGGGTCGATGAGCATCCTGTCGAGCCCGCCGAAGGCGGCAAAGCTCTCCGTAGTCACTTCGAAGAGATTCGCAACACGATATTCAACGCGTCCATCGAGGCCGTTCGCAGCGGCATTCTCGGCCGCCCGAACGACGAGTTCAGGACTGCCTTCGACACCGAGAACCTGCGCGCCCGAACGCGCGATGGCCAGCGAGAAGTTCCCCAGCCCGCAGAACATGTCGCCGATCCGCTCGCCTGGCCGCGGTTCCAGGAGACTCATTGCTCGCCGCACCAGGACGCGATTGATCGCCGGATTGACCTGCGTGAACTCGGTCGGCGAGAAGAAATGCTCGACGCCGAAGTCGGGCAGCAGATAGGAAAGCGGTGGCCCCTCCTGCGGATGGAAGCGGTAGGCCGTTGCCGGCCCCTTCGGCTGCAGATAGAAGACGACCCCGTAGCGGTCGGCAAAGTCGCGCAGCAGAGCCTCGTCATCCGGACTCGGCGCTTCCAGCACGCGCAGAACGAGAGCCGTTACCCGCTCACCGACGGCGACTTCGATCTGCGGCAGGCGATCGCGGATCGAGAGCGCCCCGATCAACTCGCGCAGCGGCAACAGCATCGCCGAAAGATGTGGCGGCAGCACCGCGCACTGCTGCATATCGGCGACGTAACTGCCTCTCCGCTCGCGAAAGCCGACCAGCACGCCGCCTTTCTTGGCCACGAAGCGAACCGACAGCCGCGCGCGATAGCGGTAAGCCCATGTCGGACCATGAATCGGCGCGTACAGCTGCTCGGCACTGATCTCGCCAAGATGGCGCAGATTGTCTTCGAGCAAGCGCTGCTTGGCCGCCACCTGCGCACTGGCATCGAGATGTTGCATGCTGCAACCGCCACAGACGCCGAAATGCGGGCAGCGCGGCGTCACGCGATCCGCCGACGGATCGAGAATACGCAGCGTCCGCGCCTGTTCGTAAGTCGGTTTGCGGCGATGGACGACGTATTCGACGCGCTCGCCCGGCAAGGCGCCTTCGATGAAAACCGTCGTGCCGTCGACCACGATCAGCCCGCGCCCCTCGTGGTCCAGCGAGTCAATAATTCCGGTGGGCATGCTCTCTATCCGCAAAATAACGGGCGATTCTACCGCAACGGCAATGACTCATCGGAAGACCACGACAAGGAAAGCCACTCGCTTGCAGCCAGCTGGATTCGCTTACCCGATGCCCAAGCTCAGCAAAGTCGACGATCACCGCCCGGTGCCGCCGACGACAATCGACGATGGCTTGCCTGGGTGGCGGCAAGCCTGCTATCTTCGCCGGCGAATGGCCTGAAAGATTCGCCGTTAGGCGCTTGCCGGAAAAGACAAGCAAGATGGGTTGCCCTTGGACAGAAATCGCCCAAGGCACGCGGAGGACTCCTGATGACCAGTCGCCTGCTCACCACCTGGACCGAACACGACAGCGCGGTACAGGAAATTCTGGACCTGTCAGCGAAGAGCTTGCTGATCTTCGACGAAGACCTGTCACGCCTCAAGCTTGAAAACCCGGCGAGAATTGCCGCCCTGAATCGTCTGCTGAGCTCCCGGCAGCAAGGCAGTCAACTGACGATCGTCGTTCAGAAGACCGAGTTCGTCCGGCAATACAGCCCGCAATTGATGAAGCTGTTACGTGTCTATTCGCCGACCCTGCAGATCATCGACGCGCCACCGCAGCTCGAAGCGCGAAATGACTCCCTGCTGATCGCCGATGACAAACACGCGCTGCTGCGCTTCCACCGCGACCATGCCCGATCCCGGCTGATTACCGACGATGTCCACGAGTGCAAGCCCTACCGGAAGCGCTTCGACGAGATCCTCGGCGAAGGCGGCGACCCGATCAGCGCGACCACGCTCGGGCTGTAAGCGCCGCGCCAGCATCTGCCAAGGGCGGCCGACCACCTGGCGCCGATCTGGTGAGTCCGCCAGGCACTTCACGAGTGCGGCGAAGACTGCCAATTCGGCTACACTTGCCGGCTTTTCCCGGAAACCTTCACCTTGACTCGCGCCCAGGCCAATCTGCTGCTGCTCGCCGTCGCCCTGATCTGGGGTTCGGCTTTCGTCGCCCAGGCCGAAGGCATGGCCGGCGTTGGGCCGCTGACCTTCACCGGCACCCGCTTCCTGCTCGGTACCGCCGTCATCGCCCCGCTCGCCTGGCGCGAGTGGCGCCAGTTGTCGCTACGCCAGGCGCAGCCGCGGCCCACCGACGCCCTCGGCATCAGCGCCCTGGGCGTGCTGCTGATGCTTGGCGCCGTCTTTCAGCAGATCGGCATCATCAGCACCACAATCACCAACGCCGGCTTTCTCACCGCGCTTTACGTGCCGCTGGTACCGCTGCTCGGCTGGATGCTGCTGCGCACACCCGCGCACTGGGCGGTGTGTCCGACGTCGATTGGTTGCCTGGCCGGCACCTGGCTGCTCTCCGGCGCGCAAGGTTTCGAGCCCGTCGTCGGCGACCTGTGGGTGATGGCCAGCAGCATCTTCTGGGCCTTGCATGTGATCTTTGTCGGACGCATCGCCGAGCGCCTGCACGCGCCGTTCCTGATCGCCAGCGGGCAATTCCTGGTCTGCGGTGTCATCAGCCTGCTTTGGGCCTTACTCAGCGAAAGCATTACCCTGAGCGGAGTCGTCCAGGCAGCGCTGCCGATTGCCTACGCCGGCCTGGTGTCGGTGGGCATCGGCTACACCACGCAGGTGGTCGCGCAAGGCTATGCACAGCCCGCCGACGCGGCAATCATCCTCTCCGCCGAAACCGTCTTCGCCGCCCTGTTCGGCTTCCTGCTCATGGGTGATCGGCTTAACGCCAAAGGCATCGCCGGCTGCGTGCTGATCCTGGTGTGCATCGTCGCCGTCCAGATCGTGCCCCTGGCCGCAGCCGGCAGGCAAGCGCTTGCCCGGCGAGCGCAATAGGACGGAAAGCGCGGGAAGACCGTCCCCTTCTCGCGACGAATGGCATCGAGGTTGTTGACGTTGTCGTTGAGGACGATGCCGTCGATGACACGCCAACTGTGAAGTCGATCACCTTCTCGGCCTCTCAAGCACCGTCTGCGAAAACGTCGTCGAGATTGGCTGCATCGAGCAGTTCAAGACCCCACCTTTCGAGCTGAGCAGGACTGGCCTGCGCCAGTCGTTCCGGCACCCAGGCCGGTAGCACCCCAAAACGGCGCGCGAGTTGTTTTTGCAGCAGGGCTGCCTCGCCCTGTTGCATGCCCTCCTGGCGACCCTCCTGGCGACCCTCCTGGCGACCCTCCTCGCGACCCTCCTGCAGACCCTGCTGCAGACCCTGTTGCAGACCCTGCTGCCGCCCCTCGCGCAGGCCATCCGCTTTCCACTGCCGGGTCCATTCTTCGACGGTTTCTGCGAGCATGGTATCAATCTCCTGTAATTCCTTGACTTCGGGTATTTCCTGCCCGGGCATCAGCCGGCGAAGGACTACGCGGTTGATCCAGACGACGAAAGCGCGGCGCAGGCTCGCATATTGCGGCCCCCGCAAACGCTTCTGCAATAGTGACACCGCTCGCCGCACGTCCGCTGGCGCGCGGCTAGCTTCGAGACGAATGATACCGGCGACCGTGTTCTCCGTGTCGGTCAGCTCGTCATCGCCGAGCGCCGCCTCCTCCAGCAGGAAATAGCGTTGCGCCGGGTGATAAGGCTTCAGGCTGGCCGGCAAGGGCTCGATCAGTTCGCTGACTTCGCGTGCCGCGGTCCAGCGACGGCGCCCGTTGTAGAGAACGAGCGGGAAAACCGCCGGCAGCTTCTGCTGGCTGCCGATCTCGCCGCTCTTGATCAGATCCTGATACAGCAATCCGGTATAGACCATGATGCGCAAGGCCATCCACGGATCAACGCTGCTCTGGAACTCGAGCAGCAGGTACACATAGAGCCAGTCGCCGCGGTGGCGCAGGCGCCAGACGATGTCGTCCTCACGCTCGCGCAAATCGTCGCTGACGTAACTGGCAGCGACTTTTTCGAGCGTCGCGAAGTCAAGCTCGGCGACCCAGTCCTCGGCGACGAAACCGCGCAACAGGTCTTCGACGACCTGGGCGTGCGAAAAGAGCAGCTTGTAGCCCGAGTCGTAGCTTGCGGCGGCGGGCGGTGGCGAGTCGGCAGGCATGGGGTCGATGGCTTCCAGACTGGAGATCGTTGCTCGTGCGAATGCGCTTCGACGTACATTCTCGCACAGCGAGCCATTTTCGGGCAGCCACGGTAACGATGGCAGACAATGCGCCGCCAGGCGCGGTCGCCACCGGCGACCACCTGCCGAAAATGGTTTTCGGCTAACGGTCATGACAATCGAGACACCCCAGATCATGAAAGTCATGACCGTTTTCCCCTCTTCCCCGACCCTTCTCCCGCGAGGGGAGAAGGGAGATTCGTGAGTCGCTTGCGCGACTTTCTCATTGAAATCGAAGCTCCGCAGCACGCCAAGCAACAAGTAGACGCCCGCTCTTCCCTCTCTCCCATCGTCAGCCATGGACATCCTCCAGCAAGCAAGCGAACTGTTGCGACCCCTGATGGACGCAGGCCGCCGTGATACCTGGCTGAGCCTCGCCTTTCACGACCAACATCGCGACATTTACGATTCGATAGACCAGAGCGGTGCGACGCGAGAGTTCACCCTGCGCTGCGTCCGTAATCTGCTCGAACGCGGCTTCGCCGGCTCGCGGCATTCGTTGTGCTGCTGCTGGAGGTCGTGCAGCGCGATGCCGGCGACGAGAAACACGCGGACTACGGCGCACTCGTTCGCGCGCTCGACGCGCTCAGCGAGCGCCCGCCCGACGCCGACTGCCCCTACCGCGACCTGCGCGCTTTCCGCGAAGAAGAACAGCCGCTCTTCTTCGGCCGCGACGCGTTCACCAGCGAACTCGCCGCCGCCCTCGTCGGCGCTTCGGGCAGCGGCAAGTCGTCGGTGGTGCAGGCCGGGCTGATCCCGGTGCTGCGCGCTCGCGGTGGCTGGGCGGTGGGCATCTTGCGGCCCGGTCCCGAACCCTGGCGCAGCCTCGCCGCCTGCCTTCTCGAACTGATCGAAGGCGAGCCAACCGCCGACGAGCGCGTCAAACGGGTGATCGCCACGGGCGAACTAGCCGCCAGGTTTGCCGATGTCGGCGACCAGCCGCTGCTCGAATTCTGCCTGACGCAACTGTACGCCCGCAGTCGGGACGGCACCCTGTGCCAGGCCGCTTTCGAAGCCATCGGCGGCGTCCGCGGCGCCATCGTGCAACGTGCCGACAGCGTCATCGACGCCATGGAGAGCGAGCATCCAGGCCGCGCGGCGATGGCCCGCGACATCTTCCTGCAACTCGTGCAACTCGGCGAAGGCAGCGAGGACACCCGCCGACGCGCGCCGCTAGTCGACTTCGACGATGTAGCGCGCGCGCTGATCGGTGAGTTGGCGACCGCCCGTCTGCTGGTCACCGGCCGCGACCCTGGCAGCGCAACGGAGACCGTCGAGGTCGCCCACGAAGCGCTGATCCGCAACTGGCACCGCCTGCACCAGTGGCTGCAGGAAGACCGCACCGATCTGCACCAGCGACGCGAAATCGGACGTGCCACCCTGGCCTGGCGGGCGCACGGCGACAGTTATCGCTGGCCCGACGAGCGGGTGATTCGCGAAACCGCGCCGATGCTGCCGCGCCTCGGATCGCGTTTCGAGCTGAACGACGCCGAGCGCGATTTCCTCGGCCCGCTCGCCGCCGACGCAATGCTCGCGCTGCTCGACGAGGCCTCCACCCCGCAGGCCTTGCGCGCGCAGATCGGCGACCGCCTGGCGCTGCTCCCCCGCGGCCACCCGCGCCCCGGCGTAGGCGTCGGTGCCGACGGCCTGCCGGAGATCGCCTGGCACGCGATTCCGGGCGGCGAGGTCGAACTGGACATCGACGCCACTGGCCTGTGGAAGCGCTGGCGCGGTCGGCCGCGCTTCCAGGTTGCGCCTTTCCACATCGCCCGTCATCCGCTGACGATCGCCCAGTGGCGCGTCTTTCTCGAAGCCGCCGACGGCTACGACGAACTGCTGCGCAAGGTTTACAGCTGGCTGCCAGCGTTTCAGCGCGGCAGCGACAACCAGCCGGCGGGGAATGTCACCTGGATCGAAGCAATGGCTTACTGCCAGTGGCTTTCTGTGACGCTTGGTTTTCCCGTCCGCTTGCCGACCGAGTGGGAGTGGCAGCAGGCGGCGACCGGCGGCGACCCGCGCAGCGAGTTTCCCTGGGGCGAGTGGCAGGAAGGACGGGCCAACACGGTCGACAGCGAATTGGGCCGGATGACTGCCGTCGGCCTATATCCGCAGGGAGCAAGCGCCCAGGGTGTGCTGGACCTTACCGGCAATACCTGGGACTGGTGTCTCAACAAGTTCGATACGCCGAGCGATGCGACACTGGCTGTTGACGCCCGGCGCGTGGTTCGCGGCGGCTCGTGGGGCGGCGATCGTCACCACGCGCGTTGCGCCTCCCGCCTCGACTACGCGTTCTCGTCAACCGCGACCACTATCTCGGCTTTCGGGTGTTGTGTGTTTCCCCCATCCCGAAGCGCTGAGCACCGCAGCTCTGATCTCTGTCAACTCTGTTTCGCTGACCCTCTGGAACACCGCGCAGCGGCGTTCTGCGGGCGCGCAGCGCCCCGCGCCTATGCCGTCGGATAGCCGGCCTCCTCGATGATCTCGCGGATGTCGCTCTCACTCACCATTGCCGTGTGCTCGATGACCGCCTCGCCGCTTGCCAGCGAGACCTCGACGTGGCCGATACATGGCAGATCCTGGATCGCATTCATCACCAGGCGCTGGCAGTCGTCGGATTTCATTCCGGTGACTTTCAGGGTAGTGGTCGGCATCGCAAGCTCCTCTTCGGTGTGGCCGCTCATTGTATTCGCTAAGCCCAGCGTCACCGCAATCCACCCCCTTCCCCTTCCCCTTCCCCTTCCCTCCCCCCTCGCGCCGACCTTTACCCTCACACAAGTCAAAGATGTCGGATTCCCGATCGCCGATGCTCACCAGCAGGGTATTCGCACACAGCGCCTGGATCCCGGAGAGCCGGGCGAAGCTGTTCAGCCACTTCATGCTCGGCTCGATGGGCAGCTCCTTGCACCGGTCGCGCTCCGCCAATCGAGCCACGCGCACACCCGACGCGACAACGCGCGGGGGGATATGTCCGGCACCGACACGACCACCTCTCGGATTCACTCTCGCTCTGGCATTCGCTCCAGGATGTCGAGGGAGAACTCCTGCCCGCAATTCCGCATGACCATACGCTACGGCTCCGCTGCCACGGAGTTAAGTGTGTGCGACGATCAGCCCGCGAGGGGGAGCGCGGCCTTGGCTCACCGGGCCGTTTCCTGCGCTCTGGGGACGCCCACAAATTGGCGCCGCGTTCGCCGCCTGGATGGCGTCGTGGTTTACCCGCAATCCTCTCTGGCTGGTCGCGCAGCGCTGGCTTATGGGCTGTGTTCTCGCCGGGCTCGCCGTACGTCTGGCGCTGGAAGAGCGGCGAAACCTTCAGGCTCGATGGTCGGAAAAAGCGTTCCCGACACAAGGAGGCGAACGTCCGCGTATCACCAGGAGTAGAGCTTGCCACCTCGGACTTGAGTTCCTGACCCTGCTTGCAGCCCGGCGAGGCGCAAGTATCCGAGGTCAGCGCTTTGACCCACACCTGGCGGGGCGCGCTGTGATAGGACTGGCCAGGGCGGGCAACAAACTCCCACCCGTCACCAGTGCTAGAATCGCGCCTCGTACTTTCCCGTCCGGTGTTGGCTTCCCTCTCGCACCTCACACACCGCCGGGGCAAACAACAAGCCAACAACAAGGAACAGCACACGATGGCTGAGGAAGGTCAGTTTTTTCGCCCGGTGAAGGATTTCTGCCAGCGCACGGTCGTCACCTGCAAACCGGATGACGCACTGGTGGACGTGGTTGGCATCATGCGCGAGAAGAATATCTCCAGCGTCGTGGTCTGCGATCAGAAACGACCGAGCGGCATCTTCACCGACCGCGACCTGCGCAACAAGGTGGTCGCCTCGGGTGTTGACCCGTTGACGCTCACCGTCAGCGCGATCATGAACAGCCCGCTGGCAGTGATCGGCGAGGATGACCTGCTCTACGAAGCCCTGTATCGCATGTCACGCCAAAAGATTCATCGCCTGGCAGTGGTCGATGGCAAGGGCAGACTCTCCGGAATCATCACCGACAGCGACATCATTCGCCTGCAATCGCACTCGCCGCATCAACTGGTTCTGGACATCGAAGTGGCCCAGGACATTGAGGAAGTGAAGGTGGTGTACGGCAGGATCCAGAGCCTGGTCCTGCACCTCAGTGGTAGCGGCACCAGCACTCGCGACATGGTGCGACTGATCGCCCACCTCAACGACCAGATCCTCTTGCGGCTGATCGCGCTGATGCGCGCCGATCATTTTTCCGACTTGCCTGCGCGCTTTGCCTTTGTGGTCCTTGGTAGCGAGGGACGCGGCGAGCAGACGCTGCTCACCGACCAGGACAATGCCATCGTCTACGGCGACGAACTGGGGCCCGAAGAAATCGCCCGCATCGAGGCCTTCTCCGAAGAGCTGGTCGCGTCGCTGATCGCCATTGGCATCCCGCCCTGCCCGGGCGGAATCATGGCCAAGAACAAGGAGTGGCGGCGCAGCATCGGCAAGTGGAAGGAGCAACTCGACCGCTGGCTACGCACGCCGACGCCGAAACACGTTCTCAGTTGCGGCACCTTTGTCGACATCCGCACGATCTACGGCGATCGTTCGTTTGAACAGGAACTCAAGGCGCAACTCTACGAGCATGTGCAGCGCGACAAATTGTTCCTGATGCGAATGGTCGAGAGCACCTTGCGTTTTGCCCCCCCGCTGGGTTGGTTTGGAAAAATCAAGGGCGAAAGCGGCGGCGAGCATTCCGGAATGCTGGAGATCAAGAAAGCCGGCATCTTTGCCATTTCCGAGGGCGTGAAAGCGCTGGCCATTCTCGCCGGCAAGCTCGAAGGCAGCACGCACCAGCGCCTTGAAGCGCTGGTCAAGGAGAAGGTGCTCAATCCGACGATGGCCGAAAACATTGCCGAAACCTTCGACTTTCTGGTTCTGATGCGGCTGCGCGGTCAGGTCGAAGCAGTACGTGAAGGGCGCAAACCGGACAACTACATTCCCCTCAAACGTCTCAACATGATGGAGCTCGGCCGCCTGCAACTGGCGCTGAAGGGGGTCGAGAAATTCCAGGAGTTCGCCAAATCCCACTTCAACCTGAATCTGCTCAGGTAGGCCTGTGCCGGCGGGGCCGGGGTCGCCCCCACGCGGGTCTTTTCGAGCAACGCCCCCCTTTGGCGCGCAGAGCAGCGAACTCAGTAATTGTTGGTCTCGCTATTGTCGTCGGCCTTTTTTACACCCGGCTTGCGCCCACGCGCCGGCGTCGGCGGATCGCACGACAGCCGGCAGCTGGTACCCTCAATCTTCCGACCGTCGATGAAACGGGTCACCCGGCAACAGATCAGGTCCCCCGATGAAGCGAGCCGCGCGACCTCGTCGCGTAGTTCGGCGATCGGAATATCGAGCGACGCTGCCATGTCGACATCGAGCTGCTCGCCGTTGGCTCTGAGGAAAGCAAGGATCGAATCGGTCATCTGAACTCCCAATAAATGCCTTTGCCAGTCGGCAAAATGTGTCAGTGTGCGCCGCAGATGCCATTCTGGCAAATCGCGCCCGGGCACAAGCCGGTTCTGACGCCTGCGCAGGGCGAATCACCGCAGCTATGCGCCGGCATAAAAGCAACGCGGAAACGCCCACTGTGCCAAGCGCAAAAAAGCCCAGTGCTGTAACACCGGGCTTGAACGAAGACAGCCGCCAGAAAGCAGTGGCGACTGGTCGGTCTGGTCAGGCAGTCTTGGCAATCATTTTCACTGCCGGTTCGGCACTGACTTCGGTCGCCGGCTTGGCGATCTGGGCCAGGTTGGCAAGCATCGAGTTGACCGTCGACAGCATAGCTTTGCCCGACGACACCGCAAAGTCCACACCCGGAGGGGTGTTCTTCTTGGCTTCCTGAAGGAATCCGACTGCACCCCTGCCGGCCTGCGACAACTGGCCACCCAAGACCTGGACGACGGCTGACGAAGTCTCGTTGGAAATATGGTAAGCACGACGCGAAAAGGCGACCGACTGCGAGACGGCAGCAACCGCCATGGGTTGTTGCAGCGCCTTGAGGCCGTCCATATCGCGAACTTCGGACAAGGCCTTGAAATTCTCGGCCCCCTGTTTGGCGACGGCACGTGCCGTATGAAGATTCAGCGCAGCCAGTTTGCCCATTCCGTCGAGCGACGCATTGACCACCGACTTCCACGCTTCCAGGCCGACCTGGCTCTTGCTGGTGAATTGCTCAGCTACGTTGTACACGGTACTCTCCTTGAAATTGCGAAACCAAAAACACCGCCCAGGCTGCTGCTGCCTGAAGCTGTTTGCTGCACTGCAGCGGATGACCCATTCTAGCCTTCGGGCAGTGATTGTCAAGCCTTTTTGTTGCGTTGCAACAAACACAATTCAGCGAGCCGCGGGCGACCGACCGAAGGCAGCCAAGCGCGGACCACTCGCAATATTCGGCACAGCGACCAGCACACCCGCGTTGCAGCACATCATCGACCTTGAGTGAGCACCATGCAGGAACAGACGCCCTACCTCCTTATCGGCGGCGAAGCCACCGTTGCCAGCCTCTGCGAACGCTTCTACGAACTGATGGCAACGGTCCCCCAGTTCGCAACGATTCGCGCGCTGCACCCTGCCAACCTGCAGTCCTCGCGTGACAAGTTGTTCATGTTTCTTTCCGGCTGGCTGGGCGGACCCGACCTCTACGTGCAGAACATTGGCCAGCCGATGTTGCGCCGACGTCACCTGCCTTTTGCGATCGGCGAGGCCGAGCGTGATCAGTGGGTGGCGTGCATGCTGCTGGCCATGGAAGCGGTGGGAATCGAGGAAGCACTTCGCCAGAAGCTGCTGCTTTCCTTCTTCAAAACGGCCGACTTCATGCGCAACCAGGCCACCTAGGCGAGCGGTATTTTGCAGCGCAGCACGGTTTGCCCGCCTGTGATAGAATAACCGCCCCTGTTGAGAGGCTTGACCCCTTATGTCCCGTGCCATCCGTAACATTGCCATCATTGCCCACGTCGACCACGGCAAGACCACGCTGGTCGACAAGCTGCTGGTTCAGGCGGGCTCCTTCTCCGCGCACCAGCACATCACCGAGCGGATGATGGACTCGAACGATCTCGAGAAGGAACGGGGGATCACCATTCTGGCCAAGAACCTGGCGGTGGACTACGGCGACGTGCACATCAACATCGTCGATACGCCGGGACACGCCGACTTCGGTGGTGAAGTCGAACGGGTGCTGTCGATGGTCGATGGTGTCCTGCTGCTGGTCGACGCCGTCGAGGGTCCGATGCCACAAACGCGCTTTGTGACCAAGAAAGCGCTCGCCCTCGGTCTGAAACCAATCGTGGTGGTCAACAAGATCGACCGCGACGGCGCGCGGCCGGACTGGGTGGTCGATCACACTTTTGACCTCTTCGACAAACTCGGCGCCAGCGACGAGCAGCTCGACTTTCCGGTGATCTATGCTTCCGCGATCAACGGCTATGCGACGCTGGATCTGGCACAACCCTCGCCGGACATGCGGCCGATGTTCGAGACCATTCTCAAGCACGTTCCGCCACCGCACGCCGACGAGATCGATGGGCCCTTGCAACTGCAGATTTCAGCGCTCGATTACTCAAGTTACGTTGGGCGCATTGGCATTGGCCGCCTGCAGCGTGGCCGCCTGAAGCCGGCCCAGCAAGTCACCATCATGTACGGCCAGGCAGATGCCGACGGAAATTTCGAGCACGGCGCACCAAAGACGGCGAAAGTCAATCATGTGTTCGGTTTCCAGGGCCTGGAGCGAGTACCGATGGACGAGGCTGTTGCCGGCGACATCGTGCTGGTAACCGGCATGGATGACCTCTCGATCGGTTGCACCATCACCTCCACCGAGCAACCCGAAGCACTGCCGATGCTGCGCATCGACGAGCCGACACTGAACATGACTTTCATGGTCAACAACTCGCCCTACGCAGGTACTGAAGGCAAGTTCGTCACCAGCCGGCAAATCGGCGAGCGCCTGCGCAAAGAGCTGCTCACCAATATGGCGCTGCGGGTCGAGGAGACGACCGACACGGACAGCTTTCTGGTTTCCGGTCGCGGCGAATTGCATCTGACGATCCTGCTCGAGACCATGCGCCGAGAGGGTTACGAACTGGCCGTCGGGCGCCCGCGGGTGATCGTCAAGGAGATCGACGGCGAGGCGTGCGAGCCCTATGAAATGCTCACTCTCGACGTCGAGGAGGCGCATCAGGGCGGGGTCATGGAAGCGCTCGGCTATCGGCGCGGCGATCTGCAGGACATGTCTTCGGACGGACGCGGCCGCGTCCGTCTCGAATATCGCATCCCGGCGCGCGGCCTGATCGGTTTCCAGGGCGAGTTCCTCAACCTGACGCGTGGCACCGGGCTGATCAGCCACGTTTTCGACGAGTACGCACCGGTCAAGGGCGACATTCCGGGCCGCCGCAACGGCGTCCTGATCTCGGCCGAGCGTGGTGAAGCCGTCGCCTACTCGCTGTGGAAGCTACAGGATCGCGGGCGGATGTTCAGCAGCCCTGGCGACAAGCTCTATGAGGGCATGGTGATCGGTATCCACAGCCGCGAAAACGACCTGGTGGTCAATCCAATCAAGGGCAAGCAATTGACCAACGTCCGCGCCTCGGGCACCGACGAAGCGGTGCGCCTGGTGCCACCGGTGGCGCTGAGCCTGGAGTCGGCCGTCGAGTTCATCGCCGACGACGAACTGGTCGAAATCACCCCCAAGAACATTCGCATCCGCAAGCGCCTGCTGACCGACAACGAGCGCCGACGCGCCTCGCGCTAAAGCTGATCGCCGGCAAAGGCGGGCCGCTGACCGGATAGCTCGGCGGTGTTTGAGCGTTTTAGCGTTTGTCTACGCGCGCTGTCTGCGGAAGTGCTCGGCGAAGGCCACGGCTGCCGGAAAGAACTCGAGGAAGTCGCTTTCAAACTGGGCGTAGCGCTGCATAAGCTCGCCACCCGCGCCGCTCAGCGTGTTGCTGCGTTTGAGCCGGTGCACGGCGATCTGGTCGAGCGCCCGGCCCACCGCCGCCGGCTCACGATAACTGGCCAGCCAATCCTCCTGGCGCATTCTGGGCAGAATCCCGGCCAGACGATCGGGGAGCCGTCGCCGGGAGAGCAGCGCATAGACGGCGGCAGAAAAGGATTCCAGCGGCTGCGTCGAAAAACGCGCCCAGTGCGCAGCCAGGAAATGATCGTAAAACATATCGACGACGATGCCGCTGTAGCGACGACGCTCGACGCTGACCCGTTGCCGGCTGCGCGCAAAAGCCCGGTGCGCATCCGCGAAACTGTCGGTCCGCCGGTGCAATAGCAGACCTTGCACGACGGCCGCGCTGAACTGTGGCGGCGCTGGCGACAGCGGCCCCTTGACGAAATCGCCGAGCAAGCCACCGAACCGGTAGTCGTCGTCGGGCCCGGCCAGCAGCGCGTGTGCCAGGTAGTTCAAGACGGCAGGCGGGGAAACGGTCGATTCTGCTCGTCGTCTGCCGTGCCTACCAAGCGCAGACGCGACCGCTCCGAGTGCGGCAAGTGCAGCGCCACCAGCTCGCTGCCGAGCAGCGTTACCTGACCATTGCGACGATTGTTACCGGTATCGCTGAACTCGAAACGATAGACGCGACGCAGTCGCAAGCGACCCTCATCATCGCGTCCCGGGCGCAAGGAAGCGAGTGCAACGGTGTCGTCGAGAAGCAGCAGATCCTCGGCAGCACAGGCCGCGCGAACGGCTCGCATGCCAGCCTCACGCGACTGGAAGCTGTCGAACCACAAGGCACAGCCGGCAAGCATCGCCAGCAGGCTGAGTACCTCCACCCAGGGCATCAGCGGCTGCCGCGGCCGCGGCCAGCGACAGACATGCTGCCGCCGGAGATGGCGGCCCGGCGGCGCCGGGCGCCGAAACCTGAGCACTTTAATGTCATCACCAATGGCCTCATTATCGTAAGTCGCGGCAGCGCCGGGTCACCGCCTGCGCGGCTGCCACATTTACCCATCGGAAAAGCGACGCCGAGCGCATCGCTCCACTGCGATCGCGACGAGCTTGGCTATACTAGCGAAAAATGGCCATCACCACATCCCGACCGGCTTCGCTGCCACCGCCCGCGGCTCGCTTCCTCGCCCCCCTCGTCATCCTGCTCGCTGCGCTTCCCAAGCCGCTTTCGGCCCTGGAAGCGAGTGATCCCTTTGCCACCAGGGCCATCACCCCACCTCGCCCGGCCCTCGATCTCACTGCCACAGAGAAGGCCTATCTGCCATGCCAGGCGCTGCCCAGCGACACCCCTTACGGCGTCCTCGAAGTCGTCGACCTGGCGCTGTGCAAGAACCCGACGACGCGCGAAATATGGGCCATCGCTCGCCTACAAGCGGCTGAGGTCGGCGTCGCGCAGGCCCAGTTCCTGCCGGCGATCGACGGCCAACTGGCGGTCAATCGCCTGCACGGCAAGTCGCGCAGCGCCACCCCACGCAATGCGTCGCTGACCCTGTCCTGGCTGCTGGTCGATTTCGGTGCCCGCTCGGCCAATCTCGAAGTCGCCCGGCAGCTGCTCAGCGCCGCGTCGGCAACGCTCGACGCCACCGTGCAGAGTGTTTTTCTCAGCGCCCTGCAGTCCTATTTCAACACCCAGGCGGCGCGGGCTGCAGTCACGGCTGCGCTGGAGTCGGAAAAAGCCAGTCGCGAAAGCCTGACCGCCGCCGAAGTGCGCTACCGCGTTGGCAGCGGCACGCCGGCCGACCGCCTGCAGGCACAGACCGCCTGGTCGCAAGCGACGCTCAACCGAATCAGGAGCGAGGGCGTGCTACGCAATGCGCTCGGCAGACTGGCCAAGGTGATGGGCCTGGACGCCAACCATCCGCTGCGTCTCGACGACATCCCAAAGACCCTGCCCGACAGCGGTTTCGACCGCGACGTCGCGGCGCTGATTAGCGAAGCGCGCCGACGACGACCCGAGATGCAGGCCGCCGCAGCGGAACTGAAAGCGGCTGAAGCGGGCATCGACTACGCGCGCGCCGCCGGTCGGCCGACGATCTCACTGAGTGGCGGCCCGCAATGGGAACACCTCGACGGTCTTTCGGGCCAGGGCAATTCGATCGGCCTGAGCGTCCAACTACCGATTTTTTCCGGCTTCAACACCACCTACCAGATACGCGCCGCAGAGGCGCGCAGCGAAGTTCAGGCTGCGCGCCTCGAAAACACTCGCCAGCAGGTGGCGCTGGAGGTTTGGGAAAACTATCAGAGCCTGAGCACCGCCACCCAGACCATCCGCAGCAGCGCCGACCTGCTGAGCAGTGCCGAGCAGTCCGAACGCGTTGCCCTGGGGCGCTACAAAGCCGGCGTCGGCAATATCCTCGACGTCCTCAACGCGCAGAGCGCACTCGCCGCGGCGCGCCTGCAGCGCATCCAGGCGATGCTCGACTGGCAGGTCTCGCGCGCCGCACTGGCCAGATCGATCGGCGCCCTCGACAGCAGCCTGCTGCTCTCGGTCAGCGCAGAACCAAATGCCCGTAAACCATGAAAATCTCACTCACAAAATCGCTTCTTGGCCTATTCGCCGTCACCCTCGCCACTGGCGGCATGTACTGGCAGCACAAGAACGCCACCCTGTCGCCGGAGCAGCGCTACAAGCTGCAGCCCATCGAGCGTGGCGAGATCACCCAGACCGTATCGGCCAACGGCACTCTCAACCCGGTAGTGCTGGTGAACGTCGGCACGCAGGTCTCGGGAACGGTGACCCGGCTATATGTCGATTTCAACGACAAGGTCGAAAAGGGACAGGCCTTGCTCGAACTAGACGACTCCTTGCTCGCCGCCCAGGCTCGGCAATCGGCGGCCAACGTGCGTAACGTCTCGGCAGCACTCGATCTGGCACGCGCCAACGAAGCACGCATGCGCGCCCTGTTCGCGCAGGAGTACGTTTCCCGCCAGGAATTCGAGCAGTCGATCCAGACGCGCCGCTCGTCCGAGGCGCAGTTGGCGCAGGCCAGGGCAGCGGCCGACAAGGATCAGGTCAATCTCCGCTACACCACGATTCGCTCGCCGGTCTCAGGCGTCGTCGTCGACCGCGTCATCGACCTGGGCCAGACGGTCGCCGCCAGTCTGCAGACACCGACGCTGATCAAGATTGCCCAGGATCTGTCCGAAATGCGCATCGATTCGAGCTTCGCGGAAGCCGACATCGGCAAGATCCGTGAAGGACAAGCCGTGCGCTTTACCGTCGATGCCTTCCCGGAGCGTAGTTTCGAGGGCCGCGTGCAGCAGATTCGCCTCAATCCGACCACGCAGCAGAACGTCGTCACCTACAACGTCCGCGTTTCGCTCTCCAACCCCGAACACATTCTTCTGCCCGGAATGACCGCCTACGTCAGCATCGCCGTCGCCCAGCGCGACGACGCTCTCCTGGTCCCCAACGCGGCGCTGCGCTTCAAGCCTCCGGAGGACGCCAACAAGTCGCTCCCCGCGGAATCGGCGGAGTCTGCGGAGTCCGCGGAGCGCCCCGCAGAGGCCAGCAAGGGCACCGGCAAGGGCCGCACGCGCGAAGCCAACCGCGGCGGCAGCAGCGGCACCGTACACATCGTCGATCGAGGCCAGCTGAAAGCCGTACGTCTGCAACTCGGCATTACCGACAACCGCAACAGTGAAGTCCTCGCTGGCGAGCTGAAGGTCGACGAGCGGGTGGTCATCGGCGAGAACGCGCTCAATTCGGGCGGCAAGCCGAGCAGCGTCGGCCTGCGCTTGTTCTGATGCCGCCGCCACTGATTCGGGTCGCCGCACTCGGCAAGTCCTACGCCACGGCTGCCGGACCCTTCGCGGCGCTCGGGGGCATCGATCTGAGCATCGAAGCCGGCGAGTTCGTGGCCATCATGGGTCAGTCCGGATCCGGCAAGTCGACCCTCATGAACGTGCTCGGCTGCCTCGACACACCGACCAGCGGCGATTATTTTCTACTCGGCCGCAATGTCGCCCATCTCGGCCACGACGAACTGGCAGCGCTGCGCAACCGCAGCATCGGCTTCGTCTTCCAGGGTTTCAATTTGCTGCAGCGGATGACGCTGACCGACAACGTCGCCCTGCCGCTGGTCTACGCAGGCGTCGAGCGCGCGCAGCGACGCCTGCGAGCGCAGCAGGCACTCGACCGCGTCGGGCTCGCCGGCTACTTCGACTCGCTGCCCAGTCGCATCTCCGGCGGCCAGCAGCAGCGCGTGGCAATCGCCCGCGCGGTGGTCAATTCGCCGGCACTGATTCTCGCGGACGAACCAACCGGCAACCTCGACAGCCATACCAGCGAGGAAATCATGGACCTGTTTTCGGAGCTCAACCGCGCCGGGATCACTATCGTCCTGGTCACCCACGAGGCCGACATCGCCGCCTATGCACGGCGGCAGGTGCGTTTCCTCGACGGGCTCATCGTCAGCGATGTCGCCAGCCCGGCAAGAGCGCTCGGCGAATGCTGAAAGCCATGCTCGGTGAAGCCTGGCAGGCGATGGGTGCCAACCGCATGCGCACCGCCTTGACCATGCTCGGCATGGTCATTGGCGTCGGCTCGGTGGTCCTGATGATGGCCATCGGCCAGGGTGCGCAGTACGCCGTGGCACAGACCATCAGCACCATGGGCAGCAATCTGTACATCGTGATCTCGGGATCGACCAGCTCCGGCGGTCTACGCAGCGGCGGTGGCGGCGGCCCATCGCTGAACGTTGCCGACGCCGAGGCGATAGCCCAACTCGACGGCGTCAGCCACGTGGCACCGGTCCACCAGGGGCGACAACAACTGGTGCATGGCGCGAACAACTGGAGTGCGACGGTGGTCGGCACGACACCCGCGTATTTTGACGCACGTGCGTGGGCGGTGACCAACGGTTATCTTTTCGGTGACTCCGACCTGCGCTCGGCGACCCGCGTCGCGCTGATCGGCCAGACCACCGCCGCCAACCTTTTTGGCAGCGACGACCCCGTCGGCAAGACCATCCGTATTCAGCAGAGCCCCTTCCTGGTCATCGGCGTTCTCGCCAAGAAGGGCCAGAACCTCGACGGACGCGATCAGGACGACACGGTCATCGTGCCGCTGAGCACCGCCCAGCGCAAGGTTTTCGGCACGCCCTTTCCCGGATCGGTGCGCGTGATGCTGGTCCAGGCCGTGTCCGCCGAAGCCATGTCAGGCGTGGAAACCAGCATGATTGCCCTGCTTCGCCAGCGCCACCGCCTGCGCGACGGACAGGACAACGACTTCTACGTTCGCAATCTGACCGCTGCCGCCGACTCCGCTGCCGAGACGACGCGCGTGATGTCGCTGCTGCTCGGCGCCATCGCTTCGGTATCACTGCTCGTCGGCGGCATCGGGATCATGAATATCATGCTCGTTTCGGTGACCGAGCGAACGCGCGAAATCGGCATTCGCATGGCCATCGGCGCCCGCCAGAAGGACATCCGCAGCCAATTCCTGCTCGAAGCACTGATGATCTCCATCGCTGGCTGCCTGATCGGCCTGCTGCTCGGAATCGGCGGCGCGCTGCTGATCAACGCCATCTCCGATATGGTGATCGTCATCTCCGGTGGCTCGGTGCTGATCGCTTTCGGCGTTGCGGCGGGGATCGGCATTTTCTTCGGCTTCTACCCGGCGCGTCGGGCCGCCGCGCTCGACCCGATCGAAGCACTTCGCCATCAATAGTCCTGGCAACTCCTTACAGGCTACAATCTGCAGTCCGCAACGACCGCGAGACCCCTGCCATGCCCATTTACGCAATCGGCGCCCGCCGCCCGCAACTCGACCCGCAGAGCTGGGTCGCCCCCACGGCGATCGTCATCGGTGACGTCCGCTTGGCAAAGAATGCCTCGATCTGGTGGAACGCCACACTACGCGGCGACAACGACCCGATCAGCATCGGCGAAAACAGCAACATTCAAGACAACTCGGTGCTGCACACCGACGAAGGTGTGCCACTCATCGTTGGCCGCAACGTTACCGTCGGCCACCTGGTCATGCTGCACGGCTGCAGGATCGGCGACGGCTCACTGATCGGCATCGGTTCGGTGCTGCTCAACCATGCGGTGATCGGCAAGGGCTGCATCGTCGGGGCCAACACCCTGATTCCCGAAGGCAAGGTCTTTCCCGACTACTCGCTGATCATTGGCTCACCGGGCAAGGTGATCCGACAACTCAGTGACGCCGAGGTCGAGCGCCTCGCGCATAGTGCCGACCACTATGTCGCCAACTGGCAGCGCTACCGGCTTGAGCTCGCAGCCCAGTAGCGGACGGGCGGCCATTAGAGTAAGCGTTTGGGTCCAACATCTCACTGAAGCGACGAAAGGAGAACATGGACATGTTTGACTATCATGACGCCTTTTCGAGAAATATCGGCTGGGTTACCGAAGCCGAACAGGAGAAACTGCGCAACTGCAGAGTGGCGATTGGTGGGCTTGGCGGCGTTGGCGGCGTTCACCTGCTGACGCTGGCGCGCCTCGGCATCGGCCGCTTCACGATTGCCGACTTCGATGTTTTCGAGATGGCGAATTTCAATCGCCAGGTCGGCGCCCGAATGAGTACCCTGAAACGCCCCAAGATAGACGTGATGGCCGCTGAGCTTCGCGATATCAATGCGGACGCAGAGCTCCGCTGCTGTCCGGCGGGAATCAATACAGAGTCACTCGACGACTTCCTGGATGGTGTAGATGTTTACGTCGACGGCCTCGATTTTTTTGCTTTCGCCGCACGTCGGATGACGTTTGCCGCGTGCGAAAGGAAAGGCATTCCGGTGGTCACCGCAGCCCCTCTCGGCCTGGGGACCGCAGTAGTGAGCTTTGCGCCTGGTGGGATGTCCTTCGAGGACTACTTCGGATGGGACGATAGCGACGAGCTGGAGATGTCGATCCGCTTCCTGGTCGGCCTGTCGCCAGCGATGCTGCAGCGCGGCTACATCGTAGACGAAACGCGGGTGAACCTGGCCGAACACCGGGGCCCCTCAAGCATTGCCGCCTGTCAGCTCTGCGCGGGAGTCGCCGCGGTTGAGGTCCTGAAGCTGCTGCTCGGTCGTGGTGGCGTGCGACTGGCTCCGTGGGCGACCCAATTCGATGCGTATCGCATGCGTCTGGTGCGCACTTGGCGCCCCTGGGGCTACCGAAACCCGCTGCAGCGCCTGATGATCATGCTGCTCAAAGTGCAGCTCAAGGCGATGGTGCAGCGTGCAAGCAAGCGGAGCGCGCCATGAATCGTGACATCCTGCTGCAAGTGATCGACCTCGCCCGCTGGGCGCCGAGCGGCGACAACACCCAACCATGGCGCTTCAGCATCGTCGGTGAGCAACATCTGCGCGTGCACGGCCACGACACGCGCGACGAAGTTCTCTATGACTACGAGGGCCGCGCCAGCCACATTGCGCACGGCGCACTGCTCGAGACGCTGCGTGTCGTGGCCTCGAGTTTCGGTCTGGCAACGCACTGGACAGTCGAAGCCGATAGCGAAGCGCGCAGCCCGGTCTACGACGTTCATTTCTCGGCACAGTCGGATATGTCGACCGACCCACTCTTCCCGTACATTGAAAAACGCGTCGTACAACGACGGCCGATGCGGACCACTGCGCTAACACCGACGCAGCGCGCCGCCATTCAAGCATCGGCCGGTGACGAACTGGAGGTCCAGTTTTTCGAATCTTTTTCCGAGCGCCTGGAAGTGGCGTCGCTGCTTTGGCACAACGCCAGAATCCGCCTGACCTGCCCGGAGGCATTTGCCGTGCACAGAAAGGTCATCGAGTGGCGGGCTCGTTTCAGTGAAGATCGCATCCCAGAGCAGGCGGTCGGCGTCGATCCGCTGACCGCGCGCTTGATGGAATGGGTCATGCAGAGCTGGGAGCGCGTGCGCTTTTTCAATCGCTACCTTCTCGGCACCGTCGCCCCGCGCGTCCAGCTCGATTTCCTGCCAGCCGTTTTTTGTGCCGCACATCTGCTACTGCGCCCCGCCCGCGCACCCACCGAACTGGAAGACTGGGTACGTCTGGGAATATCCCTGCAGCGGCTCTGGCTAACGGTCACCAAGGAAGGACTACACCTTCAGCCCGAACTAACACCGGTGATCTTTCGCTGGTACGCGCGCGACAATCGCCGCTTCTCGTCCGCTCCGGCACTGTTCGAAGATGCGCAACGCCTGTCGCATGTCTTTGAGCGCCTGGCACAGTGCGGGCCGGACGAGCCGTTCTTCTTCTTCTGCCGCGTCGGCGTGTCGGCGGCGCCCTGGAGTCGCTCTCTGCGCCTGCCACGCGAGCGGCTGATGCGCTAGCGGAAAGCTGCCGGACTGCCGGCAGTGTATGTGCCCGATCAATGTACGACCGCACCGAGAGCAAAGTTTTCCCGTACCGACTGCGCGCTCACCGGCCCGCCATGCCCCAGAAAATACTGCCGGATCGGACGCTTGGCGAGGGCGACAATGTTGGCATGATTCTGCGCTACGTTCTGGTGGAAATAATGCTCACCGGCGCGATGCGGGAACAGTGCGCCACCGAGCCAGCCACCAAGGATCATGTCGCCAACGAACGCGCGGCCATCGTCGAGTACGACGACCAGCGACCCGGGCGTATGTCCCGGCATAGGCAGGGCGCGACCCGCTAGGCCGTAGACCGACAGGTCAAGCTCGGTGTCGACTTCGATATCGGCGCTGAAAGGCTCATAGCGAGCGTCAAGTGGGAACATCAGGATCAGCCTGGCGAAAAGGCCGGTCGGCGTCACCGGGTCATTGACGCCAGCGGCCATCATCAAGCGATCGCCCCGCCCGGCAATCAGCACGGCACCGCTGCGACGACGTATCTCTGCCGCCAGGCCGGCGTGGTCGGCGTGCCCGTGCGTGAGAATGACAGCGCGCAGATCCTCTATGCGCACACCCTCCTCCGCCAACGCCGCGACGAGAGGAGCCATCTCGTTCTTGGAGCCGGAGTCCACCAGCACCGGCCCCCGCGCCCCCTTTAACAGATAGACGTTCGACATGCTCAGGCGGACGTGGACGACCTGCGCGGCAGTGGCCGCTTCTGCCGGCGCGGCTCCCGCGGCGATTAGCAAGCCCAGGTGGAGAATCCTGTACCAGGTCTTTATCACTCGGTCAGCGCCACGATCTGTGGTCCCAGCCGCGGTCAACCCGTCCGGCGGCACCATCCAGGAAAGCATCGAGCGATTCTGCTTGAATGTCTCTTTGACCCACAAAGCAGTCGCGCGCGAACGTGTTGGCATCGAGCTTTCTTGCTCTCCTTGCCCACGTGTGCCACTGCAAAGTCTCCGTCGTAGCGCTGACGTAACACCGACACCAGCGCTGTCGAGAGGAGCGAAGCAGGCCTCTCGAAGGCGCCCGGAAGGCCAGCGTGCCAAGGCCAAGGCCGCGAACCGGCAGTCGCTGCATCAAACCGGGAAGCCGTCTCTCCAGGACCCACGAGACCCAGTCGGTAGTTTTTGAAAGCGCCGGATGGTAGTAAACGGCCGCCATGTTCTCGTCCTCTCCCCGAAATCACGCCGGATTAGGTTTGGTAGTACAATTTCCAGCCCTACCATCCTACCATTCTTCCTCGGAGCATGGCCCGCGTGCCAATGAGCAGCTTTCTGATGATGGACTTGCGCCTCGCCGCGCGAAGCCTCAGGCGCAACCCCAATCGAACGCTGGTTGCGGTCTTGACGGTAGCAATGGGAATAATAGCCTTTCTGCTCGCGGGCGGATTCATCGAGTGGATATTCCAGAGCATGCGCGAAGCAACGATCCGCTGGCAACTGGGCCATGTCCAGATTGTCAGGCCCGGGTACATGGTGAAGGGAGTGGCGGATCCGTACCGCTTTCTTCTCCCGGCAACTTCCCCCGAGTTCGAGACCATCCAGCAGGCAAACGGAGTCGTCAGCGTTGCGCAACGACTTGCGTTCAGCGGATTGCTCAGCCACGGGGACTCGACAGTCAGCTTCATCGGTGAAGGAGTCGAACCCGAAAGGGAGGTCGCCATCAGCGATGACATCAACCTGCGCTCAGGAAAAAAGCTAAGCCGCTCGGACGAAAAAGCGGCCTTGCTCGGCGAAGGCCTGGCCAAAAACCTCGGCGTGGAGCCGGGAGACGATATCGTCCTGTTGGTAACAACGGCAAGCGGCGGGCCAAACGCGATCGAGATCAAGGTTGCCGGAATCTTCTTTACCGCCTCAAAGGAGTTCGATGACAATGCCTTACGTTTGCCAATCGAGCTGGCTCGCAAGCTGATGCGCGTGGACGGTGCCACGTCCTGGGTGGTCTTGCTTGACAGAACGGAGCAAACAAAGGCCACGGTTGAGCACCTGCGCGAGGTTCTCCCAACCGAGAGTTTTCAGGTAATCCCGTGGACCGATCTGGCAGACTTCTACAACAAGACTGTTCTTTTGTACAGCAAACAGATCAACCTGATGAAATACATCATCGCGACGCTCATCCTCCTTACGATTTCCAACACTCAGACCATGAGCGTCCTTGAACGAACAACCGAGATTGGAACAATCATGGCAATTGGGCAGCGTCGATCGCGAGTGCTGTCCACTTTTCTTGTCGAGGGCGTCTTGATCGGCGTGATTGGTGGCGTCGTCGGGGTTTCCGCCGGCTGGTTACTGGCTACCATTATATCTGTGGTTGGTATTCCCATGCCGCCTGCACCTGGAATGACCACCGGCTTTACAGCAGAGATCCTTGTTACGTCTGGAATGGCAATTGACGCTTTTGTCTTGGCACTGGTGACGACCCTGCTGGCAAGCACATTGCCGGCTGGGCGGGCCAGCCGCATGAACATCGTAGACGCGTTAAGGTTTAACCAGTGAGGTTCGCTGCTACGGGTCGATTCGCGCTCGCCATGCGAAATATCTTCCGCCATCGTACACGCACGCTGGCAACGTTGGCGGCGATCGGTCTCGGGGTCGCCAGCCTGATTGTTGCTGGCGGCTTCGTTCAAGACAGTTTCATACAGCTCGGTGAGGCCACCATTCATTCGCAGACTGGGCACATACAGCTGACGCAAGAGGGATTTCGTGAAAGCCGGAGGCGCGCATCCGACTTGCACCTGATTTCCCAGCCAGAGCGTATCAAGAGCTTGCTTGCCGGAGAACCGGGAATCGAGCAGGTGGTTTCCCGGATAAACTTTTCTGGAATGTTGAATAATGGCAAACGCGACCTCGGCATCATAGGGGATGGCATCGAGCCCGACGGAGAGGCGAAAATCGGTAGCTTCTTGCGCTACATCGAAGGGCGCGCCCTCACCGACAATGATCTCGATGGGATGGTCGTCGGAGAAGGCGTCGCGCGCACTCTGGACCTCCAAGTAGGAGATCGTGTCACCCTTGTCGCCAGCGTCGCACAAGGCGCCCTGAACACGCAGGACTTCCTGCTGGTCGGCGTCTTTCAGAGCTTTTCCAGAGAGTTCGACGCTCGATCGGTGCGCATTCCTCTGTCTGCGACACGCCAGCTGCTCGACACTGAAGGCGCACACGTGGTGGTCATAAGCCTCGAGCACACGCATGATACGCTGCGCGCCGTCAATGCCGTTCGGGAGAGGATGTCCGGACAACAGCTTCAGGTCATGTCTTGGATGGAGCTTTCGGACTTCTACGAGAAAGCCGTCGAACTGTATGCCGCACAGTTTGGTGTGCTACGCCTGATCATATTGGCAATGGTCCTGCTGAGCGTCGCGAATAGTATCAACATGACGCTCTTTGAGAGAACGCGAGAATTTGGAACACTGCAGGCGCTGGGCGACAGACCGGCACGCGTATTTCAGCTGATCATTTTGGAAAGTACGCTGCTCGGCCTGCTTGGTGCCACCGTCGGTATGGCGCTCGGAGTGGTGTTAGCCTGGATCGTTTCAGCCATTGGCATCCCCATGCCCCCTCCCCCGAATTCCAACATCGGCTATACCGCTGTTATTCGCCTGAATCTTGATGACGTATTGAGTGCTGGTAGTGTCGGCCTTATTGCCACCTGCCTGGCGGCTATTATTCCCGCTCGCCGGGCATCACGCTGGCCTGTGGTTGACGCACTACGGCAGGGCGCATGACAAAGCGCTGGACAATTCCTGCGAGTATGAGACCAAGGAACGGTGTTCGGGACAGAAGCGATACGCTCACCTTGACCATGGCGTCGGCAGCCTTGGCTCAGTGCACACCGTTTTCTCAGGACTCCGGGGGGCGCCAGTGAAGCCGCACAAGAAGCGTATTCTAATGTTCGCCGAAGCGGTAACCTTGGCGCATGTCGTTCGACCGCTCGCTTTGGCTTCCACTCTCAACCCCCTGGACTATGCGATTTGTATTGCCAAGGACGACCGCTACGACGCCTTGCTCGGTCGGCACCCTTTTGCCAGCCGCCAGATCAGATCCATACCGACACAGGACTTCTTGCAGGCCCTCGCCAAGGGGAGCCCCGTCTATGATGTCGAAACCCTGGAACGTTATGTGCAGGAAGACTTGGAAGTCATGCACGAATTCGATCCCGACATCGTGATTGGGGACTTTCGCTTATCTCTTTCGG
Source organism: Candidatus Accumulibacter sp. ACC012 (assembly GCF_907163155.1). Taxonomy (NCBI): domain Bacteria; kingdom Pseudomonadati; phylum Pseudomonadota; class Betaproteobacteria; genus Candidatus Accumulibacter; species Candidatus Accumulibacter sp. ACC012. Next base: position 162,962 of record NZ_CAJQUC010000014.1, read on the forward strand.
TAAGCTGTCGTCTGGCGAAAAAACCTTACATCGCCATCACCAATGCCTATTGGAGTCCCTATGCGCAACCCCGCTACACCGTGCCCGACCTACCCATGGTTGGATTATTCGGCAGCGGCGTAAGTCAACTCATTTTCGACATCACCCGACCGCTAGCCTTCGCATACCATTGCCATCCGCTTAATCGCGTACGCCGCCGGCATGGGCTCCGCAGCCTCGGCCATGATCTCCGCCGGACCTACACCGATGCCGATCACGTGCTCTATGCCGATCTGCCCGAATTGGTCACCACGCATGCCTTGCCGCCCAATCACCACTACATTGGGCCAGTCCTCTGGGAACCCTCCATGGATCTCCCGGATTGGTGGCACACTATTCCCCTGGACGAAAAGACGCTGTTCATCAGCCTGGGCAGTTCCGGTCCGGTGGCGTATCTACCCGAAATTCTCGCCGGCTTATCGAGCCTTCCGGTCCACCTGCTGGTGGCTACTGCGGGGCGAATGCCCATCGACAGGGTATATGGAGAACGACTCCATGTGGCGAATTACCTCCCCGCAGCCCAGGCCATCGCCCGGTCCGATCTGGTGATCTGTAATGGCGGCAGTCCGACCAGCTATCTTGCTCTCGCGGCGGGTCGTCCGGTCCTTGGGATTCCCGGCAATCTCGACCAGTTCCTCAACATGCGTTACCTGCAAGACTACGGCGCAGGTATGATGGTACGCAGTGAACAGGCCTCGGCAACCGCGCTGGCAGGCTTGGTCATGGCCATGCTGGCAGACGAGAGCCCCTATTGCAGGTCCGCACGACAGATTCAGACACTGTGCTCAAAACGCCGGGTCGAAGAAAGCTTCCCCGCTCTGCTTGCCAGCCTCCTGTCCTAGCAATGAGAGGCGCCTCAGCAATGAACCCAACCGATCAAACGTGGGACGTGGTTATTGTCGGCACCGGCATGGGCGGGGCGACGCTGGGCTACGCACTAGCCAAGGCGGGTTTGAGCGTACTGTTCTGCGAACGAGGGCGATCGTACCCAGGGAGCGGGGCGAAGAACAGTCTCTGCGGAGACTATCCCGAGACTTTCGCCGACGACCCGTGGCATGATCAGGTCGAGTTCAAGGACATTCTCAGGCGTGGAGGCCGTCACGACGAGGAGATTCTTGACCGTTCCGATCGCCGCAGCAAGCCATTCATCCCGTTTATCGGCTCGGGAATCGGGGGCTCCAGCGCACTTTACGGTATGGCGCTGGAGCGCTTCTTCCCCGCCGACTTCGTCCCGCGCCGGAATCACCCGGGCGCATACGGAACCGACCTGCCCGAGTCCTGGCCCATTTCTTATCAGGACCTCGAACCTTACTACGCTCGAGCCGAGGCCCTCTACCGCGTACGAGGAGAAGCAGATCCGCTGCGCAACGAAGCGCCCGGTCAGTTGCTGACGCCTAGCCCGATGCCTGGCGGCCAACAGGAGTTGTTCGATTTTCTTGCGGGCCGTGGCCTGCATCCCTACCGGCTACATATGGCCTGTGAATATGTTGCCACTTGCCAACTCTGTCAAGGTTACCTGTGCAAGCAAGGCTGCAAGAACGATAGTGCACGCATCTGCCTTGAACCCGCGCTTACCCAATACGGTGCGACCTTGTTGGATGAATGCCAGATCGTTTCGCTGCAGGCCTCGGACACCCGGGTCACAGGCGTAAACTGTATCCGCAAGGGTCGACAGTTTTCTGTTCAAGGAAAAATGGTGGTACTCGCGGCAGGTGCCCTGCACACCCCCGCCATCCTGCTTGCTTCAAAATCATCGCAGTGGCCGCTCGGCTTGGCAAACACCTCCGGATTTGTTGGCAGATGCATGATGCGCCACTACGTTGATCTTTATGTCATGAAGCGGAATCGCTCCGATGGCAACGCGGACAAGACGATCGCCTTTAACGACTTCTATCAAATGGGGGACGAGAAGCTGGGCTCGGTGCAGTCTTTTGGCCAACTGCCTCCGGCGGCCCTGCTGGCTGAAAACCTCTGCAGCGATATTCGCAACGGTCCGGCACCATGGTTGCTAGGGCCGTTCAACCTGCTCAAGCCTCTCGTAACGGCGTTTCTTCACCGTCTCTCGGAACGCGGCGTAGTGTTGGCCAGCCTCATGGAGGACTTGCCCTATTACGAAAACCACGTCTCACTGGAGGAGGGCCAACTGGCGTTTCAATACCGCATCCGCCCCTATGACAAGGAGCGGATCAAGGCCATGCGGGCGCTCCTGCGGAATACCCTGGGCCCCCGCCGACCGATGCTGATCAAGCAGGCGGAGAATAATGAACGGATCGCACATGTGTGCGGCACCTGTCGCATGGGGACGGACAAGGCCGATAGCGTTCTTGACCCGGACTGCCGGGCGCATGATATCGACAACCTATATATCGTTGACGCCTCGTTTTTCCCAAGTAGCGGCGGAAGCAATCCCGCGCTGACGATTGCCGCCAACGCCTTGCGGGTCGCTGAGCGAATCCTTGCGTAAGCTTCACCACGAGCATCGAACATGCCAATGAAGGATCGACAAATGCCATCTGACACACCCGCTATTGCATGTGCCCTCTGTGGTCATGTTGCCGAACCCCTGCTAACAAGGGAATATGGTAGCGTCAGGGGAAATACCGCGCGTTTCCTGGAACGGCTATTCCGACTATGGAAATGCCCGCAGTGCCTCACCCTCCACAGCCTGGATGCGGTGGATATGGTCGACATCTATCGCGACTATCCTCCCAACAAGCGACGTCTGGACGTCTTCGCCAGGGGCACCCTGAACAATCTGTTAAGCCGTCTCACGGAGGCTGGTCTTAGCAAGGATGCGGCAATTCTGGACTACGGCTGTGGTAACGGTATTTTCCTTGAGTTCTTAGAGCGGCGCGGTTACCGAAAGCTGACTGGATACGACCCATACGTAAGGGAATTCTCGCGGCCGCCCACAGGGCAGTTCGACTGCGTGCTGGCAAACGACGTCATCGAGCATGTGGACGACCCGCGCGCGATGCTGGCGGATTGTGTCCGCCATGTGCGACCAGGAGGGCTACTCTATGTCGGCACCGCTGATTCGGAGCCGGTGGACATGAGCAATCTGGCGCCCCACCTGATGCGACTGCACCAACCTTTTCACCGTGTGATCCTTACCGAACAGGGACTACAGCAGCTCGCTGCCGAAACAGGCATGAATCTGGTGCGCAACTGGCGACGGTCCTACATGGATACCCTCATTCCTTTTGCCAATTACCGTTTCCTTGATGAATTCAACGCGGCGCTAGACCACAACATGGACCGGGCCATGGCTCCGGACGCGGCAAGAGTTTTGCTGAGACGACCGAGCCTCATCTTTTACGCTTTTTTCGGCTATTTCGCCCCTTCCGCATGCGAGCCAGCGGTGCTCCTGCGCCAGCCCGCGCCTGATTGAGGAATTACCCATGAAGATGAACAGCGTCGAGAAGTTCCTGATGAACAACCCGATCCGGGCGGCCTTTCAGCGCCAATACGAGGCCCCTCTCTTGGAAAAACTGGGCGGCCGCACCGACGGACTAGTGGTCCTGGAGGTGGGTTGCGGCCGCGGCGTAGGCACGGAGGAGATCCTGGAACGCTTCGCTGCCAAAGAAGTCCACGCCCTCGACGTGGATCCTGACATGATCAAGCTGGCCCGCAAGAGGCTAGCTGGCTATCCCAGCGACCGCCTGCGCTTGTCGTTGGGCGACGTGACCCAACTTGATGTCGAGGATGCCACCTATGATGCCGTTTTTGACTTCGCTATCCTGCACCATGTCCCGGTCTGGCAGGATGGCGTGGCCGAAATCCGCAGGGTACTGAAACCCGGGGGCCGTTTTTATTTTCAGGAGGTGACCCGCCACTTCCTGGACAAGTGGTTCGCTCGAACCTTCCTGGAGCATCCTGCCGAGAACCGTTTCAGCACACAGGAATTTATCGCGGAACTGGAGCGACAGCGTTTTTGCGTCGGGAACAACTGGGTCGAGAAGGGGGGAGGCGACTACGTGTACGGTGTCGGGTGCTGCACATGACTTTCCACAGCCACACGGAAGGGCTCGCATGCATCTGGAGGATCTGAAAGGGGACTGGGCCCTGGTAACCGGCGCCTCATCGGGAATTGGCCAGGAGTTCGCCCTGCAACTGGCGGCTGCCGGGGTTAACCTGGTATTGGTCGCGCGGCGCGCCGATCGGCTGAAATCCCTCGCCACAAACCTGCGTGCGCGACACGGCATCGAGGCCTTGGATCTACCCATCGATCTCGCGCAAGCAATGGCTGCGGAAGAACTGCACCAGCTTTTGCAGCGGCAGGGGATCAAGATCCGGCTTCTTGTAAACAATGCCGCCCTCGGCCATTGGGCACCCTTCGAAACCGGTACGACACAGGCCTACGAAGCGCTGATCCGGGTTAACGCCCTGGCCGTCGTCAATCTATGTCACAACTTCCTGCACGACCTGGCTTCACATCACGATAGCGCGATCATCAACGTCTCCTCGCCGGCCGCTTATCAACCGGTCCCGTTCCTGGCCGTCTATGCAGCGAGCAAGGCCTTCGTGCACAACTTCAGTCAGGCCCTGCACGAAGAGTGGCGCAAGCACGGGGTGCTGGTGCAGACCCTGCTCCCCGGTCCAACGCCAACCGAATTGCCAGGCGCACAGGCAGGTACTCGTGGAAAAGGCATTGGCACGACAGTAGGGGCCTCCTATCCGGTACGCCTATCGCTGCGACATCTCGCGAAGGCGACAGCAGTGGTGACCGCCGCCCGTGGCACGCTGTGGCAACGGCTATTTGCTTTGCTCCCTGCCAAATTCGTGATTCGACAGGTCAGCCGGATGTTTTCCCCCGGCAGCTAAGCACTAAGCACGGAGAAAACCGCGCCCTTGCGAACATGCCCGTCAGTTTGACGAGGCGCGGCAGCAGATCGACTTACGACGGTGACTTGCACCCGCAAGAGTGCGCCCATGCTGGGCGCACCACAAAAAAAAACCCGACCTCGCGGTCGGGTTCCGGGGTTGCCAAGTATTGGCGAACTCCGTGCTGTCAGGCCTGGCGGCGGCGCGTAGCGCCAAGACCCAGCAGCCCAAGTCCAAGGAGCACGAGGCTCGCGGGTTCCGGTACATCCATTGGGACAGTGAACTCGCTCTGGCCATCGACTTTAAGCAGCAGGTCGCAAGTGGTGGCGCCAGGCGTGCAGGGAACCACGGCATAGCTGGGATACATAGGGTCCCCACCAACATGAAAACCAATCGTCGACGAAGTACCGGACGGGTAGTTGAGGTTGCTTTGGAACTCAGAGTCCCAGATGAAATCAAGCAGGCCCTGGAAATAGTTCTCGTCGACAAAGTCACCGAAAGCCAAGTCCTTGGCGGCATGTATCTTGGCCGACCCTTGCCCGGTACCCGCCCCTGGGCCTGCGGTCGTCGCAAGGAAACTGCTCAGCGTCGCGAAGCCCGGAACACCGGTATCCACGGTCATGCGCAGGACTTCCAGGCCGTCATCGAAACCGGTGCCTGTTGCGGTACTAGCATTAAGGCCGCCGCCCGCCGCCGAATCGTAGTAGATCGAAATGGAACTGTGCAGAGACGTATCAAGCCCAAAAGATGCGAAGTAGCCGACGTCTGGATCGCCTGGAGCGCCTGGAATCGCAGTAAGGGTATCCACGACCTCGTTGATCGTGGCAACCAGCGTGAATTCGAAGCTGCTAGGCGAGGCCCAGACACCATTGGAGCTGGTGTCAAGACCCGCAACAGGAGTACCGGTCGGGTTCACGTTAACCAGGTTGGACTGGTAAAGGAACTGGAATTTCTGGCCCGGCAGCAAGGCGGGGACGTTCCCGAAGGGACCGCGGCCCTTGGCGACGCCGCTACCCTGCTCGTTCCAGTCAAGGCTGGTCTGGTTCAGGGCCAGATTTCCGGGCACACCGTTACCCCAGTTGAAATTGGTTTGCCCAGCATGGGCGCTGCCGGCCAGACTCAGTCCAGAGACAACCAGAGCCGACAGAAGAGATTTCTTAAATTTCATATTTACCTCCAAGGGACTTATCGTGTTAATCGTGTGGTGCCACTAACGCTGCACCTGTCAAGAACAAAGCAATCTCCATGCCAGTCTTTTTTTTTCTTTTAGGTCAATCACTTACACAAAGACAACCCAGACACTCTTACAAAAGTGTAAAAAATACCGACAGTGGAAACTAGTGCAGGAGCCATAGAACGTTCGCTGGCAGCCGCGTCGTTCAGCCGTGCTGGCGCAGTGTCTCTCCCATGCCTCGATCTAGCCAACATCTGATCGATACGGCAGGGACGCGCTCGTGGAGGACCGAGCAATACCGACAACATCGATTGTGCTTGATGCTGAAGGCGCACGCAAGCCAGTCCGCGGCGATTCCAGACCGCTTGCGCGCGCAGATCATCCTGCCGGCCTCCGCAGACCAGAAACCGGAAACCATCGGCGCCGCATTGAGTGTGACGCGGGTGAGCATGGATCATCACTGGTGCCGGCGCGTTGCGCAACAGCGACCTGCTCGCCTGCCAGATGCCGCCGACCGGGGCCGGAAGCCAAATGTACCCACGCTGGCAGTCGGGCAGTTGATCGAGACCGCTGCCCGCAAACGGTGGGACGCAGGAGCTGCCGCGGCATGGCTGCCGGCACCGGCAAGAAAACTTCTGGGTAACGGCACCCTCACGCCATTCACCGAACTCTCTGGAAGGCGAACTGATCACGATCAATGGCGAGCGGCAGCTGCATCATGGAACGTTTGCCCTTCCGCAAGAAAATCGACCGTGAAACCTCCAAAGAATTGCCCATCCGCTTGGTCGGCAACAACCATGCGAGCGATAAGCATGCTGAGGTAAAGGCCTGGCTGCAGGCGCATCCAATCCACACGTTCACGCGCACTTCGCACGGACCTCATCGTCCGGGCTCGATCTGACGGAACGATTCTTCGGCGACGTTTCAATGCGCGGCACTGCCGATCGCTTTGCTTCCGTCAAGGAACTGGCGAACACCATCACCAGTTTTCTGACGGAGCGCAGCGACCATCCGACGCGATACGTCTGGCGTCTGGCGTGCCAGCGGCGAGGGATCCAGCGCGCCCGCGAAGCGATCGGCGCGCCACCGGCACCGACCGCAGCCCAACAAGTACGTAGCTTTTTTTTGAGGCACTCTAGACCCGTGCGAAACTCGCCGCCGGCACCGTCGTGGCACGCCGTCCGCTCCTTCTCAAGGAAAGCGCCACCAAGCCAATGCCGACAAGCAGCCAGCTGCCAGGCTCGGGAATCGCCGACAGCATACCGTTCGCCAGAATCCGCTGGGTAGCAGCACTCGGATGGTTGATGTCCCAAAACAGGAACTCGTCGGGGTTGGGGCAAACTGTGACGGGCTCAGCGGGATCGATGGCGCCGCCGACGAAGAAATTCACCAGGCACGGCTCGGTCACGTTGGTGAATCCGAAGTCGCCGGGGTGAGCGGCCACCTGTTGCAACAGAGCAAAGGTATCGAAGGAATAAACGGTAAGGTTGGGGTTGATGCTGAACAGACCCGCGATGATCCCCTCGAGCGCAGCATTGTAGGCCGCCGACAAGCCGGTGGCCAGGAACGCGGCTCCAGGGCTCACATTAAGCTCGGGAGTCAGACCCAGGTCCGGAACGTTAGGTACCAACAGGTACTCGGCGCCAGCGGTGACCAGGCCACCGAGCACCGTCCCGACATCCTGCAGCGCTTCTTGCATGCGAAGATTGACATTGGCAAACGGGTCAGCGGCAGCGGGGTCGAACAGCAGCAGCGCGTCGCCGACGTCGTTCGAACCGGACCAGACGACGAACAGTGCGCTGGGGTCGACGAACAGTGCGTCGGGATCGACACTACCGCTGACGTCCATCGCAAACTGGGCAAATTGTCCACGCAGACTGAACGGATAAAAAGTGGCAGCGCCTAAAGGCGTAGTCACCGGGGGCACGAGTCGCTGCGTTTTCGGATCGGTTGGTACGTCAAAGCGGTGGTAACGCGAACGGGCGCCACCGACAGCGTAGTTGGTCCCGGCCGGAGGATTCGGGTCGAGCGCAGGCGGCCCCCACGGCAACAAGCCCCGCGGCTTGAGGTCGCCCCCAGCCGGCAGGTGATTGGCGGCCTGCAGCCCAGTCCATAGCAGTTCGGAATAACTTGGACCATTCTGGAAGCGCCCTGGCGAGTACGGTGGTGCGACTGGAATCGGCGTCACGCCAGTAACCGGGTTCGGAGCCCCGGTCCAGCCATACAGATTGCCGTTGTCGGACAAACTGTCGCCAAAAACGTACATGTTCGAGAAACCTGCCAAGGCCGCAACAGGCATGACAAGTGCGACGGCCGCCAAGCAGCCAATGAGATATCTACGCATGCGTAAGTCCCCCCAAAACAACATTCACCCGGATGGATTTGCTGCCCAGCACCGCCCCGACTGCCACGACCCGCCTACTGCTTTGTCACCAATCGAGACAAGTCGACAGCGCCCGGACCCTGGGATGCAAAAAACGTGCCATCTATATATTTCATACACTTAGCAGCCGCACAGCCTGAGACTGTAAAATTTCCCGACACCTACGAGTGCCATTGCGTCTTGGCGACGCAGGGACCAGGCTCGCTTCGGGAGGCCGGGCAGCGCGCGCCTGCAATGCCTCAGGCGTGTCGACGTCGGCTGATCGCCAAGCCCAAACTGGCCAGCGCAGTCAGCGAAACAATCGGCAGTGCGAGGAGGTTGAGCGTCGCCCAGCCACCGTCGCTGATCAACAGGCCGGCGGCAAATGAGGTCAGCCCCTGTACGCCAAGCACGATGAAATCGTTGCTGCCCTGCACTTTCGCTTTCTCCTCGGGGCGGCAGCTTTCAATCAGCAGGGTCGTGCCGCCGACGAAGAGGAAATTCCAGCCGATGCCGAGCAGCAGCAAGGCCCACCAGAAGTGCATCAGGCTGACACCGGACAGCGCAACACCGATGCACACCAGCACCAGGGCTGCACCGACGAGCAGCACAAGGAGCACGCCAAAGCGCTTGATCAGGTGGCCCGTGAAGAACGATGGGGCGAACATGCCGATCACGTGCCATTGCAGGATGAAAGCGGTGTCGGCGAAAGGCAGACCACAGATATCCATCGCCAAGGGCGTCGCCGTCATCAGCAGGTTCATCGTCGCGTAGCCGCAAGCGGCAGCGAGGACGGCGACGATGAATGTCGGCTGGCATGCGATCTCCGCGAACGGGCGCCCGGCAGCCTGCTGTTCGCGAACAGCCAGCAACGGAATATCGAGCCGGCTGGCGATCAGCATCGCCAGCGCAGCAAATGCGGCCAGCGCGACGTAGCTCGCCAGGTAGGTCGTTGGCAGCAGATGGCGGGTCAGTATGCCGACCTGCGGGCCAATGACGCCACCGACGATGCCGCCGGCCAGAGTCAGCGAAATCGCCTTGCTGGTCCAGTCGGCCGGCGCAGCGTCGACGGCGGCAAAGCGATACTGCTGGCCAAAAGCGTTGTAGACGCCGGCAAAGACGGTTCCCAAGCACAGCAGCCAGAAGCTGGCCGCGTGCACTGCGAAAGCGGACAACAGCGCGCCAGCGATCCCGAAAGCTGCGCCAAGCATGAAACCGGCGCGCCGCCCATGGCGCTTCATGAACAGTGCCGCCGGCACGGCCGCCAGCGCAGCACCGATGACGTAGGTGGTGATCGGCAGGGTCGCCAGGCGCTGGTCGGTCGCGAGTTGCAAGCCGAGCAGGCCATTGATCGCCACCAGCGTTACCCCGTTGGTCAGCAGCAAGGCCTGCGCGGCCGCCAACAGGCCAATATTTCGCCGATAGTGCGGTGCAGCCACCGTCACCGCAGTCATCGTCACGGAGCGCCCCTGCAGACGACCGGCAAATGGCTCGCCGCGGCAGCCGTCGCCCTGCGCCCCCGCGCCGCGACTGCGCTGGACAGCACCCGGTTCAAGCGATGACGCCGCCGCCGAGGCAGACCCGGCTTTCGTAGACCACCACCGACTGGCCCGGCGTGACGGCCCACTGCGCTTCGGCAAAGCGGATCTGGCAGGAATCCGCGTCGACGCGCTCGATTTCGCAGGCGGCGTCGGCCTGGCGGTAGCGCGTCTTGGCGGTGTACACCCAGTGCGTATGTGCTGCTGCGCCGGCCACCCAGGAGAGATCCTCGGCACGCAGTTCATCGGCCAGTAGCGCCGCATGCGCGTGCCCCTGCACGACGTAAAGGGTGTTGCTGGCAATGTCCTTACGGGCCACGAACCAGGCGTCGTGGTCGCCACTGTCACCACTCTTGCCCCCTTTGACGCCACCGATGTGCAGGCCCTTGCGCTGGCCGATGGTGTGATAGGCAATGCCATCGTGCTCGCCCAGCAGGCGCTCGTCATCGAGGCTGCGAATCTCGCCCTTCTGCGGCGGCAGGTAGCGCATCAGGAACTCCTTGAACGGCCGCTCGCCGATGAAGCAAATACCCGTCGAATCCTTCTTGAGCGCGACGTGCAAGCCGGCCGCCTCGGCCCTCTTGCGTACCTCGCGCTTGTACAGACCAGCCAGCGGGAACAGCGTCTTTGCCAACTGCTGCTGATTTAGGCGGTGCAGGAAATAGCTCTGGTCCTTGGTACCGTCCTCGGCCTTGAGCAACTGGAAAGCGCCGGCAAACTCGCGCACGCCGGCGTAATGTCCGGTGGCAATATAATCGGCACCGATGCTCACTGCATGCTCAAGAAAAGCGCTGAACTTGATCTCCGAGTTACACAGCACGTCCGGGTTCGGCGTGCGACCGGCCTGGTATTCCTTGAGAAAGTGGGCGAAGACGCGCTCCTTGTAGGCGGCAGCGAAATTCACCACTTCGACGTCGATGCCGATCCTATCGGCAATGCTGATTACATCGACCAGGTCCTGTCGCGAGGAGCAGTACTCATCGCTGTCATCGTCCTCCCAGTTCTTCATGAACAGGCCGAGCACATGCCAACCCTGCTCCTTGAGCAGCAGGGCCGCCACCGCTGAATCGACGCCGCCGGACAAGCCGACGACCACTGTCTTTGCCTCGTTCATGCCATTGCCTTTGCTAGGGTTCAACATTCTGTTCCTTGCCACGACCATCGAGGACGATCTTCGGCTGCGCCCCTTCGTCCCGTCCAGCGTCGCCATCCCCGTCATCCTGGCCATCGAACCAGTCTTGCAAACCGATCACCACCGCCGGCCGACCATTGTCGCGAAACCAGGTATCGACCACATAACGGGCCTGCTCGGCCCCTGCTTCGGCTTGCTTGGCCACGTCAGCCGTGTCGCTTGCCGGCTCGCTTGCCGCGATCTCTTCGATCTGCGCCGAATAGTGCACCTGGAACACGTAAAGAACGCGCGATACCGGCTCCAGGACACGATGGAAACGCAGCCAGCCGCGCTCCTCCAGCAAGCGCAACAGGCGTGTGGTCGTGGTCGAGTGGTCGATGCAATCCATGCGCCCGTAGACGCCATCGTCCGCCGTGTTGCCACCACGGTCGGCAGCAATCGGCGTCTGCCGGCCGGCCCAGCCATGCAACTGGCCAATCGCCAGCGCCAGCTTCTCGCGCTCGTCGCTGGCGCTCGTTGCCGCGCCGAGAAGGGCCTGCACCTGCGCCAGTTGCGCGTCTACGTAATGCACTTGGGACTGTGCCAGACAAGCGTAGTTGTAACAGACGCTGATCGTCTCGCCAGCGCTTGCGGGTGCCATCGCCGCCAACAGCGGCAGCGCCAGCAGCCATTTCATGAGCAATGGGTCAGCAGTTCCAGTGGATAGCGCTTGCCCGCCAGCCAGTCCTCGATGCAGCGCAGAACCAGCGGGCTGCGATGCTGCGCCTGCAGTGCGCGGATCTCGGCAAGCGTCAGCCAGTGCGCGGCAAGAATGCCGTTGTCAAGCGGTCGATCGGGATCATGAGCGAGGATCTCGCCGCCGAAGCTGAAGCGCAGGTAGGTCACGTCACGAGCGTCGTTGCGGCAGTTGTAAACGCCAAGCAGGTACTGTGGATTCAGCGTATAGGCCGTCTCTTCGAGCGTTTCGCGGATCACCGCAGCAAGCAGCGATTCGCGGCATTCGAGGTGGCCTGCCGGCTGGTTGTAGCAGACACCGTACTCCGTTTCCTCTTCGACGAGCAGGAAGCGGCCATCGCGTTCGAGCACCGCGGCGACGGTGACGTTGGGTTTCCAGACCATTCGACAAGCCCTGCGAATAGAGACAACACGCCATTTTACCGCCAACCGAGAAGCGAAATCGGCTAAACTTTCCGTTTCAGCATTTCCAGCAAAGGGAGAGCAAACCATGTCCATGGCGGATCGCGACGGATTCATCTGGCACGACGGCAAGCTGGTGCCGTGGCGCGAGGCAACGACGCACGTGCTAACCCACACCCTGCACTACGGGATGGGCGTGTTTGAAGGCATCCGCGCCTACAAGGCCGATAAGGGTACCGCCATTTTCCGTCTCGAAGAGCACACCGACCGGCTGTTCAATTCGGCGTACATTTTCCAGATGAAAATGCCTTATGACAAGGAAACACTGCTCGAAGCGCAGAAGGAAGTGGTCCGCGCCAACGCACTCGAGTCGTGCTACATCCGGCCAATCGTCTTCTACGGTTCCGAAGCCATGGGCATCGCCGCCACGGCGATCAGTACGCACGTGGCCATCGCCGCCTGGCCGTGGGGCGCCTACCTTGGTGCCGAGGGCATGGAAAAAGGTATCCGCGTCAAGACCTCTTCATTCACTCGCCATCACGTGAACATCAACATGTGCCGCTCGAAGTCGGTCGGCACCTACACCAACTCGATCCTCGCCCATCAGGAAGTGGCGCACGACGGCTACGACGAGGCACTGCTGCTCGACGTCGATGGCTATGTCGCCGAGGGTGCCGGCGAGAATATTTTCATCGTCAAGCGCGGCAAGCTGTACACCCCGGACCTGACCTCCTGCCTCGAAGGCATCACCCGTGCCTCGGTGCTCCAACTTGCTGATGAACTGGGCATTCCGGTGATCGAAAAGCGGATCACGCGCGACGAAGTGTATTGCGCCGATGAAGCCTTCTTTACCGGCACCGCTGCTGAAGTGACGCCGATTCGTGAACTCGACAATCGCCAGATTGGTGCCGGCCACCGCGGGCCAATCACCACCCGCATCCAGAGCCTGTACTTCGACTGCGTGAACGGCCGCATTCCGGCGCATGCAGACTGGCTCGCCTACGTCTAACCCAGTTTGCAAGGTTGCCACCATGCCCCAGAACATCCAGCAGAAGCCCATCGCGATCGGCGCCAAGGATTTGCCCCTGCATTGCCCAACCAGCGACGCACCGCTCTGGGCTCGGCATCCGCGCGTATTTCTCGATATCACCCACACCGGGGAGGCCGTCTGCCCGTACTGCAGTGCGCACTACGTGCTGACCGGCGAATTGCCAAAGGGCCACCACTGATCGTCGGCGGCTGCCGGCGACGGATAGCCGACTGAAGCAAGGCTCATGAAAGCACTGATTGTCGCCCCGTCGTGGATCGGCGACACGGTTCTCGCGCAACCTCTATTCCGGCGGCTACACGAACGCACGCCAGGCCTGCAGCTTGACGCTCTCGCGCCACGCTGGGTGGCACCGGTCCTGGAGCGCATGCCGGAAATCACAAAGCTTGTCGACAGCCCCTTCGCCCACGGCGAATTGTCGCTGCAAGCACGTCATCGTCTAGCGCGCCAACTGGCGGCGGCCGGCTACCAGCGGGCCTACGTCCTGCCCAATTCACTGAAATCAGCGCTGGTGCCGTTCTTCGCCGGCATTCCCGAACGCATCGGCTTTGTCGGCGAGAAGCGCTACGGCCTGATCAACCAGCGCCATACGCTCGACAAGACTCTGCTGCCGCAGATGGCGGAACGCTTCGCCCAACTCGCCGAAGCCCCCGGCGCTCCGCTACCGCGACCGCTACCCTTGCCGCGACTGACTTCGAGCCGCGAACAAGGCGCCGCAACCCGCGCCGAACTTGCCGTAGACCGCCCCGAAAAACTGGCGGTATTCTGCCCCGGCGCCGAATACGGCCCGGCCAAGCGCTGGCCGGCACGTCATTTCGCGACCTTAGCCGACGCACTGGCAGCACGTGGCTACGCCATCTGGCTGCTCGGCTCAGCAAAGGACCGGCCGATCGCCGACGAGATCACCGAGCTGGCCGATCGGGCCAGCGCGCCACGCAACTTTTGCGGCAGCACTTCGCTGCGTCAGGCGATCGACCTGCTGGCCGCGGCCTCTTTCGTCGTCTGCAACGATTCCGGCCTGATGCACGTCGCCGCCGCCCTCGGCCGACCGCTGATTGCCGTCTATGGCTCGTCGTCGCCCGGCTTCACGCCGCCGCTGTCGGAGCGGGCGCAGGTCATCAGCCTCGCGCTTGCCTGCAGTCCCTGCTTCAAGCGCGAATGTCCGCTTGGCCATCTCGACTGCCTGAACAAGCTCGAGCCGCTGCGCGTGCTCGACGCCTGCCTGTCGAGGAGCACGGCATGATCGCCACCTTCGCCAGCCCCGCCGACGTCGAAGCCGCTTTTTACGACGCCATCGCCCGCGCCGATCTGCGTGCCCTGATGAGCGTCTGGGCCGACGACGAAGACATCGTCTGCATCCACCCGACCGGCCAGCGGCTGAGCGGCACAGTGGCCATCCGTGACAGCTGGCGCAGCATTTTCGCCAACAACGCGCGCCTGAAAGTGCGCCTGTCGCGCGTCCTGCGCTGGAACAGCATGCTGCTGGCGGTACACAACGTCGTTGAAACGCTGTACATCGGCGACGAGGAAAAGGCACATGGCCCGATGCTCGCCACCAACGTTTTTCAGCGTGGCACCAACGGCTGGCGCCTGCTCGCGCATCATTCGTCGACCGCCGCCGATCGCGACCTGGCCGACAAGCGCGCCGGTGAGCGCGAGGAAACCAGCCAACGGGTTTTGCATTGACCGGCTACCCAGCGCCTTCCTGGCTCCCCGGCGGTCACGCCCAGACCATCTACCCACTGCTCATCAAGTCACCTTCTCCGGGTTATCGCCGCGAGCGCTGGCAAACGCCCGACGATGATTTCATTGACCTTGACTGGAGCGATCCCCGCCCGCCGTGCCTGGCGCCGGAGATTACGACCACCGCTGCGACCAACGCTGCGCCGAACTCCGCGCCGCTGCTGGTGCTGTTTCACGGTCTTGAAGGCAGTTCCGCCAGCCACTACGCGAGCTCGCTGATGCGCGCCACCGCGGCCATCGGCTGGACCGGCGTAGTGGTGCATTTCCGCGGCTGCTCGGGCGAGATAAATCGCCTGCCGCGCGCCTACCATTCCGGTGACAGCGACGAGATCGACTGGATTCTGCGCCGCCTGCAACAGCTCTTCCCGCACCGCCCGCGCTACGCCATCGGTGTCTCGCTAGGTGGCAATGCGCTGCTCAAATGGCTCGGTGAACGCGAAACGGATGCCGCCGACTGTCTGCGTGCAGCAGCAGCGGTCAGCGCCCCGCTCGACCTCAACGTCTCCGGCCACCAGCTGGCACGCGGCTTCAACCGCCTCTATACCCGGCACTTCCTGCACACGCTGAAGCGTAAGGCAGCCGACAAGCTGCGCCGTCACCCTGGCATTTTCGACGAGCGGCGGATGCGGGCGGCGAGCAATCTGCACGACTTCGACGAGGCAGTCACCGCGCCGCTGCACGGCTTCGCCAGCGCCGACGACTACTGGCGACGTGCCTCGAGCAAGCCCTGGCTGGCCAGCATTTGCCTGCCGACGCTACTGCTCAACGCGCGCAACGATCCCTTCCTGCCAGAGCAGGCGCTGCCCACAGCCAGCCAGGTATCGGCCAGCGTGCAGCGCGAATTCCCGGCGCGTGGCGGCCATGTCGGCTTCGTCGCTGGCCAGCCGCCTGGGCACCTTGATTGGCTGCCGCAGCGCCTTCTTCACCATTTCCAGAACGAGGTTTGAAATGCCCCCTCCCCCCCAGCCAAGCGCCACTCCACTCCCTGCAGAGATCTTCAAGGCCTACGACATTCGCGGCATCGTCGGCAAGACGCTGACCAGCGACACTGTCCGCCGCATCGGCCACGGCCTGGGTTCGCTGGCCGCCGAGCGCGGTCAGCGCGCAATTGCCGTCGGCCGCGACGGCCGCCTTTCCGGACCCGAGCTGGCGGCAGCACTGATGGAAGGCATCCGCCTGGCGGGGATCGACAGCATCGACATTGGCTGCGTGCCGACGCCGGTCGCCTACTTCGCCGCCCATGAGCTGGGCTGCGATAGTTGCGTGGCGGTCACCGGCAGCCACAATCCGCCTGACTACAACGGGCTGAAGATGGTTGTTGGCGGCGAGACCCTGGCCGGCGAAACAATCCAGGGCATCCGGCGGCGTGTCGACGCCGGCGAGCTGCGCAATGGCAGTGGCCAGGCCAGCAACGCCGATGTCCTGCCAGCGTATCTGGCACGCGTCGTCGCCGACGTTCGCCTGGCACGACCGATGAAGATCGTCGTCGACTGCGGCAACGGCGTTGCCGGCGTGATCGCCGGGCAACTTTTCCGCGCGCTCGGCTGCGAGCTGGTCGAGCTCTTCTGCGAGGTCGATGGCAACTTTCCGAATCACCATCCCGACCCCTCGAAGCCCGAGAATCTGCAGGACGTGATCCGCGCCCTGCGCGACACCGACGCCGAGCTCGGCCTTGCTTTCGACGGCGACGGCGACCGTCTCGGCGTGGTCACCAAGGACGGCCAGATCATCTACCCGGATCGTCAGCTGATGCTTTTTGCGGCCGACGTCCTCAGCCGCTGCCCAGGCCAGCCGATCATCTACGACGTCAAATGCACCCGCCAGCTGGCGCCGTGGATTCGCGAGCATGGTGGTGAACCGCTGATGTGGAAGACCGGGCACGCGCTGGTCAAGGCCAAGCTGAAGGAAACCGGCGCGCCACTGGCCGGTGAAATGAGCGGGCACGTGTTCTTCAAGGAACGCTGGTTCGGTTTCGACGACGGCCTCTACGCCGGAGCCCGGCTGCTCGAGATCCTGTCGCGCAGCAGCAACGCCGACGCCGCCAACGCCCTGCTAACGGTCTTGCCCGACAGCAGTTCGACGCCGGAACTGAACATCGCCATGCAGGAAGGCGAACCCCTGGCGCTGATCGAAGAGCTTCGCCGTGATGCCCATTTTACGGGAGCGCGCGAGATCATCACCATCGACGGCCTGCGCGTCGAATACGCCGACGGCTTCGGTCTGGCGCGGCCGTCGAACACCACACCGGTGGTAGTCCTGCGCTTCGAAGCCGACAACCAGGCGGCCCTCGAACGCATCCAGGCGGATTTCCGTCGGGTCATCCATGCCGCGCGTCCGGGCCTGGCACTGCCCTTCTGAGAACTCCGATCGAGCACTTCGCCGAAAGGCAGTGCTAAGATGAGCAACCGGGATCCGCCAGATAATGGAATGCATAGCGCAGACAAGCATGCCCAATGAGTGATCAATTCCTGCAAAACGCATTCCTCTTCCGACAGCCGATCCTGAACCGCAGACAGGAGCTGGCCGGCTACCAGTTGTCGTTCCATAGCGGCGAGGAAGTCGGCGATGATGACCCGACCGCCCGCCGCGGTGCTGGCGCACCACTCTGTGCCGCCTATTCCGAACTCGGCATGCGCAGCGCCCTGGGCAATACCAGTGCCTACCTCGGCGTCGATGCCAACTTCCTGCAGCAGGAAGCGATCGAGCTACTGCCACCGCAAGGCGTCGTCCTCGAATTGCTGCTTGATGGCGCACCCACGAAGCCGACACTGACACGCTGTCGCGCCCTCGTCGACCGCGGCTACTCACTGGCATTGAGCAACTACCAGGGCATCGACGATCACAGCCGACCGCTGCTGCCGCTGGTTTCGGTCGTCAAGATTGACCTGCACCATGCTGACCAAGCCCGCCTTGAGGAGCTGGCGGGCTCCCTGCGCCAATTGCCGCTCAAGCTTCTCGCGCAAGCTGTCGACAGCCACGCGCAGATGGAATGTTGTCGAAACCTCGGCTTCGCCCTCTTCCAGGGGCGCTACTTTGCGCAGGCCGAAATCGTCAGCGGCCGCCGCCTCTCGGCGGCACATGCGACCTTGATTCGCCTGTGCAACCTGGTCGGCCGTGACGTCGATACCGCCGTCATCGAGGATGCCTTCAAGCACGAGCCGGCGCTGACGCTCAACCTGCTGCGAATTGTCAACTCCGTCGGGCGCCTCGGCAACCGGTCCACGCAACCGGTAACCTCATTGCGCCACGCCATCACCCTGCTCGGCAGGCGCCAATTGCAGCGCTGGCTGTCGCTGCTGCTTCTGGCGCCTGGCAACCATAGCAACGATTCGCTCGACCCGAGCCGTTCGCCGCTACTGCAAGTGGCCGCCCTGCGTGGGCGAATGATGGAGCTGCTGGTCGCCGTCGGCAAGCCAAGAGACCACAAACTGTCCGACCTGGCGTTCATCACCGGCATCCTGTCGATGATGCCCGCAGCGCTCGGCCTGCCCATTGAGGAAATTCTCGAACAGATCGCGGTCGAGCGCGAAGTCGGCAAGGCCCTGCGCCAGCACGAAGGCCTGCTGGGAACCATCCTGGCGCTGCTCGAGTGCTTCGACAACGACGACGCCGCCTGCTGCGACGGCCTGTTGTCCAGGCTGCCCGGCAACTTCGACCGCCAGACCCTGAATACCGGCCTGAGCGCCGCGCTAAGCTGGTTGAACGGCAATGACGACTGAAGAACGGCTGCCAGCGCCACAATGCCCCAGCAGCAAGGGCCGGTCTGCAGGCTTCAAACCCTGCGTTTCTTGTCGACCAATCTCTTGACGATACGGCGCAGGAGTTTTTTTGACTCCACACTCAGATGATCTTCGTCGCGATAGGCCAGGAAGAATCTGAGACGATCAGTCCTTGACCAGCCTTCAGCGCAGCGATACAGCGAGTACAAATCGCGTGTCGCGATAATCGACCTGATCGGCCGCCACTTGGCTTTTTCCAGATCGATCAGGCGCACGTCAGCGGCCCCGCCGGGCTCTTCCTTGACGAAGATATGCTTGAGGTACAGGCAGTTATGTTGCAGGCGTGCATCGTGCATCTGACGCAGCGTCTTCGCCACTCGGGCAATCAATGGCCGGCGTCTGCCTTTAGCTAACTGGTCTATTGGTTTGTAGCACGGCGCATCGAAGGGCTGATAGCCTGCAAGCTCCCGGGTAACCACAATGGCTCGCAGCTTTCCGGCAACGGTCTTCTGACAGTAGTAGATCGGTTCCAGCGTGGGCACGCCAAGCTTGCGAAAGTTGAGAATATTTCGGAATTCTCGTTCAAAAGTGGCCGTGAGCCGGAAAAGATTTCGCCATGAGCGGAAGAAATGATTTTCCTGACGCTTGATGAAAACCCCGACGTCTCCGCCCTCGGGGAGAGCGATACTTGTTCTGATGACACCGCTCCAGCCACCTCGCCTGTAGTTTGGCGGCTCGAACCAGTCATCCTTGTTCAGCTCCCACAGGGCTTCGAAGCTCTCCAGATGGTTGTGCTGAAGGATGGGCAACCAGGCGTCGTTGAAATATTCCTTGAGCACGGTCTACGACGCCAGTCAGATCTTCTTGAGCACGTAGGTGCGCCACATGTGGTAATACTTGATGAAATCAAGGCTGGCCTCGACTCTGAAGCCGCTGTCTTTGAACTCCTGCTCAATGCGCTTTGCGGGAATCACCAGGCGATTCTGGTACTGATGCGCACCCCTGGCTTTCTCGCGTCGCCTTCTAATCCAGGACTTGTAGTTGCCATCAACCCAAAGTGAAATAATCACCGAACTCGACGCCACCCGGTGGAATGTCTTGAGAAGAGTCATACGATCTTCAGCTTTCGCCAGATGGTGCACAAAGCGAATACAGAAGACACATTCCACAAAATCGTCAGGCACTGGCAAGCTGAATGCGGATGCCTGGAAAGAAGACTGGATACGCTTGCTGATGGCGGCAGGGCGGTATTTGAGGCCAGCGTCGATCATGTTCTGGCTATAGTCACTGGCATGAATGATGCGGTCCGGCTGTTCCGCCAGAACGTCCCAGAACCGGCCCGTGCCACACGGCGCATCAAGAACCGATTTTGGATCGCCTGCAAGTTTCAGGGCTTTCCTGGCAATCTGATGGTCGCGCCAGTTCGAAAGCTTGCGCCAGAATTCATTCTCATGCTTGTCAAAATAATACTTCGCATGCGCTTCATCATACTTTCCCGAGAACTCCAAGTTCGGGACGGGCTGTTCTTCCATGATCTGGCCTTGGTAAGTCGTTGAGGAACGGTTCTCTGTTGGCAAGGCGACATTATAGGTCAAGACGGCGCGCTGCCGCGACCACAGGTCTAGCAGCCGGCAGGGCCCGGCCCCGGGCGGCGGCGCCAATGGCAAAGCTGGGCCGTACCGGCGAACGCCTTCAGACCCCAGAGCGCCGAGCCAACCAGTCACTCACTGCCAACCCGGTCCCGAAATCCCAGGGCTTCAGCTTCTCCGGTGCAATCAGCCGGAACTCGGCAAGCTCTTCGTTGAGACCGATCTCCCCTTGCCCGACGACATGGTAGGCGATGATCACTTCGTGCTTGCGCGCGAAGGGATAGACGCCGATCAGCGTCGTTGCCAGTGTGTTCAGGCCGAGTTCTTCCTTGACCTCACGTGCGACACCGGCGACCGGGTCTTCGCCACGCTCGAGAAAACCGGTGATCAGCCCGAACGCCCCTGCGGCCCAGGCCCGGTTGCGCGCCAGCACGACCCAGCCCTGATACTCGACCAGGGCCGCCAGCACCGGTGCCGGGTTGTCCCAATGCACGAAGCCGCAGCCGGCACTGCACGCCAGCCGCGGCAGTCCACCCTCCTCGCAGGCCGCGAGGCGCGCGGCACAGCAGGGGCAGAACTGCCAGCCAGGGGTCACGAGCTTGCCGGCAATGCCGACAACGCGCGGACGTCGTCCAGAAAGCGATCAACGGTCTCCGGCGCCGTATCCCAGCCGCACATCAGGCGTGCGCCGCCGGCGCCGATGAAGGTGTAGAAGAGCCAGCCGCGCTCGCGCAGGCCCTGCTCGACGACGCGCGGCAGGTGTACGAAAACGCCATTGGCGTCGACCGGAAAAAGTGTCTGCAAACCAGCGATTTCTGCCAGGCCGCTGGCCAGTTGCCGGGCCATTGCGTTGGCGTGCGCGGCGTGGCGTAACCAGCTGTCGTTTTCGAGAATTCCAAGCCACGGTGCGGAAAGGTAGCGCATCTTCGACGCCAGCTGGCCGGCCTGCTTGCAGCGATAGGCAAAGTCTTCGGCCAGACGGCGGTCGAAGAAGACGACCGCTTCGCCAATCGGCAGCCCCATCTTGGTGCCGCCAAAGCAGAGTACGTCGACACCGGCGCGCCAGGTCAGCTCGGCCGGCGCAACGCCAAGGCTGGCGACGGCGTTGGCAAAGCGGGCGCCATCCATATGCACCCGCAGCCCCAGCTCGCGTGCCGTCGTGGTGATAGCGCGCAATTCATCGGGACAGTAGACGGTGCCGACTTCGCTGGCCTGGGTCAGGGTCACGACTTTCGGCTTGGGATAATGGATATCGC
The DNA here is from genome assembly GCF_907163155.1 of Candidatus Accumulibacter sp. ACC012. NCBI lineage: Bacteria > Pseudomonadati > Pseudomonadota > Betaproteobacteria > Candidatus Accumulibacter > Candidatus Accumulibacter sp. ACC012. The sequence goes on from NZ_CAJQUC010000014.1 coordinate 184,523, forward strand.
TGCGCCGGGTCACCGCTTCTTCGATCACCGCCGGCGTCAGCTTGCCCTCTTCGCCGGCGAGCGCGAGCAACTTGGCGCCGTTGGAAAAGAACTCCGGTGCGCCACACTCGTCGGTTTCGACGTGCGCCAACTGGTGGCAAATGACGCTGTGGTAAGACTGGCAGAGCGCGGCAAGCGCCAGCGAATTGGCCGCCGTCCCGTTGAAGACAAAGTACACGTCGCACTCGGTCTCGAACACTTCACGCAAGCGGTCGGCAGCGCGCAGCGTCCACTGGTCGTCGCCGTAGGAGCGGACGTGGCCAGCGTTGGCCGCCAGCAAGGCGGCCAGGGCCTCCGGACAAATGCCGGCGTAGTTGTCACTGGCGAAGTGCTGCATTGTTGGCGTCGTTATCATTCCGATTCCAGGTCAGATCCTTGCCCGCGGCTGAATCACAGGCGCTGGTCGACCCATGCCGCCACCGAGGCCAGTGCGGCCGGCAGCTTTTCCGGTTCGTTGCCGCCGGCTTGCGCCATGTCCGGCCGACCACCACCTTTGCCGCCGATCTGGCGGGCGACCATATTCACCAGCTCGCCCGCCTTGAGCTTGCCGGTCAGGTCGGCGGTGACCCCGGCGATCAGCGTTACCTTGCCTTCGCTGGTCGAGGAGACGACAACAACTGCGCTCTTCAACTTGTCACGCAACTTGTCGACCGCGGCGCGCAGGGCGTTGACGTCGGCGCCTTCCATGAGCGTCGCGAGAACCTTGACCCCCTTGACATTGACTGCCTGCGTGAGCATGTCGTCGCCTTGCGCGGACGCCAGCCTGGCCTTCAGGCGCGCCAGTTCCTTTTCCAGCGCACGAACATTGTCGAGCACCTGCGCGAGCTTGGCCGGGACTTCGGCGACCGGCGCCTTGAAAGCCGCGGCCGCTTCGGCCAGCATCGCCTGCTGCTGCTGCACCAGCGCCAACGCGACATCACCGGTAACCGCCTCGACACGCCTGATGCCGGCCGCGACGCCGGTCTCGGAGACGATCTTGAAGAGACCGATATCGCCCGTGCGGCGAACATGCACGCCGCCGCAGAATTCGATCGATGAACCGATCGTCTGCACGCGCACCTGATCGCCGTATTTCTCGCCGAAAAGCATCATCGCCCCCGACTTACGAGCCTCGTCGATGGCCATGATGCGGGCCTCGGCAGCGGCATTGGCGAGAATTTCGTCATTGACGATGCGCTCGACGCGGCGAATCTCCTCGGCACTCATCGGCGCATTGTGCGCAAAGTCGAAACGGGTCTTTTCCGGGTCAACCAGTGAGCCCTTCTGCTGCACGTGCGCACCAAGCACTTCGCGCAGCGCCTTGTGCATCAGGTGTGTCGCCGAGTGGTTGCGCACGGTGCGTGCGCGCGCGACGACATCGACGCGGGCGGCAAACTTGTCGCCAACGGCGATCGCGCCGGTTCTGACGATCCCCTGATGACCGAAGACAGCGGCCTGGATTTTCTGCGTATCCTCGACGGCGAAAATACCCTGCGCACCCTGCAAGACGCCGCGATCGCCCACCTGACCACCCGACTCGGCGTAAAACGGCGTCGCGTCGACAACGACGACGCCCAGTTCGCCTTCCTTGAGTTCATCGACCGGGCTGCCATCCCTGTATAGCGCCAGCACCTGGCCATTGAAGTCAAGCGCGTCATAACCGTGAAAGGCCGTCTCCGGACCGCTGTAGTCGAGCGCGGCGGCCATCCTGAACTTGCCGGCGGCGCGTGCCTGCTCTTTCTGATGGGCCATCGCCGCATCGAAAGCGGCGACATCGACGCAGACCCCCCGCTCACGGCAGACGTCGGCAGTCAGATCAAGCGGAAAACCAAAGGTGTCATGCAGCTTGAAGGCGATGGCACCGTTGAAAACGCCGTCACCGGCCAAGGCCGCGAGTTCGCTCTCGAAGAGGCTCATACCGTGCTCGATGGTCTCGAAAAAGCGCACCTCTTCCTGGCGCAGCACTTCGCTGACACGCTCCTGGCTGCTCACCAGTTCGGGGTAGGCAGCGCCCATTTCAGCGACCAGGTCGGGCACCATGCGGTGGAAGAAAGCGGCGCGTGCCCCAAGCTTGTAGCCATGTCGAATGGCTCGCCGGATGATCCGCCGCAGGACGTAGCCGCGGCCTTCGTTACCCGGAATGACGCCGTCGGCGAGGAGAAAGGAACAGGCGCGAATGTGGTCGGCGAGCACCCGCAGCGATGGGCTGTCGCTATCGGCCGACGCGGTTTCGCGAGCCGCGGCAGCAATCAGGCGGGCAAAGAGGTCAATCTCGTAGTTGCTGTGCACATGCTGCAGGACCGCCGCCGTCCGTTCGAGCCCCATGCCGGTGTCGACCGAAGGCTTTGGCAAGGGGTGCATGACGCCGGCCTCGTCGCGGTTGAACTGCATGAAGACGTTGTTCCAGATCTCGATGTAACGGTCGCCCTCTTCGTCGGCCGAACCGGGGGGACCACCAGGAATGTCTTCGCCGTGATCGTAAAAAATCTCGGTGCACGGACCACAGGGACCGGTATCGCCCATCATCCAGAAGTTGTCGGAGGCGTAGCGCGCGCCCTTGTTGTCGCCAATGCGGATCACCCGCTCGGCGGGCACGCCGATCTCTTTGGTCCAGATTGCGTAGGCTTCGTCGTCCTCGGCATAGACGGTCACCCACAGCCGATCTGCAGGCAGGCCATAGACATCGACGAGCAATTCCCAGGCGTAGCGGATCGCATCCAGCTTGAAGTAATCGCCGAAGGAGAAATTGCCGAGCATTTCGAAAAAAGTATGGTGACGCGCCGTGTAGCCGACATTTTCGAGGTCGTTGTGCTTGCCACCGGCGCGAACGCACTTCTGGGACGTCGTCGCCCGCTCGTAGGGACGCTTGTCGAAACCGAGAAAGACATCCTTGAACTGGTTCATGCCGGCGTTGGTGAACAACAGCGTCGGGTCGTCATGCGGCACCAGCGAACTCGATGCGACGATCTGGTGGCCTTTGGATGCAAAGAACTGGAGGAACTTCTCGCGAATTTCGGCGCTGCTCATGGGGGGGCTTTTCATCGTCGTCCATACCCGCTCGGGGTCGTTCAAAAGCTGCGATTTTAACGTGAAAGCCGCAGCCACCACCGGCCAATGCCGGGCAGTCGCCCGGCGCAGCCCGGCTCAGCTGTCGCGCACGCAGTCGATGCGATCGCTGAACACCGCTATCACGCCACGTCGAAAAAGTGCTTCGGCGGCAAGCGGCTCATTAACCGTATAGCAGAGCACAGGTATGCCGTTGGCTCGAGCGCTGCTGAGTACGCTGTCGTCAAGACGCTCGGCATCACAATGCAGGCTCAGCGCCGCGACACGATTGATGCGCGTCGGCCAATCGTCCGGCGGAGCTTCGTAGAGCGCGCCGAGCGGCAGTTCGGGCGCCGCCGCGCGCGCCGCCAGCAGCGCCTCTTCCGAAAACGAAGAAACCAGTGGCAACTCGGCGCCAGCCCAGAGTTCGCGCACCTGCCGAGCAACGACCTCGCCGGTCAGCGCCTCAAAACCGACGGCTGGCTTGATTTCGACGTTGACCATCAACCCCAGCTGCCGACAGAGCAAGGCCGCCGACTCGAGCGTGGGAATCGGCTCGCCCAGAAAAGCCGCGTGCTGATGCGCCCCCGCGTCGAGGGTCCGCAAGCTCGCATCGCGCGTCTCGCAGACCCGCCCGAAGCCATTGCTGGTGCGCTCTAGCCCTTCGTCGTGTAGCAGCCACGGCGAGCCGTCGGCCGACAGCATGACGTCGAACTCGACTGCCCGCACGCCCATGCGGGCAGCGACGCGCAAGCCAGCCAGGGTGTTCTCCGGCGCCAGCGCACCACCGCAGCGGTGCGCGAAAACGCGCGGCAGCGCCCAGCCGAGCCGCGGACGAATCACTTCAACAACTGCACCTTGAGCGCCGCCGGCAACACCTCATTGCCACGCTCGACGGCATTATCGAGCGCCTCCTTGGCCGGCTTCCGACCATCCCAGGCCGCTTCCAGCTCTTCCTCGACGATGACCCGCACCGGTTCGATCTGCGAAACACGCAGCGGGTGCAAAGAGCCCTTGCCTTGCAACTGCAGGTAAGCGACGTCGAGATTGGCAACGTCGGCCTGCAAGAGCTTACTATTGGCGGCCGCGCGGGCCACTGGAGTCATCGGCAGAAAGCCTTCCATGGCGGTGAACTCGACCTGCAGAGCCGGTTCCAGCAGGAAGCTGATAAACATGGCCACGCCCTTGTACTCGTCGGCATTCTTGCCGCCCCCGACCCACAGCGAAGCGCCGTCGGCCAGCGTCTGCTGTGGCGAGCCTTGCACATCATCGTGATAGGGCAGCGCCGAAACACCGGTCTCGACCTTGCGGTCATCGCGCAGCGCGCCGTAGAGTGAAGAGGTACTGGTCAGCATGCCACACTCGCCTGCCGCAAAACGCCGATCAGCCTCGTCACGACGACCGAAATAGGCAAAGAATTTGGCCTTCGACCAGGTCGTCAGCATCGCCGTGTGCTTGACCTGAACCAGGCCGTTGAAGTCCAGCTTGCCCTTTGCATCGGCAATCTCGCCACCATTCCAGGCGCTCAGATTATCGATATGCACCCACGCCGGCCAGGACGTGGTGTAAGGGCAGTCGCTGCCGGAATCGAACAGCTTGTCGGCCGCTTTCTGTGCCTCGACCCAGGTCTTCGGTGGCTTTTCGGGGTCCAGGCCAGCCTTGCGGAAAGCATCCTTGTTGATGTAGAGAACTGGCGTGGACAAGGCCACCGGCAAAGCAAACAAATTCCCCTTGGCATCGTCAAGGCCAACACGCAAGTCAGGCGACAGCTTGCGGCTGTCGAAAGGCTGTTTCGCCTGCTTCATCACCTGGTAGAGAGGCTTGAAATCGGCCTTGCTGGCTTGAAATTTGGCCTGTTCTTCGCGGGTAACCAGATTGATGTGTTTCGGCGCGTCACCGTCGACGCGGCGCGTGATGTTGATCTGATAGTCTTTCTGCCGCTCATTGAAACGTGCGACGAATTTCTCGAGTCTTTCGCCCTGTCCTTCATCCAGGCGGTGCGAGAGATCAATGGGTATCGGTGCCGCGGACACCGAGAAAGCAAGCGGGGCAGCAAGAACGATTGCCACTGCAGACGGGAGAAATTTGAGTAGGCGCATCTCGATCCTGAAAGTAAGTGAAACAGCCCACCATTATAGCCGCAGCTTGCAGCAAGCGATGGGGGGTGTTCATTTCAGTTAGCGGATACGGTCGCCGCCGTCCTCCATGCCTTGATAGCTTTCAACAATGGCGTGCACGCTCGAAACGCGACCCATCTCATTTGCCGTTCAGCGTGCAGCAAGAGAAGTGAGGCCTCTTGTCTTCCAAGCGCAGAAAGTCCGCTAGTATGGTCAGCGGTAGCAAATTGTCCCTTGGTCACTATCGAGGAAAAAGTTATGGCGACTGTAGATCTGAAGCTGAACCTTCCGGACAGTGTCGTCTTGGAGGCAAAGCGGGCGGGGCTGCTCACCGATCAAGCCATTGGACGCCTGATCGAGGAGGCAGTACGACGGGAGGCCGGCAAGCGCTTGCTCGAAGCGATGAGTCGTCTGCGCGAGGCCAACGCCCCTCCTCTCACTGAAGACGAGATCGCCGCGGAAGTTGCGGCCGTGCGCGTCCAGCGAAAAGCAGCGAATGCGACGGGTCACTGAAACCAACGTCGTGGTGTCAGGACTATTGTGGCTGGGCAATCCCGGACGCTTGCTGGAAGCCGCCGCCCTCCGCCAGGTCACGCTTTACACCAGCCCGGCATGGGTGGCAGAACTGAGCACGACCCTGAGCACGCCGAAACTCGCTCGTCCGATCGTGCGCAGCGGGCTGACCTTGGGCGATCCACTCGAAAGCTACCTGGATGTAGCCATAGTGGTGCAACCGCTTGCCGTGCCGCGCGTGGTGCCCGACGACGCCGACGATGACGAGGTCCTTGCCTGCGCGCTTGCCGCCAACGCCGACCTGATCGTTTCCGGAGACAGGCATCTGCTCGATTTGGGCACCGAATACCATGGCATCCGAATCGTCACACCTTCCCAGGCCGTCCAACTGATCGACAGACAGGTAGACGGAGGCCGAGTGACGACCGACGTCTAATTCGTCGACCGCGGATGGCGAATATCCAGCACCAGCGAAGCGATTCGACAGCTGGAATCGGATAGCTCCGCAGCCTGCCCTGCCAAACACGCCTGCAGAGCTTCCCGATTCACGCCTTTTTTGCGAAACGCTTGCCGTCTGTCGTCGTCGCGAGACCAGAAGTCGCAGTCAACGTAGCCGACCAAGTAAATGCCCTGCCGCCAGGCATGCGGTTGCAGGTAGCGCTCCTTGAGCTGCGTACGCATGTTCGTCAACAAGTCTCTGTTCCAACAACCCTTGCTTTCGATGATCACCACGGTCGACGAGCCGTCCTCCGTGCGTGCTTCCACTTTCAGGTCCGTGCGTTCGCCGATACCGCTTTCTCTGGCGTTGAGTACCTGCACCTCGCGATCAATGACCGCGCCGGGGAGATCTCGTCGCAAATGATGCAGGACGAAGTCGGAGAAGCGGTCCTCGCTCTTCGGCCTTCCCGAGCGTCCATCTTTCCCCACGTTCCAGAGAAAAGGGGCCAGCGGCGTATCGCCCTGCAACAGGTGCTGAAGCCGTTCCAGCGAGGCGATCACCGCCTCGCTCAACTCAGCCGCATCGCGAACGAAACGCTTGTCCGTCTGTTGAACGAAAGCGATCAGCTTTCGCGGGCAAAGTGGACGCCACTCCTTTTCACGTCGAGCCGCGCGAGCCGCGTGCAGTCGCTCGCGCCAAGCCGGCTGACCGGGAAATCGATCTGCCAGGCGCTCGATGGCCTCAATCGCCTGAATCGTACCAAACGCCACCAGGCGACGGATGCAGGCCTCGCGCAAGTCGGCGAGGTCGTCGCGAGGACTTGGCGTATAAGCCTGTCCAGAACGATGGACCCGATCACCCGCTGCCGAAAAACGCTCCTCCAGCCAGCCATAGAATTCGCTCAAGTCGGCTTCCTGAAACACCGCCCAGCAAGCGTCGTCCCAGTTCAATGAACGGACCAGGTGCGTCCAGAGAGCGACGCCGTACACGGGGTACGATCGCGTGCGTGTCCACAAGGTGGGCCAGGCGGCACTCGGCACACGCTTCATCAGCAACAGGGCCATCTCAAGCGAGTGATGCCATAGCGCATCGTCCGGACGTTCCACGGCACCCCTAAACTCGTCGAGCGCCAGCGACACGGCGTCGGCTTCGTGCTGATCGAGCAACACCATCAAGAAAGCCCGACGCTGAGCGGGGTCGGTCAGCGACCGCAAGTGCCGGCGAACAAGTTCGGCGCAATCTGCAGACCAGATCGCTTGCAAATCATCCAGTCCGCTCAAGCATGAGCGTCCGGCAGCGATTTCGTGGGTCAGTTTGCGGCCGATTTCCGCCAGCGCCACATCGGGACACTTCTGGCAAGCGATCTGCAGGAGCATTCCGCGGCTGTCGTCACCGTGATCACAGGGAAAAAACACAAGCCCGGGAATCCAGACCACCCATCGTTCGGCCGTCGCCTCCTGCAAAACATTTGGCCGCTGATGCGCCAGCAGAGTGAGGGCAAGCCAGAGGCCAACGTCGGGCCTGGAGCCGGGTTCACCCGGTACGCCCAAATCAATTTCGGGCATAGGGGTCTCCGTCGCCCACGCTGCGGCGCAGTCGACGATTCGTTCTTGCTCCTCTCGGCTGGAGCGCAGCCAACCTGGCGTCTTCGGAATCCGGCACCACCCATACGGGTACTCCAGCGCGTCATCCGCCAGGCCAAGATCCGGCCAGAGGCGCATCCAGGCCCCGATGTAACCGGCGACGAAATCTGCCAAGTCGGCCGCCACTCTGGCTGCAGGCGAGGGGTCCAGCCCCTCGGGGCTGGAGCTTTCAAAGCTCACCCGCCGCTGGTAGAGGTCACGGGCACGCCTTTCGGCCTCGCTACCGAAGTAGATCGGCTCCATGAAGACAGCTAGAAAATCAGCCAATGGCGAAAACGCGTTGCGTGCGTCGCGGCAAGCGACGTCGACTAGACTGTCGCTCCAGTGGCCAAAGATATCTGGAGAGAAGAGATTCTGTATGCAATGAGTCAGTCGTGATTTTTGCCGGTCGTCATCCGCATGCTCGTACTGATCCACCAACCACGGCAAATCTTCCTCGAACAATAGGCGATCTTTGGTCAAAACCAGCTCGACCAAATCGCTCTCGGGCTGGTCAGCCAGAGGCAAGATGGCGAGAAGCAAACGCCTCCTCTTCTCGCAGTCCGTCGCGAAAGGATGCGGAGCGTCCGTGCCCTTGTGGCTACGCTCGAAAATCCCCACGTAGCGCTTCAGGCATCGCCAGACGACATGGGAAAAAACGTGCATTACGCCGGGATCATCCAACAGCTCCCAGGCGCGAGCGGCAATAGCGTAGGCCAGGCGATTGCTGTCAAGGTCAACATGAGACGGCACGGTCTCCCGCAGCCAATTCAGGGCAATTACAATATCGATCGCGCTGAAACGATCGAGTAGTTCGTCAGCAGCGTAACGGTATCCGCCCAGGCATTGCCAACTGCCTGTCACGTGACGGGCCTCAAATAGCTCTTCCGTACTCACGTGATCGGGCCATAGGCGCGTCAAAAGGATGGACTGCAGCTCGTCTGTAGCCGCCGGGCCGACAGCCAATGGCCGTAAGCGCGCTAGCTGCCCTGGAGAGCCATGGTTTGCAACCAGGCGAGCCGAGGCATGGCGAATGCGGGCGGTTTCTTCGACAGCCAACGCCAAATCTGCTGCCAGATCGGCGAGCTGCGTTACTTTGCAGGCCAGTGCGATCGCCAGCGCGGCGGCTCGAAACTCGACTGGCAAGCCGCGATCGGCAATCCACGGACGCAACTGATCTGCGAGACCAGCGTAAGCGAGCTTGGCGAAATTCCGCCGACTTTCCCATCGCCAGACAGTCGGTTCCTCCTCCTGAACAGCAGCCAGGAGGCCGCCCACCAGCTTCTCTTTTCTCGCCCCATCAAGCGCGGTGAGATCGCTCCTCAAGAGGAGTGCCGGTTCGGTAATCGCCAAGGCGTCGAAAACGGGCAATGACAGGCTCGCCAACCAGGCGGCCAGTTCGGACAGTCGCGGCGGGATACGACGGTCTTCAGCCCAGCGCAACAGGGAAAGCAATCGGTCCGCGTCCTTGACTCGTTCCGCGAGGTAAGCGGCAGCCAGATACTCGGCCCAGCTCTGGTGCCCAAAGCCGAGTCGCTGGCTACCTCGCGCGGAGAATAACGAGGTGTTCAGCACTTCGTAGAGGACATTGCGATCGATGGCGAACGTCAAGCCGTCCGCACGCTCGCCATCGCCGTAGACATCCTCCGGGGAGAGGTCATCATCGGCGATATCGAGCCCATTTCCCAACCAGAGCGACTGCCGGCTTCCCAGCAGCAGCATGGCGGCTATCCGGCCCGCCACTGCCAGGCGTTGACCGGCACTTAGATCCCCACGACATCCTGCTTGGAGACGGCTGCCAGCGAGTTCGTCCGCCAGCTGGGTACATCCGTCGCGGAAAATCTCGGCTCTCGCGTCAGGCAGGTTGCCCTTGCTGCTGTAGATGCGCAAGAGCATGCGCAAGGTGTTGGGCAAAGCTGCAAAACCCTCGATGTCCCGCCCATGCACCTGCTTCAGGAAGTCAGACGGATCGACGTGATAGTCTCGCGCCGCCTGCTCGACATCTTTTCGCCTCAGAAAGACCAGTTCCCAAACAAGAGCACTGTCGGCCTTGACCTCCGGAGCGTATCCTTGGCTCGCGGTCTCCCGCGGTACAGGCTCGGTGTTCTCCTCGTCTCTCGCCCACATGCGGGCCAATTCGTCCTCGGCACCCCACGGCCACTCACTGGTTCGGCAACTCAGGCGCAGACATAGTCGTTCCGTAGGCAGGCGAGCAAGTTCCTGCATCAGGATGCGGAGCACATTGGGCATAGGCAGCGTCAGACGGCTCTCGTCCAGGCTGTCGAGGAGAAGGAAGAGCCTGCCGTCTCCCCGGCGCCAATCCTCTACCTCCTGCGCCTCGCAAACGGTCGATACGACATTGGAAGCAGTGCATTCCTGAAGGCGTACAAGATGAACACGCTCCCCCACTGCGTGCAACTGTCGACACTCGTCTTCGAGGGCCGTCGATTTGCCACATCCGGGTTCGCCCACGAGGACCAGGATCGGTATGTCGCGCAGGGAATCCAGCCGTCGCAAGGCCGGATTGTAATGACAGCCGAAAGTGTCCTCGGGGTCCGGGAGAAAGCCGTCAGCTTCGAGAGTCAGGCTCTCGGTGATCGGCAGCCAGTATCGCGGCCACTCGTGGTGAATTTCTTTTTTCAAGAAGGAATCCACTCCCCAAAAAGGAAACGCCGCCGCACTTCACGTGCGGCGGCGTCATTGTAGGGCTGGAGGAGAAGCCCCGTTACTTCTTCTTCATCGCCGGCAGGTCGGTACACACGCCCTCGTACACTTCAGCCGCCATGCCCACCGACTCACCCAGTGTCGGGTGCGGGTGGATGGTGTGGGCAATGTCGGCAGCGTCGCAGCCCATTTCGATCGCCAGGCAGATTTCACCGATCAGGTCGCCAGCCTCGGTGCCGACGATGCTGCCGCCGATGATGCGGTGCGTCTCTTCGTCGAAGATCAGCTTGGTGAAGCCCTCCTCGCGACCGTTGGCCAGCGCACGACCCGATGCTGCCCAGGGGAAGACGCTCTTGCCGTACTTGATCCCTTCGGCGCGGCACTGCTCCTCGGTCTTGCCGGCCCAGGCGATTTCCGGATCGGTATAGGCAACCGACGGGATCTGCAGGGCGTCGAAACAGCGCTTGCTGCCGTGCGCAGCCTCGGCGGCAACGTGCGCCTCGTGCACACCCTTGTGCGCCAGCATTGGCTGCCCGACGATGTCGCCGACGGCGAAGATGTGCGCTACGTTGGTACGCTGCTGCGTATCGACGGCAATGAAGCCGCGGTCGCTGACCGCGACCCCCGCCTTCTCGGCCGCCAGCTTCCTGCCGTTCGGCGAGCGACCGACAGCGACGAGCACCAGATCGAAGCTTTCCTTCTCGTCGGTGCTGTAGGTGACTTCGATGCCATTGCTGCTCGCCGTCGAGGCGACGACGCCGGTGTTGAGCAGGATACGATCGAAACGGTGCGCGTTTTTCTTCTCCCAGACCTTGACCAGATCTCGATCCGCGCCGGGCATCAGCACCGATCCAAGCTCAACCACCGTGATTCGCGAGCCGAGCGCCGAGTAGACGCTGGCCATTTCGAGGCCGATGATGCCGCCGCCGATGACCAGCATGCGCTTGGGTATCTGGCGCAATTCGAGGGCACCGGTCGAGTCCACGACCCGCGCGTCGTCGTTGGGCATGAAGGGCAGGGCCACGGCTTGCGAACCGGCGGCGATGATCGCTTTCTGGAACCTGACGACCTTTTTGCCGCCGTCGGCAAGCGTCACTTCGACGTGATTGGGGTCGAGAAACTGCCCGACGCCGCGCACCACTTCGACCTTGCGGCCCTTGGCCATGCCGGCCAGACCGCCGGTCAACTTGCCGACGACCTTGTCCTTGTGCGCCCGCAACTTGTCGAGGTCGATCGTCGGAGCGGCGAAACTGACCCCGCAATCGGCCATGTGCTCTGCCTCCTCCATCACCCCGGAGATGTGCAGCAGCGCCTTCGAAGGAATGCAGCCGACGTTCAGACAGACGCCGCCTAGCGTTGCGTAACGCTCGACGAGAACCGTCTTCATGCCCAGGTCGGCGCTGCGGAAAGCGGCTGAATAGCCGCCCGGGCCGGCACCGAGAACGAGCATCTCGCACTCGATGTCGGCACTGCCGCTGATCGCTGCTGCGGCCTGCGGTGCCGGAGCGACAGCTGCCGCCGGCGCTGCGGCGGCGGCAGCCGGTGCCGCGGCTGCCGAGGCCGGCACGGCCTCGCTGGTCTCGATCAGAACCACCACCGCGCCCTCGGAGATCTTGTCCCCCAGCTTGACCTTCACTTCCTTGACGACGCCAGCGACGCTGCTCGGAACATCCATCGTCGCCTTGTCGGATTCGAGGGTGACCAAGGCATCGTCGAGCTTGATGGTATCGCCAACCGCAACGCAGACGTCGATCACCGGCACGTCCTGGTAGTCACCGATGTCGGGCACTTTTACTTCAATGATCTGGCTCATGGTCTTCTCCCGATCAAAGCAGCACGCGTCGCATGTCGGCGAGCAACTGGGCAAGGTAGACGTTGAAGCGAGTGGCCAGCGCGCCGTCGATCACACGGTGGTCGGCGCTCAGCGACATCGGCAGGATCAGCCGCGGCGCGAACTCGCGGCCGTTCCAGACCGGTTTCATCACCGACTTGTTGACCCCCAGAATGGCCACTTCCGGCGCATTGACGATCGGCGAGAAATAGGTACCGCCGATGCCGCCCAGGCTGGAGATGGTGAAGCAGGCGCCGGACATGTCGGCCGGACCGAGCTTGCCGTCGCGCGCCTTCCTCGCCAGTTCGCCGCTCTCGATGACGATCTCCGTCACCGATTTCTGGTCGGCGTTCTTGACCACCGGTACGACCAGTCCGTTCGGCGTGTCGGCAGCGAAAGCAATATTGAAATACTGCTTCATTATCAGATTGTCGCCGTCCAGAGAGCTGTTGAACGCCGGGAACTTCTTCAGCGCCATGACGCTGGCCTTGATCAGGAAGGCGAGCATGGTGATCTTTGTCCCTGACTTCTCATTCTCCTTGTTCATCGCCACGCGAAAGGCTTCGAGGTCGGTTATGTCGGCGTCTTCGTGATAGGTCACGGCCGGGATCATCACCCAGTTGCGTGCCAGATTCTGTGCCGAAATCTTCGCGATCCGCGACAGAGGCTTGACTTCGACAGCGCCAAACTTGGCGAAGTTGACTTTTGGCCAGGGCAGCAGATCGAGACCACCGCCCAGCGCAGCAGCGGCGGCAGCCGAAGCGGCCGGCCCAGCGCTCAAGACGCCCTTGACGTAGGCGCTGACGTCTTCCTTGAGGATCCGTGACTTGGGGCCACTCGGAGTGACCTTGGACAGGTCGACACCGAGCTCACGGGCCAACAGACGCACGGAAGGACTGGCGTGGGTCTTGGCGCCGAGGGCCAGACCAGCGGCTGGCGGCACAACGGCCGCTGCCGACGGCGGGCTGGCGACTGCGGCCGCGGCCGCAGCCGGGGCACTCGCTGGCGCACTCGCCGCAGTGGCGGCAACGGCAGCAAGCGAAGCGCCGCCCGCGCCCTCGAGAACGACGACCACCGCACCAGCGGAAATCTTGTCGCCGAGCTTGACCTTGATCTCCTTGACCACGCCGGCCGCCGATGACGGCACGTCCATGGTCGCCTTGTCCGACTCAAGCGTCACCAGCGCATCGTCGAGCTTGACCGTGTCACCGACCTTGACGCAGATGTCGATCACCGGCACATCGCTGTAGTCCCCAATATCGGGGACGCTGACCTCGACCACTGCTCCGCCAGCGGCTGCCGGAGCAGCTGCCGGGGTGGCGACTGGAGCAGCGACTGGAGCGTCGGCAGCTGCAGCCACCGGCGCGGCTGCGGCAGTTTCGCCGGCCGCTTCGAGAACGACGACCACCGCGCCTTCCGAGATTTTATCACCCAGCTTGACGCGCACTTCCTTGACCACCCCAGCCGCCGAAGACGGCACGTCCATCGTCGCCTTGTCGGATTCCAGGGTCACCAGAGCGTCATCGACCTTGACGACGTCACCAGCCTTGACACAGATGTCGATCACCGGCACGTCGCTGTAGTCACCGATATCAGGGACTTTTACTTCGATCATTTGACTCATCAGAGGGCTCCCTTAAACCGTCATCGGATTGGGTTTGTTCACGTCGATGCCGTACTTGGCGATCGCCGTGGCAACCGTCTGCTGCTCGATCGCTCCCTCGTCGGCGAGGGCTTTCAACGCGGCCACGGTGACCCAGCGGCGGTCGACTTCGAAGAAGTGACGCAGTTTCTCGCGCGTGTCCGAGCGGCCGAAGCCATCGGTACCCAGGGTTACGTAGCGACGGTTGATGAAGGGACGAATCTGTTCGGCGAACAACCTCACGTAGTCGGTCGCAGCGACGACCGGACCGCGCGTCTCGCCGAGACATTTCTCGACGTGCGACAGACGTTGCTTTTCGGTCGGGTTGAGCATGTTCCAGCGCTGCACGTCATTGCCCTCGCGTGCCAGTTCGCCAAAGCCCGGGCAGCCCCAGAGGTCGGCATCGACACCCCAGTCGTTCTTGAGCAGGTCGGCGGCGGCAATGACTTCGCGGAAAATGGTTCCCGAACCGAGCAACTGCACGCGCGGCGCCGCTGCCTTGCCCTCCGCGGACGCGCCGCGGCGCAGCAGATACATGCCCTTGAGAATGTCCGCCTCGGCGCCTGCCGGCATCTCCGGATGCTCGTAGTTCTCGTTCATCACGGTGATGTAATAGAAGACATCCTCCTGCTCCTGGTACATCCGGCGCATCCCTTCGCGCATGACCACGGCGACTTCGAAGGAGAAGGTCGGGTCGTAGCTGATGCAGTTCGGGATCAGACCGGAGAGGATCAGCGAATGACCGTCTTCGTGCTGCAGGCCTTCGCCGTTGAGCGTCGTCCGGCCGGCGGTACCGCCGATCAGGAAACCGCGCGCGCGCTGGTCGCCAGCCGCCCAGCAAAGATCCATGACGCGCTGGAAACCGAACATCGAATAGCAGATGTAGAAGGGAATCATCTGCACGCCGTGCACCGAGTACGCGGTCGCCGCAGCGATCCAGTCGCTCATTGCGCCGGCTTCGTTGATTCCTTCCTGCAACACCTGGCCGTCGATCGACTCCTTGTAGAACATCAGCTGGTCGTGGTCTTCGGGGACGTACTTCTGGCCTTGCTGATTCCAGATGCCGATCTGCCGGAAGAGACCTTCCATGCCGAAGGTGCGCGATTCGTCGGGGACGATGGGGACCACGTGGCGGCCGACCTTCTTGTCCTTGAGCAGGATGTTCAGGAAGCGGACGATGGACATGGTGGTCGATACTTCACGCCCCTCGCCCGACGCCTTGAGCAGCGCGTCGAAAGCCGACAGGGCGGGGATATCCAGTGCTTCGGCACTCCGGCGGCGTTTCGGCAGGTAGCCACCGAGGTCCATCCGCCGCTGGCGCATATAGGTCAGTTCCGGCGAGCCTTCCTCGAACTTCAGGTACGGCAGTTCCTTGAGCTGGTCGTCGGCAACCGGCAGGCTGAAGCGATCGCGGAAGCGCTTGATCGCCTCGTAATCGAGTTTCTTCTGCTGGTGCGAGATGTTCATCGCCTCGCCGGCCTGGCCCATGCCGAAGCCCTTGATCGTCTTGGCCAGGATCAGCGTCGGCTGGCCCTGGTGCTCGACGGCCGCCTTGTAGGCGCTGAAGATCTTGAAGATGTCGTGACCACCGCGGTTCAGCCCCCAGACCTGCTCGTCGGTCCAGTCGGCGACCAGTTCCCTGAGTTCCGGAGTATTGAAGAAGTGCTCACGGACGTAGGCACCGTCCTTGGCCTTGAAGGTCTGGTACTCGCCGTCGACGGCGTCCATCATGCGCTGCTTGAGGATGCCCTTCTTGTCGCGCAGCAGGAGCGTGTCCCATTGCGTTCCCCAGACCAGCTTGATGACGTTCCAGCCGGCGCCGCGGAAAGTGCCTTCGAGTTCCTGGATGATCTTGCCGTTGCCGCGCACCGGCCCGTCGAGACGCTGCAGGTTGCAGTTGATGACGAAGATCAGATTGTCGAGCTTTTCGCGTGCGGCCATGCCGATGGCGCCGAGCGATTCGACCTCGTCGGTCTCGCCGTCGCCGAGGAAAGCCCAGACCTTGCGGTCGCCGGCTTCGATGAAACCGCGGCTGTCGAGGTACTTCATGAAACGCGCCTGGTAGATCGCCTGGATCGGGCCAAGCCCCATCGACACCGTCGGGAACTGCCAGAAATCAGGCATCAGCCAGGGGTGCGGGTAGGAAGACACCCCCTTGCCATCGACTTCCTGCCGGAAGCAGTCCATCTGCTCGTCGGTCAGACGCCCGAGCAGGTGCGCCCGCGCGTAAACACCGGGCACCGAGTGCCCCTGGAAGAAGATCAGGTCGCCGCCGTGCTGCTCGGAAGGCGCGTGCCAGAACCACGAGAAGCCGACATCGTAAAGCGCCGCCGCCGAGGCAAAGGAAGCGATGTGGCCGCCGACGTTGCTGTCGCGGTTGGCGCGCACAACCATCGCCATGGCGTTCCAGCGAATGTAATTGTGAATCCTGATTTCGAGATCGGCATTACCGGGATACTTGGGCTGCTGATCGACCGGGATGGTATTGACGTACTCGGTCGTGGCGCTGTAGGGGATATCGATTCCCTCCTGGCGCGCCTGCGAAATCAGGCCGTCGATCAGGTAGTGAGCGCGCTCGGCGCCTTCCCGATCGATTACCCCGCTCAGTGCGTCTTGCCATTCCTGTGTCTCTTGCGGGTCGGCATCGGTGATGCCGGCCGACGGCGCGTTTTCGGGCAGAGCTGCCATGGAATTGTCTCCTGGTCTGCAGAATCATGAAGTGAATAGTTTTGCTGGACGCCCAAGCGAACGTCAGCACAGAGGGTAAACGCTTGCGTCACTACAAAGTACCGCAGCGCAGCAATCCTTGTTGTCCCGCATTGTAAAACACACTTTTGCATCGTGCAATTTCACATGCGCCAGAAGGCCCTTGCGGGTGTTTTGGCACCCCCTATTGACCGTGTCACGGCCAGGAAGTTGATCTGTATCAACGTGGAATCGTCAATCAGCCGCCAAGTGGCCGGCTTTGTAGGCATTTTCCCCTTCCAGGAAGGTAGGCAAGCGCACAAGCGGCGAACTCGGAAGCGGCAACGGACGCCACCTGATTTGCGATAGAATCGCTCTCCTCCGAGATCGATGCGAAGAGACGACGCGCGCCTGGAGCGCCTCGCGTTTCTCGCATTGCCTTCTGGCCACTCCAGGAAACCACGAAATGACAGCAAAAATCCTCGACGGCACCGTGCTGGCACAAAAGCTGCGCGCCGATTTCAAGTCCCGCGCCGAAACGCTGGCTGCGCGCGGCACCCGCCCCGGACTGGCCGTGATTCTGGTCGGCGAAGACGCCGCTTCGCAGGTCTATGTACGCAACAAGGTCAACGCCTGTGCGCAGGCCGGTTTTCACTCCGAAAAAATCACTTATCCGCCGACTGTCGAGCCGGCGCTGGTGCTGGCCAAAATCGCCGAGCTCAACGCCGATCCAAAAATTCACGGCATCCTGGTGCAACTGCCGCTGCCGAAGCACTTTGACAGTGATGCGGTACTCAAGGCGATCTCCCCCGCGAAGGACGTCGACGGTTTTCACGCCGAAAACGTCGGCGCGCTGATGCAGGGCAATCCGCGTTTCATTCCTTGTACGCCCTACGGCATCATGAAGTTCTTCAGCGACGCCGGCATCGAACTGAAGGGCAAGGAGGCAGTCGTCCTGGGACGCTCGAACATCGTCGGCAAGCCGATGGCGATGCTCCTGATGCAAGCCAGCGCGACGGTCACCATCTGCCATTCGCAGACCCGTGACCTGCTGTTCCACACCCGGCGCGCCGACATCCTGGTTGCGGCGCTCGGGCGTGCGCGCTTTGTCACCGCCGAGATGGTCAAACCCGGTGCGGTGGTCATCGATGTCGGCATCAATCGCCTGCCGGACGGCAAACTCTGTGGCGACGTGGACTTCGGCCCGGTCAGCGAGGTCGCCTCGGCGATCACGCCGGTCCCCGGTGGCGTCGGGCCGATGACCATCACCATGCTGCTCGCCAACACCCTCGAAGCCGCAGAAAGAGAGGCGCACTGATGGCACAGCAGCAGGCGCCGCTGGTCGGCGTCGTCATGGGCTCCGATTCCGACTGGCCGACGATGCAAGCGGCGGCAGTGATGCTCAAGGACTTCGGCGTCCCTTTCGAGACCCGCGTCGTCTCCGCGCACCGCACCCCGGATCTGCTTTTCGACTACGCTTCGACGGCCGCCGAGCGTGGCCTGAAGGCGATCATCGCCGGCGCCGGCGGCGCCGCGCATCTACCCGGCATGCTGGCCGCCAAGAGCATCCTGCCCGTCCTCGGCGTGCCGGTGCAATCGAAGGCGCTGTCCGGTAACGATTCG
Organism: Candidatus Accumulibacter sp. ACC012; assembly: GCF_907163155.1. NCBI lineage: Bacteria > Pseudomonadati > Pseudomonadota > Betaproteobacteria > Candidatus Accumulibacter > Candidatus Accumulibacter sp. ACC012. The sequence goes on from NZ_CAJQUC010000014.1 coordinate 202,722, forward strand.
CTGCTGTCCATCGTGCAGATGCCGAAAGGCATACCGGTGGCCACTTTCGCCATCGGCGAGGCCGGCGCGGCCAACGCGGCGCTGTTTGCCGTCGCCATGCTCGCCACAAGCGACGCGGCGCTGGCGCAGCGCCTCAGCGAATTCCGTCAAACCCAGGCCGCCAAAGTGCTGGCCATGAAGCTGCCGGAAGTGTGAGCGGCCGCAGCCCGAACGACAGCCCCGCTCCCGGCCAGGGACTTCTCTCACCGGAGAGCGCTGTCGCTGACCGCCTGCGGCGCGCCAGATGAGTACAAGACGATGATTCTTCCCCCGGCTACTCTCGGCATGCTCGGTGGCGGCCAACTCGGCCGCTTCTTCGTCGCCGCCGCACACGAACTCGGCTACCCGGTCTGGGTTCTCGACCCTGACCCGCACAGTCCCGCCGGACTGATCGCCGACCGTCATCTGGTCGCCGGCTACGACGATTATCCGGTGCTCGACGAACTGGCACAGGGCTGTACGGCGATCAGCACCGAGTTCGAAAACGTCCCCGCCGGCAGCCTCGACTATCTCGCCAAATTCGTCCTCGTGCGCCCGGCGGCAGCCGCGGTCAGCGTCTGCCAGAATCGCATCGCCGAAAAAGAGTTCCTGCGCCGACACCATCTGCCGATTGCCGACTTCATCGCCGTGCACAGCGAACACGACCTGCGTGCTGCCCCGCTCAGCCTTTTCCCGGCGATCCTGAAAGTCGCTCGTTTCGGCTACGACGGCAAGGGGCAAGCCGTCGTCGCCGGTCGTGATGAGGCGATCGCCGCCTTCCAGCACTTCAAGGGCGAAACCTGCGTCCTCGAACAGAAACTCGCGCTCGGCAGCGAAATCTCGGTGGTCCTGGCGCGTGACGAAGACGGCCAGGTGAAAAGCTTTCCGAGCGCCGAGAACAGCCACCGCAAAGGCATTCTCGACGTCTCGCTGGTGCCGGCACGCCTTTCGCCGATGCTGCGCGCAGAGGCCGCCGAACTGGCTGAAAAGATCGCCGCCGGCCTCGGCTATATCGGCACCCTGGCAGTCGAATTCTTCGTTGTCGAGGACCAGCTGGTGGTCAACGAAATGGCGCCACGCCCGCACAACAGCGGCCACTACACGCTCGATGCCTGCCTGACCAGCCAGTACGAGCAGCAGGTGCGCGCCCTCTGCGGCTTGCCGCTGGGCGACCCGCGCGCGCACTCGGCGGCAGCGATGGTCAACCTGCTCGGAGACATCTGGTACGAAACCGGCCCTGCCGGCACTCGCTATCGTGAACCCGACTGGTCACGCCTGCACGCCTTTCCCGGCCTCAAGCTGCATCTCTATGGCAAGCACCACGCCAGGCACGGCCGCAAGATGGGGCACTTCACGGTGGTCGACGAGGACCCGGAGAAAGCCCGCGCCGTGGCGCTGGCGGCCCGTACGGCGATCGGGATCGTCGATGCCCCCTGAGCAGGCGGACATCGAGCGCGCCGTCGCGCTACTGCAGGCCGGCCAACTGGTCGCTTTCCCGACCGAGACGGTCTATGGGCTGGGCGCCGATGCCGCCAACCCGCCGGCGCTGGCCCGCATCTTCGCCGCCAAGGGGCGACCCGCCGAGCACCCGCTAATCGTCCATCTGGCCGGTGCCGGCTGTCTCGACCGCTGGGCGTGCGATATTCCAGCGCTGGCATGGGAGTTGGCCGAAGCTTTCTGGCCAGGTCCGCTGACCTTGATCCTCAAGCGCGCCGCGGGAGTGCCCACTGCAGTCACCGGCGGCCAGGACAGCATCGGCGTCCGCGTGCCCGCACATCCGGTCGCACTGGCTCTACTGCGCGCCTTTGCGCAGGCCGGCGGCGGCGTTGCTGGCATGTGTGGCCTGGCCGCCCCTTCTGCCAACCGCTTCGGCCGCATCAGCCCGACCGACGCCGCGCATGTGCGCGAAGAACTGGGCAACTCCGTCTCCCTGGTGCTCGACGGTGGCCGCTGCCCAGTCGGCATCGAGTCGACGATTCTCGACCTCACGCGCGATCCTGGGCTGCCGCCACGGCTGCTGCGTCCGGGACACGTCACCCCGGAGCAGATCGCGTCGGTCATCGGCATGCTGCCCGAGGTCCTCACGCAAGCGGCGGATGACGGCAGGCCGCGGGTCTCGGGTTCGCTGGCCGCACACTACGCGCCAGCGACGCCGCTGCGCCTGGTGGCCTCGACCGAGCTTGCCGAAGTCGTCGCCGAACTCCGTCAAACGGGCCGCCACAGTGCCATCCTGTGCCACAGCGAGTTCCCGGGCGTCGCGGCGACGCTTGCCGTTCGCCAGCTGGCTGCGCATCCCCGCGGCTACGCGCGCGCACTCTACGCGGCACTGCGCGAACTCGACCAAATGGCCGCCGACCTGATCGTCGTCGAAGCGGTTCCGGCGACACCCGCCTGGGCAGCAGTCGCCGATCGCCTGCGCCGGGCCGCCGTCGGCGCCGGTCAAACGACTGACTCGGCAAACAGGCATCGCTGATCCCCAGTCACCGGCCAGCGCAGCTGGCTCGACAAAGCAGGAGCGCACGGAACCAAGGCGATTCCTGTTCAAAGACAAGCGCTCCTGTTGCGGCCATCGCCTAACGGTCATGACATCTCGAGATACCCCGAATCATGAAAGTCATGACCGCTTCCCTCTCACTTGCAGTGCGCATTCCGGCTTGCACGCCGTAATCGTTCGCCGGGCAGGGAGCATGCTCCCTGAATTCCCCGCCTCACCCCAGACCCTTCTCCGGCGAGGGGAGAAGGGAGTTTCGTGAGTCGCTTGCGCGACTTTCACATTAACGACCGAAGCGGTGTTTCCAGAAGAAATCCAGCGCATTGTCGGAGCCGACGCGACCGACGACGTAAAAATTGCGCTTGAGGAAGAGAGTCAGCGTAACGACGCTTTCCGCCGTGGTCAGCGACTGCTGGTAGCCGATCAGCACATCCGAAGACAGCCGTTTGCCGACGCTGACGATCTGCCCGGTCGTCGTCGTGCTGGAACCGAAGGATCCGGTGTTGGCAATGCTGCTGGTCTGCGAACGGCCGGAGCCATCGATCGAGCCACTGCTGACCCCGAATTCGTCAATGCCCAGACCGCGCTGCAGTTTCCCCAGGGTACCGCCATCCTGGCCACCGAAAAGCGCCTGCGCCGCGGCCAGCAAGGCACCCGACCCTCCTCCTCCCCCCTCCTGATCGTTGGCCTGCCCGAGAACCAGCCACGAGAGCTTCTCGGCATCGGGCACCACGGGATCGGACACCAGCCTGATGATCGGTCGTCTGGCGGTACCGGTGACTTCGACGCCCGCTTCGACCGGCAGATTGCTACGAATGGCGCGGATGTTGAGGCCCGGATTGTCGATCAAGCCCTGGAAGTTGAGAATGCCGCGCTCGATGGCCAACTTCTGACCATAGGCATCGAAACGGCCGCCGACGGTGCGAATCGAACCATCCGCCCGCGGCATTCCCGATCCGTCCGACTCGATCTTGAGCGAGCCCGCCAGGCGGCTTTCGACGCCGGCGCCGCGAAAATGAAAGTGCCGTCCCAGGTCGGCGTCGATGTTCAAGGACAGCAGACGAGCCGCTGGCGCCACCTTGGCCTTGCCATCCCCCGCGCGGATGATCACGACATCATCGGAAAGCTGCGGTGTGCCGCTCTTGGCCAACTCCCAGTAACCCGCGTCGACCTTGAACTTGCCGAGGACGTCGAGCACTTTCTCGCCGAGGGTCAGCTTGGCATCGCCGGAAACGAGCATCCATTGATTCGCGCGCTGCGTCACACCGATACGATCGGCGCGCAGGGTGAGAAGGCCGTCGTTACTTCCCAGATGCAACTCGCCACTGGCCTCGACGCTACCGGGTTTGCCGGTCAGGGCAGCCACGTCAATGCCCGGATCGAGGGCCAGGGTGCGCGGCATCGGCTGAAAATCGCTCTCGAACACGAGTTGCTTGAGGAGCAGACGCACGTCACCCGGCTTGTCGCCGGTCAATTGCAGCAGCAGCTTGCCGCGCTCCAGACGCATGCCATGGTCCAGGGCACGCACGGCCAGGTCGTCGCCGCGCCATTCACCGCTGAGCTGAGGTTTGCCTGGCGTTCCGGCAAGCTCGACTTCGCCCGCCAGACGCCCGCCGAGTTGCCAGCCGGCTCCCAGCAAGCGGGCCGCCCAGGCCAGATCCGGAACCTTCAATTTGAGCTGACCCTGCCATGGCGCCCGCTGATTGATCAAGGTATCCGCAGAACTGGCCGCGCTCAGCTGGCCACTTAGCTCGCCGAGTTTCTTGCCGCGCAACTGGAGTTCGGCGTCGAGACGGCCGTTCCTGGCCTGCAACTCGACACGCCCCTCCTCCAGACCCAGGGGCACCGTACCAATCGTCAGGTCGCCGCTCTCCCGCCACAGGCGCAGGCTACCCGTCGGCAAGGCGCCCCGCGGCGCATCGCCTTTGCCGGCCGCACGACCGCTGCCGCGGTTACCCAGATCCCATTCGGCATTCAGACGTAGCGCCTCGCTGCTGCCCTTGGCCGCCGCGATGGCCGAGTCGTCAAACAAATCCGGAAACTCGGCGAGTGTCGCCAGCAGCGGCAGGCCGCGCAAATTCCCGGCAGTCTGCCAGCGCTGGCTCTCGTACCGCGCACGTTCGAGACGCAGCGACCAGGCTGGGCCGAGGAACTCGCCAGGACCGGCGCTGACGCGCTCCGCGGCCGCCTGCAGCGGTAACGGCCCGGCGAGACGAACGAAGGGCTTGTCCTTGTCGACCAGTGAAGACAGGCTCAGCTCGCTGAGCGTGCCGGTCCACACCATGCCGCTCGCCGGAGTCGCCAGGCCCCCGGCGAGCAACAGACGCAGATCACGCTTGCGCGGCAGAGCCATCTCGCCGCGCAAGCGGTGCGCACTGCGCACGCCGTCGGCCTCCAACAACAACTTGCCAAGCAGGGTACTGCCATCAGCCAGATCGAGTCGGGCGAGCTGCAGCTTGCCGGCCAGGACCCCGTCCTTGCCATCGCCGAGGCGGGCGCCGAGATCGAGCCCGCGAATCTCGCCAAAATCCTTGGCCGCCAGGCGCACCGAGCGCAGATCCGCCGACACTTCCGGCGCCTTGCTGCTACCGCTGAGAACGAGCGTGCCGCTGAGGTCCCCATCAACGCCAAGCGGATCGAGTTTCGGCGCCGCAATGGTCACCGTCAAGCGATCGCCACGGGCGCCGAAAGCACCTTTCGCGGCCAGTCGGTTGCCGGCGGCGTTGAGCTCGACATCGGCCTTGCGCAGCCGCTCGCCGGCGAGATCGACATCGCCTTTGCCGGTGACCGACTGACCTTGAAAACGACTGTCGTGGAGCTGAAAGCGCAGGCCGAGAACGAGCTGCGGCTGGCTGCTGCCGGTGACCTCGAGTTCGGCATTCAAACGTGCCGCGGGCAGGTCTGCAAAGCGGCTGGGGTCGAAATTCTTCAGCTTTCCCTGCACCGCAAACTTGCCGCTGTCGACCAGGCCGAGCTTGCCACTGGCAAGGAAACTCGCATCGCCGCTCTGCAGTCGCAGCCTGTCGACGACGATCTCGGTCGGCGCAATGGCGATCTTGCTGTCGACAGTGAACTGCGGATCACGCAATTCGATCTCGAGCAACTGCCGATCCGCGCTCAGGCTGGCGCGCAAGGGTCCGGCAAGCCTTGTCCGCCGCAGGCTGCCGTACAGGGCACTCGCGTCGAGTTCCGTCGCTGCCAGACGCAGCGTCAGTTCGCTGTCACGCAGCAGGCCGCTGCCGCGCAGTCGGCCGCCGCCCGACAAACGGAGATCGAGATCGGCCAGCTGCAATTCGTCGTCGCTCAGCCGCAGCCCGGCCTGCAGCGAGACGACCGGCAGGAGTTGCCGGTCGACGCCACCTGGGCGCCGATTGCTCATCGTCAGGCGCCCACCCAGGCCGTCCGACGGCTCGCCCAGAGGCCGCAAATCAACGCTCAAATCGAGCGCCGCCTGCGGCGCACCGGGGCTCCACACAGCCGGGTCGACGCCCGAAAGCTGGGCGACGAGCTCGAGGATGGGCTGCGCCCCGAAAGGATTGATCCTTGCCGTGAGCTGACCGGCGAAGCTTTCACCGGCTTTCGCGTCGACTGGCCGGCCGCTGCCGCGGATGACGAGTTCTTCGAGCGAACCGTCAGCGGTGAGATCGAAGGCCAGAGTTCGTCCCGCCGCCTCGCCCTCGATAGCGGCTTTCGCCATCAGTGCATACGGTTTGTCGGCGGCCAGAGAAAGCTCCCCGCTCACCGCCAGTCCGCTGACACTGGCGCGCAATGCGGCGACGCGATGCAGCAAGCCGTCGCTGCTCAGTGTCGCTTCGAGCGCTTCGACGACGGGCGCCACCTTGCCTTCAGGCAGTGCGTAGTCGCCAACTTCGATGCTGCCGACCCTTAGCTGCTCGATGTCGACAGGCAGCGGCAGGCGCAGGCTGTCCGGCAGCGTCGACGGCTCGTCGCTGGGCAAGCTCGCAAAGCGCAGGCTGGCCACCGCCAGGCGAGCGACCGAGAGTCGCTTCTGCAACAGCTCGGCCGGCCGCCAGTCGAACTGCAGCTCCTGCAACTGAACGTCGAGCGTCGCATCCCGCCAATGTATCGACTGCACGGTAAGCGAGCCCGCGAGCGACCCAGTTGGCGCCGTCAGCGTCAGCTGACCACCGGCAAGCTGCTCGAGGCCTCGGCAGCTGAGACGAAAACCAGCCTCGCTGCCAAGCAGCCAGGCAAGTGCGGCGAGTAGCGCCAAAAGGGCGGCAAGCGGCGCCAGCCACAGCCAGCGGCGCGACTTTCGCAGCGGCGGCGGTGGCTGTGGCGGTGCTGGCGTTGACGATGGGGCGGAGCACTCGTCGCTGCCGCGCTCGGGCGGCTCAAGCGTGCTCATCAAAACGGCACCGCCAGCGAAAAATCGAGGCGCAGCTTGCCTTCGCGCTGGCCGTATGCGAGGTCCACGCCAAGCGGTCCAAGCGGGCTCTTCCAGCGCGCGCCAAGACCGTACCCCACGGCCAGATCGAAAGCGTCGCGACTGTCCTGGGCGTCGCCGGCGTCGACAAAGCCCGCGGCACCCCAGGACGGCGTGATCCAGTGCGTGTATTCAGCACTCATGGTCGTCAGATAACGCCCACCGACAACCGCCGAGCCGTCGGGCACGCCGAGGCTTTGATAGGCGTAACCGCGCACCGAGTTGCTGCCACCGGTGCGAAAGAGAAAATCCTGCGGAATGCCAGTGCTTGATGGGGCAAAAGTCACGCCCAGCTCGGCGCGCAGCAGCAGGCCATCGCTGGCGCCAAGAGGCACCCCCTGCGCATAGCGCAGATAGGTGCGCAGGAAGTCCTGATCGGAAAGCAGCTGCTTGCTGCCGCCGCCGACCTGGAACTGCAGCGCAATCCCCTCTGCCGGGTTCAGCGGATCCGGCGCGTGCCGCCAGGTCCAGCCAGCCTGCGCGGTCAAGGCCTGGTTGGTCGTTGTCGGCGAACCCTTCGGAGTCTGCTTTTCTTCCAGCCAGTTCAGCGCCAGGCGCTGCTCGACGCTACCGCGCTTCTGAACGCGCGTGGCACCCACCGAGTAGCCCTCGAGCGCCAGGTCTTCGATGTCGGATTTCTGGAAAGCGATGCCGACACCATCGCGACGCCGGCGCTGGTCGGGGGGAAGGAAGACGTCGGCGTACGCCGTCTGGCGCAGTTGCTCGATGCGCACCCCGCTTTGCAATTCCCAGGCACGACCAAAGAGATCGTTGTTGCGATAGCTGGCTTCAACGCGCGCGCCAGTGTTGGTGCTGTAGCCGGCGCCCAGCGACACCTGATAAGGCGCACTCTCGCGGACATGCACCACTACCGGCGCACTCACCCGCCCATCATCACCCACGGGCGAACCACCGCCTACCGCGCTGCGCTCAAGGGCAACGGTCACTGAGCCGAAGAAGGGCGTGTCCTGCAGAGCAGTCTGCAAAGCCAGTAGCCGATCCTCACGATAGGGCTCCCCGGGTTGAACGCGATGGTTGTAGCGCTCGACCAGCGCCGCCGAGTAGCGCTTCAGGCCACTGATCTTCAGCTCGCCAAAACTGTAGGGCGGGCCGGCAGCAAGGACGACGCGCAGCTCAACCCGACGCGCCTCGGGGTCGACTCGGGCAGAACTGTCCTGTAGGCGAGCCCCCGCAAAGTCCACCGACAGCAGCTCGGCGAGCAGCGATTGCTTGGCGTCGTCCCAGTCAGCTTGCCGAAACGGCTGGCCGCTTTTCAGTTTCCAGCTCTTGGTCAAGGTCTCGCGCCGTGCCACGTCGACTTCGCCAAGGATTTCGATGTGCACACTGTCGACCGTCGAGCGCGGCCCGGGATCGACTTCGATGAGCAGCTTTCCGTCACCCTCCCTGACCACCACCTGCGGCGAGAAATAGCCTTCGGTCGCCAACAGCGGCGGCACTTCGCGCTGCATGCGGCGCTCGAAAGCCGCCTGCTCCGGCGCATCGGCCACCTCGCCGAGCTCCAGGAAGTTGGTCAGCAATTGGTGCACCTCTTCCGGTGCCTGCAATTGCGGCACAGCGGCGGCCGCTGGCAGGGCGAGCAGCAGCGCTGCCAGAGCGACGAACTTGTACATGGACAGGTAGTGGAGCGGGTGTGGAAAACGGGACAAGGAATGGCGGATAGCGTAACGTTGATGTGGCGGACGCGCCAGGCGCGAGATTCGCGACGCCAGCAGGCGTGCCTGAAGCGCTTCCTGCAGACCGCATAGCATAGACGCTTTGGCATCGATTTTGGCAAGATCTGCAAGACAAGCACAGAAGTAGCATAGCCGCCAGCCAGCACAGCCCGCTCATCCTTGGCAGCTTTCAGGCCTCTCCAGGCGCGCCACATCCGCGCTCGATGCGATGTCCGAGATGCTCAAGCGACGCAACATGGTCGTCTTCTTCTCATGGTGAGCTTCCATCCGCATCAAGACACCGCGCAGGAAGTGAAGCGTTTGCATGATGTAGGGTCCCTTGTTGAGCATTACGCATTCAGCGCGAACCCCCATTGCCGCATCGGTGACTTCCGCACGCGACGGCGTGCCTCCCTTGGCCAGCGATTCGAGTATCTGCGTTGCCCAGATCACCGGGATATGCGCGGCCTCGCAAATCCAGAGAATCTCCTCCTGCACCTCCGACAGCCGTTCAAATCCGACCTCGACACCGAGATCGCCACGGGCCACCATGACCGCGGCTGATTGGTGGCGCATGACCGCCAGCAACAGGCTTGGCAAACGGCTGAAAGCCTTCTTCGTCTCGATCTTCAGCACGATGCCCAGATGGGAAGCATCGAGGCGATCAAGGGCGCCAATCAGATCTTCGATATCCTGCGGGCGCTGCACGAACGACAGGGCGACCATGTCGGCGTGGCGAGCAACGAAGGCAAGGTCTTCCCTGTCGACCGCGCCAAGCGCCGGCATGTCGATCTCGGTATCCGGCAGGTTGATTCCCTTCTCGGCACGCAGTTTGGCGACACCTCCTGCGGCATGGGTGATCGCGACGGCGAAGCGGTCAGGCAGCACTTTCCCGATCTTTCCGGCGATCTTGCCATCGTCGAAGAAGATTCGCTCTCCTTCACGAACGCTGACGAAGGCCTCGTCGAGCGAGCAGGCAATACGCGCGCGCTCAACAAGATTGCCAGCGTCATCGAATACAGCATTCCGTCCGAGCACCTCGCCTTTGACCACATCGAGCATGTCTCCTGGTTTCAGCAACACGGCTTGCGGCATGGGTGGCAAGACGCCGACCCGGGCTTTGCCAATCCGCTTCGTCTTTCGACGCAGCTTGAGGTGGGTGCCTTCGCTGACATACGCAGTGCGCACCCCCTGGCACAGACAGGCATCCGCGGAAACACCGATGACTTCGAGTCTCCGGGCACGCCCCCGTGCATCCTGCAGCTCGATGTAATCGCCTTCTCTGACCTTGCCCAGCAGGTCCCCTCGAAGCGGGACGCCGTCCCCTTCAGACGAGGCTTCACTGGCTTCCTTGACGAAGCGGACGAGCGCCGGCCCGATCGTCTGACCGAAGGCATTCCTCTGCGGCCGCCACTTGACGACGCCCTCGGTCGGCTCCACCGGGTCGGTTCGTAACTTGGGCCCGGCCAGGTCGCAACACACATTGCACGAACGCCCAAGCGCCTTTTCCGCACGCCGCAATTGCTCGACCATGCCTCCCCAGACCTCGGCACTGTCATGGGCACAATTGATGCGCATGATGTCCATGCCTTGTGCCAGCAGGTTGCTGATGAACGACGGGTCGGCAGCGGCTTCGCTGGGCATGGTGACCATGATCCGTGTCTTGCGATCGTCTGGCAGCGGCCCCAGGATCTCCTTCGCGTGCCTGGCCAGAACCTGATCGCCTTCCTGGAACAGGATCCTTGGCGCGACCTTGACGCGATCGGGAACAGGGTTCCTGCCGAGTCGGCGTAGCACATCCGCGACACTGTCGAGCGAGGCCATGACGTGCGCCTCCGTGCGGCCCAGAGAACTCAGACCCAGACGACCCAGTTCGCGCTGCAAAATACGGATATCGACTCGCCGCACGGCCAGGTAGTGCGCCAGGTTGCGCGCGCTCGCCCTGAATCCCGGCGACACGATACGCAAGCTCGCGTCCAGTTCGTCTTCAATGGCCATCGCGTCTTCGCGAAGCCGCTCGATGGCCAGCGCCACCCGCCGCACGAGGATGTCGCGCGATGACACGTCCCCTGTTTCTTCTTGCTCACTTGCCATGCAGGCTTTCCCCAATCGACTCGAAATGATGTGCCCAAAGGCGGGATTGTTGGCTAACAAGGTTGCGGTTGTATGACGCCAAACGACGAACGCTGGTCAGATCGATGCGCCAGTGATCATCGTCGAACTCATGCAGGAGCAACATGGCCGTAGCAACGAGAAATGGCTGACCTCGCCAAGCGGCGGTCGCTACAGCGCCCAAGCCTCAAGCTCCGGGAGGCACGACGCTCGGAATCGCGGGGGACGAAGGCGAGACTGACGCGGACGGAACCATTACGGATGGCTCGGGCAAGACACGTCTGATGCCTTCTGCATTCCGATTTCCGGGTCGAACGTTCCATCCAACCCTGCCGACAGTCCTCCGGCGACAGACCGTGGAATCGACGTTCAGCACAATTTCCTTCGCGGAACAGGTGCGATCACGACGTCACGCTGGCCTGACAACGGGGCTACGCTCGGCGAACGTCCAGTTCCCGCCTGATCGCCCGAATTTAGCGCTGACGGCCATTGCACCATGCGAGCTGAATTGGGTATGATCGTACGGATAAGTTTGTGCAGGCGTTTCTACCAAATCACTCCCACGGAGCCCAATTATGGCAAAAGCAGAAAAAGTAAAGAAATCGAAGAAATCGAAAGACGTTGCAGATACCGTACAAGCCGAAATGACGGCTGTCGTCACCCCGGATTTCGTCAAGATCAGCAAGGTTGTCGGGCGGCAGATCCTCGATTCACGGGGCAACCCGACCGTTGAAGTCGACATCACACTTGACAATGGCTATATGGCTCGTGCAGCCGTCCCGTCCGGTGCATCAACCGGCGAATTCGAAGCCTGCGAACTGCGCGACGGCGACAAGAAGATCTACCTTGGCAAAGGTGTCCTGAAAGCCGTTGCCGCGGTCAACGGCCCGCTCGCAAAACTGCTCAAGGGCAAGAACCCGCTTGATCAGCGCGCACTCGACGAGGCGATGATCGCCCTCGACGGCACGGCCAACAAGTCGAGCCTCGGCGCCAACGCCCTTCTCGGCGCTTCGATGGCCATCACCATGGCCGGCGCCAACGTCAGCGGGATGCCGCTCTGGAAGTACATTGGCAAGATTCACCGCAACCGTGATTTCTGCCTGCCGACGCCGATGGCCAACATCATCAATGGTGGCAAGCACGCCGACAACCTGATCGACTTCCAGGAATTCATGATCATGCCGGTCGGCGCACCGAGTTTCTCGGAAGGCCTGCGCTGGATCACCGAGATCTTCCACGCTCTGAAGAGCATCCTGAAGAAAGGCGGCCATGTCACCGCGGTCGGCGACGAAGGCGGCTTCGCGCCCAACCTGACCAACGACCAGTCGCTCGAAGTGATCATGGAAGCAATCGTTGCCGCCGGCTACAAGCCTGGCAAGCAGATCGGCATTGCGCTTGACTGTGCTTCTTCCGAGCTCTTCGACGAAGGTGACCGCAAGGGCTACAAGTTCTGGAAGTCGAACCCGGACAAGCTGTTCACTGACGACGAGATGATCCAGGTGTACAGCGACTGGTGCAAGAAGTACCCGATCGTGTCCATCGAAGACGGTCTTGACCAGAGCGACTGGGACGGCTACGTCAAGCTGACCAAGGAACTTGGCGAAACAGTGCAGATCGTCGGCGACGACTTCTTCGTCACCAATCCGGTTCGCCTCAAGCAAGGCATCGACATGAAGGCGGCGAACGCCATCCTGATCAAGGTCAACCAGATCGGTACCGTCACCGAGACGCTCGACGCCATCAAGATGGCGCAGAAGGCTGGCTACGGCGTAATCTCCTCGCACCGCTCGGGCGAGACCGAAGACGCCTTCATTGCCGACCTCGCCGTCGGCACTGGCGCCGGCCAGATCAAGACCGGTTCGCTGTCGCGTACCGACCGCATCTGCAAGTACAACCAGCTGCTGCGTATCGAAGAGCAACTGGGCAGCAAGGCCGTTTACAAAGGCCTGAAGTCGATCAAGGGCGCCGGCTTCTAAGCCGGGTTTGCAGCCACAAAAAAAGGCATCGCCAGGCGATGCCTTTTTTTTTTACGCGGCACGCGGAGAATTATTCGCCCGCATCGCCGAGCTTGATCGGCTTGCTGCGCGGACCCATTTGACGCGGCAGCAGCAAGGACAGCAGGCCGGCCACGAGGACAAATGCCGAGGACGCCCACAGGCAGGCAACCAGCCCGTTGCTCGCTCCGCTTTGCAGCCCCCACTGATAGAGGGCCCCCGAGAGGACGGTGCCGGCCAGGCGACCGGCAGCATTGGCCATGTAGTAGAAACCGACGCTCATCGCCACTTTGTCACTGTCGGTGTAGGCCAGGATCAGGTAAGAGTGAACCGCCGAGTTGAGCGCAAAGACGGCACCAAAGATGATCAGGCCGGCGACAACGACAATCGTTGGCGCCACCCCGGCGCTCAAGGCCAAGGCAATACCGGCGGGCAAGGCGGCGAGAATGAAGGCGAGGATCGTCGCCGTCCGCCCGTCGGGCTCGTGTTGTTCCTGAACACGGCTGCGCAACAGACGCGGCGTCGCCGCCTGCACGATGCCGTAGCCGATGACCCACACCGCCAGGAAGCCACCCGACTGCCAGAAGGTCCAGCCGAGCACGCTCGAAAGGAACACCGGCAGGCCGACGACGAACCACACGTCGCGAGCGCCGAAGAGGAAGATGCGCGCCGCGGCGAGTTTGTTGACCGCGGCGTTGCGCGAGAACATCTGGCCGAATTTTGCTTTCCTGTTGGCCTGACCAAGACCACCACGCATCAGGACGGCGGCAACGAGCAGCGTGACGCCGACCAGCACGACCAGCAGCTTGAGCGCCGTCTGGAAATCGAGCACCGTCAGCAACAGACCACCGACGAAGAAACCGACCCCCTTCAAGGCGTTCTTCGAGCCGGTCAGGATCGCCACCCAGCGGTACAGGGTCGCCGACGAATCCTCGGGGACAATCAGCTTGACGGCGCTCTTCGAGCTCATCTTGGTCATGTCCTTGGCGATCCCGCTCAAGGCCTGCGAGGCCATCACCCAGGCGACGACCAGCCAGGCCTCGGGCGCAAAGGCGAGCATCGACAGCGCGACGAGTTGCGTGCCGAGACCGATGAACAGCGTCGTCTTGAGCCCGAAGCGGGCACCGATATAGCCGCCGAAGAGGTTGGTCAGGATGCCGAAGACTTCATAGAAAATGAACAGCGAAGCAACGGCCAGCGGCGTGTAGCCGAGATTGTAGAAATAGAACAGGACCAGCATGCGCGTCGCGCCGTCGGTGACCGTATCGGCCCAGTAGGCGCCAGTCACCAGCACGTAGTTGCGCAGGCCGGCACGCGACGCCTCACTCCTGCTTGCAGATGGATTGTTCACTGCTCCCCTCCTGTCAACTGCCGATGGGTTGCCGTCGGCGTCCGACGGACGCCGACTCGCTCCCCTGCAGCGCTGCGAAAACCAAGTAAGGGCACGGACCTAGAGCGACCGCGCCAGCTTGCGCGCCAACTCGGCGTAGCGATTGGCATAGCCCCACTCGTTGTCATACCAGGCGTAAATCTTGAGCATCGTGCCGTTGACCACCAGCGTATGCGCGGCGTCGACGATCGACGAACGCGGATCGCCCAGATAGTCCATGGATACCAGTGGTCGCTCCTCGTAACCGAGGATTCCCTGCAGCGAACCCTCGGCAGCCGCCTTGAACAAGCCGTTGACCTCGGCGGCCGTTGTCGGCCGCTGCATTTCGAAGACGCAATCGGTCAGCGAAGCGTTGAGCAGCGGCACGCGCACCGCATGGCCGTCGAGCTTGCCCTGCAGCTCCGGAAAGATCAGCGCGATCGCCGTCGCCGACCCGGTCGTCGTCGGGATCAGCGACAGACTACCGGCACGGGCGCGGCGCAAGTCCTTGTGCATCTGGTCGTGCACCACCTGTGTGTTGGTCGAGCTGTGGATGGTGGTGATCATGCCGTGGGCGATACCTATCGCCTCGTGGACGACCTTGACCACCGGCGCCAGGCAGTTGGTGGTGCACGACGCGGCGGTGACGATCCGGTCGCGCGCCGGATCGTAGAGATGGTCGTTGATGCCCATGACGATGTTCAGCACGCCGCCATCCTTGACCGGCGCGGCGACGGCCACCTTCCTGACTCCGGCGTCGAGATAGGGGGTCAGCTGATCGACGCTGCGCCACTTGCCGCTGGCTTCGAGAACGATATCGACGCCGACGTCGCTCCAGGGCCCGCCGGCAACGTCCTTGGCGCTGCTGTAGCTGATCGACTTCCCGTCCACCAGAATGCGTCCGTCGCGCACCTCGATGTCGCGCCGCCAACGGCCCTGTACCGAATCGAATTCGAGCAGGTGCGCCGCCGACTCGACCGGGCCGTTCGCCTCGTTGATATGCACGAACTCCAGCTCCGGGAAATCCCAGGCCGCGCGCAGCGCCAGCCGGCCCATGCGTCCGAAACCGTTGATGCCAACCTTGATAGCCATTTTTAGTTCCTCCGAGTGGTGACCTGGTGCGTGCTGCCTGGCCGGAACGTAGCGAGTCGGCGAGGCTAACGCGGCCAACGCCGCAAGCAGCAGTGCCCTGCGGCACGTTTCCATAATGCTAGAATCTTCGAAATATGTAAAGCCGCCCATCGTTGCGGCTGTCGCCAAGGCCGGGGGTAGAGCATGTCGGACCACGGCCGTGCGGACCGGGCGCTGAACATGAGCGGCGAATCGCCGGGCAAACGCTTTGCGGCAGCGCCAGTATTTCGGTATTGTTGGAACCATGAACAATACCAATGCCGTCACCGCGCTTGCCGCGCTGGCGCAGGAAAGCCGTCTCGCCGTCTTCCGCTTGCTGGTCCAGAATGCCCCTGCCGGCCTGACCGTGGGGCTGATTGCCGAGCAACTGGAGCTGCCCGCGCCGACGCTGTCCTTCCACTTGAAGACGTTGACCCACGCCGGCCTGGTGAGTACCGTACAGGAAGGCCGCTTCGTTCGCTGCCACGCCGACATGCGTCGCATCGACGCCCTGATCGGCTTTCTGACCGACAACTGCTGCGGCGGCCATCCGGAGATCTGCAAGCCGGCGGCGCAGGGAGAACGGTAGATGCCGTTTCCGGAAGCTTGCCGATCGCCGACCGCTGCACCGCCGCCTGGCTGCGTGCGCGCGCATTGGCGATGGCCGGGCCAATGAGTTTCTTCGAGCGCTGGCTGACGCTTTGGGTGTTCCTGTGCATCATTACCGGAACGATCATTGGCGTCGCCGCTCCCGAACTGGCGCAGACCGTCGGCCGCCTGCAGATCGCGCAGGTCAACCTCCCGGTCGGGCTCCTGATCTGGGTGATGATCATCCCGATGCTGATGAAGGTCGACTTCGCCGCGCTGCATCAGCTGCGCAGCCAGAAGAACAGCATCGGCATCACGCTGTTTGTGAACTGGGCGGTCAAGCCGTTCTCCATGGCGCTGCTCGGCTGGATATTCATCCGCCACGTTTTCGCGCCTTTCCTGCCCGCAGCGCAGGTCGACAGCTACATCGCCGGCCTGATCCTGCTTGGCGCCGCGCCGTGCACGGCGATGGTTTTCGTGTGGAGCAATCTGTGCCGTGGCGATGCCAATTTCACGCTCACGCAAGTGGCGCTGAACGATCTGGTGATGGTCTTCGCCTTCGCGCCGATCGTCGCCCTGCTGCTTGGCGTTTCGGCAATTCCCGTGCCATGGGAAACGCTGTTCCTGTCGGTGGTGACCTACATTGTGCTGCCGCTGGCAATCGCCCAATTTGTCCGCCAGCGTCTGCGCCGACATGGCGAGGCACTTTTCCAGCGCGCGCTTAGCCGCATCGGCCCGTTCTCGATCATCGCCCTGCTGGCCACGCTGGTGCTGCTTTTTGCCTTCCAGGGCCAGGCGATCAGCGAGCAGCCGCTGATCATCGCCATGCTTGCCGTGCCCATTCTCCTGCAGGGCTTGCTGATTGCCGCCCTTGGCTACTGGCTGAACCGGAAATTCTGCGTGGCGCATGCCGTTGCTGGCCCATCGACAATGATAGGAGCATCAAACTTCTTCGAGCTGGCGGTAGCCGTGGCAATTGCCCTGTATGGCTTCGATTCCGGTGCTGCACTGGCCACTGTCGTCGGCGTCCTGATCGAGGTCCCGGTGATGCTCTGGCTGGTGCATCTGGTGAATCGCAGCAAGCCTTGGTACGAAGCCGGCCTGCGCCCGCGCGAGCCGCTTCGCGAATCGCACTGAGCAAGGACCAGCACCCGCAAGGCCTGGGCAGACGGCGCTTGACGAGTCGCTGTGCGAACGAGATACTTCCAGTGAACCGGTCAACTACACTGGCCGTGCTCCCCTCGCTTCTGAACCCTTTCGATCAACCGAATCTGGATAAGAACTCATGAATGCCAAAAACATCAAACCGGGTGTTGCCACCGGCGACCAATTGCAAGCGATCTTCGAACTGGCCAAGGAAAAGCAGTTCGCTCTTCCAGCGGTGAACGTCATCAACAACAGCACCGTCAACGCAGTCATGGAAACCGCCGCCGAGCTCAACGCACCGGCGATCATCCAGCTGTCCAACGGTGGCGCGCAGTTCTACGCCGGCAAGGGCCTCGACAATGCCGGTCAGCGCGCCTGCATCGCCGGTGGCGTCTCCGCCGCCACGCACATCCATCAGATCGCCGAGCTCTATGGCGCAACCGTGGTCATGCATACCGACCATGCCGCCAAGAAACTCCTGCCCTGGATCGACGGCCTGCTCGACGCCGGTGAGCAGTACTTCAAGGCCAATGGCAAACCGCTGTACAGCTCGCACATGCTTGACCTCTCGGAAGAGCCGATCAACGAAAACATCGACATCTGCAGGCGCTACCTCGAGCGCATGAGCAAGATGGGAATGACCCTCGAAATCGAACTTGGCGTCACCGGCGGTGAAGAAGACGGCGTCGACAACACCAACGTCGACAGCTCCAAGCTGTACACCCAGCCCGAAGACGTGGCGCTGGCTTACGAAGAGCTGTCCAAGGTCAGCGATCGGTTCACCATCGCTGCCGCGTTCGGCAACGTGCATGGCGTCTACAAGCCGGGCAACGTCAAACTGCAGCCGATCATCCTGAAGAACTCCCAGGAATTCGTGCAGAAGAAATTCGGCACCAAGGCGCACCCGGTGAGCTTCGTCTTCCATGGCGGATCGGGTTCGACCCTCGAGGAAATCCGCGAAGCGATCTCCTACGGCGTCGTCAAGATGAACATCGACACCGACCTGCAGTGGGCGTTCTGGGACGGCGTGATGGGCTTCTACAAGAAGAACGAAGGCTATCTGCAAGGCCAGATCGGCAACCCCGAAGGCGACAGCAAGCCGAACAAGAAGTACTACGATCCGCGCGCCTGGCTGCGCAAGGGTGAAGACGCTTTCCGCGCCCGCCTGACGCAGGCCTTCAAGGACCTGAACAACGTCGGTACCCTGGCATAAGCAAGCGCTGAGGACGCCGAAACGGGCTGGCCCAGGAATCTTGTTCCGGGCTGGCCCTTTTTCGTGTTGGTCGAGAGCGCTGCCAGGCTGTTGAAAACACGCAGCCAGCGAGCCGCCGCGGGATTGGCAAGCCTTCCCGAGCGCTGACCCGGCCGGCCCGCCGCCGGTACTCCGACAATACACTTCCCGCAAACCGAGGACCCAAGCATGAGCACTCTGGCAGAACAGCTAATCAACACCGAAGCGCACAAGTCGATTTTCGAATCCGCAGTACGCCAACTTCCCCTTCCCGTCTGTGCCGCCTTCGGCTCGTCCGACAAGCCGCAGCCGGTCAGCTTCAGCAGCACCGATCGTGTCCTGAGCACCAAGGACAGCGACGCCGTCGCCAAGCAGTTTCCGAAAACGGTCGCCGCTTCGGGCAACGTCGTGCTCACCTCCGCGGGCAGCCGGACCACCAGCATCAAGGGCAAGCGCGTCGCCGTCCTCTTCTCGGGCGGTCCTGCCGCCGGTGGCCACAACGTCGTTTGCGGCCTGAAGCGCGTTCTCGGCGCCGGCAACACGCTGCTCGGCGTCAAGGCCGGCCCGAAGGGCCTGCTCGAAGGCTCGCTGTTCGAAATCAGCGATGCCGATGTTGACTTCGTCCTCAACACCGGTGGCTTCAACTTCCTCGGTTCGGACCGCACCAAGATCAAGAGCGACGCCCAGTTCGCACAGGTTCGCGAAACCTGCATCAAGCACAATCTCGACGCCATCGTCGTCGTTGGCGGCGACGATTCGAACACCAACGCCGCCGTGCTGGCGGAGTCGCTTTTTCGCGGCGTCAAGGCCGACGGCTCGGGCGTGCAGGTCATCGGCGTGCCCAAGACCATCGATGGCGACCTGCAACTCGGCGACCTGCTGGCCATCTCGTTCGGTTTCGATACCGCCACGCGGATCTACAGCGAAATGGTCGGCAACATCCTCCAGGACACCAGTTCTTCGCTGAAATACTGGCACTTCGTCAAGCTGATGGGCCGCTCCGCATCGCACGTGGCGCTCGAAGTCGCACTGCAGACCAAGCCGGCCATCACCATCATTTCCGAGGAAGTGTCGAGCCGGAAGATGTCGCTGGCCAGCATCATCGACAGCATCGCCAAGATCGTCGTCGAGCGCTCGCACAAGGGAATGAACTACGGTGTACTGCTGGCCCCGGAAGGACTGATCGAGTTCATCCCCGAAATGAACGCCATGATCGCCGAACTCAACGATGTTCTGGCGCATGAAGCGACGGCTTTCGCCGCCCTCGCCGACGACGCCAAGGCGGCTTTCGTCGAAAGCAAACTGAGCGCCGACAACGCGAAGTTGCTGGCCTCGCTGCCGCACTACATCGTCGCCATGCTGCTCGCCGAGCGTGACTCGCACGGCAACCTGCAGGTCTCGCTGATCCCCACCGAGCAGCTCCTCATCGACATGACCAAGGCGCGCGTCAAGGAACTCGACGCCAAGGTGCCGTTTGCCGCGCACAGCCACTTCCTCGGCTACGAAGGTCGTTGCGGCGCACCGACCCTGTTCGACGCGGCGTACACCTACAATCTCGGCCTCACCGCCGGCTCGCTGATCCTCGACGGCCACAGCGGCTACATGGCGACGATCACCGGACTGACCAGCGGCGGAGTTCCCCAGGCGATCCCGCTCGCCGGCCTGCTCAACATCGAGCGCCGGCACGGTCAGGACGAGTTCGTGATCGAGAAGGCGCTGGTCAGGATGGACTCGCCGGCGATGACGTTCTTTGCCTCCCGACGTGACGAGTGGGCCGCCAGTGACCTGTTCACCTCGCCCGGCCCACGCCAGTTCTGGGGCCCGACGACGCATCAGCAACCGATCAGCGTCGCCCTCAACTCGGGGTCGAAGTCGCTGATGTTCAAGATCGGCTGACCGCGCGCCCGCCTGCTGCAAACCGGGGCCATCGGCTGACGATGGCCCTTCTTCTTTTTCCATCACCGCTTGTCATGGCCCCGCCACCGGCCAGGGAGAAAGAATGAAAGTGATCGTTCTCGGTGCCGGCGTCGTCGGCATCGCCACCGCCTACTACCTGGCGCGTGACGGCCATCAGGTCAGCCTGGTCGACCGCAACCAGGGCGCCGCGCTGGAAGCCAGTTACGCCAACGGCGGCCAGCTGAGCTACAGCTACGTAGCACCACTGGCGGACCCGGCGGTGTGGCCGAAACTCGTCCCGTGGCTGCTCTCGCCAAGCTCGCCAGTACGTTTTCGGCCGCAACTCGACGCCCGGCAATGGCGCTGGTGCCTGCAGTTTCTCGCCGCCTGCCGCAGTTTGCGCAGCGCCGAAACGACCCGCCACCTGCTCCGGCTCGGGCACGCCAGCCGTCGCCTGATGCACCAATTGCTCGCTGACGATCCGGCGCTCGACTTCGCCCACGCCAACAGCGGCAAGCTGGTCGTCTATCGCGACGCGGCAGCGCTGGAGAGCGCGCGCCGCCAGGTCGATTTCCAGCAACGCCTGGTGCGCGACGACGACTATCGCCAGGAGGTGCTCGACAGCGCGGCGTGCATGGCCATCGAACCGGCGCTCGACCGCCTGCGCGGAGAGATCGTCGGCGGCGTGCACACGGCGAGCGAAGACACGGCGGATTGCTATCGCTTCAGCGTCGATCTACTGGACAGGATTCGTGCCGCCTCGCCGGAGAACCGCTGCTTCTTCGCCACGTCCATCAACGGACTGAGCGTCCGCCAGGGCGAAGTCGTCGGCGTGGAAACCAGCGCCGGACGGCTGGAAGCCGACGCCTACGTCCTCGCCGCCGGCTGCGACAGCGAGCGCCTGGCGCGCCGGGCGGGCTTGTCGCTGCCCATCTACCCGCTCAAGGGCTATAGCCTGACGGCGCCGATCAGCGACCCGAAGGCGGCACCGACGCTGAGCGTCACCGACTTCCAGCGCAAGATTGTCTACGCCCGCCTCGCGGGTCGATTGCGCGTGGCCGGCATCGCCGACATCGGCGGCTACGACTGTTCGATCGCCCCGCGGCGGCTGGCGACGCTGCTCGGCGAAGCGCGCGGCGCCTTCCCTGGCGCGGCCAATTACGAGCAGGCCGAGGCCTGGGCCGGTCTGCGCCCGGCGACACCGAGCGGACGGCCGATCCTCGGCCACAGCCCGTACCGCAAGCTGTGGCTGAATGTCGGCCACGGCGCACTCGGCTTCACGCTGTCGCTGGCCAGCGGCCGTGCACTCGCCGACCTGATCGGCGGCCAGTCGCCCTTCGTCGCACTCGACGGCTTCACCTTGCCCGGCGGGCCGGGCAAGGCAGGCGCAAGCGCGTGCTGAGTGCTTGCGCCCGGCCGGACGATCTACTCGGGCAGAGCATTGAGAAGGACCATCACCTTCAGCACTTCGCCCGGGTTGCCAAGCGGCCCGAACCATTTCTGGAGGACGGGGCCGATTTCGCCAGTGCGATACAACTGTGCCAGCGAGCGATCGACGGCCAGGCGCATGTCCGAATCGCGGCGCATCATCAGACCGTAGGGCTCGTAGGTAAACTGATTATCACCGATGGAGTATTCCGTACCGCCGCCACCGAGCAGCGCCGTGGTGATCAATACCGTGCGATCCGCGGCATAGGCGGTCGCCTTCTTGCTCTTCAGGGCCGCCAAGGCTTCCTTATGGTCCTTGACCTTGAGCACCTGCAGTCCCAGATTCTTGTCGGCGGCGAGTAGGTCCATTGCTTTTTCGGTCGTCGTTCCGGCGACGACGACAATACGCTGCCCCTTGACATCCTCTAGCGACTTCGGATTTCCATCGCGGAGAAAGAGCATGCTGGCGCCATCGACAAAAGTCGTCAGGCTGAAGTCAAAGTCCGCGCGGCGCCCTATCGTCTGGGTCGTGTTGCCGCATTCGATATCGATATCACCATTCTTCACCGCGTCGAAGCGGTTTTCTGCACTCACCGCCACCCACTCCACTTTCAGATCCGGAATACTCAACTGCTTGGCAATGTCATCAGCCACGCGCAGGCACAGATCGACGCTGTAGCCCATTGCCTTCTTGTCGTCGCCAACGAAGGAGAACGGTGGCGAGTTCTCCCGGTGGCCGAGCTTGATGGTCGACGTTTCCTTGATTCTGTCCAGAGTGGATTGATCAGCCGCTGCCGGGGTGGCAAGAAAACATGAAGCTGCGACAGCGCCAGCGACGAGAGTGCGAAATATCATTTTCAGTCCTTGGTTAGAAGCATAGCCTTATACACAACTTTAGGTTTCGTCTGTAAGCTGTCGTTTTTCCTTGAGAAGGCATCATGGCGAGGTGGGCTGAGGAGGAACTGAATGGAATCAACCTGGGTGATCGCCGTCGGGACAAACGAGCGATCGCGTTGCTGGATACGCTTTCTGCGAGACCGACGGCGAGTATCCCGGGGGCGTGTTCGGACTGGTCGGAGACGATGGCGGCTTACCGCTTCTTCGGCAACGATGACATTACCTGGGAGGCGATCCTCACGCCCCATTGGTCTTGCTCCCGAAGACGGATCGCGCAGCACAAAGTGGTGCTGATGCTGCAGGACACCACCGAACTGGACTTCAACGGGCAGAGCATCTCTGGCTTGGGGCCGCTGAGCTACGAAGCTCAGCGGGGCCTGTACGTGCATCCGACGTATGCGGTCAGCGTCGATCGCGAGCCGTTGGGCGTTCTGGATGCTTGGATGTGGGCGCGCGAACCGAAGGACGCCGACGGCCGGCGCCCGGGGATCAAAGAGAGTACGCGCTGGATCGAGGGCTATGAACGGGTCGCCGAACTGGCGACGGAGTTGCCAACGACCCGGCTGGTCTACGTGGCCGACCGCGAGTCGGACATGATCGAATTGATGGCTCGGGCCAGCGAAATGGGCCAGCCAGCTGACTGGCTGCTGCGTGCTCAGCACGATCGAGCGCTGCCCGACGGTCAGAAGCTGTGGCAGACGGTGACGTCCGACGAAGCGCTCGGGGGAATCGCCTTCACGATGCCCGCGAGGCAGGGCCAAAAGGCACGTCCGGTACGTCAGCAGCTTTGGGCGCGTGTCGTCGATCTTCCTCATGGCAAGAACCAGACAATCCGGGCCACCTGTGTGGTGGCCAAGGAGATCGATCCACCGGCCGGCAGTCGCCCGGTCGAGTGGCGCTTGCTGACCAATCGCCCCGCCGAGACGCTCGAACAGGTGACGGAACTGATTGACTGGTATCGCGCACGCTGGGAAATCGAGATCCTCTTCCACATCCTCAAGAACGGCTGCCGCATTGAGGCTCTGCAACTGGGAACCATCGCTGGTCTGCAACGTGCCATCGCACTCTACCTCATGGTCTCCTGGCGGATTGCTGTGCTGATGCGATTCGGCCGAACCTGCCCCGAATTGCCCGCCGACTTGTTCTTCCACGAAGATGAATGGCATGCCGCCTACCTCCTTCACAAGAAGAAACCACCCGCTGACCTCCCAACTCTCAACCAGGTCCTGAGATTGGTCGCCATGCTCGGCGGCTTCCTTGCACGCAAAGGCGACGGAGAACCGGGCGTCAAAACCATCTGGCTCGGTTTGCAGCGTGTCATGGATTGCGCTATCGGCCTCCAGTTCATGCGTCAGGCAGATCCTGGGTAAGTTGTGTATAAGGCTATGGGTTAGAAGCCCATTCGGGCCATTAAAAAACAACAAGCTGCCAGATGACTGGCCGTTCGCAAGCGCGTTCAGCCGGCGATGAATCCCTGTTTCTTCAATTCGCCATCAATGAGGCCCGCGACCTCCTTGATCAGTTGCTGACGGGAATCCGGACTTACCGATTCGGTGGTCATCGTCCACAGCATCTTCCCGCCTGGGATTTGGTAAAGAATCGTCTCGATCATGTACTTGCTCTCCTGATAGGTATAGCCGGGAACGGTATATACCGAAGCGTAGGCAAAGGTGCCATAGCCGTAGAAAGACCCGTATGGCCCGAGCATCGTCGGCGCCAGATAGGTCTGTGGCGGCATATAGACATTCTCTTTATCCACCGAGGCCAGGCGCGCCGTCAGCGCACCGTCGAAGCCTTCCTTCTGAAGACGCGCGGCGATCGCTTTCTCGTTCTGCGCGTTGATCTCCTTCGCCTCCGGGAAAAGCGTATAGCTCGGCACCGCCTGCGTGCCCTTGGGAAACGACGCCGCCAGACGATCCTCGGCCGTGCGCCGGGTGGCGTCTTCGCTCGCCGCGACGTAGATCAGGATCTTCTTGAGCGCCGCGCCGTGATAGCCCGGATCGCGCCACTCGGAGATCACCGAAGTCGATGAACAGGCGACCAGCAGAGCCGTGAGAAGCGCGGCAAACAGGGTGCGGCGGAGCAGGCTGAAGCGCATGGCATATTTCCAGATTGAGTGAATTGGGGAAAGAAGTATAGCCCAGGGTTTGTCACCCGGCGACCGGGTGAGGCAGTGAGTATTTTCTCGAGTTCCCCGTGTTTGGGAAGAATTGCAGGCCAGATATCAGAACTTGGCGAATTTCCACGGCTGGAAATACTCCGCCATTCGATAATGTAGCGCGCACGGACAAAATGAGAAGCGGCGGACTCGCCGGCGCAATTCCCCACCGCCCCGTATCAAGGCACGCACTTGCCTACGGCGCACCACAAAAGGGGGCGCCCGCAGCGACCGCCTGCGTGTCACGCCCTCCAGATCAACCACTTGCAGCCATGGCACGGCTGTTGCTTTGCACAAGCAGGAGCAGGAAACCATGCACAAACAAGTCAAATCCACCTGTTGTTACTGCGGCGTCGGCTGCGGGCTGCTGATCGAGACCGACAAGGACCGCATCGTCGGCGTGCGCGGCGACCCCGAGCACCCGGCCAACCTTGGCCGCCTGTGCACCAAGGGTGCCTCGCTGCACCTCACGGCGCGCCCCGACTATCGCCTGCTGCATCCCGAGCTGCGCCGTCAACGCCAGCTTCCGCGCCAGCGCGTCGGCTGGGAGCAGGCACTCGACCATGCCGCCGAGCGCTTCGCCGAAATCATCGCCGCGCACGGCCCGGACAGCGTTGCCTTCTACATTTCCGGACAGCTGCTCACCGAGGACTACTACGTTTTCAACAAGCTCGCCAAAGGGTTGATCGGCACCAACAACGTCGACACCAACTCGCGCCTGTGCATGTCGTCGGCGGTGGCCGGCTACAAGCAGACGCTCGGCGCCGACGCGCCACCGTGCTGCTACGAAGACATCGCCGCCACTGACTGCCTGCTCATCGCCGGCGCCAACCCGGCGGTCGCCCATCCCATCGTCTTCCGCCGCATCGAAGATGCGCGCGCCGCCAATCCCGATCTGCGCATCATCGTCGTCGACCCGCGGCGCAGTGAAACCGCCGCCATCGCCGACCTGCATCTGCCGCTCAAGCCAGGCACCGACATTGCCCTTTACAACGGCCTGCTGCACGTGCTGCTCGCCGAGGAACTGGTCGATCGCAACTACATTGCCGCGCACACCGAGGGCTTCGCCGCGCTGGAACAGACGGTCGCGGCTTTTCCGCCGGCGGTGGTGGCCGAAATCTGCGCCCTCGCCGAGGCCGAGATCATCCAGGCCGCGCGCTGGTTCGGCAAGTCGGCGGCAGCGCTGTCGCTGTACTGCCAGGGCCTCAACCAGTCCTCGCACGGTACGCACAACAATGCCGCGCTGATCCACCTGCACCTGGCCACCGGGCAGATCGGCCGGCCCGGCGCCGGCCCCTTCTCGCTGACCGGGCAACCGAACGCCATGGGTGGCCGCGAAGTCGGCGGCCTGGCCAACCTGCTTTCCGCACATCGCGACCTCGCCAACCCCGAACACCGCGCCGAAGTCGCACGCCTGTGGGGCCTGCCCTCGGTTCCCGCGCAGCCCGGCAAGGCAGCGGTGGAACTCTTTGCCGCACTCAAGCGCGGCGAGATCAAGGCGGTATGGATCGCGTGCACCAACCCGGCGCAATCGCTCCCCGACCAGAGCGAAGTGCGCGCCGCCCTCGAGGCTGCTGACTTCGTCGTCCTCCAGGAAGCATTCGCCAATACCGACACCGCGGCCTACGCCGACCTGATGTTGCCGGCAACCACCTGGGGAGAAAAGGAAGGCACGGTCACCAACTCCGAGCGCTGCATCACCCACATCACGCCTGCGGTGTCGCGGCCGGGTGAAGCGCGGCCCGACTGGGAAATAGTCGTCGACTTCGCACACCGGCTCGGGGCCCGGTTCGGCCAGCCGCTGACCGGGCAGCTGTTTCCCTACGCCAGTCCCGAGGCGATCTTCAACGAGCATCGCGAGAGCACACGCGGCCGCGATCTCGACATCACCGGCCTGAGCTATGCGCTACTCGACAGCAGCGGAGCGCAGCAGTGGCCGTTCCCCGAAGGGGCGAGCAGTGGCCGCCAGCGCCTTTACGCCGACGGCGTTTTCCCGACCCCCTCCGGTCGCGCCCGCTTCGTCGCCGTCGAGCACCTGCCGACCGCCGAAAGCACCGACGAGAGGTATCCGATCAGCCTGCTCTCCGGCCGCCTGCGTGACCAATGGCACGGCATGAGTCGCACCGGTACCGTCGCCCGCTTGTTCAATCTCGACGACGAACCGCTGCTCTCGATGCACCCCGCCGACCTGCGCCAGCGCGGCCTGGCCGGCGGCGATGTGGTGCGCGTCGGCAATGCCCGCGGTCAGGTACATGTGCGCGTCAAACCCGACGATGGGCTGGTGCGCGGACGCGCATGGATGCCGATGCACTGGGGCAGCCAGTTCATGAACAGCGCCGGCGTCAACGCGCTCACCCTTTCGGCGTACGACCCGTTCTCGCAGCAACCCGAACTGAAGCATGCCGCCGTCGCTGTCGAGCAGGCCGAGTTGCCGTGGCAACTGGTCGTTCTGCGCAAGGCGGGAAGCGGAGAACTGGCGGCGCTGACCCTGCTCGCCAGGGCGCGCAGCCTGCTCCCCGAATTCGCCTTGGCCAGCGTCGGACTCTACGGACGCAGCGAAGCACTGGTGGTGTTCCGCGCGGCACACGGCGAAGCACTCCCCGAATCCCGCCTGCGCGAGATCGACGCGCTGTTCGGCCTTGACGCCGACGCTGCGGCGGCGATCGTTTACGCCGATCAGCGCCGACAGATCAGCAAGCGTGCCCTCGCCCCGGACGGCAAGCTGATCGGCATTCGTCTCGCCGGCGAAACACAGGCGCAGTCGTGGCTCAAGGAGCTGATGGCCGCCGAGGTCGAAGGGCCCGGAGGCAGCGACGGCGCCGCCGCAGGGCTCGATCCGGCGCTCATCCGCTGGGCGCTCGCGCCGATCGGCAAGCGACCGGGAAAGCTGCCACAGCGCAGCCGCGTGGTCTGCAACTGCGCCGACATCAGCGAAGCGCAGATCAAGGCCGACCTCGACGGCGGCGCGACGCTGGCGATACTGCAGGAGAAGCGGAAATGCGGTACCTTCTGCGGATCGTGTCTGCCCGAGTTGCGGCAGATGGTCGCCAGTCAGGCGCAGCGCAGCGCCACTGAAGCGGTGGCCTGAAGACGTATCACGGAGGGAGCATGGCGAAGAGCGAGGAAATGGAAGGAATCGACTTGGCGGCGGTCATCCGGGAGATCGGACGCGGCGCAGCCGGTGCGCGCGACATGCCCTGCGGCGAAGCACAGGCGCTCTACGCCGCGATTCTCGACGACCAGGTGCCAGACCTCGAACAGGGTGCGATCGCCATCGCCCTGCGCATGAAAACCGAGACCATCGACGAGATGGTCGGCTTCCTCGCTGCCGCCAACGAACGCCTGCCGAGCCTGGCTCGACCGGCCGGTCACCTTCGCCCGGTACTCATCCCCACCTATAACGGCGCTCGCCGCAGCGCCAACCTGACTCCCTTGCTGGCGCTGCTCCTGCAGCGCTTCGGCGTGCCGGTGCTGGTACACGGTCTCAGCGCCGACTACGGACGCGTCACCAGCGAGCAAATCTTTGCCGAGTTTGGCCTGCAAGCCTGCAGCAGCCTGGCGCAGGCACAACTGGCGATCGACGAATACGGCCTGGCCTACGTGCCGCTGCCGCTCATCTCTCCCGGCCTCGACCGACAACTCGCCTTGCGCAACCGCCTCGGACTGCGCAACAGCGCCCACAGCCTGGTCAAGATGCTCGACCCCTTCCGCGGCGAAGCCTTGCTGTTGGCTGCGGCGACGCACCCCGACTACATCACCAGCATGCGCGCCGTCCTGAGCGCCGCAGGCGCGCACGCCCTCCTCCTGCGCGGCAGCGAAGGCGAACCTTTCGCCAACCCCAAGCGCCGCCCGCTGATCGAACATCTGCACGACGGCGTCAGCGACATCCTCTTCGAAGCCGAGCGCGACAGCCTCAGGAGCCTGCCGCAACTGCCCGAGACCTGCGATGCCGGCGCCACCGTCGCCTGGATGCACCGCGTCCTCGCCGGCGAAGCCTCGCTACCATTGCCAATCGCCAATCAACTCGCCTGTTGCCTCTACGCCTGCGGCCGGGCCAGCAACTTCAATCACGCGAAAGCGCTGGTGGCCATCGAATGCGCCGGGCTGGCGATTGTCTAGCGCGCGGCCACAACACCCGACAAAGCCCCCAGGCAACACGGAGACACGGAGTACCCACATGAAGCGCCAAAGAGCCACCGTCATCGTCGAGATCGACGGCAAAATCCTGCTCGTCGAAAACCGCGGCGGAATGCTGCTGCTACCCGGCGGCGGCATCAACGCGGACGAATCGCTCGCGCAGGCAGCCGCCCGCGAACTCGCCGAAGAAACCGGCCTGCTCTCCGATGCGCTGCAGTTCCTCTTCAGCCACGAATCGCAGACCAATTGCCACCATGTCTTCCGGGCCAGCGCCAGCGGCGCAGCGCTGGCGGGCGATGACGCCATGGCGCTGCATTTCTTCGCGCACGGAGATCTGCCGCTCAGCGCCAGGATGTCGCCGGCAACCCGACAGATCATTGCGCGCTTCGCGAGCACTCGCGAGCAAGGCCAGGGGCCGGAAAAACGGCCGCCAGGAATGTCGCCGGCCGTGATGGCCGATAGCAGCGCCTGAAGAACTTCAGCGGCAAGCGCCCTCCCCCGGCGGGCCGTCGGCCTGCCCGCTCGATCGCGACAGCGCGCGCAATTCCGCGTGCGCAAAACTGAACTCGCCTTTCCGGTCGGCGAGCATGCCTTCGATGATCGCCAGCCGCGGGTCGCTCGGCTCGACCTTCTGCAGCCCGAACAGCCGCTCGATTCCCGCCGGTGGGCGGTCGAAAGCAAAGGCGAAAAGCAGGTCCATGCCGGGTGGGTCGCTCACCCTGACCCGGTCGTACGGACCCGATCCGGGAATCGCACGCGGCTTGCCGGCGGGCAGGGGCTGGGTCTCGCTGGCGGTGTAGGGGTAGAGCACCGAGACCAGGCCCGCGGCGTCGACATTGAGCAGCAGCAGCGTGCTCGCCCGCTGCGGCTTGACCACGAAGTGGATACACTCGCCGATCCGGAAATTGCCGCCGAAGGTCGCCGGTTGCACCTCAAAGTCGAGCAACCCGCGGCTACCCTGCTGCCCCAGCTCGTGCAGGCGCCTGGCCCAGGCCAGTTGCTGAACGCGGCTCACCAGTCGCTGCGGCTCGGCGGCGGGAACCTCGCCGAGTGCGTCGCCGCCAGCGGAGTAGAGAGCGAACCTCGTGCCCTCCTGGCGCACGACGAGTTCGGCGCCGCTGGCCGAAGCCGCCAGCAGCTCGACGCCGCGGATACGCTGCAAGGCCGCGAGCGCAGCGCCATCGAGGCCGACCGCCGCCAGCTGGAGTGTCGTCGTCGCGGCCGGCCGGCGCGCGGCGCTGCTGACGCGCTGGCCAAGGAAAGCGCGCTGTGCCAGCCCGCGCGAATCCTCGGCGACGTTGGGCAGGCGCTGCGGGCTGTGGCCGTAGGCGCGATCGGCCATGAAGCCGCTGACCGCGGCGTGGATCTCGGCCCAGCTCAGGAAGCCGTCACGGTCGTAATCGGCGTCGACGCTGCCGTCGAGCACGCGCAGCAGCGCGTCGGCCAGCGCTCCGTGCGGCTTGCCGTCGACCGTCGGGTAACTTGGCAGCCACTCCGTCGGGATGTCACGCGCGACCTCTCCCTCGGCCGCCGCCGACAGCCAGGCCGTTTCGCTATAGGGATAAGGCGATGGCGGCGTCGCCGGCCCCGCGGCGGCGCGCGCCAGGTCGCGCAAGAGTTCCGGCCCCGGCAGCGGGATGAACTTGCCGGGCAACGAGCCGCGTTCACCGAAGACGCTGCGCACCTGGTTCCCCGAGTAGCAGGAATCGGAAACCACCCACAGGCGCCGACCGCCGGCTTCGAGACGCTCGATGATCGGTTTCAGGTCACTGCGCCCGACGATCAGTCCGTCGACGGGCCGTGCCGCAGCGGGATCGTAGTCGGCAGGCACCATCGCCCCGCTGCCTTGCGGCAGCGGCGGCGCGAGACGCGAATCGAGCGCGCTGGTGCCGTGCCCCGAGTAGAAGACGAACACGTCATCCCCGGGCGAGCTGCGTTTTTCGAGCGCGCGCAGCTCGTCGAGCATCGCCGCGCGCGTCGCTTGCCGGTCGACCAGCGTGCGGATGTTGCCGGGCAGAAAACCCCAGCGTTCGATCAACACCGCGCGCAGCGCCGCCACGTCATTGACCGGGCCCTGCAGCGGCCCCTGCGGCGAAACGAGGTGCGGATAATCGGCGATGCCGATCAACAGCGCGATGCGCTTGTCGACCGCCGAGGCGGCCGTGGCGCCGGTCAGGAGAGCAAACGCCGTGGCAAGCAGGATGGCGCGAACCGATGTCGGCATGATGGGCCTCCGGGTGGCGCTCAGTTTCGCGTTGGGCGCCTCGTTGCAGCTACGCGGGAATCGGCTGAAGGGGTAAAAGCGTAAGCGTCTCAAGGGGCAAGCTTCCTGCGCTGCGCTACGGAAGCGCCCTGGCGAGACGGAAACCGCCGATCATGTTCTGATCCGCCGGCGCGAACCAGTGACGGATGGCAGTACGGGCATCCTGTGGATTATTGTTCCACGAGCCGCCGCGCATAACGCGTGCCTCACACCTTTCGCCGTTCCAGGCACTGCCGTCGGCGGGCACGCCCGCATAGCCGTCCCGATAGCAGTCCTGCACCCACTCCCAAACGTTGCCGATCACGTCGTGTAGCTTAAAGGCATTGGCCTTGAACCCGCCGACCGGGGCGGGCCGATCACCGCGCCCTTGGCTACCCGATTCCCGAAAGTTGGCGTGGCCACTTCCCGGCTGCTCGCCCCAGGGGTAGGCGGAGCGGCTGCCCGCTCGCGCCGCATACTACCACTCGGCCTCCGACAGCAGCCGATAGCGCTTGCCGGTCTCCTTCGACAACCAGACCAAATAGGTCTGCGCGTCATCCCAGCCTACCTCGACAACTGGCTGCGTGCCGCGACCCCAACCCCAGTCGTATGGCTTGTGACGACAGCCACCCGCGGCCACACAGGCGTCCCACTCATCGAAAGTCACTTCGTACTTGCCGGCGGCGAAGGGACGGGCGATCGTCACCGAGTGCTGCGGCCCCTCATCCCGGTCACGACCCGCTTCGCTCTCTGGCGAGCCCATGACGAACGCGCCGGCCGGAATCACCACCATCTCGGGACAGTCACTACAGTCGCGAAACACCTTGCCCGGCGGATAATCGGACGGCTGGCCAGCGGGCGCCGTCGGCGCGCTGGCCGCAACTGTCGCCTGCGAAGCCACCGGCGGCTGCACCGGCCGCGCGATTTCCTGCTGCGCCCAATCCGCGTAGCGTCCCTGCGGGTAGCGCGCCAAATAGGCTTCGTACGCCGAGCGGCTGTTCCCCTGCCGCGCCTGCTGCCAGGCGGCGTCCTCGTCGGCGCGCGGGTCGGCGACCGGTTTCGGTTCGGCCAGATGCAGCGCGGCGTAGAAGCCGATCTCCTCGGTCGATGGGTGCTGGCCGGCGTTGAGCCGATTGACGCGCTCGCCGACGCGGCGGATCAGCTCGCGGATATCGACCTCGGGTTCCTGCGCCAGGGCCTGCACCAGTTCGCCGGTGAACAGCCCGTTCGGCCGCGTCGGGTGCTTGTCCCTGGCCGTCTCGCCCGGTGCCGCGGCGTAGGCGATCAGCGTGCCGCTCGGTGGGGTGATGCGCTCCAGACCACGCTGGCCCGGGCCCCGTTCGGCTTCGTACCAGCGGTTGTTGCGGCAGGCATCGACGATCAGGAGGCGCGCCCCGGCGCCGCTGGCCTTGAGCCTGTCGGCGATCCAGCGCAGGCGTACTTGCCGGCGGCGAAGGGACGGGCGATCGTCACCGAGTGCTGCGGCCCCTCATCCCGGTCACGACCCGCTTCGCTCTCTGG
The DNA here is from genome assembly GCF_907163155.1 of Candidatus Accumulibacter sp. ACC012. Taxonomy (NCBI): domain Bacteria; kingdom Pseudomonadati; phylum Pseudomonadota; class Betaproteobacteria; genus Candidatus Accumulibacter; species Candidatus Accumulibacter sp. ACC012. The sequence goes on from NZ_CAJQUC010000014.1 coordinate 235,180, forward strand.
CGAGCCCATGACGAACGCGCCGGCCGGAATCACCACCATCTCGGGACAGTCACTACAGTCGCGAAACACCTTGCCCGGCGGATAATCGGACGGCTGGCCAGCGGGCGCCGTCGGCGCGCTGGCCGCAACTGTCGCCTGCGAAGCCACCGGCGGCTGCACCGGCCGCGCGATTTCCTGCTGCGCCCAATCCGCGTAGCGTCCCTGCGGGTAGCGCGCCAAATAGGCTTCGTACGCCGAGCGGCTGTTCCCCTGCCGCGCCTGCTGCCAGGCGGCGTCCTCGTCGGCGCGCGGGTCGGCGACCGGTTTCGGTTCGGCCAGATGCAGCGCGGCGTAGAAGCCGATCTCCTCGGTCGATGGGTGCTGGCCGGCGTTGAGCCGATTGACGCGCTCGCCGACGCGGCGGATCAGCTCGCGGATATCGACCTCGGGTTCCTGCGCCAGGGCCTGCACCAGTTCGCCGGTGAACAGCCCGTTCGGCCGCGTCGGGTGCTTGTCCCTGGCCGTCTCGCCCGGTGCCGCGGCGTAGGCGATCAGCGTGCCGCTCGGTGGGGTGATGCGCTCCAGACCACGCTGGCCCGGGCCCCGTTCGGCTTCGTACCAGCGGTTGTTGCGGCAGGCATCGACGATCAGGAGGCGCGCCCCGGCGCCGCTGGCCTTGAGCCTGTCGGCGATCCAGCGCAGGCTGACGGCGCGATAACGCAGGTCCGCCGGGTCGGTAATCTTGCTGCCGACCGGGATCAGCCAGTTGTCGCCGCCGCGCCCGACGCCGTGGCCGGCGTAGTAGAACAGTGCCACGTCGGCGCCACGGCTGGCGTCGGCGAACTTCTGCACGACCTGCTCCATGCCGCGCTGGTCGAGGTCGCGCGGCTTCGGCGAGATGACCGAGAAGCCGAGCTTGCCGAGCGCCGCGCCGACGTCGTCCGCATCCTGGCGCGGCGTGTCGAGACGCTCGGCGCCGTCGTACGCGCCGTTGCCGATGACCAGCGCGACGCGCCGCTCGACCGCCTGAACCCCGTCGACGAGGACTCCCGCCAGCACCACGAACAACAGCGCGCCAAGCAGCACGCGTAAACGCCGCTCCCGACCATCAACCGTTGCAAGCCGCTTACGGCCCTCTCCCATGTCTCCTTCCCTTCCCGTGTTCCGGAGCCGTTATTCCCCGACGCGGATGTCGATCGGCGTCAGGTTCTCCCCGCCAGGCAGCGCTTTCGGTATCGGCCGACCCTCGAAATAGAGGGCGATCTCGCGTTGGCGACGGACCGTCAAACCGCGGTACTCCTTGCCATTGGCCTTGTTCCAGCGTGCCAGTTGCAGGGGTACGCGATGATGCTCGCCGGCGTTGATCACCTTGAGCAGCGTCGAGCTCTGCAGGTTGCCCGCCCCGACGTTATAGGTGAAGTCACACAGGGCGGCGTACTGCCCGTCGCTCAGCTCGATGTTGACCAGTCTCGTCACCGCCGATTGCGCGCCACTCATGTCCGCGACGAGCAGCGTTTCGCCCTGTGGTTCGCTGACGCCGTTGCGGAAGTCGGCCGGTTCGCTGCCGTCGCACGGCGCCTTGTGGATCAGGTGGCCATAGGCAATGGTGCAATAGCCTGCCGGATCATTGTACAGACGCGACACGAAGCCTTCCGAAAGCTTGGTCAGCCGGATTCCCTTGTCGTAAACCGGGCGCAATTGGCCTCCCCTGGGCAGCGGCAGTTCGCGCTCCGGGTCGAGCAGGATGCCCGGGACCAGGCGCTCGGCGAGCGGCAAGCCGCCCGACTCCGGCGCCATGGCCGCCGCGTCGCAAGGGCCGCTGGCCGCGCAGACCAGTGCATAGGCCATGCCACCGAGCAGCGGCGCGGCACGCGGCGTCACCGCGAAGCTCTTCGTCGCCAGATTTTCGAGCTGGCGGCGACTGCTGGCCGAGAGCAGTGCAAACTGCTCGTGCATCCGGCCTTGCACGTCGCGCTCACCGGCGCCGTCCTGGTAGAAGTCCAGTGGCTCCGTGCTGAGGAAAGCGGCGACCAGCGTCGGGCCGTAGGGTTTCGTTGCCTTCAGGTCGAACTTCATTTTTTCCGTCGGAATGCCGAAAGCGCCGGCGGCAACGCGGTTGTCGCTGTGATGGCGGTTGGGAAACAGCACCGTCGGCACGTCGTCGGGACCGACGCTGACCACATTGAGGTAGCCCGCGGACGGCACATCGACAGTCACTACCAGGAGGTCGCCATCGCGCAGCGAGCTCTTGTTCAGTCGTACGGCCAGGCCGCCGGCCAGGGCAGCGGCCTCCTCGGTAGTGCGGCGGAAGGACTCGCTGGCGGGCCGCGCGTTATCGACTGCGGCGCCCTGCTCGGCAGCGAGGACGGGCGGCGCCAGCACCAGCGACCCGATGATGACCCAGGGCCGCAGCCCGCGACCAACTCCCTTGCTCATTCTTCTCCCCCTTTTCCGTTCAGACCGTAGTGCGTTCATGGCTCTGCGCGCCAGTATAGGGCAGGGTCAGGGCTGCCCGGTTTTCTGCAGGCCGGCGAACCTGCGGATCTCGACGCGCCGGTTGACCGCCGCGCGTGGCTGCAGCGGATCCTTGAGCTTCTCGAAACCGAAACCCATCGGCACCAGGCGATCGGCATCGATGCCGTGCTGTACGACCAGGTAGCGGCGCGCGGAGAGCGCACGCTCGCACGACAGGCGGTCGTTGTAATCGGCGCCGCCGTCGACGTCGGTGTGGCCGGCGAAAACGAACTGTTGCGTTCGCAAGCCCGGATCCAGCAGCGCCCGCGCCAGTTCGTCGAGTTGGACCCTGCCCGCGGCCAGCAGCGCTGCCTCGCCATAGGCGAAGGCAATATCGAGATCGACTGTCGGCGCTGCCTCAACGTAGAGGTTGCGGGTCAGCAGCTCGCCGCGCTGGCCGGATTTCGCCAGCAGCCGCCGATTCAGATCAGCGTCGCAGACGCGCGTCGCCGCATCCGGATTGGCCTTCGGCAGAAAACCCTTTGCCGGCAGCGGCGGCCTCTGTTCGAGCGCCGCCAGGATCTGCTCGGCGCTCAACAGGCCATCGTCGGCGACGGCCGGCGCGACGAGGAAAAGAGTGGCGAGGAGCAACGCTGCGCCAACCAGCAGGCAGCCCGCCAGCCCGGTTCGCCAGCGGCCCGGACCTGCGCCACGACGAGTCGTCGAGCTCGCCATGTCAACGTCTCCGGAGCGGCGCCCCTGGCAGCAGGAAAGCGTTGCAGACATCAATACTCCTCGATCGCCAGCAGCTCGCTGGCGCCGTAGCGGCCGGGGTCGCCGCTTGCTTCGCCGGTGGCCTCGGCGAACAGGTTCTTCGCCGAAGCCGAGTTCGCCGGCGTGCCATAAAAACCTGTATTACCGATCTTCGCCAGCCCCTTGCGAAAATCGCGCGGCTTCTCCGAGAGCACGGCCAGCAGCCGGGAAGTGCCGGCCGGACCACCCGCCCTGACCCGCCAGCTCGGCCGCGGCAGGTGGACCGTGCTACCGGCGGCGACATGGTTGTTGGCGTCGATGTCGTTCGGAAAGAGCAGGTCGAAGGTCTTGCCGTCGCTGCCGACGTGCAGCACGCTGAGGTAGCCTGCCTGCTGCGTGCTGACCTCGAATTCGAGCCGGTCCTGCCCGATCTTCATCCGCTGTTTCGTGACCCGCAGCGCGACGCGCACGGTCGGCGACGCCGCGCTGCGGATGCCCTGCAGTACTGCGCCGGCATCGATCAACGCCGGCTTGGCAGCGGCCCCCGCGGCGAGGTAGGCGAGCGGCAACTCCTGGTTGCCTTCGAGTGCAATGTGCTGGTCGAAGCGCTGGTGATCGAGCCACTCCTGCGCGCAGCTGCGTAACTCGGCGCCGCGGTAGGCGCCATCGCGACCAGGGCCGCTTGTCGCCTGCAGGCAGCCAAGCCAGGCGACCGTCGCCGCGCTGCCGGCACTGGTCGCGAAAGCCACCTCGCTGTCGGACGCGGCGGCCACGTAGAGCAGGTTCGCGCCGCGTTCGGCGGCGGTCGGCACGATGTTCTTGGCAAACTTCATGTTCAGCGCCTGCCCGCACTGGTAATCGCCGCTCGCCGCCGCCAGCTTGAAGAATTTCGCCCGCTGCCCGGCGAGCGGCAGCGCCTTGGTCGCCGCGCCACCCGAGAAGCACGAATCGTTCATCATCACCAGCTGGCCGGCCTTTGTACTCAGCTCGGCGAGCGCCTCTTCGAGCTCGCGGTCCGAGTACACCTGCAGGTCGTGGGTCAGCAGCCCCTCGCTGCACTTGCCGGGATCGCCCGCGATCTGCGTACCGTGTCCCGAGTAATAGACGAAGACGTTATCGCCACGGCCGACCTTGCGCCCCAGTTCGGCAATTGCCGTGCGCATGCCGGCCACCGACAACTGCCGGTCGCTGAGCACTTGCATGTTGCCCCGCGGCACCGCCATCGCCTCGGCGATGGCGAACGCATTGCGCGCATCGACGTCGATGCCGGGCAGGTTGGCGGTCGGATCGGCGTACTCGCCGATGGTCATGATCAGCGCGTGGTTGGCAGCTTCGGCGGCGGGCGTCGCGAGGGTACTGAGCAGCGCCAGCACAACCATCGTCGATCCGGCCATCCGGCGAAGGGCGTCGCACCCGTTGGGCGGCAAGGCCTTTGCTTTCCGGTGGATCATCGCAGGTCTCCTGGAAGGATGAGCGACAGGCTGGATTCGAGGCCAGGCCTGGCGCAAGGGGTAAAGGCGTAAAGGGTTCAAGGGCAAAGCTTCCTGCGCTGCGCTACGGAAGCGTCCTGGCGAGACGGAAACCGCCGTCGCCGTCCCGGCTCGCCGGCGCGATCCTGTCGCGGTTGGCAGAACGGGCGTAATGTGGTCTGATGTTCCACGAGCCGCCGCGCAGGACGCGCGCCTCACACTTGCCGCCTTCCCGCGCGCTGCCGTCGGCCGGCGCCCCGGTGTAGCTGTCCTGGTAGCAGTCCTGGACCCATTCCCAGACGTTGCCGAGCATGTCGTAAAGGCCGAAGCGGTTCGCCTGGTAGCTGGCCACCGGCGCCGGGAACCAGTAGCCGTCGCTGCAGTCGTGCTTTAGTTCCCAGGATGTGCCTTCGTAGGTCGTATTGTCGGCCACGTTGGCATGGCTGCAGGCGTCCTTCGGATTCTCGCCCCAGGGACGCGCGGTCTTGCCGCCCGCCCGCGCCGCATATTCCCATTCGGCCTCGCTCGGCAGCCGGTAGCCCTGGCCGGTCTCTTTCGCCAGCCACTGCACGTAGGCGCGGGCATCGTCCCAGCTCACGCAGGCGACCGGCTGCTGCTCGCCCTGCGCATAGCCCGGTTCGCTCCACTTCCGCCCGGCCCGCCAGTCCCACTTCCCGTCACCCTTGTCCCAGGCATAGCAGCCCTTGCCGGTGTCCTTCTCGGCGCTGGTGCGGTAGCCGCTCGCCTCCACGAAGCGGCCAAACTCGCCAACGGTCAGCTCCTTGCGACCGAGCGCAAACGCCTTGCCGATGCGCACCTGATGTTGCGGCCCTTCGTCCTTGCCGCGCCCTTCTTCGCTCGCCGGCGAGCCCATGCTGAATTCGCCCGCCGGAATCGCCACCATCTCGGGACAGTCAGGGCAGTCGCGGAACACTGTGCCGGACGCATAGGCTGCCCTTGCGGCAAGCGGCGGCGCAGTCACCACGGGCGCATGCGCTGGCGCTTCGTCAACCGGTGGGCGGAAATAGAAATCGCCGATCGCCTGATCGTAGAGTGCCGGTACCTGCTCGTGGCCGACCGTTCTGGCCAGCCGCACCACCTCACTGCGCACATTGCGCAGAACCTGGCTCACCGGCACCCCCGGCCTGCTCATCTGCTTGAGGAACTCGCGCGCAAACAGGCCATTCGGGTTGCGGTCCTGCTCATTGAGCCGGTCCAGCGCCTGCTGCCCGGTGCCGGCCGCGTAAATCACCATCTGCCCGGTAGCCGGCGCGGTCGCCGCCAGTCCGCGCCCGCCAATGGCCTTTCCCAGCCCCTTGAACGGGTTGTCGCGGCAGGCGTCGATGATCGCCAGAGAGAAGCGGGCTTTCTGATCGTGCAGGTCGTCGAGCACTCGCTGCAGCCCGACCGCATCGTCGCGAACCTGGTCTGCAGTCTGCCCCCCGATGTCGACCGGCAGCAGGAAATTCTCACCGGAGAGCTGCACCCCGTGCCCGGAAAAATAAAACACCGCTTCATCGCCGCCAACGAGCTGCGCCTTGAATGCACGCAGCGCCCGCTCCATGGCTTTCTGGTCGACATCCAGCTTGAGCGTCACGACGAAACCCGCAGCCTCCAGTGCCTTGGCCAGCGCCCGGGCATCGGCGCGCGCGTTGTCCAGTTTCGGGACCTGGCGATAGCTGTCATTGCCGATCACCAGCGCCAGCCGCTGGCTGCGGCCCTCGACGATCAGATTGCGCGCATCAGCGGCGGCGACTGGCTGCAGCGCGCCTGACCAGAGAAGTGTCATCACCATCAACAGCCGCCACGAAACCATATCGCCCTCCCCCGTCTATCGACTCCGCGCGCCTCGCCACGTCGGCGCCCTCATTGGCAATCCCGCGCACCGCCGGTGGATTGTCGCGGCTAAAGGCTTACAAGGGCAAGCGGGTTTAGAGCGAAGTGCAGTAGGGAAGCGTGACCTGCCAGGCGCCGGCCAGCGTTTTTTGCCCGCTGGTCCATGCAGCGACGCTATCTGGCGAGAGAGGGCATGCGAATCGGCTCAGAGCAACTTCAGCCACGTCATTTCCGCCGGCGCGGGGGCCTCGCGGGTGCTTCGGGCAGATCGCGGATGCGGCGCAGCCACAAGGCGCTGTCCGGGTCCATGCGTGCGAGCACGGCCTGTGGATCGTCGGCTTCGTCGACTTGCGCCAACGCGACCAACAGGCTCGCCGTTGTCGGCGCTTGCGGCGTGATGTCGGCAGTCAGGAGGCCGGCGACATCACGGAGCAGACCGGGGTCGCGACAATGCTCGGCCAGGCCGGCAACGAATTCGCCAAGCTGGGAGTCGCGGGCTGATTCCTCGGCGCCGATCAGATCCCAAAGCCGACCCAGGCGAGGCAGTGCCGCACGAGCGGCCTCGAAGCCTTCGGCACGTCCATCGCTCTCTCCCCAGAGCGCGACGGCCCTGCCCACTTCGGATATGGCGATACTTATGAAAACGGGTGAATCGCGCACCCGTTCGGCTTGATCTTCGATCAGCGTATCCCACGCTTCCCAGGCCCCTGCGCGTGTGGCGGCGGCCAGCCCTTCGCCAAGCCAGAATTTCGAGCGAGAGTCCTTCTCGTCACGCGCGCTATCGAGATCCCATGCCAGCCATTGTGCAAATGCGGATACGGCTTGCAGCGAAGGGCAGGAAATAGCTGCACGTAGGGCTGCAACTGCCGTGCCAGCAATCTCGAATCCGTCCGCGAGGGCGTATGCCAACTTGAAGCCGGCCAAGGCCTCGGTAAGTGCTTCCCGGTACTGGCCGAGTTGATTGAGAGAATTGGCGGCGACCTTCATGGCCTCCGCTTGTCCAAGCCGATCGCCCGCCCGGGTAGCCCGCACTTTGGCCTCTCGGGCGCTGGCAATGGCTTCCTCGTGACGATCCAACTGGCCAAGCGACCACGCGGCAATTCGCAGGGCAGCGGCTTGTTCGCCGAAAGCACCCGCCTGGGCGGCCAACGCAACTGCCTCTTGGGTGCTGGCAATGGCATCCTCATGACGATTCAACTGGCCAAGCGACCACGCGGCATGCCGCAGGGCTGTAGCTTGTTCGCCGAGATCGCCCGCCTGTACAGCCAGTGCGGCGGCCTCGCGGGCGCCAGCAATGGCCTCTTCATGACGATTCAACTGGCCAAGTGACCAAGCCGCATCCCTCAGGGCTCGTGCATGTTCGCCGTGATCAACTGCCTGGGTGGCCAGCGCCGCTGCCTCGCGGGCGCTGACGACAGCTTCCTCGTGCCGATTCAACTGGCCAAGCGACCAGGCAGCACCTCTCAATGCAGTGGCATGTCCGCCGAGATCGCTCGCCTGGGCAGCCAGCTCCGCGGCCTCGCGAGCGCTGGTAAGAGCTTCGTGGTAGAGACCAGAATTACAAAGGGCCCATGTCCGATCTAGGTGAGCCAGTACCTTGAAGGTCGCGGGCAGTTCCGCCTCACGCAGCTCGCCCACGGTAGTAGCCTCGCAGATCGCGGCGGATTCATTGCGGTGCGCAAGGAACAGCAGGCACTGTTCGTGATGTAGCAAGACCTCAGTCACCGGACCCGCGCTTGTCGCAAGCTGCCGCACAAGCCGCTCGTCCGCCGCTTCAACCAGTCCGAGACGGACAAGAGCCTGGGCTGCAAGCACGGCGGCAATAGCATGAAAGACTGGCGAAGGCGATTCCCAAGCCTCGACCCGGCCAACCAGTCGCTCGGGGCAATTTTCCATTTCGCCCAGCAGATCGTCGACCGGAGCAGGTAGCGCTTCGCCCGCGGCGTCAAGATAGCGTTGCAGGCGAGGGCCGAATTCCAGGAAATAGCTGCTAGACATCGCTGCGCTCGCTTGGCCTTCCCGCACCAGATCGGCGAACAGCCGTGCTTCGGCGTGCCGGCCGGCGTCCAGGTGATTCATGGCCTGGGTCTTTTGTTCGTCGCGCGAGTAGAACGCGCGCAGGAACTCGAGAATGGTGGCCAGCGGCGTCTGCAACGCCGACTGGCTACCCTGGCGCAGGCGATAGAAGTGCACGAAGACCCGGTCCGTGACGCGATACAGGGTTTCGCGGCTGTCCGGAGCCGGCAGGCCGCGGATGATGTCGCTGCGCTGCAGTTCCTGCATGACCCGGGCGATGGTGCTTTGCGCCGGGGCGCCGACGCGCTCGGCCAGTTCGGTCTGCGAGGCCGGTTCGCCACCGCGGATGAGGGCATCGAGCAGGCCCTGGACCAGCGGCGGCAGGTCGTCGATGCGCCGCCGGTAGTAGTCCGACAGCTTGTCCGCCAGGGCCTTCATGGTGTCGGCGACGGTGAGAGCGTCCTGTGTCTCGAGCACCTCGGCCAGCAACTGCGCCAGCCGCGGGTTGCCGCCGATGAAATCGGCCACGGCACGCGCCTTGGCTTCCATCGCCGCGTCCAGCGGCGCCTTCCCCTCGGCCTGGCGGCGGCGGTTGAAATAGGCGATGCAGGTTTCCTCCTCCCAGGGTTCCAGGCGGATCGACTGGAAGGCCTGAAAAAGCGGGCGTTCGTAGTCCATGTCCACCGAGCCAGTGGCGGTGGCGATCAGCATCAGCCGGTTGCTGCGGCGGTCGAGCCACTTGCGCAGACGCTGTTCGGTGGCCGCTTCCTTGAAGACGCTGAAGAGGAGAAAGTCGAAGTTCTCGATGACCACGATGCCCATCCCCTTGCCTGCGGGCAGCGAGCGATCGAGTTCAGCTTCCAGCGCTGCGGTTGCTTCGTCCCACTGCTGCGCTTCCTTCTTCGGCTCCGGCCATTGGAACATGGCGCCCGCCCAGCTGCCGTCCCCGCCACTGCGCAAATCGGCGAGCCGGTGGGCGATGTAGGCGGGCAGTGCGTGCGGGTTACGGGTCAGGTTGTGCTGCTCCTCGGGCAGCAAGACAAATGGAACGGGCAGCTTGCGCGCGGCGGCGAGCTTGCCCGTCTCGATTTGCACCAGGCGGGCGATGAAGGATTTGCCGAAGCCGCGCGGCCCGTAGATGGCCATGTGTTGCAGCGCGCCGGGCGCCGCCTTGAGGCTGCGTTCGACGGCGTCCATGATCCGCTGCGTCTCGACTTCCCGGCCGGTGGCCAGCATTTCTATCGACGCATCGCTCATGCGATGGGTCATGAAGGTCTGCACCAGAGGCGCGGCGGGCGCGGTGCTCATGCGAGCCTCGACCGCTTCCACCACAGCTGCGCCAGCCGCGAGGCGGGCTGCCAGCTCCGGTTACCGTCGGAGTCTTCGCTAAAGCGGATGAAGCCATCCTCGACAAGCATGTCGAGCACGTCGGCCAGGTCGATCCGGGTATAGCCCTCGGGAAGCTCCAGCTCGTCCAGTTGCGTGCCGGTATTTGCGTCGACGATCCGCTTCAACGCCTGGACGACGAGTTGGCTCTGGAGCTTCCTGTCGATCTCGCCGTAGAGCTTGAAGCGTTTGTTGAATTGCTGGTAGAAATCGTCGTGCAACACGGGGCGCACGCGACTGGCGAAGATGTCGGCGAAGGCTTCTCGTGGTGGCGGCTGGTCAACCCCGAGTTCGAGCAGACCCTTGACCAGGAAACTCGGGTAGAGGACACCCGTTTGCGCGATGAATTCGCGCGTGAGCTCCTCTGTCCAGCGCCCCTCGGGCGGGCTCACGGTCGCTTGCCGGACGAAATCGCTTGCTTCGTTCTCGGTGAGTTCCGGCACCTCGAACGGCAACAGATCATTCAGATGATCACGGTTCAAACCGTATTTGCGCGACAAGGCGGTAATGCCGATCGAGCCGGTCAGCAACATCTTCATGCCCGCCCCACGCCATTCACGCATGGCGGCGAGTAGCTGATTGACTTCATCCCGGCCAGCTTCCGGGTTTCGATCGAGCACGTTCTTGAGCAGGAAAGGGAACTCATCGACGATCAGCAGAGGGGCGTCTCTTGTGTCCGTCAGGGCGTCGCGGATGCTGTTGTAGGCCTCTTTCCAGTAGGCAGAAACAACGTTCTCGCCGATTTTCGTGCCCTTCGCCAGGGCCTCCAGCAGATTCTTGATCGGACTGTCCTTGGCGATCAGGCCGAGAGCCCTGCTGGTCAGCTTCGACTCCTGCGGTAAAGCGCGAAACAATTCAGCGAGCAGGTCGGAAATCGTGTGCAGGCCTTGCGCATCGACGAATGCGCAGGGTTTCCTGCTTTGCTGCATCTGCTCGATCACGTATAGCCGCAGCGTCGACTTGCCTATCCGGCGCAAGCCGAACATCTTGACCCCACCGCTGCTCGCCAGCGTGCGCATCAGCCGGTCCTGCAGCTCGGGGCGTTCAAAACGCTGCTCGCCGGTAACGGCGTTTCCGTAAAGTAGGTGAAGAGGCATAGCCAAGCTCCTATCTGTCTGTTTAGATATCTACAGAGGAGCATACATGTTCTTGGCGCTTTAACAGTTATTCGACACGTCAGATATCTGTTTTTATAGATACAAAACGTGTTACTCCAGATAGGCGCTCTGCGCTCAGCGGAGGCTCTCGCCAATCTCAACACGCTGAGCTTCGGTGCCCGCAATCAGATCGGTGTCATTAGCCTGGCCGACGCCGACCTGCTTCAGGAAGCCGGACGGCCGACGCTGATCATCCTCCATGACGTGCTGGCGTGGAGTGGGCGGGCGCGAGCTCACTGCAAGCCTTACCGGCTGGGTCGAGAGTATGTTCGTGGCTGACGCCTCGGGAACTGCGGCATTTCAAAAAGGCCGCGCCCCTACCGGCAGTTGCTCGGCGAAGTCCACGCCACGCTCTGCCCCCGTCGCTAGTGTAGTGTTGCCTTCTTGATGAGACGTTCGGCAAGCATCTCCCACCCTCCGTCATTGCGAGGAGGCGAAGCCGACGCGGCAATCCAGAGGTTTTGCTTTTCGCGTGCTCACGATGTCAATGCGGTGGGAAATAGTGAGAGGATGGAACTGGATTGCCGCGCCGGCTGCGCCTCCTCGCAATGACGTGGGGGCTGGTGTGGCGGCGCATTCACCATTCACCATTCACCATTCACCGTTCCCGACGCGGCCTTCAGCAAGCATGACAGCAGCCGTGCATAGTGACGCCGGTCGCTTGCCAGCTCAGGCGGCCAGCTTCTTCTTCAGGAAGCGCATCAGCCAGCCGATTCCGGACAGTTTTTCGTAGAGTTCTTCGGCGGCGTCCCAGTAGTCGCGATGCCAGACGACTTTGCCTGCGGCATCGAACTTGAGATGCGATGCGCCGCGGATCACTTGCGCCTCGCCGCCGCCCCGCGCAAGCACGCGCCGGAAGTGCATCTCCCAAACCAGCAGCGCGCCGTTTTCAGCGAGCACTCGTTCGCGCACCACGAAACGCGGTGCGCTGAGCTGCCTGAACATATGGGTGAAGATGCCTTGGATCGAGACAACGCCTCGCACCTCGTTGAAAGGATCTTTGAAGAAAGCGTCGTCGGCGTAGAACTCCGGGAAACGTGCGACGCTCACCGGGCTGAGGTCTTCGTAGAAAGCAATCAGGGCGTTTACGCTGGCGGTGTTGTTCATGGCGGTTTCCATCACCGCCCGGCCAGGCGGCGAATCAGCGGGAAGTAGAGACGGTAGGGTAGATGCGCGAGCAGCTTGAGCACGCGCGTGAAACGTTTCGGGTAGTGAATCTCGAAAGCGCTGCCGGCAAAACCGGCGATCGTCGCCTTCGCCGCCTGCTGGGGAGTCAATAAGGCAGGCATGGCGAAATCGTTTTTCGCGGTCAGTGGCGTGGCGACGAAACCGGGGTTGATCAGCCGTACGCCAATGCCTTTTGGCTGCAGGTCGAGATAGAGCGCTTCGGCGAAATTGATCAGCGCTGCCTTGGTCGGGCCGTAGATCAGCGACTTCGGCAGCCCGCGATAGCCGGCGACGCTGGCGACGAAGCCGATCTGGCCCTGGCCCTGTTGCAGCAGCTGCGGCACGACGCAAGCGGCGAAAGTCAGCGCAGCGACGAAGTTCACGTCGACCATGCGCTGCGCGGCGGCGAGATCGATCTGCCAGGCGCGCATCGGCTGATAATCGCCAGCGACGTAGAGCGCCACATCGACGCCGCCCCACGCCGCCAGCAGTTCGTCCCAGGCGGCGCGCAGACTTGTTTCCTCGACCGCGTCGCAGGGCAAAACCAAGCTTCGCTCGGCGGCCGCAGGCGCATCCGTCGCCGCCACCCCGGCGACGACCTCGGCCAGGCGGCTGGCATTACGCGCCGAAAGCGCGACACGAGCGCCGCGCGCCAGCAGTTCAACGGCCAATGCTGCGCCGATACCGGTGGACGCGCCGAGCAGCCAGACGCGCTTTGCGGACCAGTCGTCGATTTGTGGATTCATGGTCTCAGCGCTTCCTGAAGCTCAGGCTGACTTCGCCGAGACGAAAACCGAACTTGCGCATTTCCGAGCGGTTGAGCATCACCTGGTCGTCGATCAGGAACATCCAGTCGTCAAAATCGACGTTCCACACCCGACCATCAACCGGCAGTGCCAGCACATAGCGCCAGCGCAGCGCGTTGCCGGCGGCCTCGCCGTGTGCTTCGCCGACAACGTCGTCGGCGACGCCAATGTAGCGCGCGGCGTCGACCCGCGTGATCGTCCATACCCGGCGCGAAGTGCTGCCGTCTGACCACGAGAAATGCTCGTCGAGCGTGCCGACATCGACCCCGTCACGCTTTTCCCATTTTGCATCGATCAGCACATGGAAGCGCTTGATCACGGCACCCGATCGATCCTGGAACATTCCCCAGCCGTCGATCTGGCCATTGAAGTAGGTGGCCAGATCGAGCGGCGGCTGTTCGGCCCGGTAACGCTCGACGGGCACACCGGAACAGCCGCCCAGACCAAGAAGGCCGCAAGCAAAGCAGGCCAGCCATAGTGTTTTCATGAAGACAACTCCAGAGTGTTGCGCCAGCGCCAGGCGAGCAAGGCGGCGACGGCTTTGAAGAGCAGCGGCAGCAGACAGTAGACCGCCGCCAGAGCGGCGCTGGCTGCGGCGGCCCCGGGCCGGTAGCCGACGAGATCAAGAAGCGGTAAGGACAAGCCGGCAGCCAGCGCCAGGTTGAGCTTGGCGACCAGATTCCACCAGCCGAAATAGGCGCCTGCCTGCGCCGAACGGCCGGACTCGCCGCAATCGTCAGCGGGGGCTTCCGCTATATCGGCCAGCAAAGCGGCGGGCAAGGTCAGGTCGGCACCCAGGGCCGCACCCGAGAGCAGGCAGACAACGGCAAAGGGCCAGACATCGCCGGCACCCAGACCCCACGCCCAGGCAAAGGAGGCGACGGCGACGAGCATCGACGCGATCCAGCTGCGCACACGGCCAAATCGCCGTGCGAGACTGACCCAAAGGGGCAGGAAAGCGACGCCGCTGACGAAATAGAGCGCCAGGAAAGCGCCGCTCCAGGCTTGTGCCTGCAGAACATCGGCGACGAAAAACAGTACCAGGGTCGCCGGCAGCGCGGCGGCGATGCCGTTGAGCACGAATACCGCCAGCAAGCAGCGAAAGCGCCCATCGTCGAGCACGCTGCGCAGGTCACCGAAGAGCTTGCCGCTGGCCGGAACACGAGCCTTGGCCGGCGGCGAACCGGAAAAAGTCCAGGCGGCAAGGAGTAGCAGGAGCAAGGGGAAGACCTGTGCCAAGCCGGATAGCCCGGCCGCCAGATCGCTCGAGATCAGGCCGGGCACGGCCGCCGCCAGCACCACGCCAAGCAGGCCGAAACCCTCGCGGCTGGCAGTCAGCTGCGTCCGCTCACCGGCGTCACGACCGAGTTCGGCGCCCCAGGCCTGGTAGGCGACGCTGGCCAGCGAGAAGCCAAAGTAGGTGACCAGCATCGACGCCAGCAGCCACAGGGGTGCCGAGACGGCGGGCGGGTGCAACAGGGCATACATGCCCAGCGCCAGGCAGGGCAGCGCCAGTATGATCAGGCGCGGCCGATTCGCGGCCCGGTCACTCCAGCCACCAAGCAGGGGATCCATGCCGGCGTCAAGCAGCCTCGCCGCCAGCAGCAAGCCGCCGAGCAAGCTCAGGCTCATGCCGGCGGCTTCGGCATAGAGGTGCGGAACATGCACATACACCGGCAGCGCGGCCATTGCCAGCGGCAGGCCGAGTGCGCCGTAGGCGAGAAGTTGCCGGCGCGGAATTGCGGCGGCCTGCGCAATGGCCATTTTCAATTCGCCGGACGGGTAAGCAGCGCGGCGCGAAGGTCCGGGCTGCGGCTGCGCTCGTCGAGCCAGATGGCGAAGAACAGGCGTGCGAAATCGGCATCGGCGACTTCACCACTGAGCCGCCCGCGATGGAAAAAAACGGCGCCTTGCCCTGGGTAATGGACGCCGACGATCGTCTCGCCTTCCTTCACGTCCGGGAAAATGCGCTGCAATTCGCTCTGCCAGCGCTGCAGTTGCGCTTCGCTGGCGCCAAGCCGGCGCATTTCGTCGACACTGCTCTCTACCAGGCGAGCGCGCGGGATGTCGCGCCGATAGTCGAGTTGCAGGGCGCTTGGCGCATCCGCTATGGCTACCGCGGTCGGGCCGGCGTCAACCCACAAGGTGGCGCGATAGAGCGCAATACCGAACCAGCTCATTTCGCCACTACCCCATTGCCGCCAGTCGCTGCCGCTTTGGCGCAGGGCGTCAGGCACTGCCTGCGTCAGTGTGCTGCTGATGAGGAGCAGCATGGCGAACAGCGCTTTCATCGCGCGTGCGCCAGTTCGAACTGCATGACATCGGTAGCGCCGCTGTTGAAGCCGGCCTGGCAGTAAGCGAGGTAGAAACGCCAGAGGCGCCGGAAACGTTCGTCGAATCCCTGCGCCGCGATCGCCGGCCACTGCTGTTCGAAACTGGCCGACCACTCCGCCAGGGTGCGCGCATAGTCACGCCCGAAAGCAAAGCTGTCGTTCACCGCCAGGCCGGCACGGGCTGCCTGCTCGCCGAAGACCGACGGACTCGGCAACATGCCGCCGGGAAAGACGTGCTGCTGGATGAAATCGGTGCCGCGACGGTAGCGGGCAAAAAGCTCGTCGCGAATGGTAATGCTCTGCACCAAGGCTCGCCCGGTCGGTGCCAGGAGTTTTTGCAGAGTGGCGAAATAGCTCGGCCACCAGCGCTCGCCAACCGCTTCGAACATCTCGATCGAGACGATGTGGTCGAACTGCTCGCCGACCAGATCACGATAGTCGCGCAATTCGATATGCACCTGCCGGTCCACGCCAGCCAGCCGCATCCGCTCTCTGGCGTACTGCAACTGGGCCGGCGACAGCGTCAGCCCGACCACTTCCAGGCCAGCCTCGCGCGCCGCGGTTTCGGCAAAAGCGCCCCAGCCGCAGCCTATTTCAAGCACCCGCTGGCCGGGCTGGGCGTCGATTCTTTGCAGGATCCGCCGGTACTTGGCCAGTTGCGCAGCGGCCAGCGAGCGCGGCGCAGCGCTCGAGTAGAGTGCGCTCGAGTAGCTCATCGTCGGATCCAGCCACTGCCGGTAGAAATCGTTGCCGAGGTCGTAGTGGGCCATGATGTTGCGGCGCGAGCCGGCACGGGTGTTGGCATTCAGCAGATGGCGCAGGCGCGCGCTGATGAGCGCCCACCAGCGGCCGTATACGGCCTTCGCCAGCGCCTGGCGGTTGCTTGCCAGCAGGGTCAGCAGTGCCGTGAGGTCGGGGCTATGCCAATGGCCATCGATCCAGGCCTCGGCGAAGCCCACATCGCCACGCTCGATAACCCAGTCGAAAACCGACCAGCTGGCGACCTCCAGGACTGCGGCGCTGTCGTCGCTGCGCGCCTGGCCGAAATGCAGGCTTGCCCCGTCCGGCAAACGCACTTCAAGGCTGCCGTATTCGAGGCCTTCGAGCAGTGCCAGAATCGCCCGCGCGCTGCGCGGCATTGGCTTGCCGGCGGTAGCGGCCGGCAGGGTGAGTACATTTTCGAGAGCATTCATCGTGTCGTCTCCTCAAGTGGAGGTGCGGGTTTTCTGAAGAAGGGAACGCGCTTGACCCAAAGCTTGAGCGCCTGCCAGTGGATACGCAGGACAACGCCAAGGGTGAGTAGCGGGAAATGGAAGAAGGCTTTCAGCAGGGGGCCGCTGGCGAGCGGCTCGGCGGTGCCGGAAATCGAGGTATGCAGCAGGTCGCCGCCGGCATCGCCGTGGTCGATGCGCGCCAGCCGCCAATCCGGCTTGCCGCTCCTGCCGGCACGCGCGTGAAAACGGAAGCGGTAGCTGCCAGCGACGTCCATGAATGGCGAGACATGGAAGACCTTGCGCCGCTCGATGGTCTCGCCGTCGCGAATGGGTCGGCCGTCGGGATGTGCCAGGAGGTAGTTATGGCGCTCGCCAAAAGTGTTATTGACCTCGGCCAGAACCGCCTTCAGATCGCCGCTGCTGTCGTGACAAAACCAGAGGCTGATCGGGTTGAAGACGAAGCCGAGGAGGCGCGGGAAACACTGCAGCCAGATCTCGCCGTCGGCAGTGATCCCCTCCTGCTGCAAGAGCGGACTGATCCACGCCAGCGGATGCGAGCCGTCGCGGGCGCCGTGGTCGGCAAAATGGAAGCTGAACAGGTTCCAGCGATTGACCGCGAAAAAGGCGCTGCGCGTCTGCGCGATGTGCGACAGCGGCAACAGGCAGTAAACCACCGGATAGGTAAAGCGGTTCTCCACCGGACGCAGCCGGCGGTGCATCACTTGCCCGAAGAAAAGGCGTGCCGATGCGGCGGTCACGCGGCCAGTTCCGTCAATCGCCCAAGCGCTGCAGCAGTCGTGGCAGGCGCATCGCTCCCCTGCCATGGCGCATGGCAGCCAAGGGCATTGGCCACCTGCAAGGCGGACTTGAGACCATCCTCGTGGAAACCGTAGCCATTCCAGGCGCCGCAGTACCACACCCCGCTGGCGCCCGAGATCGCCGGCAACTCACGCTGGGCGGCAATCGCCGCAGCGTCGAAGATCGGATGTTCGTAGTCAAATTCGGCAATCACCCGCTCGCCGCGCGGCGCGCGCTGCGGGTTCAGCGATACCAGCAGCGGTGTCTTAAAAGGCAGTGGCTGCAGGCGGTTGATCAGGTACGAGACACTGACCGGGCGCTGGTCGAGTTCCTGGCTGCTGGACAAGTAATTCCACGCCGACCACAGGGCTGGCGAACGCGGCAACAGCGCTTCGTCGGTGTGCAGCACGGCGCGGTTGGCTGCGTAGCGGATCGCGCCGAGCAAACGCCGCTCTGCGGGGCTGGCGGAGTCGCCAAGAATCGCCAGGGCCTGATCGCTGTGACAAGCGAGGATCACCTGGTCATAGTGCTCGACCGCCATGTCGGTATGCAGCTGCACGCCGGCCGCCGTGCGCCGCAGCTGACGCACCGGCGTTGCCAGGCGGATGTCGTCGAGCGAGGCGGCGAGCTTGCCGACGTATTCGCGGCCACCGCCCTTGACCGTTCGCCAGAGCGGCCGGTCGAAAACCTGTAGCAAGCCATGATTGCCGCAGAAGCGGACGAAAGTGGCGAGCGGATAGTCGAGCATCTGCCCGGCCGGGCAAGACCAGATCGCCGCCGCCATCGGCAACAGATACCATTCGGCGAAGGGCCGTGAATAGCCCCCGGCAGCCAGGAAGTCGCGCAAGCTGCGATCGTCGTCGGGATGGGCGCTGGTCCAGGCGACGCATTCACGGTTGAAGCGCAGGATGTCGGCGAGCATGCGCCAGAAGCCCGGCCGCAGGAGGTTGCGCTTCTGCCCGAAAACGGTGGCCAGGCTGCTGCCTGCCCACTCCAGACGAGGCTCCTCGAGGCTGACCGAAAATGACATCTCGGTCTCCACGCTGGCGACACCGAGGTGAGCGAACATGGCCGTAAGGTTGGCATAGGTCTGCGTATTGAAAACCAGAAAACCGGTATCTACCGGGTGACGCACGCCTTCCAGCGTCACGTCTACGGTGTGCGTATGACCACCGAGCCTTGCCCCCGCCTCGTAGAGCGTCACCTGATGTTTCCGGGCCAGTAGCCAGGCGCTCGCCAGGCCGGAAATTCCCGCCCCGACGACGGCGATACGCTGTGCACCACGCATCTTCATCTCCTCGTTCTCAGGCAGTTTCAAGAGTTTTCGCCGCTGAGTTCCGCGTAGGCGGAATGGTTGTGGATCGACTCGAAGTTCTCGGACTTCACGGTCCATTGCGCGATTCGCGGCTCTTTCATCAGACGCAAGGCAATATCGCGAACCAGGTCCTCGACGAACTTGGGGTTGTCGTAAGCACGTTCGGTCACCCACTTCTCGTCGGGCCGCTTGAGCAGGCCGAAAACCTCGCAGGAGGCTTCCTCCTCAGCCAGACGGACGAGTTCCTCGGGACTCATCCCCGAGCGCAAGCGCGCGACGATCGTGATATGCGAACGCTGGTTGTGGGCGCCGTAGTCGCTGATTTCCCTGGAGCAGGGGCACAGGCTGGTCACCGGTGCGACAACCTCCAGCGTCAACTCGCTGCGTTGGCCATCGCGCCTGGCGACAACCATCCGCACGTCGTAATCGAGCAGGCTCTCGACAGCCGACACCGGCGCCGCCTTGCTGATGAAGTAGGGAAAGGCGAGTTCGATCTCACCGCTCGTCGCCTCCAGGCGGAGCAGCATCTCGTCGAGCAGGCGCAGCAGGCGATTGACGTTCAGCGGCGCACGCCGGTATTCGAGAAGCTCGACAAAACGCGACATGTGCGTGCCCTTGACCTCTGCCGGCAAAGCCACCGACAAGGACAAGCGGGCGACCGTGTTTTGCACCTTGCCGTCGGCATCGAGGAGCGCAAGCGGGTAGCGCAGACCCTTCACCCCGACCTTTTGGATCGCCAGTTGACGCTGGTCGGCCCTGGCCTGGATGTCGGGAAGAAAGAAGCTATCTGGTGCATTCATGACGCTGTCTCCAGTGGAGAGAAGAAAGTGAAAATCACTGCTGACCGCTGGTCGATATCTGCTTGCCGCTGCGGTCGATGAGGTATCCATGGAAGCTCCACGGTGGCGGTGCTCACCCCTCGCCTGGCGCGAAAGTCAGCTGACACCAATTGTCCAGGACATACAAGACAGCCATACGAAGACTTCAGGCATGAAACGCATTCGTGTCGTCGGCCGTGATCACGCCTATAAGCACGATTCTCCGCTGCCATCCGAGGAATATCGGTCGCCAGATCGACAATTGAGAGCACCGATCGAAATGCAAAGAGCCACATTTCTGCACCCTGTTTGTCCTGGACATAAGTATTCATGGCTCAAATATATGGGCGCAGAAAGCGATTGTCAAGCCAAGTTCTCTTTTTTGTCCTGGACAACTTCTGAGATATGCGCGACACTTGGGCATTACGAAGCAATTCACAGGCTTTCTTGCCAACTTGCCCAGGACATCATGACAACTCTCCCCTCCATGAATATCAGCGCCGTCGAGCGCGACACCGGTCTGGGCAAGGACACGCTGCGCGTCTGGGAGCGTCGTTATGGCTTCCCGCAACCGACGCGAGACGACAATGGGGAGCGCGTTTACCCGGCCGAGCAGGTCGATCGTTTGCGCCAGATGAAGCGCCTGATCGACCAGGGCCACCGCCCCGGCCGGCTGGTGGCGGCAAGCGACGAAGAGTTCGAACAGCTTTGCAGCGTCGCCACCTCGGGTGGCAGGAGCGAGGCGGCGGCAACGGGCGAGGCTTCACTGATCGCCAGGATGATCGCCCTGCTCAAGGCCAACGATGTTCCAGCGCTGCGCCAGGCGCTGAACCAGGCCATGATGCGCATGGGTCTGCAGCGTTTCGTCATCGACGTCGTCGCGCCACTCAATGACGCCGTTGGCGAAGCATGGATGACTGGCGAGTTTCAGGTCTTCGAAGAACATCTCTACAGCGAGCAGATCAAGTCGCTGTTGCACCAGGCGATCGCCAACCTGCCGACAGGCGGCGCTCCACGCGTGCTGCTCACGACGCCGCCGGACGAGCAGCACGTCCTCGGCCTGCTGATGGTCGAGGCCTTGCTCGGCCTCGACGGCGCCACCTGTATTTCACTGGGTACGCAAACGCCGCTGGTCGACATCCAGCTGGCCACCGCGGCCCATGCTGCAGACATCGTAGCGGTATCGCTTTCGGCAGCTTTTTCCGGACGCCAGGTGCGTCCACTGCTCAGCCAGCTGCGCGCGATGCTGCCGGCGTCCGTCGAGCTCTGGGTGGGTGGCGCAGGCGCCCAGCGCATGCCAGCGCAAGACGGCATCGTGCCCTTGCCGACACTGCAGGCTGCGCTCGACGCGCTGGAAAGCTGGCGAAGAAGCCGCGCGAACGACAACTAAGGCGATTGCTTGCCAGGGGTGCTGGCGGCCCCAACGCGCCGCGGCGGGGGCAGGTCAGCGCGCTCTCGTCGCGCATCCGAAACGATAGCTAGCCTGGCTTCTCCGAAGTTGGTGGGCCACCACCCTCTTCTTGCCCATCCCACCACTCGCTGGAGCTATTCGCGCAACCGGGACCGACTCCATTGCACTGACATTTAATGTGAAAGTCGCGCAAGCGACTCACGAAACTCCCTTCTCCTCTCACGTCACTCACCGCAGCACGAGCCAGCGGCGACTGAGACCGAGAACGCTACGACTCCGCCGCGCCGAGAGCTGCCGAGGAGCGCTTGACGCGCGGCGTCGAGGCGACTGCGTGCCTTTCTCGCTTCTGCCTCAAACCGGCTGCAGCGGCCAGAACAGAGGAATCAGCACGCTCGCCGTCACCCAGACCACCAGATTGAGCGGAATGCCGAGGCGCGCGAAGTCGGCGAAGCGGTAATTGCCGGCCGTGTAGACCAGGGTATTGGTCTGGTAGCCGATCGGTGTCGCAAAACTCGCACTGGCGGCAAACATCACCGCCACCACGAAGGGGCGTGGATCGACGCCGAGATGTTCGGCGATACCGATCACGATCGGCGTAAACAACACCGCCACGGCGTTATTGCTGAGGAATTCGGTGGCAATCGAAGTGAGCAGAATCACCAGCGAGAGCATCATCCAGGGCGACAAGCTGCCGCCGACGCCGACCAGCGCGCTGGCCATCAACTTGTCGAGTCCGGATTCGTGCATGGCGATGCTCAGCGCCAGCATGCCGAAAATGAGTACCAGAATCGGCCATTCGATCGACTTGTAGGCCTCGTCGGCGCGCAGGCAGCCAGTCGCCACGACGAGCACCGCGCCGATGATTGCCAGCCCTTCGATCGGCATCACATTGAAAGCGGCCAGAGTCATCACGCCGACGATGCTGGCCAGTGCAATCGGCGCCTGGCGATGATTGCTCACCGGCGTGAGACCTTCGGTGATGGCGAACAGATCGCCGTTTTCGCAGAAGCGCTTGATCTGCGCCGAGCCGCCTTCGACCAGCAGGACGTCGCCAAACTGCAACTGAAAGTCGTCGCCGATATCGGCAATCGACGCGTTCTTGCGATGCACGGCGACCAGGTGGATACTATAGCGGGCAGTGAGGTCGAGGTCGCGGATCGGGCGTAGGACGTAACGCGAGGTCTGGCCGACGATTGCCTCGACCATCACCACCCCACGGCGGCGCAGCGTTTCCAGGTCATGCGAATCAGCCACCTGTGCCTGCACACCCATCAGGTCGGTGCTGCTGCGCAGATCCATCATCGCGCTGCTGCGGCTATGCACCACCAGCCGGTCGCCGACCATCAGGGCCGTCGCCGGCAAGGGTGCGGACCACTCCTCGTCACCGCGAAACAACTTCAGCACTTCGATCGTGCCGTTTGCCAGGCGCGCTTCCTGCAAGCTTCGTCCGGCCAGATGGGAGCCTTCAGGAACGAACAACTCGCTCATGAACAGGCGGTCGCCGCTACCGGTGAACTGCTGCGTCAAGGTCTCGCGCACGGGCAGAAAGCGCGGCGCCAACCAGAGCAGCAAGGCGCAGCCGATCAAGGCGATGGCGATGGCCGGAGCACTGATCTCGAACATCCGGAATGGCTCAAGCCCATGCTGACGCGCCACGCCATCGACCAGGATATTGGTCGAGGTACCGACCATGGTGATCATGCCGCCGAGGATGGTCGCGTAGGAAAGCGGAATCAGCAGCCGTGACGGCGCCACCCCGTAGCGCCCGGCCATGGTGATCACCGCCGGAATCATCACCATCACCACCGGCGTATTGTTGATGAACGGCGACACCAGCAGACCCACCGCGAGCATTGCCAACAGCAGGCGGCGCTCACTGTGGCCGGCCATCGCCCCCAGCCAGTCACCCAGGCGATCGACGCAGCCGGTCTTGCTCAGTGCCCCACTGATGATGAACAGGCAGGCAACCGTAATCGGCGCGCTGTTGCTGAAGACGCTGAGCACCTGCTTCGGAGTCAGCAAACCGAGCGCCATCAGCAAGGCCACCGCGCTCATCACCGCCACATCCGGCTTCAGCCATTCGCGCACGAAGCACGCAAACAGGCCGACCAGCGTCAGGCCGACAGTCAGGGCATGCAGTGACTCGGGGAGCAACATCAACAGGCCTTTGTGGCTAAGGGTCGGGTGGGCGTAGGCGAAGCAGCGCGCCAAGGTAGCGCAAAGCCCAAAGACTGCGAAAGAATAAAAAGTTTCCTGCTTATTCCTTCAAGGCCTATCGTTCGACGACAAGGAATGCGCCGCGCTGGCCCGAGCAGCGAACGGCGACCACCGCTCGCCGCGGACAAGTTGAGGCGGCGGTGGTAGCGGCTTCTGTTCCGGAGCACGCGATGCCAGTTTGCGGCGGCGTAGAACGGCAGGGGTTTGGCGGCAAGAACTGGCGACGGTATATGGCGGTGATGGACGTCGGCAGTGCGACGACCATCAGCGTCTGATCCTTCGTTAAGGCCCCTGAGCCGCGCGTGCCAGCCGCTGAGTCTGTTGCCCGTCAGGGAACGTCGTCGAATTTCGCCCAGGTCTTGGGACCGACGATGCCGTCAGGTACCAGGCCATGAAGCCGCTGAAAAGCTCGTACCGCAGCTTCGGTTCGTGGCCCGAACTCGCCATCGACGGTCACGCCGACCTTGGCCTGCACCGCTTTGACCACATCGCCGCTGCGCGGGCGCCGCAGCGTCGCGCGGGCGCCTTGCGTCGCGCCGGGCTGTGGCGGCTCGCTTGACGGGATCAGCGTCAGCACCTGTTGCCCGCCCAAGATCGCCTCGACGCGGCTGCGGAACGTCGGCATGTCGAATAGCGGATCGGGCTTGCGGCCTGGCGGCAGCGCGTATTCCTTGTGCCCGGCGCAGGCTTCGGCGCCCCTGCCGAGGTGGCGAAGGATCGCTGCGACGCCGTGCTGGTAGGCGTCCATCTGGATCGCCGGCCAGGGGTCGACGCCGGGCAAGCCACGGTTCTCCGCCTCGATGCCGATGAAGCTGGCATTACCCGTCTTGCGCCCCTGCCAACTGCCGTGCCCGGCGTGATTGCAGCGCCCGGCGGCGATCACGTAGTAGGTGCCGTCGCGGCCCAGCCCGAGTTGTGCCAGCGGGCCCGAGAGGTCGGGACGACCGTCGATCAGCATTCGCAGGCTTGGCATGTTGCCGCTCATCGGGCCGGCGGTATGGTGGCAGATGACGCCGAAGATCGCGCCGACGTCACCGCGGCCACGGCTCTGCCAACCGGGTACCTCGGCGACCTTGAGTCCGGCGCCGAGCAGGATATCGGGTAACCAGGTCAGCGAATAAGTGATAGCAGGCATCTCAGAGCACCCCCCCTCTCGCCGCCGGCAGCTGCTCGTCGGCGCTTGCCGCAGCGGCATCGATGGCGACATCGCAGCCACAGCCTTCCTCCTCGTCATCGGCAGGCGCGGGCCCTGACCCGTCACCAGCCGCCGGCTGCGCCGACGGCTCGTTGTTCAGCAGTGTCGCGATGTCCTGACTGGTCAGCTCGTTCGAGCCACCACGGCGCGTCTCTATATGCCAGGCGATGATCGCTTCCCGGCTGTCGGCGTCGAGGACGCCGCTCAGCTTGCTGCTCGGCATTTTCAGCGCCCTTTGGATGTCGCGCGTCTGCTGCTCGCTGAGCGCCCGCTCCGACTCGTTCAAAACATTCTGGAAGGGGCCGCTGGCGCCGGCTGGCGCCTGGCCGCCGGCGCCGCTCGGCGGACTTGGTGCCGCTCCAGCCGTGCCGGCTTTGCCGCTGGCGTCGGCTTCATTGGGCTTGGTGCCACGCAGTTTCACGAGTTGGCCAAGGAGGTCGAACCAGAATTGCGCGCCCAGCGTACAGGCAACGGCGGTAATAAAAAAACCGAGCACCATCGCGGCAAGGTTGCCCAGCGTCGCCACCGTGTCATCGCTCCCGAACACCGGTGGCAGCCACTGCCGACCGTTCCAGCCGAGCGGAATGCCAAGCGCACAGAGTTGACCAAGCGCCGCTTTCCCCTGCGCGGACTCGTTCTGCCCCTGTGTGAGCGCTCTTGCACTACCGTCGCCCGGGCCATTGCTCTCGAGATTCTGGAGCGTGCCCAGCCCCGGGACACTCGGACACACAGCAAACCCAGGCGTGCTGTCCGCGGCCGGCGGCGCGGCCGGCGGCGCCGGCATTGCGACGTGGCGCTCGTTGGCGATCGCCAGGCCGATCCGTTTCGCCTGCGCCTGCGCCAGCTCCAGGGTCGCCAGAAATGGCTTGCTGGCGCTGACGCTGGCGCCGGCAAAGTCCTGCTGCAGTTTGACCAGGCCCGCGTCGATCGACTTCTGCGCCTCGGCGAGCAGCTCTGAATGTGGACTCGGCATGGCTTCTATGTTGCGCGCGCGCAGGACTTCCTGGCGCAGACTACTGGCCTGCATGATCAAGGCGGTTGCCCGACTACCGCTGCTGGCGTTGAGGATCTTGATCAACTGGTCGATATCGTCGTTGCTGAGCTTCTGCGCGCTGGCCAGCGCGCTCACAGCCTTCTGCTGCTGATCGCTCGCTGCCGGCGCGGCTGCCGGTACGGCCGCTGCGCGCACCGTCGCTTCGCGCTCGGCGACCGCCTGCTGGGCGGCAGCGACCGTCGCCGCGCGCAGCACCGGGTCATTCCATAAGGCGATGCTGATGACGATCGGGTTGATGTTGAGGACTACGGCCAGCGCCAGGCCGACGCCAAAAAGCAGCGCTTGCGTCTTGCGCGTGAACCAGCCGATCGAGCGATCAGTGGTAGCGACGAACCACTGGCGGACGCGCCCCTCGAAGGCCGGCCAATCGTTTTCGACGCCGGCGCACAGGCTTTGCAGCGTCTCGCCGACCGCCGCCAGCCCCGTCGCCGTGGCGGCGTTGCCGGCCGCTGGTGTGATCTTCGCCAGCAGCGCCGAGACGTAGCCCTGCGGCGTTCCCTGGCCGCGCTGCACGGGTAGTGTCGCTTCCTTGCCGAGCAATTCGAACAGTGCGCTCAGGAAAATGTCCGGTTCCAAATACGACGGTTTGCCGTCCTTGAGGTAGAGCGTGCGCACCAGCGGCAGCTGATAGAGCTTGCCAGCCAGTTGCGCGTCGTCACCGAGCATCGAGGCGACGGCGGCGAGCAGGTTGCTGCCGCGCGTCTGCTGCCAGTTGCTCACGAAACTGGCCAACACGCTGGCAATCAGGCTGGACAGTGCGAAAACGAGCACCAGGCCAATAGCTACGTCAAGGATGCGGTTGTCCATGCTGTACCCAATCCGTCAAGCGATGTCGTTGAAGAAACGATGCCGACCGATCTGCGCGCACGGCTGCTTGCCGCGCGCCCATTTCGGTGGCACCGACAGGATCTCGGAGTAGTAGTGAGTGGCGCCGCGCGTCGGGTCGTCACCGAGCCTGTCCGACGCAGCGTGCTGGCGGCCGTCCAGCCTGGCCACGGCGGCGCCGGCGATCGCCAGCGCCAGGACGAATTGCGAATCGGCCTCGTTCACGGCGAGGAGTTTCTTCAGATTGGGATCGCCGACGTTCCAGCACGAGAACTGCCACGCTTTGCGGCATACCTCGGTGATCGTCCGGCCCCACCACGATTTCTTCCGGCAACGATTGAGGACGACGTGGGCGACGGCGGCCATCGCCACGGCACCATTGCGCTGATCGCGCGCCTCGCCCCAGATCGTCCGCGCCAAGGTGTCTTCGCTGCTCTTGCTCGGCGCGTCGGCAACGCGCGGCGTCACTGCCGGCGACGCCGCCCGCACACGGACCGGATTATCGGCAGGCGCGAGCCCGTGCCGACTGCCGTCGCCGAGCCGGCAGCCGAGGCGCTCCAGTACCGGCCCGATCGGGCATCCGAGAGCGTTCCAGTCGACTTCCGAACGTGGCGCGCCAGCACAGTGCAGGCCGAGCAATTGGCCGCGCGCGTCGACCAGCGCGCTGCCGCTGTCGCCGGGCCCCGTTCCCGGCTCGTCGACCAAATACGCCAGCCCGTTTTCGAGCCAGTAATCCCGCATTCCGGGCACTTCCGGGGCATCGACCCAGCCCGACCACCAGCCGCGAAAGCGCGCGCCGAGTGGTCCCTGCTGGCACAGGATGCTCAAGGGTTGGTCGAGGAAGGAGAGATTGCCGGCGTGCGTCTGCGCCATGCCTGGATGACGCGCGATCAGTACGTCTGCTTGCGGCGCTGAAATCTCGGCGATCGCCGCGTCGATCGGCGTCTGCGGCCGCCACGCGCCGAGCACGGGCTGCCAGTCGCGCAGCCTGGCAACGACGTGGCCGTCAATCTCGATCTGGTCGTCGACGCTGGCGTCCGGGCTGCCGGCGAAGACGTGCGCGGCGCTGAGCACGAACAGGCGCGACGCATCGCGACGTCCCCGCAGGATCGCCGCCGCCGTTCCCGGCAGTCCGTTGCAAGTCGCATTGCGGGCGCTGCCCATGCTCGTGCCGACGTTTTGCTGGACGCAGCGCGGCGCACGAATCGAGCGCACCGGCCAGCGTTGGCGCCCGTCGGCCGACGACAGCTGTGTGAGCAGACAGCCTCCGGGAGCGTCGTCGGCAAAACCAAGTACCAGCGGCAACCATGGCGACGATGGCGCCAATGGCGCCAATGGCGCCGGCCGCCACAGCCACAGCAGATGCGCGGCGGCAAGTTCACTCAGCACCGGTGCCGAGCGGTAGTCGGGTCGGCACAGCAGTCGCGGGCCCTGGGCAGTGGCACCGACGATCGGCGGGCAGAATGGCGGCCAGATCATGGCTTGCCGCAGCGGCCTGCCAACAAGGCGTCGACGATTCGCGGGTCAGTGCTGTTCGTGGTGCCCGGCAAGCCGAGCTTCGCCCTGCAATCCGCGACCGCATCCTTCATCCGCCCGCCAACAAGGCAATCGTCCTCGAGCTGCCGCTGCGCGCAGACCTTGTGCAGGTCGTCCCGTGTGGCAGGAAGAGTGCGCTGGTTGTCCGCCGCGGGTGGCGGCGACCCATCCGCAGCGCCAGCCGTTTCCCCCTTTGGCCGAACACGAACCTCGCGGCGGGCAACGCCACTCCCGTCGGCGATCAGCAGCATAAAGTCGACATTCGGTGCCGTCGCCGGCATCTTCAGCGTCACCACCTGCAAGCCATTGACGCCGCTGACGCTGACCTCGGCGCCTCTGGGCGCCGTGCCGAGCACTGCCGCCCGTGGTACCCCGGAGCCGCCGCTGACGACCCAGGTGAAGGTCTCGCCGCCGCCGAGGTGGATCTCGTCGCTTTCGGGATTGAGCATCAGCAAGGCATTGCCGGCGGCGGCGTTGAAGCGGCATCGCGACAAGCCGGCGACCTGGCGCGACAACATGTCGGCCTGCTCCAGCCAGTGCTGCAGATCAACCGTGCTGGCGGCCAGTTCCTCACCGGCCTGCTGCATCGCATCGACGGCCTGCGTCGCTGCGTCGCTGGGCGCGGCCTCGACGCCACCTGCCTGCGCGGGCGCCACTCCCGGCGGCGCCGCCGGCGTCGCCGGCGCCAACAGTGTCGCGCCCGAAAAGCGGAAAGCGTTGTTGCGCAGCGCCTCGGTGACCGCGAAGATGGCGCTGAGGTCGGGTTGCGTCTTTATGACTTCGGCGGCCACCTGACTCTGGATCTCGCGCGCCTTGCCGGTCAGCTGTGCCGGCGCGAGCCTGATCCGGGCCAGCAGGTCCTCGCCGCGGCCAATCACTTCACGCACCTTCCTGGCCAGCTGCGACGCAGCATCGGACTGCTGCCGAACGAGTGCGCGACTCGCACGATCACGCGCGACGGCGCGCGCGTCGGGACCTTTCATGCATTGCCGAAACTGAGTGTCGCTCTCACTGCTGGTCCGGATGCGCAACAGCTTGGCGTCGACGGCAGCCGTGTTCGGCGCGATCGCGGTCGCCTTCCTGCCGCACTTGGCGGCTGCGGCAGCTGGCCAGCTCGCGACGCTGGCGTTGACCCTGGTAATAATCTGTTCGTAAGTGGCCAATGCGCGACGGGCGGTCGCCATCGCAGCAAGCAGCGTCGGTCGCGCGCCGCTGTTGCCGCCGCTGTCCGGGTTCGCCACGGCGGGCGCCGGTGTCGGCTGTGCCGCGTCGTGGGCCACGGCTGCAGGTTTCGCGGCGTCCGCTGCAGGTGCTGCGACCTCGCCGTCCGGACTTGCGACGGAGTGGGTCACGACCGCAGGACTCACAACCGCAGGGCTGGCGAGCGCGGCAACAGGCATCGCTGCACTCGCCGGGCGTGGGCGAACGCTTTCGATCTCGTCCCGACGGTAGAGATAGGGGCGAGCGGCCAGCGATGCGCAACCCAGGGCGTCGGCGCCGGCCACGTAGATCAACTGCCGCGGCTGCGAGGTGAAGGTCGTGCCATAGGCATAAGCCGCGGCGCCGGTCAGGCCGGCGGCGGCCAGCCAGTTCTGCGTCGAATCCGATGAGCTGGTGATACCGCGATACATCGCGACCGCCGACAGCGGGATCAGCGCCGCGCTGATCAGGTTGCTCAGCGTCGTTTCGCTGCTGACGGCGTCGAGATAGCGCATCCGCAAGCGATTGACCCGGGCGATGACCGCGGGCAGTTCGCCGTAGAACTCCTCGTCAGCCTGTCCGCCCGGCGTATGCGAAAGATCTGTCTGTTCGAGCACTAGCTCCTGAGAAATGATCACCGGGCTAATTGTCGTACAGGCGCCAAGGACGAGAAGCACCGTGGCCATCAGCAAGCGGCTAGCCGCTGCAAGTCCGGCGCATCGTCGGCCACGGTCTCGGTAAACAGCAGATCCACTCACGCTTCCCCCCTCCCGGGTGGAACAACATCAACGCGACATTCACTGGAGAGAGCGAGATTGGCCCCTTACTCCGGATTAGGCAAATCCAATTTATCTATCGAAGTCTTCCTGGATGCGAGCTATGTCGGCGCCGACAAGCGGGAAAAACTGAAGGACCGGGACGTCAACTGGGAGATTGCCATGAAGCGCGGCAAGCTCAAGTCTGTCTCTGAAAAGAGCGGGGTTGGTCAGCTGCCACGCAACTGCACACGCTGTTCGCCCTTGCCAATCTGATGATTGCGAAGCGAAAGCTACTGGCGCTCAACAGCCAAGTTGCGTCCTGGATAGGACGAAAGGCCCGGGAATGGGCCGCCTACAAGCGGTTCAGAAGTAGCCACCACGGATCTAGTGGTCTTGTGGAGCGACTTGGTAGGCATTTTCCAAGGCCTGCCTGATTGGGGCAGGAATTTCTTTTGCCTTGCGCGTTTGTGGGTCAAAGAAGACTTCTACCGTGTCGTACGTGGCATGCACTTCCTTGGTATCAACATGCAACATTCGCTCGGTAAAAGTACAACTTTTGCGGCCGATACGGGTCAGCGAACTATCTACCAAAATCAAATCCCCTGCCAGCAGCTCCTGCAAAAACTGCACCGTCGCGGAGGCGGTTACCGTATGCACTCCAAACTCCTCCTGCATTTTCTTGTGACTCCCCCAGTAGAGCGGCCAAAGATGAAAGGCGGCGTCATCGAAAAAATGGCTATACCAACGGACATTCATATGGCCGAAGTTATCGCAATACCACGGATGCACAACTCCGCGCAGGATTTCTATGGGTTCAGACATACTTCTTCTCCAGTGATTTTTCGTCTCTCAATGCGACGCCATCCATGTATGCGATGGGTCCTCTGCCGGTCGAGCACCTGCGCGGGCGATGCTGACGGCTCCACGTAGGCATGACCGTCAAGCAGCAACGGGATCCGCTCACCCTGCCGACTGCGGAGCGCCGGATCAACAATCAGCGCCACGCCGACCCACCGTCATTGCGAGGAGGCGCAGCCGACGCGGCAATCCAGAGGTTTGGCTTTTCGCGTTGTAACTGTGTCACTGTGTCAATGTGGCGGAACATAGCGAGACGATGGAACTGGATTGCCACGTCGGCTGCGCCTCCTCACAATGACGTGCGGGCTGGTCTCGCGGTTTCACGAGCCAGGCGCCGGGCGCCAAGCATGGCCGAAGTACTGCTGACGCACCTCGCCGGCGACGCTTGGCGTCTCAGCGCTTCTTCCTCTCCGCCATCAGCTCATGCAGCGTCCGCGCCGCCGGCTTCATCGGCGTGCGGCTGACCGTCCAGCCGCCCTGCATTGGCGGGGTCAGCGCACGAAAGCGAGTCGCCAGCCAGCCAAAGGCGCGATATAGCGCCGGGCGGGTGTACAGCGCAGCCCAGCCCGACCAGACGGCGTCGACCAGGCGGCTCTTGGCAGCGCCCTGACCGCGCAGCGGAGCATGTCCGGGCCGCGCATCGTGCTGCGCTTCCTCGCGCAGGCGGACCAGCAATTCGGGAATCGGGATGCGCACCGGGCAGACTTCGCCGCAGGCACCGCAGAGGCTGGAAGCGGTTGGCAGGACGTGCGTGGCATTCAGGCCGAGCATGTGCGGCGAGATGATTTCGCCGATCGGCCCCGGATAGGTGGTGCCGTAGGCGTGGCCGCCGATGCGCGTATACACCGGGCAATGGTTCATGCAGGCGCCGCAGCGGATGCACTGCAGGGTCGAGCGCAGCTGCTCGTCGCCGTAGGCCTGCGTGCGCCCGTTGTCGACCAGCACCAGGTGCATCTCGCCGGGGCCGTCCTTCTCGCCGGGCTTGCGCGGACCGCTGATCATGTTGAAGTAAGTGGTGATCGCCTGCCCGGTCGCGGAGCGCGTCAACAGGCCGAACAGTGGCGGCACGTGTTCGAGCTTCTCGACCACTTTTTCGATGCCGGTGATGGCGATATGCACTTCGGGGACGGTGGTGCACATGCGCCCGTTGCCTTCGTTCTCGACCAGGCACAGGGTGCCGGTTTCGGCGACGGCGAAGTTGACCCCGGACAGTCCGACCTCGGCGTTCATGAACTTCTCGCGCAGGACGGCGCGGCCAATGCCGATCAACTCATCGACCGATTCGGTGTAGCCGGCGCCAGGCACCTTGTCGGCAAACAGGCGGGCGATCTGCTGCTTGGTCTTGTGAATCGCCGGCATGATGATGTGCGAAGGCTTCTCGCCGTCGAGCTGGACGATGTACTCGCCCATGTCGCTCTCCAGGGCGTCGATACCGGCGGCGGCCATGGCATGGTTGAGCTCGACCTCCTCGCTGACCATCGACTTGCCCTTGACCATCAGTTTCGTCGAATGGCGCTGCGCAATGCCGACGATGATCGCGCAGGCTTCTTCGCCATCCTCGGCCCAATGCACCTGCACGCCATTGTCGGTCAGCTTGCGCTCGAGTTGTTCGAGCAGATCCGGCAGCCGCGCCAGACTGTACTTGCGGATGTGCTCGGCGAGCGAGCGCTGACGTTCGAGCGCTTCAGGATTGGGGAACTGCGCGGCGCGCTTGCTGATCAGGAAATCCATCGCGCCGCGAAAACTCTTGCGCAGATGCGCATCGGCAACGGCGACGGAAGCACGCTGCTTGAATTCGCTGGCCGGAACGAAGTTGAGCTGCTGGCTATTATTCATTGCCCTTCCTCGTCGTTGACCTCGTTGACCGCGTTGACCGCGTTGTCCAGCAACAGCACTACCAGCTCCTTCGGACCGTGCGCGCCGTAGGCGAGAGTGACCTGAATGTCGGCAGTCTTCGACGGACCGGAGACGAGCAGCGCATTGGTCGGCATGCCCTCGCTCCAGCGCTGCGCCTGCATGGCGTCGAAAAGCGTGTCGTGGAGCTGATCGGCGTCGAGCAGCGCGAAGTGGATCGGTGGCACCAGCGACATCAGGCGCGGCTCCCTGGCGTCCGGCCAGACAATCAGCGTGCCGGTTTCGGCGATCCCGCCGCGCGTCGAAGTCAGGCCGGCATCGGTGTCTTCGAAGAGTTCCTTCTTCCACTCGCCGAGCGGGCGGTCGTAAGGCTTCAGCCCGGCAATACCGGCCGCCTTCAGCGCTTCGGCGTGTGCACTCGCTTCGCCGTAGAGTAGCGAGCGCACGCCCTTGGCGGCGCAGATTTCGCGCAGCTTTTGTGGCCAGTTGTCATGCGTGACGCGCAGCACTTCACCGTGCCAGAACGCCATTTTTTCGCAGAACAGTTCGATTCTCGCCGCGCGCGTGCTGGCTGGCGTGGCCGCGCGGATGGCAGCATAGAAAGCAGGCACAGCCGGTGCCAGCGGCACTCTGCCTTGTGGCGCGGCGCGCAGGCGCTGCAGGATGTTGTCACGCGCGCTCATTGCTGTCCTCCTTCGCCACTCGTCCGCTGCCACAGGAAAGTCGCCAGGTGCTGCCCCTGAAAACCATCGCGCCGCTTCTGCAGCGTGTGGTTCAGGCTGAGCATGCAGCCGCAGTCGGCCGACAGGAAAGTCTCGGCACCGGTCTCCTTGAGCGCATCGACCTTGTCACCAGCCATCGCCGACGAGATCGCCGGGTGCTTGAGCGAGAAAGTGCCCCCGAAGCCGCAGCACTCCGATTCATGTTCGTGCATCACCACCTCGACCGCCCCCAGCTGCGCCAGCAGCGCGCGGCCGTGCTCGTGCGTGCCCATCTCGCGCCGCGCCGCGCATGAAGTGTGCAAGGCGACGCGTGCCGGCACACCCTGGTCTGCCAGATTGACTTTGGCAACATGCACCAGGAACTCGCTGAGTTCGAACACCCGCTCGGCAAGCGCAGTCGCCTCGGCCTTCAGGCGCGGATCGTCGGCAAACATCTCCGGATAATGATGGCGCATGGTGCCGGCACAGGAACCGGAAGGAACGATCACCGGCCACGCTTCCGGGAAGAGCTGCAGCTGCGCCAGGGCAACGGCGCGTGCCTGCTCGGGAAAGCCACTGCTGTGCGCCGGCTGCCCGCAGCAGGTCTGGTCGGCCGGAAAAAGGACCTCGATCCCTTCGCGCTCGAGCAAGCGAAGAGCGTCCATGCCCGCCTCCGGGCAAAACATATCAATCAGACAGGTCCCGAAAAGGTAGACCTTGGCCGGCTTGGCCGGGTAGTGGCGAGGGCCTGCTGCTTCCATGGCTGTCTCCTGTGCTCTTGTCGGCGGAAAGTGGCCAACCAAAAAGTGGTAAGACCAATTACCCAATACACTAATTGCAGCCCCTGCCTTTGTCAATCGCCTGCCGCTCACTGCAGCCAGTGCGCCCCGATTACCGGCAATTCGTAGCGCCGTAAGGTTAAACTGGCACGCCATACGCGGGGCAGGAATGGAAGCCGCAAAAATTTGTAGACTGCCGGACGAAACAGACGGGTAAGACCATTTTAACGGTCATGACACGTGGAGACACCGCAAATCATGAAAGTCATGACCGTTTCCCTCTTCCCCTGCCCCTTCTCCCGCAAGGGGAGAAGGGAGTTTCGTGAGTCGCTTGCGCGACTTTCACATTAACGGCGCAATGATTTCGGCGAACCCGCCAAGGACATCAACAGATCAGCATGAATATTGCCAAGCTCCAGCTCCCGCGCATTCCTGACGCCGTCGCCCATCAGATCGAAACGCGCATTCTCGAGGGCTCCCTCAAACCCGGCGACCGCTTGCCTGCCGAACGCGAGTTGGCAATCGAGTTGGGCGTCTCGCGCCCTTCACTGCGCGAAGCCATCAAGAAGCTCGTCTCCCGGGACCTGCTGATCAGCCGTCATGGTGGCGGCACTTTCGTCACCGACCGGCTCGCAACCAGTTTTTCGGATCCCTGGCAGCAACTCATCGAGCAACACCCCCGCCTGCAGGAGGATGTGCTCGAATTTCGCCATCTGATCGAAGGGTCGGCTGCCGAACTGGCTGCGCGACGGGCAACCGAGGGTGACCTGGAGCGTCTGGAGCAAGCCTACGTGAAACTTGACGCAGCGTACGGTGAGAACAATCGCAGTGCCCAGGTTGCGGCCGACGTCGCTTTTCACCTGACGATTGCGGAGTCGGCGCACAACGTGCTGTTCGGTCACCTGCTGGGGAGT
The DNA here is from genome assembly GCF_907163155.1 of Candidatus Accumulibacter sp. ACC012. Classification (NCBI taxonomy): domain Bacteria; kingdom Pseudomonadati; phylum Pseudomonadota; class Betaproteobacteria; genus Candidatus Accumulibacter; species Candidatus Accumulibacter sp. ACC012. The sequence continues at coordinate 269,983 of NZ_CAJQUC010000014.1, forward strand.
GTTCTCCGCCTGCTACACGAGCATGTGCGGCGCAGTCTCCGTGACATCGCGGTGAGCCCGGAAACCGGGCGGCAACTGATGGCGCAACACCGGGCCATCCACGACGCGATTCGCGCACACGAGCCGGAAACTGCTCGCCTGGCGGCGCAAACGCATATCGATTTCGTCCGCCAGCGGCTCGACGAAGCCGCAGATTCGGAGCAGCGGCAACAGCGCTCCTTGCGCCACTTCAGTTGATGTGAAGTCGCGCAAGCGACTCACGAAACTCTCTTCTCCCCTCGCGGGAGAAGAGCCGGGGGAAGAGGGGCGGTCATGACTTTCATGATCCGAGGTGTATCGATTGTCATGACCGTTAATGTGAAGTCGCGGCCGGCGGCCGATGGCCAGGCGCTGCGCATGCCCGCAGCCGGCCGAGCGGCCTAGACCTTGGCGCGCATCAGCCGCGCTTTCTCGCGCACCCAGTCGCGGTCTTTGTCGGCTTCCCGCTTGTCGTACTGCTTCTTGCCTTTCGCCAGACCAATTTCAACCTTGATGCGACCGCGCTGGAAATGCAGGTCGATCGGCAGCAGCGTGTAGCCCGCGCGTTCGACCTGGCCGATCATCTTGCTGATCTGCTTGGCGTGCAGCAGCAGCTTGCGAGTACGCACTGCATCCGGTTTGATGTGCGTCGACGCCGCCATCAGCGGTGTGATGTGCATCCCGAAAAGGAAAACTTCGCCTTTGCGGACGACGACATAGGCTTCCTTGATACTCGCCCGACCGGCGCGGATCGCCTTCACTTCCCAACCTTCCAGCACCAAGCCCGCCTCGACCTTCTCTTCTATGAAGTAGTCATGAAAAGCCTTCTTGTTGGCGACAATGCTCATGGTGCCTTTTCTCGGGAAATTGGGGCGTGGGTGGGGGCGTGCGATGCTAGAATATTTGATTCTACAGGATTCACGAGGTACGGCAGAGGATGGCCATGGTCAAGAAATCGGTGCTGATCGAACGTTCATCGCAGCAGATGTTCGACCTTGTCGACCGTGTCGAGGACTATCCGAAGTTTCTACCGTGGTGCAGCCAGACGCGCTGCGAGTTTCGCGACGAGCAGAAAACGGTCGCCACGCTGCACATCAACTACCGCAACGTGACTTCGCATTTCACCACCGAGAACGACAAGGAGTCGCCACAGTGGATGAGAATCCACCTGGTGGATGGCCCGTTTCGCCGCCTTGAAGGCCTCTGGCGTTTCAAGCCCCTGGCCGACTACGCGTGCAAGATCGAGTTCCAGCTGTCCTACGAATTCTCCAGCAAGATGTTCGAAAAAGTGATCGGTCCGGTTTTCAGCCAGATCGCCAACACTTTCGTCGACGCCTTCGTAAAACGCGCCAACGAAGTGCATGGCTTGCCCAATGCCTGAACTGCTCGCCATCGAGGTGATCTACGCCTTGCCAGACAAGCAGCAGCTGGTCAGCCTGCAGCTTGCCGCGGGCAGCACCGTGCGCGAGGCGATCGAGGCGTCCGGACTGCTGCCAAAGCACCCGGAAATCGACCTCGCAAAAAACAAGATCGGCATTTTCGGCAAACTCACCAAGCCCGATGCAGAACTACGCGATCAGGACCGCGTCGAGATCTACCGCCCGCTGATTGCCGATCCGAAAGAAGTGCGCAAGCAACGTGCCGCCGAAGGCAAGGTCATGAAAAAAGGCGCCGGCGAAGGCGAGTAGGCGAGAAAGCAGGATTCGCGCAGCGCGTTTGCCAGCACTTCCGCAGCGTCCATAGCACACTTCACCCTCCAACCTCCACGCTTCTCTCAGTGGCAACTGGCCTGCACGTCCTGGCGTAGCTTGGCGATCGCCTGCGTGCGCTGCGCCTCGTCGAGGTAGTAGCGCTCGCCCTTGCTGTCACGCATTGCCACGCGTTCGCCAGACTCCAGAAGCTGCAGCGAGCGACGCGCGCTCGCGCAGTTTTCCTTTTTCTGCTCCGCCAGGCGCTGCTCCTTGTCGGCCTGCTCGGCGCCTTCCTGCGATTCCTTCTGACGCTTGCGAAACGCCATCTCGCGGTCAGCCAGGGTCTGGTCGCTGGCCTCGCTCGCTGGTGGGGAATCGGCTTCGATTTTCCGCGCGCCCGTGACGCTCCCGGGAGGCGGTCGGTCGGAAATTACCGTCGTGTTGTTTTCGTCCTGCCATTGATAAATCTGCGCCTGCGCAGCGAAGGCGGCAAGTAGCATGGCGGCAGCAGGAGCAATGCGCTTCATGGGCGTTCAGCGGTAAGGGAGCACGCTGTATAATACGTTTTTGTGACCTCGGATCAAAGGCTATGCGTTTAATCCAACGGGCGCTGACGTTCGATGATGTGCTCCTCGTTCCCGCCCATTCTTCCGTAATGCCACGCGATGTCACGCTCAAGACGCGTTTGACGCGCAACATCAGCCTCGAACTGCCGCTGGTTTCGGCGGCCATGGACACCGTCACCGAGGCGCGCCTGGCGATCGCCCTGGCGCAGGAAGGCGGCATCGGAATCGTGCACAAGAACTTCAGCCCAAAAGTGCAAGCCGCCGAAGTCGCCAAGGTCAAGCGTTTTGAGTCCGGGATCCTCAAGGACCCGATTACCGTACCGCCGACCATGTCGGTGCGCGAGGTGCTGGCGCTGACCACCCTGCACAAGATCTCCGGCGTTCCGGTGCTCGATGGCCGAGTCGTCGTCGGCATCGTCACCAACCGCGACCTGCGCTTCGAAACCAAACTCGACCAGCCGGTGAGCAACATCATGACGCCGCAGAATCGCCTGGTGACTGTCCCTGAAGGGGCAACGATCGAAGAAGGCAAGGCGGTAATCCACAAGCACCGTCTCGAACGCGTGGTGGTCATCAACGACGCCTTCGAACTGCGCGGCCTGATCACCGTCAAGGACATCATCAAGACCACCGAACACCCGAACGCCAGCAAGGACGCTTCCGGACGCTTGCGGGCCGGCGCCGCCGTCGGTGTCGGCCCAGGCACCGAAGAACGCGTCGAACTGCTCGCCGAAGCGGGCGTCGATGTCCTCGTCGTCGATACCGCGCACGGCCATTCGCAAGGCGTGCTCGATCGCGTCAAGTGGATCAAGAAGAACTTCCCCGATGTCGAGGTGATCGGCGGCAACATCGCCACCGCAGAAGCGGCGCTGGCGATGGTCGACCATGGTGCCGACGGCGTCAAAGTGGGCATAGGCCCGGGCTCGATCTGCACCACGCGCATCGTTGCCGGCGTCGGCGTGCCGCAGATCACGGCCATCCAGAACGTCCATGACGCCCTCAAGGACTGCGGCGTGCCGATGATCGCCGACGGCGGCATTCGCTACTCCGGCGACATCTCGAAGGCAATCGCGGCCGGCGGCAACGCGGTCATGCTCGGCGGCCTCTTCGCCGGCACCGAGGAAGCGCCCGGCGAGGTCGAGCTCTTCCAGGGACGTTCGTACAAATCCTATCGCGGCATGGGTTCGATCGGCGCCATGGCCGCCGGCGCTGCCGACCGCTATTTCCAGGAAGAAACGGCCAACGTCGACAAACTGGTCCCCGAAGGCATCGAAGGCCGCGTTCCCTACAAGGGCTCCGTGCTGGCGGTGATTCATCAGTTGATGGGCGGCCTGCGCTCGTCGATGGGCTACCTCGGCTGCCGGACGATCGCCGAAATGCACGCACGGGCGACCTTCGTCCAGATCACCTCGGCCGGTGTCCGCGAATCGCACGTCCATGACGTACAGATCACCAAGGAAGCTCCCAACTACCACGTCGATTGAGCATCGATTGACGATTCACGGGCGGCTACGGGCCGCCCGCTTCATTTGAGGCGTCGCCATGTCCCACCAAAGAATTCTGATCCTCGACTTCGGTTCGCAGGTCGCGCAGCTGATTGCCCGCCGCGTCCGCGAGCAGCAGGTTTACTGCGAGCTGCATCCCTACGACGTCTCCGCGGACTTCATCCGCGACTTCCAGCCGCAGGGAATCATCCTCTCCGGCGGCCCCAATTCGGTCTACGACGTCGAGGACTTCAAAGCCCCGCAGGTGGTGTTCGAACTCGGCGTGCCGGTGCTCGGCATCTGCTATGGCATGCAGCTGATGGCGGCGCAGTTGGGCGGCAGCGTCGAAAGCTCGAACAAGCGCGAATTCGGCTATGCCGAAATGCGCGCCCGCGGCCACTCGGAGTTGTTCAGGGGCATCGAGGATAGACGCAACGGTGAAGGGCACGGGCTGCTCGACGTCTGGATGAGCCACGGCGACAAGGTCACCACCCTGCCCCCGGGTTTCAAGCTGATCGGCAGCAACCCATCGACGCCGATCGCCGCCATGGCCGACGAAGAGCGCAAGTTCTACGCCGTACAGTTCCATCCCGAGGTCACGCACACCCTCAAGGGCAAGGACATCCTCGGCCGCTTCGTGCGCGACATCTGCGCCTGCGGCCACGACTGGAACATGCCTGATTACGTCGGCGAAGCGGTCGACCGGATTCGCGCCCAGGTGGGCCAGGAGGAAGTCATCCTCGGCCTTTCGGGCGGCGTCGATTCGTCAGTGGCCGCAGCGCTGATCCACCGCGCCATCGGCGACCAGCTGACCTGCGTTTTCGTCGATAACGGCCTGCTGCGCCTCAATGAAGCCGAGCAGGTTATGCACACCTTTGCCCGCAATCTCGGCGTCAAGGTGGTGCATGTCGACGCCAGTGCACAGTTCATGGGCCATCTGCAGGGAGTCTCCGATCCCGAGCAGAAGCGCAAGATCATCGGCCGCGAGTTTGTCGAAGTTTTCCAGGTCGAGGCCGCCAAGCTGGCCAACGCCAAATGGCTGGCGCAGGGAACCATCTACCCCGATGTAATCGAGTCCGCCGGCGCCAAGACCAGGAAAGCCCACACCATCAAGAGCCACCACAATGTCGGCGGCCTGCCCGAAGATCTCAACCTGAAGCTGCTCGAACCGCTGCGCGAGCTGTTCAAGGACGAAGTCCGCGAACTCGGCGTCGCCCTCGGTCTGGCCCACGACATGGTCTATCGCCACCCTTTCCCCGGCCCCGGTCTCGGCGTGCGCATCCTCGGCGAAGTGAAGCCCGAATTTGCCGACCTGCTGCGCCGCGCCGACGCCATCTTCATCGACGAACTGCGTGCCGCCGGCTGGTACGAGAAAACCAGTCAGGCCTTCGCCGTCTTCCTGCCCGTCAAGTCGGTCGGCGTCATGGGCGACGGTCGCACCTACGAATACGTCGTCGCCCTGCGCGCCGTTGAAACGCAGGACTTCATGACCGCGCAATGGGCCGAACTGCCACACAGCCTGCTCGGCAAGGTATCGAACCGGATCATCAACGAAGTGCGCGGCATCAACCGCGTGGTCTACGACATCTCGGGCAAGCCGCCGGCGACGATCGAGTGGGAATAGGCAGCCGCCCGGCTTCTGGCCTTCTGCTGAGCACACCAGCGGCGTGACTTCCTGGTGAATTCTTCGCTTTGACGCGGAGAGCTTTAGCCAAGGGCATGTTACTTGGCCAGCGGCCGCCAATGAAGGGGTTTGGAGTGCGGCGGAACGGAAAGCTTTACGAGCTATTCTCTTGCGGCGCGCTGTGTAGTCGAAGCGCTGACCACAGGCTGCCGTTTGCCTGTCTTCACGCTCTTCAGATTGACCTCAAACGGTAAGCAGCGCTCATCCGCTACGTGCGCCATCAACAGGCGAATAGCGTCCGAAATGGACAGGCCCATTGCTTTGAGCGCGACGACGGCGCGCTTCTTTGTCTTGGTGTCGATACGCGCACGCACATCAGTATCGGTTCTCATGGCAATTCTCCTTCCATCGGCTTCGTCCCTCGCTTGTGTTCCCATGGGGTAGCCTCACCGGGAAGACAGGTATCGGGACCTGCCAAACGCAAGAAAAACGGGGGGCCAACCGGCCCCCGCATTCTCCTGCGTCAATAGCTCAATAGACGTCGTGCTGGGTGTTGAAGACGTTGAACTTGCCGGTCGGCGTGATCAACTCCGGATCCTTGATCACTGCTTTCAGCTTGCGCGTCTTGTCGTCAACGACGACCAGCGCCGAATTCTTGTCCTTGGCGCTCCACACCGAGAACCAGACCTCGTCGCCGGCCACGTTGTACTCGGGCTGCACGATGCGCCTGGCGCCATCGTCGCCAAGGTCGGCCCAATCACCAATCGGCAGGATTTCAAAACCCTTGTCCAGGTTCTTGATGTCGAAGACGGCAACCGACTGACTGATCTTCGCTTCCGGATTGAGCGGTGTATCGACCCAAAGATTGGTCGATTTGGGATGCGTCTTGATGAACAGTGAGCCGCTTCCCTGCCCCGTAAGCGTTTGCACGACCTTCCATGCCTGTGCCTTGTGCTTGATCGGGTCGGTGCCGATCAGGCTGATGAACTCGTCACCCAGGTCGCTGGTCGCCCATACCGGACCAAACTTCGGATGGACGAAATTGGCGCCGCGTCCAGGATGCGGGATCTTGCCGACGTCGACCAGCGCGGCAAGCTTGTCCTCCTTGGTATCGACCACCGCGATCTTGTTCGACGCATTGGCGGCGACCATGAAGTACCGGCCCGTCGAGTCGAAGCCCCCGTCATGAAGGAATCGCGCGGCGTCGATGATGGTGATCTTCAGATTCTTGAGGTCCGAGTAGTTAACGGCCATGATCTTGCCGGTTTCCTTGGCATTGACGATGAACTCGGGGTTGTAGTGCGAACCGACGATCGACGCCACGCGCGGTTCCGGATGGTATTCCTGCGTATCGACCGTCGAACCGCGCGTCGATACGATCTTCAGCGGATTGAGCGTATCACCGTCCATGATCACGAACTGCGGCGGCCAGTAGGTACCGGCAATCGCGTACTTGTCTTCGTAGCCCTTGTACTTCGAGGTTTCGACCGAGCGCGCTTCGAGGCCTACCTTGATCTCGGCGACGTTGGTCGGCTCCGCCATCCACAGGTCGATCAGGTTGATGCGGGCATCGCGACCGATCACGTACAGGTAGCGCCCGGACTTCGACATCCGGGAAATGTGTACGGCGTAGCCGGTCGGCAGGATCTTGACGATCTTCTTGGTCTTGCCGTCGATCAGCGCGATCTTGCCGGCATCACGCAGCGTCACCGAAAAGAGGTTGTCCAGGTCCAGGTTGTTCATCTTCTTCGTCGGGCGCTGTTCGGGCGGCACGCTGATCTTCAGCGAGGCCATCATCTCCTTCATTCCCCATTCAGGCGGCACGGGCGGTTCCTGCTGGACGTAGCGCGCCATCATGTCCACTTCGGCCTCGGTCAGATCCCCGGAAGTCCCCCAGTTTGGCATCCCGCCGGGCGAGCCGTAGGTGATGAAGACCTTCAGGTACTCAGTGCCGCTAGCCAGCGTTTTGTCCGTGGTCAGCGGCTTGCCCGTTGCGCCCTTGCGCAGTACGCCGTGGCAGCCAGCGCAGCGCTGAAAATAGATATTCTTGGCCTTCTCGAATTCCTCCTTGGTCATCGGAGGCGCTTTCGGGTTGATGTTGTGGTGCATCGCGGTGTCGCCGACCGGCGACGAGTCGCCGGCCTGATAGCTCTGTTCGACCTGTGAAATCGGTTTCTTGGCATCCTCCTGTGCAAAGGCGCTGCCCAAGGCCAATGGCAAAGAAGCGGCAAGCAATATGGCGGTACTACGCAATCTGCGATGAGTCGTCATTTTCCTGAATCCTCCATGTTTGGTCCTGCGGCCGGCAAAACGCCAAGCCGAGGTGTCGATTTACGCCTCAACCGCCGAATAGTTGTTGACAATGGTCAACTATTCTCAATTCTGCCGTGCGAAAGGGCGGCTATGGATGTGCAGCTGCGCGGATTGGCAATAGTGGTGGCTGCCAGTCTGTCCACATGTCTTCCCGGGATCGAGACGCATGACCCGATCGCAGGCAATGCAGAAGGTGTATTTCTGCTGACGGTTCGAGCGCCGTCTCCTGGTCGAGCCGTTCCAGGCGCGGAATGACCTGTCCCTCGCCTTCAAAGGCAAGCGAGGAAAAAAACAGGCTAGCCGGGTTTTCCGTCTAGCCGTGCCCGTGACAGTAGCGGCCAGTAGCGAATCGCGTAGAGTGATTGCGCGTACGGGCAAATGTACTTGCACATGTGCTCGTGCATGAAACCGGCGTTGCCATAGATGGCAGCGCCGTAGAAGAGAACCCAGAATAGCTCCCACGGGCCAAGCGACCGCTCGACGATGCCGTGGGTCAAGTCGCGAATAGGCGTGAAATAGCCGACGAAAGTCAGGCCAGTCCAAAGGGCAAGCGCGATCCAGAGGGTGTGCTTTGCAGTCTTGACGGCCAACTTGTGCACCGACCACGGTGCAGCGTCGAGCTTCATGCGTTTCGGTCGCTCACCTTCTGCGAGTTTTTCTAACCACAGAGACACCTCGGTGTAGACCGTTTGCGGACAGGTGTAGCCGCACCACAAGCGCCCGGCGACGGCGAAGAACAGGAACAGTGCCAGCGCCGAGAGGGCGAGGAGGATCGCCAGATAGATCGCGTCCGGCGGCCAGAGGACGAGATCGAACAGGTAGAAGCGCCGCGTATCGAGGTCGAACAGAACCGCTTGCCGGCCATTCCAGGGCAACCAGCAGAGGCCATAGAAGACGAGTTGGGTCAACCAGATGAAGGCCCAGCACCAACGTTGAAAGTAACCGTTGATCGAGCGTGGATAGACTTGGCGTCCGGGTCGACGATGGGCTTTATCGCGATGACGCGCTTTCTCGGGCTGGCCGTGGCGTTTGGCATGGTCTGGTGGTCTCGCTCCGTGCGGATTGATATACGGCAGATGGAAGTGCGGGGCAAGGGCCACCGGCCCTTGCCCCGGAACTCTCGCCTGATCCAGTCCTACATCGTCTTGCCGGCAAACGCGTTGGCACTGGCGACGGCTGCCGGATTACGTTGCACAATCAGTAAGCGCCCAGCGAAGATGGCCAGGAACAGCGTACCAAGAGCAAAAACGATGTCTCCCGGGACGCGCAACCAGACGAAGGTTTCCATCCACGACGAATGCACGAAAGCCGGCGAACGTGCAAACCATACACCCTCGCTGATGCTGGCCCACGCCTGGTAGACACCGGCCGGAACGAGCGACATGAAGACCATCATCGCCAGACCGATATTGAGCGACCAGAAAGTCAGGGCGAGCAACTTGTCGGACCACGCCCCGTGGTTCGAAAGACCACGCAGACAGAACAGCAGCAGGCCGATGCCGAGCATTCCATAGACGCCAAACAGAGCCGCATGACCGTGCGCTGCGGTCATGTTCATTCCCTGCATGTAGTAAAGGGCGATCGGCGTATTGAGCGTGAAGCCAAGGAGGCCGGCGCCGACGACGTTCCAGAAGCCAACGGCGATGAAGCACAGAATCGGCCACTTGTACGCCCGCACCCAGGGTGCTGCTTGCGAACGCTGATAGTTGCGCCATGCTTCGACGCCGATCATGGCCAGTGGTACCACTTCCAGTGCCGAGAACATGGCGCCGATGGCGATAACCGAAGTCGGCGTGCCGGTGAAGTAGAGATGGTGCAGTGTGCCGAGAATGCCGCCGAACAGGAAGACAATGGTTTCCAGGATGATCGCGCTGTTGGCGGTCGCCGCGCGGATCAGGCCGAGACGGGTGAAAAGCAGGGCAATGACGGCCGTGGCGAAGACCTCGAAGAAGCCCTCGACCCACAGATGAACCAGCCACCAGCGCCAGTATTCGACCATCGCGTAGTGTGTTTTCTGGCCCCAGGCCAGCGAAGTCGCGTAAAAGCCACCGATGCACAGCGCAGCAAGGAAGACCATGGCGATCAGCCCGCGGCTTTCGGAGGGTGTGCGCAGCGCCGGCATCAGGGCGCGGCCGAGCAGCGTTACCCAGATCAGCAGACCAGCGAACAACAGGATCTGCCAGACACGGCCCATGCTGGTGTACTCGAGCCCCTGGTTGCCGATCCAGAAACTGTAGTCGTTACCGATATTCTGCAAGGTGCCCAGCCAACCGGTGACCGTCGAGCCGGCGACGATGATCAGTAAGGCATAGAACAGAACATTGACACCCAGGCGCTGGTATTTCGGTTCGCTGCCGGAAATCGCCGGTGCGATGTAGAGGCCTGTGGCCAGCCAGGCGGTGGCGATCCACAGCACGGCGAACTGCGTGTGGATGGTTCGACTGACGGTAAAGGGCAGGATCTCGCCGAGCGGGATACCGAAGAAGCTCGTTCCCTCGACCGCATAGTGTGCGGTGATGACGCCCATGCCGACTTGCGCCAGGATCAACGCGATGACCACATAGAAATACTTGCGGGTGGCCAGCATCGATGGCGTTGCCTTGAAGTTGAAGAGCGGGTCAGCCTTTGGCGGGGTTGGGTCACCTGCTTCGTGGCTGGTCGAGTGGAAGAAGATCATCGCCGCGATCGCCCCGAGCATGAGAATGACGCTGGCGATCGACCAGACGCCGGTACCGGTCGTCGGCGTATTGCCGACCAGCGGCTCGTGTGGCCAATTGCTGGTGTAGCTCAAGTTGCTTTCGCCCGGGCGTTCGGTCACAGCCGACCAGGCGCTCCAGAAGAAGAAAGCCGTCAGGTCCTGCCGATCGGTTGCGTCGCGCAGAATATTGGCCGGCATCGCGTACTGCTCGCGCAATGCATCGAGCGCCGGTTCGCCACCAAAGAGGTCGGCGTAGTGCTTTGCCACCTGCGCGACTGCGGCAGCTCGATCAGCACTCAGGCTGATCGAACCGCTGCCAGCGTCGTAGGTATTGCGGCGGAGCTCGGTCTTCAACAGTGCATCGAGCTGTGCTTGCTGACTGGGCTGAAGGTGCTCGTAGGCGGCGCCGAAATCACGCTGTGCCCAGATCGCCCGCAGCGCAACCGCTTCGCGGTGCAGCCAGTCGGCTGACCAGTCCGGCGCGAGATAGCTGCCGTGCCCCCAGACCGAGCCCAGTTGCTGGCCGCCGGCCGAGAGCCAGGATTGCTGGCCTTGCTGCACCTGCTCTTCGGAAAAGAGAACCTGGCCGTCACTGCTGACCACCTGCGTCGGAATGGGCGGCGCGTGCACGAAAATCTCGCGGCCAACCCAGCCCAGCGCGGCGAAGGAAAGCACGCAGATCAGCGCTAGCCAGATCCACAGCTTGCGTGTGTTATGCATGATAAAGCTCCTTTACGGTATCGGTAAAACCAATGGAAGGGAACGAAACGGCGACAAGCTTCTTTAAGTGGCATTCTAAATACCTCTTATAAAAGATGCAAACAAAATGCTTCTTATGTGACGGCAGAACCGAATGAAGTTGGCGACGATTGTCGCCAAGTGCGGAGGAGCTACTTGGGAATGGCTAGCACAGGGCGCAGGACGTGAAGGATCACCCGTTCGCTCTTGCCGAGCAGATCGGCAAGCGTAACGCCATCCAGCACCTTGAGGAACGCAGCGAGGGCCTCTGAAAGCGCAAGCTTCAGCTGGCAATCGGGATCCAGAATGCAGGTAGAGTTCTTGCCGAAGCACTCGACCAGGTCCATGCCCGACTCCATATGGCGCAGAACATCGCCGACAACGATGGTCGTGGCTGGACAGGCAAGCCGCAAACCGCCGCCCTTGCCGCGCAAGCCATCAACATAGCCGCCACGGATCAAACGACTGACAACTTTCATCAAGTGGTTGCGCGACACGGCAAAGCGGTCCGCGATTTCCTGGATGGTCACCCAGCGGTCCTCGTTGGTCCCGAGGTAGATCAGTACGCGCAGTGCATAGTCAGTGTGCTGGGTGATGTGCATGGCAGGTTCTCGCTTCGCCCATTGGCATCGCCATCTCTGGCGGTCAGGCCCTGCCCCGCGGCGACGGCAAGGGACAGGATGCGCACTCTACCGGAGAGCGCCCACTGGTGTAAGCCCGGCTGTGCACGCCGATTGCATCTTGAGCTTCCGTGCAAGAACAATGATGAACCAGTGTGGATGACTCGTAACAGTGGCTGGCAGGCCTTCGCCCGTGTCAGTACGAACTCACGCCGATGGTCAACACCCGCCGAAGCTGTTACCCACGCATCCATGCCACAGCAGTTACTTGCGATGCAACATCAGGGTAATGAGAAGGATGGTCCCCTGTTTGCTATGCAGGGCATGCGGCGCCGCATCGTTCAGATAGATAAGGTCGCCCGGCCGCAGCGTCTGGGTTTTATCGTGACAACTGAAATCCACTTCGCCTCCCAGGCATTGCACCGTCATGGCACCGGCAGCGCTGTGCTCCTGCATGTGGGTGCCGGCACCCAGGACCAGGCGGAAGATCTCGATATGATCATCGCGCACCAGCGTGACTGAAGTATTGCTGCTGAACTCGGCGGCGGCATCTTGGATGTTCACCAGATCGCCCGACTTGGCGTGTGATAGTGCCATGACCATTCTCTCCTGACGAAGCGACAGTCTCGCGGCAGCGCCGGGGACTGTCAGCATGTGAGCCGCTCATAGCGGCAGGTCGGGGGCGCCAACACGGCCCCACGTTCGTGGCGCAAGCTGCGGAGGTGCTTTTCCGCCCGCTCGGATGAATCAGGTGAGTGGGTCACAGGTACCTCCTACGAAGAATGTCGCTCGGCGGCCCTGGCTGCCCATCGCACAGCCTTCACAACCCTGTCGGCGGTTCAGAAGTCTGCGCTGCCGCGGCGCACTCTGCTACTGCGCTGTCTTCTCTCTCCAGTCTCCTCGGTATCGGGGCCGGAGCCACGCGCAGAGGGTTCGCGCACCAGCGCGTAGTCGGTACCACGCACGCCCTGCAACAGACCCTCGGTGCTTTCGGCCGCGACGCCGAGCATCTGCAGCGCCTCAGCCCCGAGGCGAAGACTGCTCTCCACCACCTCGGGAAACACCCGAGTAGCGCCGGCTTCTTCCAGTTTCGCGGTAGCCTCCAGGTCGTGTGCCCGGGCAATGATCGGCAGTTGCGGATACTGGTGGCGCAGGTGTGCCAAGGCCGCGATCGCTGTTGGCATGTGATCGACGGTGATTATCGCCAGCGCCGCGTGCTCGACCGGTGCCGCGGCGAGCAGTTCCGGATCGGCCAGGTCGCCATAGTGAACCGGCAGGTGATCGGCCCGACCCTGGGCAACCCGCGCAGGGTCTTTGTCGAACACCAGGATCGGTACACCACTGGCACGCAGAATCATGGCGACGGTGTGCCCTACCCGACCGTAGCCGGCAATGATGACCGTACCACCCTCCGCGTCCCCCGCCGCGAGGACAGGTGCGCCGGTCGGCCCGACGCTTGGCTTCGTCAGGCGCCGCACCAGGGCATCGCCCGCACGCACCATCAGCGGCGTGAACATCATACTGATCGATATCACCGCCACCGACACCACGAAAGTACGGTCGTCGATCACGCCCAGTCCACGCGCCGCACCGAACAGCACGAATCCGAACTCCCCCGACTGCCCGAGCAGCACGGCCATGCGGATGGCCGATTCGACAGTGAATCGGAACGCCAGCGCCAGAGCAAACATTACGGCCAGTTTTATCAACAGGATGATGGCCACTTGCTGAATGAAAACCCAGGGTTCAGCGGCGAGGACCTCCAGTTCGATGGACATGCCGACGGCGACGAAGAAGACGCTCATCAGGATGCCCTTGTACGGCTCGATGTAGGCCTTTACCTGGTAGGCATAGCGTGATCCGGATAACAGCATGCCCATGACGAAGCCGCCCAGTGCCATCGACAGGCCAACCTCATTGGTCGCCCAGGCAGCGACGAACACTGCCAGCAGCACGACCAGAATGAACCCCTCGCGGTTGCGCTGCCGAGACAGTTGCTCGAGGACCCTGGGCACCACGTAGTGACCGAAGCCGAACAGCAGAGTCAGAGTGCCGATCACCAGGCCGATTTGCTTCCAAAGCGGCACCTCGATCGACAGAACCCCGGTCTGGGAGAGGATTGGCACAACTGCCAACAGGGGTACGATGGCCAGGTCCTGCATCAACAGCACCGCAAACGACGCCTGTCCGTGGGTGCTGGCCAGTTCCCCCCGTTCGTTGAGCAACTGGATGACGAAGGCGGTCGACGACAGGGCCATGGTGAGGCCAGCGAGCAGCGCCGTTTCCCAGCGATCCAGGTAGAAAAGCATGTAGCCCGCGACCAACAGGCCCGAGAGCAAAATCTGCAGCGACCCCAGGCCAAACACCTCGCGGCGTAATGCCCACAGCCGCGCGGGACGCATCTCGAGCCCGATCGCGAACAGCAGCAGCACGACGCCCAACTCGGTGAAATGCCGCACCTCATCGACATGCGTCGTAACAGAGGGGCCGGGAGAATGCGGGCCAACCACGATCCCCGCCACGAGCAATCCGAGCACCGATCCCAGCCCAAGATGCTTGAACAGCGCCACGCCGACCGCTGCTGCGCTCAGCAGCAGTATTGCGGAGAAAAGAAAGCTTTCGAGTTCCATTGAGCCAGACCTTTCACAAACCGGGTTCGCTGTGCGAACCGAGACGGACGAGTTGCAGCACGCTGTCGTCCGGTTTTCTGTAGATCAAGCCAGGTCTGGCTTGACGTCGTAAGCGGAAGCTCACCAAGAACCGCGAAGCGAGGGCGATGCTCCGCGATATTCCTCACCATCACCGCCCTACTTCCGGATCGTCGAAGCAATCACAATCGGCTTCTGTGGCGATCACTCGGCGCAGGTCGACGAAGCGCTTCTCGGTCAGCGACACAAAGAGCGGATCTGCCGGCTCAGGTGTCAATAAAGCGGCAATAGCATGCCAATCCGCGTCGCCAAGACGCTGTTCAGCCACGGGAAAAACGGCGAGCTCTTCGACTGCCATGTTGTGGCGAAGGCGTTCAGCGTATAGCCGGGCGCTGACCACAGCGGCGTGCCACGAAGTGGTTTCCTCGCGCGCAGCCGACTCGAGGTCACGCATCAAGTCTGTGCCCTGCCTGGCCAGTGCACAATGCTGCCTTTCGATCTCGTCAGCGATATCGGCAGACAGCGCATTTTGCGCGAGGAGACTGGCGACAATCCGGTCTTCGACCGGGTGATGACGGACATCTGGAAAGCAGGTCAGGTAAGCGAAGACGTCAACCAGCAGCGTGATTTCGTCGAGTTTCGGATCCGTCATATCAACAGGAAGGCGATCCAGTAGTCCGACCAGTTTCCCCAGGTTTCGATGCTCCACGAGCAGTTTCGAAATGATCTCGTTCACACAATCCTCCGTTCTTTGTGGGCCGCCATTTTCGGGAAAAACAGCCTTCGTAAATGCTGCCGCAACGACTCCATGGAGCCGGCGTCAAAACACCCCCGACCGAAGCAAGTGCGTCAGTTCAGGTCTACTTCCCGGCGATCGACCAGGTCGGCGAATTCCGGGTGGCACTCAATGAAGCTGGCTACATAGGAACAGCGCGGGACGATCTTCCAGTGCCGTTGCCGCGCCTCATCCAGCGCGACACGAACCAGATCCGCGGCGATTCCCTGGCCGCGAAGCGCGTCCGGTACGAAGGTGTGCTCCAGAATGACGCGCTCGCCTTCGACGCGGTAGCTCAGAAACGCCGAGGCGCTTTCCCCTGCCTGCGCCTCGAAGCGCTGACGAGCAAGGTTGTGTCTCACCGCGAGCGACGTGCCGACGGGGCTTGTTGGGCTGTTGAACTCGGGCGAAGCAACCGGGCGACGCCGGTTCCAGTCGTCCTGCACCTGCGCCCGGATGGCGCGCGTCGAGTGCACCGACAGAACCTGCTCGGCGAGCTTTTCAGCCTGTTTTAGGTCGGTCGCGCGAATGGCGTGCTTGATGTCCAGCAACCGTCCTGGGCTGACACTGAAACTTCGAAATCCGAGGCCGATCAAGAGGTTGGTGTAGGTGGGGTCACTGGCAATTTCCCCGCACAAAGAGATTGGTGTTCCTTTGCTCCTGGCCACCGTCACCAGCTTGGCGAGCACCTGGATGACCGCCGGATGCAAGGGGTCATAGGTGGACACCATCTCGCCACGTATCCGGTCCGCAGCCAGCAGAAACTGGACGAGGTCGTTGCTGCCGACACTGAAGAAGTCGACCTCGTCGGCCAGGTGCTCGATGAGAATCACCGCTGAAGGCGTCTCGATCATCGCCCCGACCGGGATCAGTGGATCGAACGACT
Organism: Candidatus Accumulibacter sp. ACC012; assembly: GCF_907163155.1. Lineage (NCBI taxonomy): Bacteria > Pseudomonadati > Pseudomonadota > Betaproteobacteria > Candidatus Accumulibacter > Candidatus Accumulibacter sp. ACC012. The sequence goes on from NZ_CAJQUC010000014.1 coordinate 286,044, forward strand.
GGCCGGCTGCGGTGAGTTCCTCCTTCGCATGGTCGATCGCCGCTTTCGCCGCGCGCAAGTCGTCGATGCCGTCGATCATCGGCAGAAGAATGGCGACCGGATGCGTCGCGCTCAGCCGAAGGATGGCCCGCAGTTGCGTGTGCAGCAGCTTGGGATGCGCGAGCAGCAGCCTGATGCCCCGAAAGCCCATGGCCGGATTGGCTTCGCGGGGCAGCGGAAAGTAGCTGAGCGGTTTGTCACTGCCGACATCGAGAACGCGGATCACCGTTTGCGCCGGTTGCAGGTGCTCCGCCGTGGCGCGGTAGAACTGGTACTGCTCGTCTTCCGAGGGGAAATGATCCTGGACCAGGAAGACGAACTCGGTGCGATACAGTCCGACCCCATCAGCCTTGACGTTCGCCGCCGCCAGCGCGTCGGCAGTCTGCCCGATGTTGGCACAGAGCTTGATTTCGACGCCATCGCGAGTGACCGTCGGCAGGCCGATCAAGCTCTTCAGGACGCCCTGGTGAACTTGCAGGTTGCTGTCCAGTTGATCGTACTTACGCAGGATTTCGGCCTGCGGATTGATGAAGGCGCGTCCGGCCAGAGCATCGACGATCACCAGATCGCCCGCACGAATTTTCCCGGTCGCCTCCGGCACCTGGACGAGCGTGGGGATACCGAGCGAGCGGGCAAGGATGGTGGCGTGCGCTGTAAGGCCACCTTTTTCGACAATCAAGCCACGCACGCCCTGGCCTTCCAGGCGAGCAACGACGGAGGCGAGAATTTCGCTGGTGACGATCACGCATCCCTCGTGAACAGCAGGAACATCCGGCAGCCCGTCTTCCGCCAGGTGATCGAGGAGGCGTCTGCCGACGTCGTACAGATCGGCGGCACGCTCGCGGAAGTAGGGATCTTCGAGGTGGCCGAACAATTCCATCAACTGCTTGATCGCTTCTTCGACCGCAGCCTCCACATTCATCCGCTTTTCGAGGCAAAGCGCACACACCGCATCGCGCAATTGCACGTCGCGCAGGAGGAGGATTTGCGCTTCAAAAATCTCCGCCTCGTCCTTCCCCAAAGTCCGCCGGACGTTCTCCTGAACTTCCAGCAGTTTCCCCTCGGCAGCGACCACCGCGGCATCGAAACGCTCGACCTCAGCTTGCACCTCCGCCTCGCTCACCTGCCGGAGCGGAACGGCTGTCTGCGTTCGGGCGCAATCGCACAGCAGAGCGCGTCCGCGGGCAAGACCTGCAGACGCCACCTCGCCGACGATCATCAATGGGGCGGACTGCGTGTTGTGAGTGCTGCTCATAAGCAAGATTCCCTCGTGGTGGCCAGGACGACGATCATTCCACGGCGAGTGCTTCGGAAAAGTCTTCGAGCAGGTCCTCCGCATCCTCAATGCCTGCAGAGACGCGCAATAGACCGTCGCTGATGCCGGCACGCTGTCGCTCGGCGGGGGTCATCGTGCGATGCGTACTGCGGCTGGGAACGCAAATCAGGCTCTCCACGCCGCCGAGACTCAAGGCCGGCATGACGATACGCAGCCGGCTCAGCAAGCCATCCAGCCGTTCCGGCTGACACAGCTCGAACGACAGCATGCCGCCAAAGCCACGCATTTGACGCGCCGCGATGGCGTGGTCGGGATGTTCGGGCAGGCCGGGATAATTGACCTTGGACACCGCCGGATGCGAGGCAAGAAAGCGCGCCAGGGTCGCGGCATTCTCATTGTGCCGTTGCACGCGCAGGGCCAGCGTCTTCAGACCACGTTCCAGCTGAGAACAGGCGTGCGCATCAAGCATGCCGCCGAAGTTGACCGCACTCTCGGTGACGCGGCTAACAATTTCAGCGGAGGCAACGACCACGCCCGCGTTCACGTCGCTGTGGCCGTTGAGGTATTTCGTAGCGCTGTGGATGACCGCATCGATGCCCAGCGGAATCGGGTTCTGGTTGATCGGCGTGGCGAAAGTGTTGTCGATGACCGTCAAGACGCCGTGGCGTTTGCCAAGCGCAGCCAGTGCGGCCAGATCGATGCAATGAAGCAGCGGATTCGACGGCGATTCGACGTAGATCAAGCGTGTTTCCGGTCGCAAGGCGGCGGCGAACTCCGCCACGTTCGCCCCCCAGGAAAGCTGCACGCCGAGCCGCGGCAGTTCGCTGCTGATCAGCCGCATGCTGCCGCCGTAGAGATCGTTCTGGAAAATTGCGTGCTCGCCAGGTTTGAGATGAGCGAGCAGCAAAGTGGAAATGGCCGCCATGCCCGAGCCGAAGACAAGCGCCGCCTCGCCCTTCTCTAGCGCTGCCAGCTTGCAGTTGATGACCTGCTGGTTGGGCGTGTTGAAGTAACGCGGATAGATGTTCTGCTTGGCCGGATTCGGGAACGCGTAGGCCGTGGAAGTGAAGATGGGGCTGCACGCGCCACCGGTGGCCTGATCCAGATGCGTGCCGGCGTGAATGCAGAGCGTCGAGAGGCCGTGTGTATGTGGGTCAGTAGTCATCGGGTTCGGTTGAGTCGCCTTTGCCTGGGGATGCCGCGGGATGACGCCTGCCAGGAGAAGCTCGCGAAACACCGCGGCCAGACACCTTGCCCTTGCGTCCAGCTAACTATATCATGCCGTGATACAAATCATGGCTAAGCGCCCGCAAGAAAAATGCCCGACGACCATATTTCAAAGGCCGATTTCGAAACACTTGCCAACTTCCGCTACCAGCTGCGTCGTTATCTGCGCTTCAGCGAAGAGCTGACGCACCGGAACGGAATCACGCCCTTGCAGTATCTGTTGATGCTCCAGATCAAAGGCTTTCCCGGGCGGCAATCGGCGAACGTGGGCGAACTCGCTGAACGCCTGCAGGCGAAGCATCATGGGGTCGTGTCACTGATTTCACGGTGCGAGGCGGCCGGACTGGTACAGCGTAGCGTCAGCAGCAGCGACCGGCGGCAGGTGGATGTGCAACTGACCGAAAAAGGCAACGAATGCGTTGAGCAACTGGCAGGCCTTCATCGCCGCGAACTCCTCTCCTTGCAGGGAACATTCACGGTCCCCGACCTAACGACGCTCGGCCGCGAATAGCAACGATGGCGAGCGCTTGTCTCATTCGACCAAGTGAAAAGGAGTGCCAGGATGCAGGCAACTGCCGCGTGTGAGGACACAGATTCCGATCTCTATCGGGCGCTAGTGGATCAGGCCCCGGATGTGATCATTTTCGCCGATCGCAATGGCGCGATCCGCGTCTGGAATCGCGGCGCTGAAACCGTCTTCGGCCATTCCGCGGCCGAAGTCCTCGGCGAGAGCATGGACGTGATCATTCCGGAGCGGCTCCGAAAAGCGCATTGGGACGGCTTTCACAAAGCCGTTAGCAGCGGCCAGACGAAGTACCGGAACCAGGTACTCACGACACGCTCGATGCACAAGGATGGGCGCAAGCTTTACGTGGAGCTCAGCTTCGGCCTGGTGAGAGACGGCAGCGGCACGATCGTCGGTTCGCTGGCCATCGGCCGCGATTGTACCGCCCGCCACCTCAAGGCCGTCGCGCAGTCTTCGGCGAGTTGCGCGAAGCAAGCCGAGTGACTACCCGCATTCCGGGCTTTGCCGCACCGACCGTCGGCACCGAGGCGCCTCTGGAGATGCTTTCCGCCTGCCACGGCAGGATTGAAACGCAATGCGCGACCTTGCGACGCCTGGTTCCCTACCTGCTTGCCCACGGCGTCGACGAAGAAGCGCGTACAGCTGCGACCAGGGTAATGCACTACTTCGACACCGCCGCCATGGACCATCATGCCGATGAGGAAGACGACCTCTTCCCGGCCTTGATCGAATCGATGGCCGGTTCTGATGCCATCTGCCTGCGCGAAATGATCGACGGCTTGAAAGCCGATCACCGCGCACTCGAAGCGAGTTGGCGACACCTGCGCGACCTCCTCGAAGGTTTGGCGGCGGGAGAGTGCGTGCCACTCGTCGCCGACGATGTCGAAGCGCTGGCCGTTCGCTATGCGCGCCACATCGAGCGCGAGGAAAAGGAACTCTTGCCGATGGCTGCGCGCTTGTTGAGCGATGATGATCTGGCTCGCATCGGACGGACGATGCGCGAGCGCCGGGGAATCGACAAGGCTTAGGCGAGGTTTAGGCAATCAGCTCGGGCACGCGAGCGCGATTCACGGCTGCCGACAAGCGCCGGACGTTTCCTTTGCTCAGCCGCCGCGGATCAAGCCGCCCGCCCCTCGCCTGCTTCCTCATAGGTGCGCCCGTCACGGATGTGATAAATCCGCCGGAAAGTCGGGATGATCTTCTCGTCGTGGGTGACGACGATGATCGCTGTTGCGAAGCGCCGTGCCATCTCGTTCAGGATCCGGACGACAGCCAAGGCGCGCTCGCTGTCCAGCGGCGCCGTCGGCTCGTCGGCGAGGATGATCGGCGGCTGGTTGACCAGCGCGCGAGCGATCGCCACCCGCTGCTGCTCGCCGCCGGAGAGTTGCGCCACCGGTGCCCGGGCGCGATGCCCGACATCGAGCGCCGTCAACATCGCCCGCGCCCGCTCGCGCGCGCTGGCGTTGGCCACACCGGCCAGCATCGGCAGCAGCGCCACGTTGTCGGTAACGTCGAGGAAAGGAATGAGATAGGGCGCCTGAAAAACGAAGCCGATGCGATCGCGACGCAAGGCGCGCAGATCGGCCACCTGCCAGCCGTTGTCGTAGATCGCCTCGCCGGCCAGCGCCATACGCCCGGCGCTGGGCTCGATCACCGCGCCCAGGCACTTGAGCAGCGTACTCTTGCCCGAGCCACTGGGGCCGATCAGCCCGACGACCTCGCCCGGCTGGACGATCATGTCCACGCCCTTCAGCGCGTCAACCGCGGCATCGCCGACGCCGTAGCGCTTGGTCAGGCCGCTGATTTCGATCGCCGCGGGCATCTATCCCCCGATCGCCGTCGCCGGATCGACGCGTAGCGCGGCGCGGATGGCGACGACGCTCGCCAGCGCGCAAATCGCCAGCACCAGCAGCGCACCGCGCACGGCATCCCCGGGGAGCAGCAGGACGTACTTGGGGAAGATCGGTGCCCACAGCGTGGCTGCCGTCTTGCCAACAAGGAAGCCGATCGCCCCCAGGCCGAGCGCCTGCTGCAGGATCATCGTGGCGATCGTCCGGTTACGCGCCCCGATCAGCTTGAGCACGGCGATCTCGCGGACCTTGTTCAAAGTCATCGTGTAGATGATGAAGGCGACGATGGCCGCGCTGACAATCGCCAGGATGACCAGGAACATGAAGATCTGCTTCGCCGACGTGGCGATCAACTTGGCGACGAGGATCTCATCCATCTCGGCACGCGTATAGGCTTCGAGGTGCTTCCAGCGCCTGATCTCGCTGGCGACGAGCGCTTCGTCGGCGTGCGGCGCGAGCCGCAGCATGACCACATTCACCGTCCGGCTGCTGGCCTGGCTGACTTGTACGGCCTCCAGCAGTCCCGGCACTGCGGGGCGATTGAACGCCGGATTGGCCGCCGTGCGTGCACGTTCATTGACCAGGGCGTCGTTGTCCTTGAGAAACTGTACTTCCTGCGCATCGCGCAGCGGCACGAAGACCATCGGGTCGCCGCCCGACGACACCATGCGGCGGGTCAAGCCGACCACCGTGTACTCGTGCCGCCGGATACGGATGCGCTGCCCGAGGCGAAAGCCGGTCTTGATATCGGCAATCGCCTCGTAGTGCGAGCGCGTGATCGGACGCCCGGCGACGAGGTAGCCGGGCTCGCCGGGGTGCCCGGGCTGGAAGCCGACAAGCATCACCCGTACATCCTTGCCCTGGTCTTCGATCTGCATCGTCAGATAGGTGACGTTGCCGGCCTCGACCACGCCCTTGACGCCGAGCAGCGCGCGATAGGCGTCGTCGCGAACATTCGAGGGTTCGGCGTAGGGGCCGAGCGTATCGCGTTGCACGACCCACAGGTCGGCACCGCCGTTGCTCAGCAGCACGCGGCCATCGTCAACCAGTCCGCGATAGATTCCCGCCATCGACAAGGTCACCCCGATCAGCAAGCCGAGCCCGATGCCGGTGAACAGGAACTTGCCCCAGCCATTGAGGATGTCGCGGCCGGCCAGATTGATCATCGTCCTGAACTTACGCTAGCAACGCTTTCTGCGCTGTCGACGATGGCGGCGACGACCTTGACTTTCGCGTCGGGCCGCAATGCCTGCTCGCTGTGCACGACCACTTCGTCGCCGCTGGCCAGGCCTTCCAGGATCTGACTGCGACCATCCAGGGTGGTGATGCCCACCTCTACCGGGTGGAAGACGACGTGCCCGTCCCGGATCTGCCAGACGCCGTCCTGCTGATCGATGCGTTTTACCGCCGCTGCGGGCAGCCACTGCGCGTCGACCAGTTCGACGGTGGCAATCGTCACCTCGACCAGGTCACCGATCGAGAGCGTATCGGGACGCGCCGTGAAGCCGACATTGACGATCCGCTCCTCGGTCACCGCGTCACTCTGCCAATCGACGCGCTGGACTTCGCCCCGGTAGACACGCCCGGCCTCCGCGCGCAGAACGATCTCGGCGGCCTGCCCGACGCGCACGCCACCCGCCTGCCCCTGGTCGATGCGCGCCTTGATCCACAGGCTGGCCGGATCGATGAGCTGCAGCACGGCCTGTCCCGCAACGACCGTCGATCCCGGTTCGACCAGCCGCGCGCTGACCACGCCATCGGCGGGACTCGTCAGGCGCGCCTGCGCACGCAGCTTGCCGACACCGGCGACATCGGCCAGCGCGCGTTGGTGATCGCGCCGCGCCGCCGCCAGCTGGGAGCTACTGGCGTCGACCGCCGCCGTCGCGGCATTGGCTTCCTGTCGCTTGGCGTCGGTCGCCTCCTGGCTGACGAAACCGCGCGCGCGCAGTTCGGCGGAACGACGCGCACTGGCAAGGGCAAGCTGCGCGCGGCTCTGCGCTTCGGAGAGCTGGGCTTGCGCAGTGCGCACCGCGCTCGCTGCACGTTGTGCGGCGAGTCGGCCGCTGGCGACACGATCGTCGAGGTCGACCGGATCGAGTTCGGCGAGCAGTTGACCAGCCTTGACCACATCGCCCTGCTCAACCAGCACGCGCGCCACGCGGCTGGCCATCGTCGGCCCCAACGCGTAGCTGCGGCGCGCCTCGACCGTTCCGATACCGAAGGTACTGGCTACCAGCGGCCCCTGCTCCACCCTGGCCAGCGTCACTTTGGTCGGCGCCAGCGGTCCCTGGCTGGTCGCCAGCCAGCCGAGCAGAAGAACGACTGCCACGACGACCGCGCCGAGTACCCCCTTGCGCGGCACGCGCACGTTCATCGTTCGCCCCGCCCGCGATAGCCGTCGAGCAGCAAGGGAAACATCTGCCGCGCACGCGCCATCATTCCCGCTTCGCTGCCGGCAATGGCCGACTCGATCACCAGGCCCTGGATGGCACCAATGAACAGTACCGGTGCCAGGCCGGGCTCGAGATCGGCGGGAAGCTCGCCAGCACTCCTGGCCGCGGCGAACAAGGACGCCAGGCGCTCCCGGTAACCAGAAATCATCGTCCGGACCTCAGCGCGGACGGGCGAATCCCCCGGGTATTGCAGCTCGTGAAAGAGTATGCGGGGAACGCCGGGGTTGGCCGCAATGAAGGCCACGTGCGCGAAAAATGCGGCCTCTATTTTTGCCAGCGGCGACTTTGGCTTCGCTATCGCCGTCGCCAGCGCCGTAGCCAGCGATTCACGTACCCAGGCAAAGACCGCCATCCAGATTGCTGCCTTGTCCGGAAAGTGGCGGAAGATCGCGCCCTGGGTGACGCCGATGCGATCGGCGATGGCCTGCGCCGTGATCGCCTCCGGACCGCGCTCGCGGGCCAGAACCAAGACCGCAGCGACGATCTCGCGCTGCCGTTCATCGCTGTTCAGACGCTGACGGGGTGTCGTCTGGAGTGTGGTTGGAGTATCCATAGCGGGCGTGTACTTGAAGTCTTGTTAGTAACTACTTACTATCGTATTCAAGCCGTGTCCGTTTGGCAAGCGCTTAAGTCCCGAGGAGAACGCGACCGTGAAGTTTCCCGACCTTTTTCAATCTGCCCCGCGGATTACCGTTCGTGATCCGCTGGCCCGATTCCTCGGAGCCGCCGAGGAAGGCGTCATCGAGTACGGCTACGGCGACGCAGTCAAGCTCGCCGGGCATTCGTGCCCGACCCTCGTCTCCGCCCGGCTGGAGCGCGTGCCGGGCGATCGCCGCATCGCTTCGCTGTTGCCGCTCTGCATCGCTCGGACCGCCAGCGATGCCCAGGCAGCCTTGTTCCAGTCACTTTGGCAAGACCGGGTCCGCATGCTCCTCGTCGAGCATGCGGACGACCCGGAAATCATCGTCGTCCAACACTGAGGAAAATCCCATGACTATCCAACGCCCCCTGCTCACCGCCGCCCTCATCGCTACCTTTGGCATCGGCGTCCCCGCGTTTGCGGTCGACTCACACCAGCACGCCGCCGGCGAGCCGACCAAGCTGATGCTCGACCACGGCAAGCAATGGGCAAGCGACGAACCACTGCGCAGGAACATGAGCGAAATCCGGGCGGCACTTGCCGCGAAAGCGACGGCTATCCACAAGGGGACGCTGACGCCAGAGGACTACAAGGCACTCGCTACCCTGGTTGAAGCGCACGTCGCCAACATCGTCAGCGAGTGCAAGCTCGAACCCGCTGCGGACGAAAACCTGCACCTCATCGTCGCCGAACTCAGCGCCGGTGCCGACGCCATGCAGGGCAAGTCGAAGGCCACGCCTGCGGCTGGCGTAGTGCAGACGGTCGGCGCCGTGAATCAGTACGGCCGCTATTTCAAGCACCCGGGCTGGAAACCAATGGACTGAGTTGAGCCTTGGGCGGAAGCAGACCGCTGCGCTACGAAGCTTGTGTCGCCCAGTGCGGACGGGCGCAATGCCGCCTGTTTAGCCGAGCCACGAGCAGCATGCGCTGAGCTTTGGCCAGTACAAAATGCCGGCGTGGCTTGAGCTGAGGGGTGGAGCTAAACTGCCAGCGGTGGCCAGCGGCCTGTTCCACGCGAAACGACACAAACCCTTCCTTGATGAGCTTGGTCAGATCCTTGCGCACCACTTTGCCAGCGAAATGCCGGTTCAGCAGGGCATCGAGAGTGGTGGCGTTCTCGGGGCGCTCTTCAGTCATCATCGGTTTCAGAAGTCGTTGGCGAAGGCCAGATCCACCCTGACCGGAATCCGGATCACTTCGACCTTGGTCTGGGAGTCACGGGCGATCAGGAAATGGTCTTTGCGCTTGTCGTATTGACCGGACCTGATGGTCAGGATCACCGAGCGCTTGCGCTCGTCCATCAGCCCGGAGCGGCTGTCGAAGGTCAGCGACTGTTCGTCGCTGACCATGCTCTCCCCGTCACGCAGGGAGACCAGCACCGATCTTGCCAAGACGCGTTCCGAGACCGGTTCGGTCTGGATGAATTCGAAGCGCTGCTTGTTGGTGACCACCTTGTTCGACGAGCCCAGCAAGCTGAATTCCACCACACGCGTCTTGGCCGACTGGTTTTCACTCTCGCGCAGGGTGATCACCGGGATGACGATCTCCTGCGGCATGGCGCTGCCATGAACGAAACGGGCGCCGCCGGAAAAATGAAAGCGGGCCGCGCCTTTGGGCACCCAGAAATCCATGCTGCCTGCGCCCGCCGTCGTCCCCGCCGTGACGGCGGTGTTGCCACACCACGCCTGGCTGCTTTCGCCGATCCCCTGCCCCAGCAGATAGCGCTTCTTCGCCCGTAGCGTTCCTGGCGGCTTGTCACTGAGTGTGGACCTATCCGCCCCGTCGAGCGCCGACTCCTGGTAGAGAAAGCCGTGATCGGCCGTTATCAGTACCAGCGATCCATTGAGGCTGTTGACGATAAAACTCGCGAGTTGATTCAGTTCCGCCAGCGTCTGGGCAACGGCGTCGAAGGTCTGCCCCTCCGAACCCTGCTTGTCCCCCAGCATGTCGATCCGGTCGTGATAGACGTAGATCACCCGGCGGTCGCGCACGAACTCCCGGCCCTTGTCCTTGCCCATGGACAGCAGTTCATCGGCTTTGACGGCAAGGCCCTGATACTTGCCCAGATGTGCGCTACGCTGCTCAAGCGTGGAAACCGCGGCATCGTCGGCCATCACGTCGAGATTGCTGTTCAGCTTGTAGGCCAGCGTATGGTGCGGCAACAGCGAGGCCATGCCGAGCGCGGTGTAGCTGGGCAGTACCCCGAGCATGGGCGACAGGGCCGCTTTGAAGCGGCTCTTGCCATTGATGTCGCGAACCAGTTCTTCCGCCGCCTCGTAGCGGAATGCATCGGAGATGACGACAAAGACCCGGCGGATTCCCGCATGCAGATGCGCCATGACTTGTGTTGCGAAGAAGTCCGGCTGATTGACCCAGGCAGCGATCTTCCAGCTCGCCAACAGACCATCGTCACCCTCCAGCACCTTGCTCCAGGCGGACCCCAGCTGCGGCACGAACCAGCCCGAATAGGCGCTCTCGATGCGCTCACGAAGCTCGTGCAGCAAGGCCCAGCCCATCGGCTCGACGCCATCGGCGGCATGGTTGATCTGGCGATAGAGCTGATCGAAGCGGAACAACTCGGACTGGTACGCGGCCAATCCGGCCTCGGCGGTGGCGAAACCGAAGCCAGCGCTGAATTTCTCTTTCAACTCGAAGAAAGAAGCCGCTGCTTCCAGCGCGTCGTAACAGGACGCCAGGGCGCGTGTCGTGGCGCTGGAATGGGCCAACAGCTTGTTGGCCCAATGGCCGTCACGACGCCGGGCGATCAGTCCGCGCAAGGTATACATGTCGGCGCCGGCGCCAGCGATGATGCGGCCCTTGAGGTCCTGGATGATGCGCCGCTCGACTTCCTCGAAAGTCATCGTTTCCGCCAATGACTCAGCGGATAGCCCGGCAATCATGTTGCTCAGCCCCAGTTCGCGAGCCACGCTGCCCGACAAGGCATCGTAACTGGCGAAGTGCTGCATGTGCGAGCGCCATCCGGCAACAAAGACCGAGGCATTCGCCGCGCGTGCCTTGTCACTGATGATGAAATGCGACAACTGCGCCGGACAGGCACCGCTGACGGTCCGCGAAAAATCCGTCACCAGGATCCGGAACAGGAAATCCCGCAGCGTCGGCGCGCCATCGCGATAGCCCATCTCCTGCTCAACCAGGACCCAGAACGAATCCATCAGGTCGTTGGCGACAATGTCGGAGCACGCTTTCGGTTCGCCATCGAGATTGGCGATGCCTTCCTGCACCAGGGCAGAAAAAAGACGGAGGAGGATGGCAGGAAGGTCCGCTTGCTCGGCTTTCGCCAATACCGCGATCATCTTGCGGTCCAGATCCCCGGCGCCATCGTTGGGGGCGACCCAGCTCTTGAGGCGATCGACGCGGTCCCTGGATTTGAGGAATTTGGCGCGCTCTTTCAGGTGCGCTCGCAGTTGTTGCGAGTTCAGGCCGAGATCCTCCAGCAGGATCGACGCGTTGTCGGCGTGGAAGCTCTTGCTGCGCAGCCGGATGTCCAGCAGCCAGTCGTTGGCAGGGTCGGGAACCGGTTTGGCGCTGTAGAGGAGGAAGCTGGCCTGCGGCGCTGCGCGCTCGAGTTGGAGCTTGATGGCCAGGGCCGGCAGATCGTCGAGATAGAGCAGTTCGACCGCGTCAGGCAAGAGATTCTTGACCGAAAAAGAGAACTCGCCGTCGGCATCGTGCCAGAAGACAATCGAATGGCTGGCGAACGCGGCGGCGAGCGCGTCGGTGATGCGTTGCTCGCTCATGCTGGCTCTCGATCAGGCTGGTTGGAAACTTGTGCAACAGCCTGTTGCACTATTTGTGCAAGCGTCACTTGCACAAAGCAGAGGCAAGCTCGTTTCGTTTTCCAGAATTCCTGTCCGAGCTTTTCATCAATCCAGCGCCCGTTGTTGAACCCGTCGGGCACATAGGTCGAAAGCAGGCTATCTGCCTGTTTTGAAATCTTGATCATCGACGGTCACCTTTACTATTTTCGCCTTCCTCCTCTTGCTGCTGCAACTTCTGAAAATCGCTCTCGATTTCCTCCACCGTCGGCATTGCGCCCTTCAGATTGTCAGGCAAGGTTTCCACCAGGGTATATTCGCTGACGCCCATGGGTTTATTCATGTCACGCAGGGCAAACTCCACCTCGATGTTGTTTTTGTCTCGGCACAGCAGCAGGCCAATGGTGGGCTGGTCGTCCTCGCGTTTGAGAAGGCTGTCTACCGCCGACAGGTAGAAATTGAGCTTGCCTGCGTACTCGGGGATGAATTTGCGGTTCTTGAGCTCGACTACCACGTAACACTTCAGCGTGACGTGATAGAACAACAGGTCAATGTAATAATCGTCTGCGGCGATTTCCAGGTGGTACTGGCGGCCGATGAAGGCAAAACCCTTGCCCAACTCCAACAGGAATTGGGTGATGTGCTGGGTGAGTTGCCGCTCGACATCCCGCTCGTTGTACGGCACCGTCATCGCCATGAAGTCAAAGGTGTAAGGGTCTTTGAGGGTTTGCTGGGCGAGGTCGGACTGTGGCAGTGGCAAGGTGCGGGAGAAGTTGGTCACCGCCTTGCCGGTTCTGGCATAGAGATTTGACTTGAGTTGCAGTGCCAGCACATCACGGCTCCAGCCTTGCTCAAGGGTCTGGCTGATATAAAAACCGGCTTCGGCCAGACTGCTGCACTTGGTAAAAATCAGGATGTTGTGGCCCCAGGGGATTTCCATCAGCAACGCGGAAAGCTGGGGTTCAGACCCTGGCCAAGGCTTATCGCGTAATTTGGCAACAGCCTGTTGCCAAATTGCAGGATCGCAGTAGAAGCGAAAGAAAGCTCGGCAATAGCGCAGATTCTTGGATGAAAAGCCGCCGATCTCCGGGAAGGCTTGCCTCAAGTCGTGACTGAATGCGTCGATGAATCCGCTTCCCCATTGGGCATGGGATTCCCGATCAACAATTTGTGCCCCTATTTCGTAGTAGAGCGAAATCAACTCCCCATTGGCGGCCAACGCGACTTTCATTCGTGTCGCATGGATTCTCTGCTTGATGGTCTTGAGCCAGTCCTGGTAGTCAGCCAGCACAGCGGGCGGGAGAGTCAAGGAGGGCATGGCGGGTTCACTCATCGTTCGCACCTCCCGTCACCGCCTTCACCTCCGCCAACAGATCGCCGAACTTTCCGTAGTTCACCTTCACGCCGTCATCCAGGTCGAGCGTGATGCGCATGTCGGCGTAGTGGCGGAGTTTTTCGTCGTAGGCGAGGAGTTCGACGTGTTTCTTTTTCAGCGACTCGATCTGCTTGGCAATCTTGTTGCGGGCGGCGGTTGATCTGGCTGCGTCGCGGTCCTTTTCGAGCATTTCGATACGCGACTGCATCTTGCCGGTGAGCGGCACGACGTATTCGGCGCGCATGCGAGCGAGCGTGCCTTCGTGGTAGCGGTGCAGGTAGACCAGGGCCTGGAAGCCACCCTGTTTGCCGCTGGAGAAGAGCCAGTAGATCGGGCGCTTCTTGTAGGTGGAGCAGTGATCCTTGAAGAACTTGCCGGCAAGGTAGCGGCGGATGACCTCGCCGGGCGCTTCGCTGGCTTTCGCGCCCAGATTGTCGGCGAGGAAGGCCATGTTCTGGTCCAGCTTCTCGGCGCCCCAGGTGGCGCGCAGGAACTCACTCACACGGTTGGCGGCGTCGTCCTCGAACCAGAGCTCGTCGGTAACCGGCACGATGCCGTCGGCGTCGGCGGGGAAGATCTTGTAGCGCGTGGCGTCGAAGCCGACGTTGCCGGCGTGGGCGTAGATCAAGCCGGGTTCGTCCAGGCTGTAGCGACCCATCATGCAGCCGATGGCGTAGGAGACCAGCTCCTCCATGGTGTCCTGGCGGAAGCGAATCCACTGCTCCTCTTCGGTGAGCTTGCCGCCGTAGCGGTAGGCGGGATTCACCGTGAGGGTGATCTGCGACAAGGGGACGTCGGGGGTGAGCTCGTCGGCCAGGCCGTAGGCGTCGATGAAGAGGCGGTTGTTCTCCTCTTCGAGACGCTTCATCTCGGCGATCGTGTCGCGGTTCTGGGTGATCCAGGCGGTGTAGCTGGATTCGAGGGTGGGCGTGGGCTCGGCGGAGGCTGTAAGGATGGGGAGGGATTGGAAGTCCCAGGAGCGTTCGTACGCGTCCCAGTCATCCTTAGCGCAGGAAACGCATGCCTTTATTCGGTCCGTAGCGGGCTCTTCATGGGCGTTTAGATTGCATATTGGAACGTTCTCTATGTCTCCAATGTTGACGGACAGCGTTGGATTTATTACCTGCAAGACCTCATATACAGCATTCGAGTTGAGTACTCCTAGCAACCTATATGTTTCGTCTAGTCGGTCTTTTCGAAGGAAAGCTCCGGGGCCACGCCCATCGTATAAACATCCACCCTCTGACAGCCTGAAGGCA
>NZ_CAJQUC010000015.1:0-65017 GCF_907163155.1 Candidatus Accumulibacter sp. ACC012
ACCCCACAACAGTCCAGTGCCGAGCAAGGCGTTCCTCGTAGGCAAGTCGAACTAAATCGTCACTCGGCAGCGACGGTCATGCCAGGCCGTTCTGGGCCGATATCGTGTTCGAGCTTGGCCGGTCGACCCGCCGGAGTAGCCAGGGGGACCATCACATTCCTGCGTTGCTTTCTCGTGGCGACCGGGGTTGCAGTATGTTGCGCGCGAACTGGTGATGCCGACCTGCTCGTTGATCACCCAAGCGTCGATTGCCCTTGCGAGCGGTCGGGTGCAGGACGAAGCCCCGATCGGGTCCTGTACCGGCCACCCTAAAAGACCGGCATCTGGCAAGCCTTCGCTCGCCATACGGGACGTCGATTTTCGAACGCGTTTCCCAACTCATGTCATCGGTCCGATTTACGATCACAACACCCAGCGCTCCACGCGCATTGTTTCGGCAATGTGAACAAGGTCCTGGCAAATACTTCTACTGCCATGGCCGGCATGGCAAGTGAGAAAATTGTCGGTGAGTTGATGCTTTTCATGTCTTTTTGAATCTCGGGCGGCGGCGGCGGACACAAGGTATCCATGCTCGATTCCATTCTGGTCTTGTTCCGGCGCGAGCTGCGGAACATTGATCACGTTGCGCTTGGCGAAGCCCTCGGTCAGGGAAGGCGCGTCCAGTGCCGCGTTTCTCTTCGTCGCGAAATTCTCGATTCCCTTCCCTTGGTCAAAGCGCACCGACCGACGCGTCGTTTATTCGTGAATCTTGCTTGAGGCTCGACGCCGCTCTGCGCCGGCTCGCTGCGGCTTGCTGTAACTCCATGCTGGGCTGGGTCTGTTGAGGAGTAATTCCCCAGGGCCCCGGCTGTCTTGGCGAGCTCGGCGTCGCCGCGGTTTTTGCCAATCGTGATTACGAGCCGCAACAACGCCGCGATGCCGCGGTAAGCGCTGCCTTGAACGCCGTTGGTATCGGCCTTCGAGTCTTTCAAGGACCAGACGGTGCTTTGACGCGACGAAGTCTACGCCCAGGCTGGCGACCGTTTACGTGTTTACCCCTACCAAAGCCTGCTGAGCGCTGAACCTAGGACGACGTGCAGGCCCCTGCGAGGGCGGGGTGCGACCTTGGTCAGGCCGTCCAATGTGCAGCGGCTGCCTGCGTTGGCGGAACTCGGTTTTGCCGCCACCGACCTGCGCGCCTTGGGCTTTGTTCGGGGATGTCGGGCGCGCGGCAATTGCTGGCCGATTTTCTCGGGCGAATTTCTGGCTACCGGCAGCAGCGCGACTTTCCGGCTGTGAAAGGGGTGTCCTACCTCTCGGTCCACCTGCGTTTCGGGACCCTCTCGATTCGCGAGCTGGTCGCCGAAGCGATTGCCGCGGGCGCCTTGCGGCCCGGCCATGAGGGCGCTGCGACCTGGCTTTCGGAGCTTGTCTGGCGCGACTTCTACTTCAATGATTCTCGATCGCTTCCCGCAGGTTTGCCGAGCGTGCATTCAAACCGGCCTACGAGGCCATCACCTGGAGCAAGGGCCGCCTGCCGAGCAGGCCTTCGCCGCCTGGTGCGCCGGCCGTACCGGCTATCCGCTAGTCGATGCCGCGATGCGCCAGCTCAATGGCACGGGCTACATGCACAATCGCCTGCGCATGCTGACCGCTTCATTTCTGAGCAAGGATTTGGGTGTCGACTGGCGGCGCGGTGAGGCTTATTTTTGCCGCCCAGCTGAATGATTTCGATCTCGCCGCCAACAACGGCGGCTGGCAATGGGCGGCCTCGAGTGGCTGCGATGCACAACCTATTTCCGGATCTTCAATCCAGTGCTGCAGTCGGAGCGCTTTGACCCCGCCGGCAAGTTCATTCGCCGCTACCTGCCGGAACTGGCTGCCGTCCCCGACCGCTTCATCCACGCGCCATGGCGGATGAGCCTGTCTGAGCAGGTTGCTTGCGGAGTGCGTGTCGGACGCGATACGCCGGCACCGCTGGTAGACCATCAGCAGGCCAGGCAGTTGACCCTGCAGCGCTACGCGGTCGTCAAGGGCCTCGCTGCTCCCTGACGTGTGCGGCCACCAGGCGCAGCAGCTCCTCTTCCTGATAAGGCTTGCCCAGGTAGTGATTGACGCCCAGTTCGAAGGCGTAGTGACGGGTGCTTTTTCGGCCGTCCGCGAGGTGATCATGACAATCGGGACGCCCCGCAAGCGCTCGTCGGCACGCACGTTGCGCGTCAACTCGAAGCCGTCCATGCGTGGCATTTCGATGTCCACCAGCAGCACATCGGGGACGATCGCCACCAGTTGTTCGAGGGCATCGACGCCATCCTTGGCGGTCATCACCTGGTAGCCTTCACGGGCCAGCAGGCGGCTGCTGATCTTGCGCACGGTCAGCGAGTCGTCGACGATCATCACCGTCGGCAGGGTGGCGGCGACACTGCCGGTACTCGCCGCATGGCGTAGCGTCGGTAGCGGCGAAACGGGGATCGCCGTACGCGGGCGACTGGCCAGCGCAACCGGATTCAGGATCAGTAGCACCTGGCCATTGCCAAGCACCGTCGCTCCCGACACGCCGATGACCCGCGCCAGCTGTGGTCCGATATTCTTGACCACCACTTCCTGATTGCCCAGTACTTCGTCGACTTGTAGCGCTACGCGGCGGGTGCCGCTGCGCAGCAGCAGGACCCAGTACTGGCTATGCCGTTCGGGCAGCGCTTGTGGCTCGCCGAGGAGGTGTGGCAGATAGTGGAAGGGATAGGGATTACCGCTCCACAGCGCGGCATTGGCCTCGCGAATACGTGTCAACCCCCTTTTCCCTGAGGTCGAGTACCTGCTCGATCATTGCCGCCGGAATTGCATACTCGCGCTGGCCGGAGCGCACCAGCAAGGCCTTGGTGACCGCCAGCGTCAGTGGCAGATAAAGGCGGAAGGTCGTCCCCTGGTCGGGCGTGGACAGGACTTCAATGCGGCCGCCAAGGCTGACGACGGCACTCTTCAAGACATCCATGCCGATGCCGCGCCCGGCCAGGCGCGAGATGCCGCTGGCCGTCGAGATGCCTGGTGCAAAGATCATCTCCACGATCTGCGCTTCGTCCGCGGCCTGCTCCTCGTTGAGCAGGCCAGCGGCCAGGCCGCGCTCGCGCAAGCGCTGCAGGTCGAGTCCGGCGCCGTCATCGGCAAAGGCGACAATGACCTCGTTTCCTTCCTGCGTCAGCTTCAGAGACAGTTCGCCGATTTCCGGCTTGCCCTTGGCCAGACGCTGCGGCGTATTTTCAAGGCCGTGGGCGATGGCGTTGCGCAGCATGTGTTCGAGCGGCGCCAGCATCTTGTCGAGGACCGTGCGGTCGAGCTGCAACTGGCCACCACTGATTTCCAGATTGGCGCGCTTGCCGAGTTCCTTGCCGGCCTGGCGGACAATTCGGTACAGGCGATCGGCAATACTGCTGAATGGCACCATGCGCACCGACATCAGCTCTTGCTGGAGTTCGCGGTTCAGACGCGATTGTGCGAGGATGGCCGCATTGGCGTCGTCGAGGTTTTTCAACAGATTCTGTTGCACGGTGGCGACGTCGTTGACCGATTCGGCCATCATCCGGGTCAGTTCCTGAAAACGCGTGAAGCGGTCGAATTCGAGCGGGTCGAAATCGATCGGGCGGCGTTCATCGGCCAGCGCAGTGCGTGACTGCATCTGCAATTCGGCCTGCAGTTCGATATCCCGCAATTGCCGGCGCAGACGGATCACGTTTTCGGTGAGGTCGAGCAGGGAGCCTTTGATGGCCCGCATTTCGCCTTCGATCCGCGACCGCGCAATCGAGAGTTCGCCGGCTTCATTGACCAGGCGATCGATCAGGTCGGCGCGCACGCGCAGCAAGGCACGCTGTTCGCCGCCATCGCTTTCGCCTTCCTGCTGTTGCTCGGGCGCTTCCGCAGGCGCATCGTGGTCGGCAGCCGTCCACGCCAACTCGGCGTCCGAGGCAATTTTTCCGACGGCCTCGTCGGGGACGTCGACCGGGGCGTCGCCGAGCTCGCCACGTTGCAGCCGTTCGACAATCTGGACGATGACGTCGAAAGCGTTGTCGATGTCGTCGATCAGTTCGAGCGGCGAATTTTCCGCCTGCTGCGCTTCCGCCATGCGCGTTTCGATGGCATGCGTCAGCTCGCCAAGGTTCATCGCGCCGGCCATGCGTGCGCTACCCTTGAGGGTGTGGAACAGGCGCGCCAGACGCCGCAGGGCATCGCTGTCGGAAGGCTTGCTGCGCCAGGCGCGCAATTGCGTGGCAATGCTCTGGGTGAGATCGAGCGCCTCTTCCAGAAATAGCGGCAGGAGCTGCTCGTCGAGCTCATCCTGCATTTCCGGGACCTCGAGTCCGCTTCCGCTCAGCGCTGCCGCTGACGGTTGCGTTGCCGTGACCGGCGCCAGCTGTGGTCCGGCCGTTGCTGATACCCGCTCGTGGACCTCCAGTACTTCGCCATCCAGGGCTGCGGCGCTGGTTTCACCGCCTTCGCTGTCTCCGCTGCCGGCGTCGCCTCCCTCCTCGGCAAGCGCTGCCCGTTTTTCGACGGACAGCTCCAGGTACAGCGCTGCAAGCGCATCAATCAGTACCGGTGCTGCTTCGGGCTCGTGGAAGCCGGCGACGTCCGTCAGCATCAAGGCCAGCCCGGCGATTGCCTGACGGATCGTTTCCAGCGCTCCGACACTATCCGGATTGGCCGCCTGGTTGCGCCGCGACACGGCGTGTTCGAGGGCCATGCTCAGGTGATTCACTGGCTCGATACCTACCGTTCCGGCGATGCCGGCCAGCGTATGAGCGGCACGGTACATCTCGTGCGTGGTGGGTGCCAGTGGGTCGCTTTCGAGAACCGTGAACTCATGCTGCAGCGTTGCCAGGTGAGCTCCCGCCTCTTCGTTGAAAATCTCGGCGAGCGCCGAGGTGATGGTCAGCCTCTGGCGTAGGCTGCGTTCATCGCCGGCGCGATCATTGGGTTCTGCCGCTGCTTCCGGCAAAGGCGTTTCGATGGCGCTGCTGTCCTCGCTGGCGCGCAGCAGCGACGCGGCCAGGGCCATCATTGCCGTGGCATCGGGCGCCTGAACCTTGCCGGTCTTCAGATGTTCGACCCAGATGACAAAGACGCTGTAGCCCTGGCCGAGTAGGTCGACGAGCGCTGGCGTGACTTCGTGCTCCTGGCGCAGCCACAGGTTGAGAACCTGTTCGACCGACCACGCCGCTTCACCGAAATCCCTGAGTCCAACCATCCGGCCACTGCCTTTGAGTGTATGCACTGCACGGCGGATGGCGGTCAGCAACGCCGTCTCGTGCGGCTGCGTCTTCAGCAACTGGAAGTTGTGGTCGATGCTGGCCAGTACCTCTTCCGCCTCGGCAAGGAAAATTTCCAGGATTTCGGCGTCTAACTCCTCGTTAGTGGCCTGTGAGAGCTGGATCGTTTCAGCCGAGGGGAGTGGTGTCTCGGTGGTTTGCGGCTTGAGCGCGGCCATTGTCGCGTCGAGCTGAGCGCCGGCGTCGCCAGCGGCGGCCAGCACCGACAGCAGTTGCTTGATCTGTGGTCCGCCGTCCTTGTCGCCTACTAGATCGCTGTCTTTTTGCAGGGCCGCGAGATGTTTGGCGACTTGCTTGCGCAGCTGGGCATCGTCTGGTTGTTCCTTGAGCGCTTGCAGCAAGGCGTGCGCGTCGAGTTTTTGCTGCTCGAGTTCCTTTTCGACCGTCGCTGCGGGTTCCTCGACGAGTACCTCGCGGCCAGTGCTGGACTCCATCTTTCTGACGAAGGCATCGAAGTCCGTCGCACCGTGCTGCAGGGCGTCGACGAAAAAGCCAAGCAGCGACAGTTTCTCCGCCAGTTGCTCGAAGTCGGTCTCCAGCGGCACATAGTCTGCTGCGGAGAAAGCCTTGATGTCGGCGGCGCACTTTTTCAGCACCACAACCGCCGTCTCGTGGCGCATCATGGTCAGCGCACCGATGACCTGTCGCATCGGCGTTTCCAGGCCTTCAAGATCGGCGCCTTTGTCGACGTCCCGGAAGAAACCGTCGAGTACCTGTTCGACGTGCGTCAGGTTGTTCTGGATCTCCCGGGCCACCTGGCTGATCAGCAGCTTTTCCTGCGCCTGGCGAGACATTTCGTCGAGTGATGGCAGTTCCGATTCCGGTGACAGTGGCTTTCCGGAAAGGCAGCCATGAATCCGATCGACCATTACATTGACCTGGTGCGTGAAGCTGCCGTCCAGGTACTGGATGTTTCCCTGCGCATTCAGCGCCAGCAGGATGGCCGTAGCCGTTTCCATGGCCAGCGCTTCGCTGTGCTTTATCGGCGCCTTGAGCAGGAATTCGGCCACCTCTCCGATGGCCTGAACCAGGCGGCAAAAGTCGGCCTGGCCAAGTTCTTCGACCACCGCGGCCAAGGCCGTGGCGTTGCTGCGGAACGTCGGCAGTGCCTGCGTGCTGCCGGCACAAAACTTGTTCCAGGACTCTTCTGTGCCGGCGATCGCTTCACGCAAGCGACGGCGGACGGATTCCTCAGCGACCGCTGTTTCGGGCGCCGCACCGGGCAGCAGCGCGGCCAACTGGTAGGCTTCCTGGACGCGGTTGACGGCGCGCTGCTTGCTGACCGCGTTGCCGACCAGATACAGCGCGTCGCGCATCAGACGTTCGGCGACATTGCTCGAACCTTCGAGCAGTCGCCGAATCTGCAGGTCGATGCGCGTGCACAGTTGCCTGGCATCGGCATCCGCTGGCAGCGCCCGTTCGGCCAGCGCGGTCAGGAAGGCGGTGGCTACCCACCAGAAAGCACGGGCGGAGGGTAGTTCCTGGAGGGCATCGATGCGTTTGACGGCGTTGAGCATTTCCGGCACCCCGGCACCGCTCTGCGGCGCACGCAACCACGACAGCAGGCCGCGCTGGAAGTAAGCGCGCTGCTGCCGCAGGCGACTGTGAAACTCGCCGCCGCCAATTTTCGGGCTACTGCCGTTACGACGGGGGGGGCGTACGCGCAGGTCGGGGAAGAAGAGATCGGTCGCCAGAACACGTTCTTGTCCGCGCGCCGCCTGCAGTTCTCGATACACGGGTAGCAGGCGAAGGGCTTGGTTTGGCTGGCCGCCGATCAGGTCATCGAGGTAGTGACGAAGGCTGGCCATTGCGCGTCGTGCCAGCTCGATGTGGGTTGCGCTGCACGGCTGCTCCTGACGTTCGACCGCCTCGAGGAGGGCCTCCAGCGCTTCCGTAAACTGGGTGACGCCGTCGAGACCGACGATGGTCAGCGCGCCCTGCACCTGGTGCAGGTGGGTACGACAGAATCTGACCTGGCCGAGGTCGGCGTTGGCGACGGCCACGCTTGCCGCAAGCTCATGCAGTGCCTTGTCGGCACGCTCCAGCGCGAGGTCGATCTCGCTCTTGACCCAGGTCAGCGGGCCGATATCGAAGTCCGTCTGGGCATTCATCCGGGAAGGGTTCTCCACTCCAGTCTATAGCCGCGGGCGTTCAAGTAACTTTGAAACCGGCAACCGAGCCTTTCAGTTCTGTCGCCAGACCGGCCAGCTCGCCAATTGCCGTCGCAGTTTTTTGTGTGCCGGCCGTCGTTTGCCCGGTGACCAGCAGGATGTCCTGCATTTTGCGGGCCACTTTGGTGGCCAATTCCGATTGCTGACGGGTGGCGCCGGCGATGGTTTCGATCAAGGCCGTGAGCTCGCTCGAAACTTCACCGATCTTGGCCAGGGCCTGACCTGCGGCGTCCGACAGTCGGGCGCCGTCGACCACGCCGCGGGTCGATTCCTCCATCGCCGAGACGGTGTCCTGAGTGTCGGTCTGAATGGTCCTGACGATCGCACCTATCTGCTTGGTCGCTTCGCCCGAACGTTCGGCGAGGCGCTGCACCTCTTCGGCAACGACCGTGAAGCCGCGCCCGGCTTCACCAGCGGAGGCCGCCTGGATGGCGGCGTTGAGCGCCAGGACGTTGGTCTGCTCGGTGATGTCCGAGATCAGTTCGACGATTTCACCGATTTCCTGGGACGACTCGCCGAGACGCTTGATCCGCTTCGAGGTTTCCTGGATCTGGTCGCGGATCTTGTTCATTCCCTTGATCGAGTCCTCGACCGCCTTGGTGCCTTTGGCGGCCGCCGCCAAGGACTGCCGGGCGACGGTAGCCGACTGCTTGGCATCGCCGGAGACGTTGGTCATTGACGTTGACATGCTCAGCACCGACTGACCGGCCGATTTGATTTCGGTGGTCTGCCGCTCGGCAGCGGCGAGCAGCTCGGCAGAGGTCTGTTGCGCCATTCCGGTGGCGTCGGTGACGCGGCTGGCAGCATCGTTGATGCGGCCGACGAGGACGCGCAGCTCTTCAATGGTGTAGTTGATGGAGTCGGCGATGGCGCCGGTGATGTCCTCGGAGACGGTCGCGGTGACTGTCAGGTCGCCGTCGGCGAGGTCGCCGAGCTCGTTCATCAGGCGCAGGATGGCGCCTTGATTCTGGCGGTTCACCGCCTCGGTTTCCTGGCGGCTGCGTTCGGCGGTCTCCGCCTGTCGCTTGCTCTCCGTAAGATAGCTCCTAGCCAACAGGAACAGCAGGCCGATGGCAAGCACGATCAGGCCGGCGAGAGCGAAGCCGTAACCGGTGCGCTTCATGACGTTGGCTTGGTAAGCCTGGGCCAGCTGCTCAGTGGCATGAAGCAGCTCCTCGCTGTCACGAAAGATCTGCGAACCTGCCTGCTTGGCAATTACCAGGCGCTGCAGATTGCCGAGAATGCCGCCAACGGCAGTCCGGTATTCGCTGAAACTGGTATCGAGTTCGCCGAGCTTCTGCTTGGTATCGGCGTCGGTGGTGGCACTGATGCGCAGCACCTCGCTGCCTTTGCTCAAGGCATTGATGTGGTCACGAAAGGTGTTCGTGTCCTTGCCCAGGAGAAAGGCGACCTCCGCGTCGATGGCGTCGCCGACGAGCAGTGCATTGGCGTTCTTGGCAATCCTCTGAGTAAGCATCACCAGCTGGTTGGCGACGGCTATGTCGCGGATGCCGGCACTGTTCTGCAGCTTGAGTGCGGCGATCTGCTCCGAGCGGTCGAGGAGTTGCGGGTTCTTGTCGTTGATCGAGGCGACGTCCTTGCCGAGCGAGATCAGGTTTTTCTCCATCTCCAGCAGGCGGCCGGCATTGGTGTCGGTCTTCTTCCAGGCCTCGGTCAGGAACAGCAACTGCGGGTGCACGCTTGCCGGCGATGCGGGCACCAGTGTAGCGCCCAGTTCGCCACCATTGATCAGTCGGTCGAGGCTGGTCACGAAACTGTCGCGCGAATCCCTGAGTTGCTTGAAAGCCGCCGCATCGCCAAGCAAAGCCAGGCTGGATGCCTTGGCCAGTCGCTGCGAGAGCATGCCCATGTCAGCGGCAGTGGCGATGTAGGCGGTGCCGTAGGTTGACTGTCGGTCGTCACGATAAACCACGGCAGCAATGATCAGCATCACCAGCAGCAGCGTGCCGCCAAGAATTTGTAGTTGTTTGGCAACCGGGTAGCGGCCGAGGACAGGCAGCGGAAATGGGGTCTTCCCTTGATCGCCGCTCGTCGGCTGGTGTGCATCCATCACCGTGCGAGCATCCAGGGTCTCGCCGGCCGGGTCTGTCGTACCGGACAAGAAACTCGGCAGCTTGGACTTCAACGTCATATTGCTTCTCCGGTTACACGGTGGCTACGGTGTTACTGATGGTAGCCGAGGAGTTTATTCATGGATGTGGCTCACACGCCAATGTCCATGAACGCCTCGTCGGCCAGCAGTTCCCGCACCTTGAGTTTCTTCCAGCGCCGCCCTTCGTTGTCGCTGTATGACTCCTGTGCCCAGGCCGGCGCTGCCGGATCGGACGCTTCGAGGTGCAAGGCTTCGACGTTACGTAGGCCGATCATGCGCGTGACCAGCAAGGCGGCGTTGCTGCCGTGGCGGGTGCCGATCAACAACAGGCGCGAACTCGCATTCTGCGGCGTCGCTTCCTTGCCAAGAAAGGCTGACAGATCGACTGCCGAGTAGAGGTTGCCGCGGATATTGGCGACGCCGGCGAACCACGGCTGGGTCAAGGGAACGCTCGTCAGCGGGGTCAGCGGAACGATTTCGCCGGAGTCGGTCAGGTCCAGGAGCCAGTAGTCCGAACCCGCCTGAATACCCAACAAGCCGGCGGAACTCTGATTGCCCATGCCGGCGAGCCGTGCCGCCAGGTAAGACTGAAAATCGTGCAGGCTGATCTTTTTGGTCATGCGCTTGCTGGCAGTCAGAGTGCTGCAATTTTGGCCAGCAGCTCGGGGCCGTTGACGGGTTTGACCAGGTAATCCTGCGCGCCCTGGCGCAAGCCCCAGATCTTGTCGGTTTCCTGCCCTTTGGTGGTGCACACGATGACGGGGATGTTGCGAGTCGCCTCGTCACGTGTCAAGGTGCGGGTTGCCTGGTAGCCATTCAGGCCTGGCATGACCACGTCCATCAGGATCAGGTCCGGCAATTCGCTTTTCGCCTTGGCGATTCCCTCTTCGCCACTGTTGGCGGTAATGACCTCATAACCGCTGCTGGTCAGTAGTGCTTTCATGACATGGCGCTCGGTAGGCGAATCGTCAACGACGAGAATTTTCTTGATGGTCATGGCGTTGGGCTTCCTCAGGCTGACGGCGGTGCAAAAGTGGCGACCGCTTGCAGGAGGCTGTCTTTGGTGAATGGCTTGGTCAGATACTGGTCCGAGCCGACCATGCGGCCGCGCGCACGGTCGAACAAGCCATCCTTCGATGACAGCATGATCACTGGCGTGGAGCGGAAACGCTGGTTCTTCTTGATCAGCGCACAGGTCTGGTAGCCGTCGAGTCGTGGCATTACGATGTCACAGAAAATGACTTCTGGCTGATGGTCCGCGATTTTTGCCAAGGCATCGAAACCGTCCTCTGCCAGCAGCACCCGGCAGCCGGCCTGGACAAGGAAAATTTCCGCGCTACGGCGTATGGTATTGCTGTCGTCAATGACCATGACCTTGACGCCGCGCAGGCTTGCCGCTTCAGCCAATTGTCTCCTCCAGGGTGCGTCAGGTTTTTATCTTGAGGACGTCGCTGTTCGGACGTCATCTCCTGCTGACATTACTATAACGCATTGTCTTCAAATCTCGACCATTTCGAAGTCTTCCTTGCGCGCACCGCACTCTGGACATGTCCAGTTGATGGGAACATCCTGCCAGCGAGTGCCAGGGGCGAGGCCTTCGTCGGGCAGGCCGGCTGCTTCGTCATAAATGAAGCCGCAGGTGAGGCACATCCAGGTGAGGTAGTGGTGGTCGTTTGCTGTGTTCATGGCTACCGTCAGTTTTCGGTTAGAATCGGCGAAAAACCCGTAGATTCTAGCCAAACCCCTCTCTTGCTGCCAAGGTTTTCTTTTCGACAGAAAATCTTCGCTTACCGCGGTTGCTTATTGATGACCACCTATCCTGTGCACATGCCGCCACCGATCGTGTTGAGTTTCGCGGCCAGCGACCCCTCTGGCGGCGCCGGCTTGCAGGCCGACCTGATGACTGCCTCGGCGCTCGGCTGTCACGCTTTATCGGTAATCACGGCGTTGACGGTTCAGGACTCCCTCGGAGTCGCCAGTATTTTCGCCATCGCTGCCGACTGGGTCGAACGTCAGGCGCGAACCCTGCTGGAGGACATGCCGGTAGCAGCGTTCAAGATCGGACTCCTGGGCAGTGCCGAGAACATGCACGTCATCGCCGAAATTCTCGCCGATTACCCGCATGTGCCGGTGGTTCTCGACCCGGTACTGGCCTCCGGGCGCGGCGACGAACTGGCCGATGACGAAATGATTGCCACGCTGCGCGAGGTCTTGCTGCCGCGGACCACGATCCTGACGCCGAATTCGCTGGAAGCGCGTCGCCTCGCTGACGAGGCGGAAGAAGGGGAGGGCATGGATGCGCCCCGGGCCCTAGATGACTGCGCGCAGCGCTTGCTTTCCTTCGGTTGCCAGTACGTGTTATTGACTGGAACGCATGACAATACGCCACGCGTTGTCAATAGCCTCTACGGCCGCGAGAGCGGGCTGTTGCGCAGCGACGTCTGGGACCGCCTGCCCGGCAGCTATCACGGTTCGGGTTGTACGCTGGCCTCGGCGATAGCCGCTCATCTCGCCAGTGGCCTGCCGGTGAGCGAGGCGGTGCAGGCGGCGCAGGCGTACACCTGGCAAGCACTGGCGGCCGGTTTTCGTGCGGGCATGGGCCAGTACCTGCCGGATCGCTTCTTCCGCTTGCGCGCTGGCAGCGGAGCTCTCCTTGTCTGACACGATTTGCTCGCTCATGCAGCAACGGAAGCAGGATCCCCAGCAGCCGCTGCGCGGCCTCTACGCGATCACCCCTGATTGCCTGGCCGCGACCGTCCTGCTGGAGCGGGTTCGGGAGGCCTTGCAGGGCGGCGCGGCCTTTGTCCAGTATCGCGACAAGGGCGGTGACGCGGCTCGCCGGGCGGAGACCGCGCGCGCTTTGCTCGTGCTTTGCCGGCAGTTCGGCGCCCGTTTGCTGATCAACGACGACCTGGCGCTGGCGCTGGCGGTAGGCGCCGACGGGCTGCACCTGGGCGCCGCCGATGGCCAGCTGTCGGCCGCGCGCGAGGCGCTTGGCGGCGCTCGTCTGCTCGGCGCTTCGTGCTACAACGACTTCGAGCGCGCCCGCGCTGCCGCGGCGGCTGGCGCGGACTACCTGGCCTTTGGCGCCATGCACCCCTCGTCCAGCAAGCCGCTGGCGGTGCGTGCCTCGCCGTCGCTGATTACTCGCTGTTGCGCCGAATTGCAGCTGCCGGCCTGTGCCATTGGCGGTATAACCGTCGAGAATGCCGCGCCGCTGCTGGCTGCCGGTGCCGATCTGCTGGCGGTGATCAGTGATCTCTTCGAGGCCCCCGACGTGGCGTCGCGCGCCGCCGCTTATCAACAACTATTCGAGGAAAATGCTCTTGATCTCCCAAAATCAACAACTCTTTGAGCGTGCCCAGAAGCACATACCGGGTGGCGTGAACTCGCCGGTGCGTGCTTTTCGTTCGGTCGGCGGGACGCCGCGCTTCTTCGTTGCCGGCTCCGGCGCCCATGTCACCGATGCCGACGGTCAGCGCTACATCGACTATGTCGGCTCCTGGGGGCCGTTGATTCTCGGGCACGCGCATGCGGGCGTGCTGGCGGCGGTTCAGGAAGCGACGCTGCGCGGGCTGTCTTTCGGCGCGCCGACCGAAAGTGAGGTCGATATGGCCGATCTGTTGTGTGAGTTGCTGCCTTCGCTGGAAATGGTGCGCCTGGTCAGTTCCGGGACCGAGGCAACGATGAGCGCCATCCGCCTGGCGCGCGGCCATACCGGGCGTGACCTGCTGATCAAGTTCGAGGGCTGCTACCACGGCCATTCCGACAGTCTGCTGGTCAAGGCCGGTTCGGGGATGCTGACGCTCGGCAATCCGAGTTCCGCAGGCGTGCCTGCTGACCTTGCCCGGCAAACCCTGGTTCTCGACTACAACGATAGCGCCGGGCTCGAAGCGGCGTTTGCCGAGCACGGCGCGAAGATCGCGGCGGTAATCGTCGAAGCGGTCGCCGGAAACATGAACCTGGTCATGCCGCGGCCGGAATTTCTGCAGACGATGCGCAACTTGTGCAGCGAGCACGGCGCAGTGCTGATTTTCGACGAGGTGATGACCGGTTTCCGGGTCGGCCTCAAGGGCGCGCAGGGGCTGTACGGCATCACGCCGGACCTGACCACGCTTGGCAAAGTGATCGGCGGTGGCCTGCCGGTGGGTGCCTTCGGCGGTCGTCGGGAAATCATGGCCCAGGTGGCGCCCCTTGGTCCGGTCTATCAGGCGGGCACCCTGTCCGGAAATCCGGTGGCTGTGGCGGCGGGCCTGGCGACTCTGAAGCGCGTCCGCGCGAGCGGTTTCTACGAGCAATTGACGCAGCGTACCCGGCAGCTGACCGATGGCTTGCGAGCTGCGGCAGCCAAAAACGGCGTCCCGTTTTCAGCGCAGGCAGTGGGCGGCATGTTCGGACTCTACTTCCGTTCCGAGTGTCCGCAGACCTACGCCGAAGTGATGAGTTGCGATGTGCATGCCTTCAACCGCTTCTTTCACGGTATGCTCGACGCCGGCCACTACTTCGCTCCCGCCGCTTACGAAGCCGGTTTCGTTTCGGCAGCGCATGAGGAGGCCGATATTGCGGCGACTGTCGCTGCTGCCGAAGCGCTGTTCAAGGCCTGGTGATGGGGATGGTGTTTGGCCGCCTGGTGCAGCGTGGGCAGGGCAGCCCTGTATTCAGGCGGTCCTGCGGTTGGCGGCGCGGTTGCTCTTGAGTCTGCGCTTCTCAAAATATTTCAGCCCGAAATACATGCAGCTGCCGATGCCCACCATGCCGACGAGCAGTGCCGAATAGGCGATCGGCCAGGGAATGCCCTCGGTCACCATCGTGAACTCCGACATGCCACCCATGCCGGCCAGGACGTTGATCGGCATGAAGATGACGCTGAGAATCGTCAGCCGCTTGATGTCCTTGTTCTGGTTGATGTTGATCGCGCTGTCGGTGGCATCCATCAGGAAGTTGATCTTGTTGAACAGGAAGGCGGTGTGGCCGTCGAGCGACTCGATGTCGCGCAGGATTTCCTTTCCGTCGGTCAGCTGCGCGTCGGAAAGGAAGCGGCCGCGCAGCAGGAACGACAGGGCGCGGCGGGTATCGAGCACGTTGCGCCGGGTGCGTCCGTTGATGTCCTCGGCCTCGGAAATGGCCGCCAGGATCTGCGTTGCTTCCTGGTCGGTGACGTGTGAACGGAGCACCTGCCTGCCGACCCGCTCGAGTTCCGCGTACACATCCTCCAGCGCATTCGCCGAGTACTCCACGTCAGCGGCGTAGAGGTCGAGCAGGACGTCCTTGCCGTCGGTCACATAGCCGGGCCGCGTGCGCGCGCGCGCGCGCTGCAGGCGGAACACCGGCAATTCCTCGGTGCGGATGGTGAACAGGATGTCGTTCTGCAGAATCAGGGCCACCGGGACGTTGCGCGACTCTTCCCTGGTATCGAGCAGAAAGTCCGAATGCAGGTGAATATGTCCTTCTTCATCGACGTAGAAACGGGCGCTGGCTTCCAGATCGGTGAGGCTGCCGGGGTCGGGCAAGTCGACTTCGAAGCGGCGGCCAATCCAGTTGCGGATTTTCTTCGTGGGCGCGATCAGGTCCACCCAGATCGGGTGCACGCCCTGCAGGTCTTCGGGGCGGGTAATGGCGATCTGACGCAGGTGGCCGGCGTGCAGTTCGAAAGCAGTGACCGCCGTTTTCTCGTTGCGGTAATGGCTGTCGTCGATCAACTCTTCGAGGATATCGTCGGAAAGTATGGCCAGGATCGGATCGGCGCCTTCCTTGACTTCTTCCCAGACCACCAGGCGCTCGTTGGGCTCCAGCGCTTCAATGATATAGGCAACTTCTTTCGGCGGCATCAGCCTGAGCTTCTGGCGCAGTTCGCGGCGATACTGTTGCTGGATCTCGGCGCTGGCTTCGTCGAGCGCCAGGCTGTCCTGGTCGCGCAACAAGGGCTCGACGAGTTCCTCGACGCGCTTTTGCAGCGAGAGCAGCGAACGCACCTCGTCGAGATGAACGTCGGCGAGTCCTTTTTCCAGCGCTTCGGGCGCCAGCCGCTTGTTTTCGTCGCTCAAGGTTGTGCCTCGCCGATGTGAATGCCGCACTATAAGGGGCGGGAGTTTAGCATTCCCGGAAGGGCAGGATGTTCGCGTTCGGGCGCTTTTTTTCGCAATCGAAACAAGTTGAAATCCTTGTCCCGCGAGCACTGTGGCAGCGCTGCCTTTTGTGCTGCGATGGCCTCTTTTCTGTTCTTGCGATCGCCTTGCATTCGTCCTAAAATCGCCCCCTTCTTTGCTTCTTTGCTTCTTTGCTTCTTTGCTTCTTTGCTTCCTCCTTGTGGCGGTTGACGAGAGACTCAGGGAGCGCCTTGCCAAATGGGGATCCGTGACCGGCTGCAGCCGCCTGCCCGCCCCGCCCTCAGGTCGCGGAAGACCCGCGGCAATCGTAGCGTGAGCAGCATTCACGGAGAGGCGATGAGCGCCGAGAACGTAACACACGGCAACAGCCCGGGCTTGGCAGGAACCGCCCTGGCGGCGATGGGCGTCGTCTTTGGCGACATCGGCACGAGTCCGCTGTACACCATGAAGGAAGTCTTTGGCGGTCACCATCCGCTGCCGATCGATAGCGACAGCGTGCTGGGAATTCTCTCGCTCGTTTTCTGGGCGCTGACGATCACCGTTTCGCTCAAATACGTGCTGTTCATCATGCGTGCCGACAACAAGGGCGAGGGCGGCATCATGGCCCTCACGGCCTTGGCCCTGCGCACCGCGAATGCCTCGCCGCGCGTCTTGTGGATGTTGTCGGCCCTGGGCATCTTCGGCGCCGCGCTGTTTTACGGCGATGCCGTGATCACCCCGGCGATGTCGGTCCTCGCGGCAGTCGAAGGTCTCGAAGTCGTGGCGCCGCAGTTGGAGGCCTACGTCTTGCCGATCACCGTCGCCATTCTGGTCCTGCTCTTCGTATTTCAACGCCACGGCACGGCTGCCGTCGGCGCGTTGTTTGGCCCGCTGATGTTGTTCTGGTTTGCCACCCTCGGCGCACTTGGCTTGTGGAACGTGATCCAGCATCCGCACGTGTTGCTGGCGATCAATCCCTGGTATGCGCTGAGTTTCATTGTCGAACATCAGGGGTTGGCCTTCCTGGCGCTGGGTTCGGTGGTACTGGCGATCACTGGCGGCGAAGCGCTTTACGCCGACATGGGCCATTTCGGACGGCGGTCGATCAAGTGGGCGTGGTTCGCCTGCGTCTTTCCGCTGCTGTACCTCAACTATCTTGGCCAGGGAGCCTTGATTCTTGCCGACCCGACGGCGGTCGAAAACCCCTTCTTCCTGATGGCGCCCAGTGAGCTGCTGCGCGTACCGCTGGTCTTGCTGGCCACCGTGGCCACCGTGATCGCTTCGCAGGCGGTAATTTCCGGAGCCTTTTCGCTGACCAGCCAGGCCATGCAGTTGGGGTATTGTCCGCGCATCCGCGTCAAGTTCACGTCCGAACGCGAGAAGGGCCAGATCTACGTTCCGAACATCAACTGGCTGCTCCTGGCTGCAGTGATCGTCGTCGTCCTCGGCTTCCGCTCGTCGTCGAACCTGGCTTCGGCCTACGGCATTGCGGTCACCCTGACGATGATGATCGATACCCTGCTCGCCTTCGTCGTGGTGCGCGCACTGTGGCACTGGAGCTGGCCGCGCGCCGCGCTGTTCCTGGTTTTTTTCGTAGTCGTCGACATTGCCTTCTTCTCGGCCAACGTGATCAAGATCCTTGACGGCGGCTGGTTCCCGCTGGCTCTCGGTCTGTCGGTCTTTGTCCTGCTGTCGACCTGGAAGCTCGGGCGCCGGCTGCTGTACGAAAAGCTCGAACAAGACACGATACCGCTCGACGCGTTCATCACGAGCCTCGAAGCCGGAGGACCGCACCGCGTCGACGGCACCGGCGTCTTCCTCACCGCCAACCCTGACGGCGTGCCGCGGGCCTTGCTCCATAACCTTTATCACAACAAGGTCCTGCACCAGTGCGTGGTGTTGCTGCACGTCGACGTCGAGGACGTCCCACGCATCGCCGAACCCGAGCGCGTGCGCGTCGAAGCATTCCCCGCCGGTTTTTACCGGGTGTTCGTCCGCTATGGCTTCAAGGACGAAGCGGACCTGCCGCAGGCGTTGGAACTGTGCGCCGGCCACGGCCTGTCGTTCGAGATGATGGAGACCTCGTTCTTTCTTGGCCGCGAGACGATCGTCACCATACCGATTGCCAGACGCTCGCGTATGGCCCTCTGGCGGCAGGTCCTGTACACTTGGATGTTCCGCAACGCCGACCCGGCGACTGCCTTCTTCAAGATCCCGCCGAACCGGGTGGTCGAGCTGGGTGCGCAGGTCGAGCTGTCGTAGCCCTTGCTTAACGGCTCGCGACTGCGTAGGCGATTGCCAGAAAAGAACGTACCAGATTGCGCCGGATTTTCGGTCGGCTTCAAGGCGCGACAACAGGCGCATAGTCGAACTATGTAACTGTTGTCGTAACACAGAAGACGGGCGAAAAGACAAGCAAGACGGTATGTTCTTTGACAGAAATCGCCTTAGTTTCCAGGGATCGACGAGGCTTCCGTCCACCGCTGCATGGCCGATCATCGGAGAACGAAATGAGCGTCCGACGACACCTCATCACCGCGCTCCTCCTTGGCTCCCTGACGGCCGCTGTGCCCGCCGGGGAACTGCCCTCGGCGCCCGACGAACTGGGCAGCATTCGTCGTAACGAGCGCGGCCAGCTGGAGGTGTTAAAGCCGCCCGGAGAGACTGCACCGGGCGCCGCCCGTAATGCCGATCGACAGGCTGGGCCTGGCCAGCCGCTGCAGCAGCAGCGAATCCCTGCGACGACGAGCGGCCGGACCATCGTCGTCGGGCCGCAGGAGTCGGTGCGCAGCATCCAGGAAGCGGCGCGCATCGCGCGTGACGGCGACACCATCGAAATTCGTTCCGGCGAGTACCGGCAGCAGGCGGTCGTCTGGACGCAAGCCCGGCTCACCATCCGGGGGGTCGGCAAGCGTCCGCGGCTGATTGCCGACGGCGATCATGCCGAGGGCAAGGCCTTGTGGGTGGTGCGCAACGCGAACATGCTGATCGAGAACCTCGAGTTCAGGGGCGTGCGCGTCGCCAACGGTAACGGCGCCGGCATTCGCTTCGAAAAAGGCCACTTGAAAGTCGTTCGCTGTGCGTTCTTCGACAACGAGACGGGAATCCTGACCAGCAATTTCGCGGACGCCGTGCTCGAAGTAGAGGATAGCGAGTTCGGCGAGGCACCAAGGCACGCCGGTGCCTTGCACCACCTGCTTTACGTTGGCAAGATTGCCCGACTGAGCGTCCAGGGAAGTCGCTTTCAGCAGGGCTTTCGCGGTCACCTGCTCAAATCGCGGGCGCGTGAAAGTGCCATCCTTTACAACCTGCTGGTCGACGGCCCCGACGGCAGTGCTTCGTACGAACTCGAGTTCCCGAACGGCGGTCTGGCCTGGGTGATCGGCAACGTCATCAGCCAGAGCGACAATACCGAAAACCCGGAGCTGGTTTCCTACGGCGCCGAAGGCCAGCACTGGCCCGATAATGCGCTCTATCTGGCGCACAACACGCTCTTCGACTCCTTGCTCGCTGGCCACTACCTGCGCGTCTGGACCGACAGGATGCCGCCCGAAACGGAAGTCTGGGCGGTCAACAACCTGCTCGTCGGCCGGGGTGTTTTCGCGCCGCAAGCCCGCGGTCGCTTCGAGGGCAATCGCAGCATCGATCGCTCACTGCTGGTCGATGTCGATGGCCTGCCGTTCCGGCTGCCGAATAACTCGCCCTTGCGTGGCACGGCCACCTCGCCAGGCTTTGTTCGTGAGCGGAGTCTGGCCCCCAGCGCCGAATTCAAACTGCCCGCCGGAACCCACCCACTGCCCGTTGGCAGCCCCTTGACAGCGGGTGCCTTGCAGTAGGCCGCTCCAGCCACTCCAGCCACCCCCCCGCAATGGCGCGTCAGCAAGTGCGCTCGCTACTCCGTCTGCTCACTCGCCGTCGTCCATGACCACGTTGGTATAGACCTCCTGGACGTCATCGAGTACGTCGAGCGCGTCAATAAGTTTCTGCATGCGCTGCGCGTCGTCGCCGGTGAGGGGCGTCTCGTTTTCCGCCTTCATGGTCACGCCGCCGTACTCGGACTGGAAACCGGCGGCTTCGAGCGCGTCCTTGACCACAAAATACGCTCCCGGCGCAGTGATCACTTCCATCGAGCCGTCGTCATTGCTGAGCACGTCGTCTGCACCAGCTTCGATGGCCGCGTCCATCAGTGCTGCTTCGTCGGTCCCGGGGGCGAACAGCAACTGCCCGCAGTGGGTGAACTGAAAAGCGACACAGCCATCGGTGCCGAGATTGCCACCGTATTTGTTGAAGGCGTGGCGGACGTCGGCGACGGTGCGCGTCTTGTTGTCGGTCAGGCAATCGACGATGACCGCGGCGCCGCCGATGCCGTAGCCTTCATAGCGAATCTCGACGTAATCGACGCCTTCAAGCTCGCCGGTGCCTTTCTTGATCGCGTTGTCGATCTTGTCCTTGGGCATGTTGACGCCTTTGGCCTTGTCGATCGCCACCCGCAGGCGTGGGTTGAAGGCCGCATCGCCACCGCCCATCTTGGCCGACACCGTGATTTCCGCAGCGATCTTGGAAAAGGATGCGCTGCGTCTTTCATCCTGGCGACCTTTGCGGTGCTGGATGTTTGCCCATTTCGAATGTCCTGCCATGCTGACCTCTACTGATCGCGATCTTGCTGCCGGCGTTGCCGGGGCAACAAACCGGGCCGCAAATGGTTGATAATCAAGCTCGGCATTTTAGCATCTCTCGAATTGTCATCCCGCCCAGTCCCCATTTTTCGGAGTCGCCCATGAGCAAACCCCTCGTTATCGCCAGGCACGAAGGCACAGAGCTGGCCTTGTTGCCGGCGTTGGCCAACCGCCACGGACTGATCACCGGCGCCACGGGTACCGGCAAGACCGTGACCCTGCAGGTTCTCGCCGAGCGCTTTTCCGAGATCGGCGTGCCGGTGTTCATGGCCGATGTGAAAGGTGATCTCTCGGGTCTGGCGGCAGCAGGCAGCGTCTCGCCGAAGATGCAGACGCGCCTCGACGCGCTGGGCGTCAAGGAGCACACGCCGGCAAAATTCCCGGTCGCCTTCTGGGACGTTTTCGGCGAGCAGGGGCACCCCGTGCGGGCGACCATTTCGGACATGGGGCCGGTTCTGCTGGCGCGTCTGCTGACTCTCAACGACACCCAGACCGGCGTCCTGCAACTGGTGTTCAGGATTGCCGATGACAATGGATTGCTGCTCCTCGACCTCAAGGATCTGCGCGCCATGCTGCAGCATGTCGGCGAGAACGCCAAGACTTTCAGCAGCGAATACGGCAATGTCTCGGCGGCGTCGATCGGCGCCATCCAGCGCGGCCTGCTCAACCTCGGCGACCAGGGCGGCGACGTTTTCTTCGGCGAGCCGATGCTCGACATCGCCGACCTGATGCAGACCGACCAGGGCAGGGGGGTGGTCAACATCCTCGCTGCCGACAAGCTGATGACCTCGCCGCGGCTGTACTCGACTTTCCTGCTCTGGCTGCTGGCCGAGCTTTTCGAGCAACTGCCCGAAGTCGGCGACGTCGAAAAACCGAAACTGGTTTTCTTCTTCGACGAGGCGCACCTGCTGTTCAGCGAAGCGCCGGCTGCCTTGCTGGAAAAGATCGAACAGGTCGTGCGACTGATCCGCTCGAAAGGCGTCGGCGTCTATTTCGTGACCCAGAATCCGCTTGATATTCCCGATAGCGTGCTTGGTCAGCTCGGCAACCGCGTCCAGCACGCGCTGCGCGCTTTCACTCCGCGCGACCAGAAAGCCGTCCGCGCGGCCGCGCAGACGCTGCGCGCCAATCCGCGTTTCGACGCCGAGACGGCGATCAGCGAACTCGGCGTCGGTGAAGCGCTGCTCTCCTTTCTCGACGAGCAAGGCCGACCAAATGTCGTCGAACGCGCCTTCGTCCTGCCTCCCACATCGCGGATGGGGCCGCAGACTGCCGAGGAGCGGCAGGCAGTGATCAAGGCCTCGACGATTTACGGACACTACGAGGCAGCGGTCGATCGCGAGTCGGCCTACGAGTTGCTCAGGGAAGCGCAGGACGCCGACCCGCAAGCTGCCGGTAAGCAGCCCGCGGCCAGCGCGCCGCAGCCAGACGCTTCGAGCGGCGGCTGGCTTGGCGGTCTCGCTGACCTCTTCACTGGCGGTTCGAGCGGCGGGCGCTCACGCGGCGGCGATTCGGTCGCCACCACGGCGGCCAAGAGCGCGGCGCGGGCGATTGGCTCGCAAGTGGGCAATCAGCTTATTCGTGGCCTGCTGGGTTCGTTGCTTGGCGGCAACTCGCGCCGGCGCTGAGCGGCGCAGTGCCTAGGTCGCGAAGCGTAGTTCGCATTCCATCACCGTGATCGCCGACCCCGAGAGCACGACGCGCTCGCCTTGCAGCGTGCAGCCGAGATTGCCGCCGCGTTTCGAGACCTGCCGTGCGCTGAAGTTTGTCCTGGCGCCATTCTCGCCGAGCCTGGCGGCCCAGTAGGGCGTCAGAATGCAGTGCGCCGAGCCGGTGACCGGGTCTTCGGGGATGCCGTACTTGGGCGCAAAGAAGCGGCTGACGAAGTCGACGGCGTCGCCCGGGGCGCTGACGATAACCCCGCGCAAGTCTAGCGTACTCAGCCAGCCGTGGTTCGGCGTGATCGCGCGCACTTCGGCTTCGCTGGCGAACACCGCCAGGTAGTCATCGGCGGCCAGCACTTCGAGCGGCTGCCGGCCGAGGCCGGCGACCAGGGCCTCGGGAGCCGCGCAAGCGCTTGCCGGGATGGCTGGAAAGTCCATTGCCAATTGCGCGCCCTGGCGTTGTACCCGCAGATCGCCGCTACGGGTGGAGAAGGTGATCACTGGCTGCGCATAGCCGAGATGTTCGAAAAGCACATGCGCCGCAGCCAACGTCGCGTGACCGCAAAGATCGACTTCGGCCACCGGCGTGAACCAGCGCAGTTCGAAGCCTTCGCCGGCCGGGACGAAGAAAGCGGTTTCAGCGAGATTGTTCTCCTCGGCGATGGCCTGCATCAGCGCGTCGTCGAGCCAGCGTTCAAGCCCACACACGGCCGCCGGGTTACCCTCGAAAACGCGGCTGGCGAAGGCGTCTACCTGGTATTGCTTGAGTCTCATCGCTTGCTCCTCATGGGGTGATGGCAGCAACTCGTCGCCCACCGTCAAGGCGACGCGGCGAAGCCGACGCGGCAATCCAGAGCTTAATCCTTTTCCATGGTCACTTGGACGATTGACGACGCCCGCAGGATCCGGGGATACTCGCCTGGCCGACCGCAATTCCTGTCGTCCACCGCCGCTGCCCGCTGCGAGCAACCTGCCTTTGTCGCCCATGGCTGCCAACCTGCCTCCAGTCACTCCGTGGTACGTCTGCCTCACCAAGCCTCGCCGCGAGGCGCTGGCTGTGCGCAAGCTCGAAGAGCAAGGCTATGAGGTTTTCCTGCCCATGCTTACGCTCTGGGAAAAGACCAGGGCCGGCTGGAGGAAGCGGCAGCAAGTGATGTTCCCGCGCTACGGCTTCGTGCGTTGCGCTCGCCCCGAACAGAGCATCGGCCCGATTCGCAGCACGCCCGGCGTTAGCGGACTGGTCAGTTTTGGTGTACTCCCCGCGATCCTGGATGATGGGACGCTGGCTGCAATTCGCTCACTGGCTGAACGCCAGGCCAGGAAAGTGGAGGAGAAAGTGAACCCCTTCCAGGCCGGCGACAGCGTCGAGGTCGCTGCCGGTCCCCTCAAAGGCATGTCTGGCATTGTCTCAGCTGTTGCCGAAGAGCGGGTCACCATCATGCTCGGTCTGCTCGGTCGCGAAAAGCCGGTTGCCGTGCCGGTAGGGCAAGTAACGCTGGCGTAACGAAGCGCTGATTGCCCGTAAATCGAGTTCCTACAAGGCCTCTCCTTCGCCCCTGAACATCACACCGCCCCCTTCAGGCGTATTGGCGTTTGTGACGCCCTCAAGGGTACGCTTCGCCGGGCTTCTCCCGCCCTTGACTGCGCCCTCCGCGCCGGTAACACCGCTGCTCCGGGTTGCCGGGCACCTCGGTTGGCGGCGACGGCCGGCGGCCGGTTCCGAACGTAACGAGAAAGAGCCGCTTTCCGGCAGGCGGAACAATGAGCGATACTGACGCTGATCAAAGACCTTTCTCGCGAGCCAGCACTCAAGCCAACACTGTGAGCCGGCCGCCCGGAGCGCTGCTGCTCGATGCTGGATTTGCCGGTGGCCGCCGTGCGCCTGCCGGAAGCGGTGCAGGCGCAACTCAAAGCGAGTGGTGTCGCGCACCCGGTGACCGCGGTTCTGCTCAACTTCCCGGCTTACGATACCTTAGGCGATTTCTGTCAAAGAACCTACCATCTTGCTTGCCTTTTCGGTGCTCGCCGCAGCACTGGTCGCCTGTGCGGCGGGGTGGGGCGGGTGGCGGGCCCCGGGCATCCAGCCGGGAGATGTGCTGATCTGGCTAGAGCGGGCGGCGGCGCTGCGCCTCGTTCCCATGCCGCGTCCCTGGCGATCGGAAAGCCTGTTTACAGCTGCGCCCGCGGCGACCTCTCAAATGCGTCGCCTGGAGGAAGCGCTGCGCACCTGGCCGATGGCGGGAGGCTTGTGGTTGCTTGTGCTCATCGCCATGGCGGCGGCGTTGCCGGCGGCGTGATTCGGTCGCTCAGGATCGCGGCCGGCGCCGGCGCTTGCGCATGACGTACCAGTACCAGCCGACACTGGTCAGGATGTAGCTGGCGAGGCCGATCAGGCTGGCGGTAATGGCCAGGCCGACGACCAGCGGTGCCCCGAGGGCCGTGATGCGCCGCCAGGTGTCGGTGTTCGCTTCTGCCGGGGCGGTGCTCGCGGCTGGTACACGCGGGTCAAGTTTTTCACCCGTGACCCAGGCGCCGATCTTGTAGGCGGCGAAATAGACCGGGGCAAAGGTGATCGGGTTGGTGACCAGGGTACTCGCCGCGGCGGCCGGCAGATTTGCACGCAGCATCACGGCGGTGGCAGCGGCGAACGGGATTTGTGCAATCGGGATCAGCAGTCCGAAAAAGACGCCTATCCCGACCCCGAGCGCCACCCCGCGGCGGGACCAGTGCCAGAGTTTGGGGTGGCCGAGGTAGGGTGCCAGCCAGCGCAGCCAGCGATTACTGCCAATCTGCTCGCGGGTCGGGATCAGCGCGCGCCAGCGTTCAAGCATCGCTGGCATGACCCTGAGGCGTCCCGATATCGCTGGTCACCAACACATCGCATTGCGATTCGGCCAGCACGTGCTTGGTGACGCTCCCCAGCAACAGCTCTTCGGCTTTGTGCTGGCCGTGCTTGCCAATGATGACCAGGTCGCAGGCCTGTTCCTGCTCCAGTGCAGCGATCAGTTGCGCGGGGTCGCCGTGCCGAACCAGCGGTGCATATTCGCCGGGCGCCAGTCCGGCGCTGGCGGCGAGTTGATGGAGTTGTTGCCGCCGTTCCCGGCGCGCCGTCTGTATGTAGCCATGGATGACAGCATCCTCGACGCCGGCAATGCGCAGTTTGCCCGCGTAGGGCAGTTCGAAGGCATGCAGCAGCACGATTTCGGCTGTGGGGGCCAGTTGCCGGCCGAGGCGGATGGCCTGTGCGGACGTCGGCGAGAAGTCCACCGGAATCAGCAGGCAGCGGTAGGATTCGTGTGGTGGCTGCTTGACCACCAGCACCGGTCGTTGGAGCGACTTGCGCAGCAGGCGCGAGGCGGTGGATCCGAGCAGGGCATGGCGCAGGAAAGACTCGCCGCGCGCACCGACGACCAGCAGGTCGGCATCGAGCGCATCGGCCTCATCGGCGATGACCTTCAGGGGGGCTCCGGAAACGATGCGGGCATCGGCTGCCACGCCGCGGTTGTGCGCCGGGTTGGATAGTAGACGCTGCAGCGTTTCGCGCGCATCGTCGGCCAGTCGCTGCTTGATTTCGCGGGTGTCGGCGCCAAGCAGATCCGACAGGCTATCCAGAGCGTCGAGTTCCGTTGCATGCATTACCGTATAGCGCGCATGGGTGTCGGCGGCGATACAAAAGCCACGATCCACCGCATGGCGGGCGGGTGCCGACAGGTCGGTGGCGGCAAGTATCCGGGTGATGGGTTTCATGGTGCTGTCTCCTTTGTGCCAATGAACTTGGCAATTGTGGCGCTGGCGTAGTCAAGCGAACGGGGCAGTGGGCGCTGATGGCTCCGGACCCCTTCACATGCTGCGCACCTGCAAGTGCCGCAACACCGCTTTTTCCGCTTCGACGGCGAGGAACTTGCCTGCGCCGAGAGCGAGGATGAACAGCCAGGACGCCGCATCCAGCGGAGCGGTGTGGAACATCTGCTGCAGCGGTGGGGCGTAGGTGAACAGCAACTGGAAAACGATCAGGATCGCGCTGACCCAGAGGGCCACCGGGTTTCCGGTGAGGATATCGCGGTTGAGAGCCGAGGCGGTGAAGTGGCGGACGTTGAAAAGGTACACCAACGCCCCGATGAGCAGCATATTCACCGCCGCCGTACGCGCCGCCTCGATACTGTTCCTGGTCTGCGTTAAGCCCCAGTTGCCGGCCGATGGCTGCCGCGGTGACTGCGTGGTCCCCGGTGATCATCGTGACGCGCAGGCCGGCGCGCTGGCATTCGGCGACGGCGGCGATCGCTTCCTCACGCGGAGGATCGATCAGGCCAAGCAGAGCGAGCAAGGTAAAACGCGGACGGATGTCGTCCATCGCCAGGGCCGTCGTCTCGGCCGGCATTTGGCAACGGGCCAGCGCGAGCACGCGCTGTCCGGCGCCGGCCGAAGCATGCATCCGTCCTTCCCATGCGTCGCGGTCAAGCGCCTGACCGCTGCCCTCCTGGGTGCACAAGTCGGGCACCCGCTCTGGCGCGCCCTTGAGCAGCACAGTGGTGTGTCCGGCGTGGTCGTGGTGCAGCGTGGCCATGAAGCGGTGTTCCGACTCGAAGGGGATCTCGTCCACCCGAGGGTGGGCCGTAGCGAACTGCACGGGGTCGAGCCCGGCCTTGCGCGCCAGTGTCAGAAGTGCGCCTTCGGTGGGGTCGCCGACGAGTTGCCAGCCGCTGCCGGCGCTGTGCTTGAGATGGGCGTCGTTGCACAGCAAGGCGCAGCGGGCCAGTTCCTGCAGGGCCTCGTCGCGCTGCGCGTCGACGGTAGCGCCGTCGCGGCGGAAACCTCCTTCGGGCGCGTAGCCGGCGCCGCTCACTTCCAGGGTATGCGTGGGTAGCATGACGCACACCGCGGTCATCTCGTTCTTGGTCAGCGTGCCGGTCTTGTCCGAGCAGATGACGGTGACCGAACCGAGGGTCTCGACCGCCGGCAGGCGCCGGACGATGGCGTTCTGGCGGGCCATGACGCGGGTGCCGATGGCCAGGACGATGGTCACGATCGCCGGCAGACCTTCGGGGATCGCTGCCACCGCCAGGCCGACGACGGCGAGAAAAATCTCCAGCACGGGCATCTCGTGTACCAGATGGCCGTACAGGAAAGTGATCAGTCCGACCGCCAGGATGAACAAGGTGATCTGGCGGGCGAACTGGTCGAGCCGGCGGGTGAGCGGCGTCGCCAGGGTACGCGTAGCCCCGACGAGGAGCCCGATGCGTCCGATCTCGGTCGCCTGTCCGGTGCCGATGACAAGGCCCTGTCCCTGGCCAAAGCTGACCACCGTTCCGGAAAACGCCAGGCACAGGCGATCACCGATCGCGGCGTCGCTGGCCACGGCTTGCGTGCGCTTCTCGGCAGGTAGCGATTCACCGGTCAAGGCGGCTTCGTTGATACGCAAACTCCTCACCCGCAGCAGGCGCAGGTCGGCCGGAACGCGGGCGCCGGATTCGAGAAAGACGATATCCCCGGGAACCAGCAGTGACGCCTCAATTTCGTGCCGCTCTCCGTCGCGCAGGACGGTGGCACGACTGGCCAGCATCGCGCTCACCGCTTCCAGCGCCTTTTCCGCCTTGCCTTCCTGAATGAAACCGATAATGGCGTTGATCAGCACCACGCCGACGATCACTCCGGCATCGATATAGTCTCCGAGCGCGAAGGTGACGCTGCCGGCGACCAGCAGCACGTAGATCAAGGGGTTGTGGAACTGCAGCGCAAAGCGCAGAAAGGGTCCGCGCCGCTTGGGTGGCGGTAGGCTGTTGAGCCCATATCGTTCGAGTCGCTCGCTGGCATCTTGCTGGCCAAGACCACTGGCAGCAGCGACCGACAGCTGGTGCAAGGCGTCGGCGACAGGCAGCGAGTGCCAGTCTGGAGCGTTTTCGGGTGCGGTATGCGGACTGGACATGAATCACCTCAAGCGAAATGCGCCGGATTGCCAGGATGCTTCGGACTACAAGCTCAACTCACCCGGTGAGTTTCCTGCGGGAATTCATCTTCCGCGAGCCGGGGCATAAGCACGATTGAAACGAAGGAAGTACGCTGTTCGCGAGTGGCTTCATCGCTGCCCCGCACTGTTGCGCAGCGCCGCGATACGTTCCGTCAGCGGCGGGTGGGTCATGAACAGGCGCTTGATGCCGCCGCCATCACCACCGCTGATACCGAAGGCCGCCATTTTTTCCGGCAGGGGTGCGGGATGCTGCGCGTTCAGACGTTCCAGCGCGGCGATCATGTGCTGTCGCCCGGCGAGGGTGGCGCCGCCCTGGTCGGCGCGGAATTCGCGCTGGCGCGAGAACCACATGACGATGATCGAGGCGAGAACGCCGAGCACCAGTTCGGCGACGATCATGGTGACGAAGAAAGCCGGCCCCTGGCCGCGCTCGGTCTTGAACACGATGCGATCGACCAGGTGGCCGATGACGCGCGACAGGAACATGACGAAGGTGTTCACCACGCCCTGGATCAGCGCCAGCGTCACCATGTCGCCGTTGGCGACGTGGGCGATTTCGTGACCGATGACGGCTTCCGCTTCGCGCTTCGACATCTGCCGCAAGAGGCCGCTGGAAACCGCGACCAGGGAGCTGTTTCTGCTCATGCCGGTGGCGAAGGCGTTGACCTCGGGGGTGTCAAAAATGCCCACCTCGGGCATCTTGATGCCGGCTTTGGCCGAGTACTTGCGCACCGTGTCCAGCAGCCAGGATTCGGTCGAGTTGGTCGGCGATTCGATCACCTGCACGCTCATCGCCCTCTTCGCCGACCACTTGGAGATGGCCAGCGAGATGAAGGAACCGCCGAAACCCATGACTGCGGCAAAGATCAGCAGCGAGGTGAGATTCAGGCCGTTGGCGTTGAGGTAGGGCTCGACGCCCAGGAGGCGCATGCTGACCGACAACACCAGCACGATGGCCATGTTGGTGGCCAGGAAGAGGAAGATGCGTTTCATGGGTGCTCCTTGAGGTTCGTGCTCATGGTCGTTTCAGCGATACA
This sequence comes from Candidatus Accumulibacter sp. ACC012, assembly GCF_907163155.1. Classification (NCBI taxonomy): domain Bacteria; kingdom Pseudomonadati; phylum Pseudomonadota; class Betaproteobacteria; genus Candidatus Accumulibacter; species Candidatus Accumulibacter sp. ACC012. The sequence goes on from NZ_CAJQUC010000015.1 coordinate 29,013, forward strand.
CCAGAAAGGACAGCGCCAGCAGTGCAACGGTTGCCCAACCCAGGCGGTCCATATAGCGGTGCAGGACCGCTTCCATGCGCGCGCCGCCCCAGGCCATCAGCGCGGCGACGAGGAAGAAACGCGCACCGCGCCCGATCAGCGAAGCGATGGTGAAAGGCAACAGGGCCATCGACAGGGTGCCGGCGGCGATGGTGAACACCTTGTAGGGAATCGGCGAGAAGCCGGCGATGAACACCGCCCAGAAGCCCCAGCGTTCGAACCACTCGACTGCCGTCTGATAGGCCTGCCAGTAACGGCTTTCCTGCAACCAGGGCAGTAGCGCGTCGATGGCGAAGTAGCCGATGCCATAGCCGAGGAGGCCTCCCGCCACCGAGGTCAGCGTGGTCAGGAGGGCGAGACGCCACGCCCGCTGCGGTTGTGCGAGGCACATCGGCGCCAGCATCACGTCCGGCGGGATCGGGAAAAACGAGGACTCCGCAAAGCTCATGCCGCCCAGGTACCAGGGTGCGTGCGGATGCCGGGACCAGATCATGGCCCGACGATAGAGGGATGAAAACAGTTTCATTGGCGGATCTCGTGGGATTGGAAAGTTCGGCAGGGTTCGAGCATCGTCGCGACGACAAGCGCATTTTGTACCGTGTGGCGGCTGCCGATCAGCGAAATAGGGATGTCCATCATTCTGCCGTCCTTTGTTGCTGCTGTGGGGTATTCTCACCACGAGGATCGCCGCAGAAACCGCGGCTGCTGATGGCTGTTCATGAAACACGGCAGGTGCAGAAAGCTGGGTTCCACGAACAGATTGAAGAGGGAGACGAACAGCAACTTTGCGGCTGCCTGGCTCAGGGCTTTCGGCCGCAAGCCAAGCATTTCCCCGTCGTCAGGGGTGACTCCACGCGGCTACAGGAGTCTGGTTCCTGCTTTAGTCTTCATCGTCCAGCACCGCAATCGGCAGCAGAGCCATGTATTCCTCGACCGAACCACCAGCCAGGCAACATTCGATAATCTTGCGGCCCAGGGGGTTGAGATCAGCTTCCAGGAACTGCTTCAGTTCGCTCTGGAAGAACTCGGTCAGCTGCAGTGCGCCGACGTCATAGGCGGCCTTGCCGACCTCCGGCTGGCTTTCGACGCGCAGGAAAATCCCGGGAATCGTCTGCCCCTCGACGACCACGCTTTTCATCGCGAAGCCGAGCAATGGACAGCGCGAGGGAGTGACCTGCTGTGACGAGAAACGTGCGCCACCTCGGCGAGCGAGATATTCGCGGGCGATCCATTGCGGCATGAAGCCGGTCTCCCACGCGCCGACGTGCTGGTTCGGGCACAGGATGTACTTCATGCGCGGCGTGGCGACGATCTGATCGAGCAGCAGGTTGGCCTGATCGACCATGCGCCCGGTAGCAAACGGCCAGTAGGAACCGACGCCTTCCGAGGTCATGCCTTCGGTCGCCACGATGCTTGGATTGGCATGTCCACGCGGCGCCACCAGCCGCCACAGCCAGGCCAGCGCGGGCGGCAGCAGATGGAAGAGACCGACGATACCGTAGGTCGGCTGGTCGGCCGTGTTCGGTGGGCAACGCACGCCGAAGCTGCGGATGTCCACACTCACGGCGCCCTGATAGACGCCGGGCACCGCCTTGCGCGGGACGACGACGCGCGGGTTGGGGCACGGTTTGCCGGGCTCGTCCTCGATGTGCTCCCAGATCAGTGCGGTGCCGCCAGGGTGGGCATCGATGTTGAGAAACAACAGCGGCTCGGTTGGATGGATGGTCATCTTCTCGAGGTTGGGGTCGGTCCCGTAGTGGGTAATGTGATTGACGCGAACGAACCAGCCCTGTTCGGCATCGATCAAGGCCAGACGCCCGTCGTTCTTGCCCAGCGAGGGGTGGCACAAGGCCATGTCGTCGGTCACCGCACGCAACTCGCAGTTGTGCGGCAGCACCAGGGTGCGGCGTTCGCCCGACAGCACATTGGTACCGAGCAGCAGAGCCCCGTCCTTCTGGCGATGGACCTGCTCGAGTATTTCGCTCTTGCCGCCACCACTGGCTCCTTCGTGCATGATGCACAGCTTGTTTGCATAGGGTGTGATGACCTGCACGGTGGCGCAGTGTGCCGTCAGCCAGTGCTCGCGTTCGCCCAGGGCGAGCAGGACGCCGTAGATGCCTTTCTTGGCACTCGGGCCGGGATAAAGGTTGTAGCTGAACAATTCGTGCCGGCCAGGACGGCGGTTGTGCACCACCATCTGTTTGCCTTTGAAATGGGTATGGCGAAACGGTGGCGCAACGAAGATCACGGCCTTCGGGTCGAAGTCCGGCGACAGGGTTTTTTCGTCGAGGATCCCCTGTAGCAAGGCCAGCCCGAGCGCGAAGAAACCGGCGTTGGCTGGCGCCACCACCAGGGCATCCATGCCCATTCCGGGAACCCCTGCTATGAAGGGAAACACTGCCAGCTCCTGGGTTTTCAGCCAGGCGAAGGTTTCGGCGCGCAGAGGCTCGAAGGACTCGCCGTACTGATCCTCGAAGCGGGGTTTGTCGGTGGGCAGGTCGTCGGCGATGACCATGCAATCCGGATCCCGGCGGCGCATGTAGGGCTCGACGTAATTGGCGGCGATGCCGTTCTTGACCCGGCACACATTTGCTTCCAGCACCCGACCGCGGCCAGGCACTTCGTAAGCCACCTCATGGATGCCATTCACGGCGTCACAGGTTGCCAGCTCGTACAACTGTTGCCACGTACTGGCCAGGGTGTATTTCGGACATGCGTCGAGAATTTCCTGCACCGACAAGGGGATCTGGAAGCTCAGTTTAACTTTGCTCATAGAAATCTACTCCAGCAAAAACAATCCAATAAATGCAATGGCCTGGTGGGGCCTTGTGCGGTGTTCGCCGCACGACGATCGCCGCGGAAATCGCGGCTACTGATTGCTGTGACAGGACAACTCATGGCGATTCTTCGGGGGGCGCTTGTTGTCGCGCACATGCCATCATGGGGAAATCGCGTTGCCGCGCCAGGTGGCGATCAAGCGCCCGGCCGATGCGTTCGGCGGCGCGGTCGATGGCAACGTCGAGGTCGCCCTGGATATCCTCGACGGTCAGGGTCGGAGCGCCCTTGAGGCGTACTTCGATGCGGCAACACTTGTCTTCGTCCCCGCGCAGGCCATTGACATCGGAAAGGCGCACCACGATGTGCGTGACGACGTCCCGGCCATTATTGAGAGCGTGTGCGAGGCGCGAGCTGATGTGCTGGCGCAGCCCGTCGGTCAGCGGGAAGTCCGGAGCTTGGATCTTCAGGTTCATGGCATTCCTCGGGCGCGATTGGACGACAACAGGCGTATTATTCGCGCGTTGATTGTTCGATACAAACAGGCATAAATATGCGATATGATCGAATAAATCGAACGATTGGAGGGCGCTATGCTGAACTACAAGCACTTGCATTACTTCGCCAGTATCGCCAGCTCGGGCGGCGTCACCCGCGCCGCGGAGCGCCTGCATCTGACGCCGCAGACGCTCTCCGGGCAGGTCGCGCAGTTCGAGGAACGGCTCGGCGTGGCGCTGTTCCGACGCGTTGGGCGCCGATTGGAACTGACCAAGGCGGGAAGGTTGGCGTTCTCCTATGCCGAGGAAATCTTCCAGACCGGGGCCGAACTGGAAGACTTGCTGAAGAATGGCGCCGAGGAGCGTTTCATCACCTTCCGCGTCGGCATCGCCGACGTGGTGCCGAAATTCATCGCCTATCGCCTGTTGGCGCCGGTGCTGGGACTTCCCACGGCGGTGCGTCTGGTCTGTCAGGAGGACCGGCTAGAGCGCCTGCTGGCGGATCTGGCGATCCACCGTCTCGACATGGTGCTGGCCGACCGCCCCATGCCAGCGGGCACGGTGATCAAGGGCTACAGCCATCCGCTCGGTGAATCGGGGGTCGCTTTCATGGCCGCGCCGGCGTTGGCGGCGCGACTGACGGGCGGCTTCCCGAATTGCCTGGATGGCGCGCCCCTGCTGTTGCCCGGGCGCGATAGCGCACTGCACCGTACCCTGCCGCGCTGGCTGGAACGGCAGGGGAAGCGCGTGCGCATCGTCGGCGAATTCGACGACAGCGCCTTGATGAAGGTTTTCGGCGAAGCCGGTGCCGGGATGTTTGTCACACCGACCGCCAGCGTGCCCGACGTGATGGCGCACTACAAGCTCGTCAAACTAGGCGAAACGGAGGAGGTTCGTGAGCAATTCTTCCTCATTTCAGCCGAGCGGCGGCTGACTCATCCCGCTGCGCAGGCGGTCAGCGAGAATGCGCACAGCGGAGTGTTTACTTCGCCGCTCCCTGCCCGGTGAACAGGGTGGCGCAGGATCCGTGATCGCTCGCTACGCGGGCGGGGATTTCTTTCAGTGCTGTCCCGGCCGCTGCTCGCTTGTCGGTGCTGGCTGCTCGGAATTGCGTCCGCTCGATCTGCGGTGCAGCGCCGCTTTGGCCAGCAGGTAGGCCGTAACCGGCGCGGTGATGAACAGAAAGAACAGGGGCGCCAATTCGTGCAGGCTGATGCCTTCGCTGTCCTGTACCGAAAAGAATATCGCCGATGCGAGTAGGGTTGCGCCGACGCCCATGGTCGTGGCCTTGGTCGGGCCGTGCAGACGCATGAAAAAATCGGGCAGTCGGGCGAGACCTACGGAGCCGAGGAGGACGAAGAGCGCGCCGAGAACGATCAGTGCCGAGATGATGAATTCGGTGGCGGTGCTCATTCGCTGATGTCTCCGCGCAAGAGATATTTGCACAGCGCGACGGTGCCAACAAAGCCAAGCAGCGCGAGCAGCAGTGCCACCTCGAAGTAGGCGGTACTGTTTTTGCTGATGCCGTAGAGCACGAGGAGCGCTATGGTGTTGATGCCGAGGGTGTCGAGAGCCAGGATGCGATCAGTCGTATCGGGTCCGACGAGCAGGCGATAAATGTTCAGCGCCAGGGCCACGGCAATCAGGACGAAAGCGATTTCGATGGCGGCATTCAGCATGCAAAAATCTCCTTCAATGCCTGTTCGTAGCGCTCCTTGATCTCGTCTATCAGGGCCTGCGGATCGGGCGCATCGAGGGCGTGCACGAGAAGCACCCAGCGCTGCTGGTCGACGTGGATGGACACCGTTCCCGGGGTCAGGGATACGACGCTGCCAAGCAGGGTGGCGATGAACGGGTCGCGCAGATCGAGTGGAATTTCGACGAACGCCGGTGACAAACGGTGCAAGGGGCCGATGATCTGGCGTGCAACGCGCCAGTTGGCAGTGACGATGTCGAGTGCGAAGACGCCCATGAAACGCAGTGCTCGCCAGGGACGGACGAGGGGCGGGGGGGCTGGCCAGAAATCGCGGCTCAGCAAGGGGATGGCGATCGCCAGCACGGCGCCGAGGACGAGCTGACCGAGCGAAGCGGCGTTGGTGATCACCGCCCACAGCACAAAGACCATTAGCGACACGCGCGGCAGTGGCAGGACGGCGCGCATCATGGTCGTGCCTCGTCGCCGGTGCTCATCGCGCCTGCTCCGAGAACGCCCGTCACATAGGCGCCTGGTGCATGCAATTGTGCGGCCGTGCGCGTGGCGTAGTCGGACAGGGGGCGTGCGCCGATCGCCAGCAGCGGGCCGGCGGCGATCAGCAACACCGTCGCCGTCGCCCGTTGCCAGCCGACGGGCTGGCCTGGCATGGGTGTTCCCGCCGCCTTGTGCTTCCAGATCAAAGCGCAGCCGTCACGTGCCAGTGCGGCCATGACGATGAAACCCGAGATCAGCACTACCACCCAGATCGCCGGTCCGGCTGCGACTTCCCGGGTGCTCGTCAACAGCATCAGCTTGCCGACGAAGCCCGAGAACGGTGGCAGGGAAGCGGCCGTGGTCGCGGCGAGCAGGAAGGCAATTTTCAGCCAGGTGGCAGGCAGTGGCGGGCCGGCCATGAACTGGTCGGCGGCCTTGCCGCGCTGCTCGGCGATCAGGCCGGCAAGCAGGAAGAAAGCAGCGCCGGCAAGGGTCGATTGCAGCAGGTAGTAGAGCGCTGCGGCGGTGACTTCGCTGTTGGCCTGCGCGGGAGTCACCAGCAGGGTGCCGGCCGACAGCAGGACCAGCCAGGCGACGAGTGCGTGCAGGCGGCTTGCCGCCAGCGCACCGAGGGCGGCGAAGGCGACGGTGGCCAGGGCCAGGATGGTCAGCCAGTTGTCGAGCAGGTCGGGCATCGCCGGTTCCAGGGCGATCACCTGTACGCGCAGGATGGCGACGATGCCGACCTTGGTCATGATCGCAAAGAGCGCGGCCACTGGTGCGCCGGCGGCGCTGTAGGTATGTGGTAGCCAAAACGATAGCGGCAACAGCCCGGCTTTCAGCGCGAAGACCGTAATCAGCAGGGCGAACGCCAGCCTGGCGAGTGCGCGATCGTAGCCGGGCAGCGTCAGAACGCGTGCCACATCGGCCAGGTTGAGAGTGCCCAGGGTACCGTAGATCAATCCCAACGCGATCAGGAAAAGCGCCGAGCCGACCAGGTTGAGCACCACGTAGCTGATGCCGGCGCGCGTTCGCGTCAGCCCGCCGCCGTGCGCCAGCAGTACGTAGGAGGCGAGCAGCATGATTTCGAAGAAGACGAAGAGATTGAACAGGTCGCCGGTAAGGAAGGCGCCGAGCAGGCCGAGCAGTTGAAACTGGAACAGGGGGTGGAAATGAATCCCCTCCTCGTCAAAGCCGGCGCTGGCATAAAGCAGCACCAGGAAGCCGAGGACGGCGGTAAGCAGGGTCATTGCCGCAGCCAGCCGATCGACGACCAGCACGATGCCGAAAGGCGCCGGCCAGTCTCCCAGCGCGTAGACTCGCAGCAGGCCATCGTCGGCGAGCAGTGTCAGCCAGCCGGTAACCAGGACCAGCAGAGCGGTGGCCAGCAAGCCAACGGCGCGCTGGAACGAGGCGCGACCGGAAGCCATCTGCAGCAGGGCGGCAGCCAGGGGAATCAGAAGCGGCAGGATCGGCGCGTTGGCGTTCATGGTTCCCTATGGGCGTCGACGTGGTCGGTGCCCGATTCGGACAAGGCGCGCAAGGCAAGGATCGCCAGATAAGCGGTCATCCCGAAACCGATGACGATGGCCGTCAGCACCAGTGCCTGCGGCAGGGGATCGGCATAGCTGGCACCGGCACGAATCAGCGGCGGTGCATCAATGCGCAGGCGGCCGCTGGCGAAGAGAAAGAGGTTCACGGCGTAGGAGAGGAGAGTCAGGCCGAGCAGGACCGGGAAAGTGCGCGAGCGCAGGATCAGGAAAACGCCACAGGCCGTCAGCACCCCGATGGCAATCGACAGCAGGACTTCCATCAGCTGACCACTCCCTGATTGTGCGCGCGTTTGGAAAGCCGGCCAAGTCCGGAGAGAACGGTCACCACGACGGTGACCACCACCACGAATACCCCGAGATCGAAGATCATTGCCGAAGCCAGTTCGAACTCGCCGATCAGCGGCAGCGAGACATGGCCGTGCGCGGTGGTCAGGAAAGGTCGACCGAAGAGCCAGCTCGCCATCCCTACGCCGACCGCCAGCAGCAGTCCTAGCGACAGCAAGCCGGCCGAATTTCGTGGCAGGCGCTGCTGCGCGAAGAGGTTGCCATTGGCCAGGTATTGCATGACCAGCGCGACGCTGGTGATCAGGCCGGCGACGAAGCCCCCTCCGGGCAGATTGTGACCGCGCAGAAAGATGTACACGGAAACGGTCAGCGTCAAGGGCAGCAAGGGGCGCATGAGCATCGAGAGGAATAGCGGGTGGGCCTCGCTCGACCACGGGCGACCATCGCTATCATGGCCAGGCGCGGTCAGGATCAGTCGGTCGAGCAATGCGTGCGAAGCCAGGGCGACCATGGCCAGGACGGTGATTTCGCCAAGGGTGTCGAAACCGCGGAAATCTACCAGGATGACATTGACGACGTTGCTGCCGCCGCCGCCGGGAACCGCTTCGCGAAGATAGAAACCGGAGATCGTTGCGAAGGGCGCGGCGAGCATCTTCAGGGTGATCAGCATCATGCCGCCGCCGGCGAAGATGGCCAGGAGCAGGTCGCGTCCCAGGCGACTGGCGCTGCTTCGCGGCGCTTCGCGTGCGGGAAGATAATAGAGCACCAGCAGCATCAGGATGATGGTCCCGGTTTCCACGGCCAGTTGGGTTAGCGCCAGGTCGGGTGCCGACAGGCGCACGAAGATCAGCGCCACGATCAGACCGACGACGCCGACCAGAATTACCGCCAGCAAGCGTTTCCGATACAGGAGCGTGCCGCCTACGCTGCCCAGCACGAGCGTGAACAGGGCAATGTAGGCGGCTTCGCCGGCCGGCTGAACGGCTAGCCGGACCGTCGCCGCTGGACCCGAGAAGAAGGCCCAGCCGCCGAGCACCAGGATAAAGCTGAACAGCAGCGCGTTATAGCGCTGCAGCGAGGCATTGTCGAGCACCGCCACGACACGTCGGGCAGCGGCAGCGAGCAATCGGTAGGCGCGCTCGAAGGCCGTGCGCGGTCGCAGGGGGGGCAGTTGTGCCTGCCAGGCGAAGAGCGGACCGCGCAGGGCGTAGATGAAAATGCCACCCGCCAGGGCCAGCAGGCTCATCATCAAGGGTCGATTGAATCCGTGCCACAGCGCCAGTTTGAATGCCGGGAGGGGGGTTTGCAGCGCGGCTGCCGCGGCGACTTCGAGCAGCGGCGCAACGGTCCATGCCGGGAAGATGCCGACCAGCAGACAAAGCAGGACCAGTAGCTCTATCGGCGCGCGCATCCAGCGCGGCGGCTCGTGCGGCTGGCGCGGCAGGTCGATCGGCTCGCCGTTGAAGAACACGTCGTGAACAAAGCGCAGGGAGTAGGCGACGGCGAGCATGCCGGCGATCGTGGCGACCAGCGGCAGGAGCCAGTCGATGGCTTCGAATTGCGGGTGCGCGACGGTTTCGGCAAAGAACATCTCCTTGCTCAGGAAGCCGTTCAGCAGCGGTACGCCGGCCATCGAACTGGCGGCGATGATCGCCAGGCTGGCCGTGATCGGCATGCGTTTGAACATGCCATTGACCCGGCGCATGTCGCGCGTGCCGCATTCGTGGTCGATGACCCCGGCGGCCATGAACAGCGAGGCCTTGAAGATGGCGTGGTTGATGATGTGAAAGACGCCGGCGACGATCGACAGCGGCGTATCAAGGCCGAAGAGCAGGGTGATCAGGCCCAGATGGCTGATCGTCGAGTAGGCGAGCAGGCCTTTGATGTCGTGTCGAAAAAGAGCCGTTGCCGCGGAGTAAACCAGGGTCACCGCGCCGGTGCCGCTGACCAGCCAGAACCAGGCGTCGGTGCCGCCGAGCGCCGGGTGCAGGCGGGCGAGCAGGAAGACGCCGGCCTTGACCATGGTCGCCGAATGCAGGTAGGCCGATACCGGCGTCGGCGCCGACATCGCGTTCGGTAGCCAGAAGTGGAAGGGGAATTGTGCCGATTTGGTAAACGCGCCGAGCAGGACCAGGATCAGCGTCGGTGCGTAAAGGGTGTGCGCTCGAATCTGGTCGCCGGCTGCCAGAATCACCGAAAGCTCGTAGCTGCCGGCGATATGACCGAGCAGGAGGATGCCGGCGAGCAATGCCAGTCCGCCGCCGCCAGTGACTGCCAGGGCCATGCGGGCACCGATTCGCGATTCATACTTGTCGTGGTTATAGGCGACCAGCAGGAACGACGAGAGGCTGGTGATTTCCCAGAAAACCAGCAGCAGGAGCAGGTTTTCGGATAGCACGACGCCGAGCATCGCCGCCATGAACAGCAGCAGAATCGAATAGAAGCGGCCCATGCGGTCGCTTCCCGGCAGATAGTAGAAGGCGTAGAGCACGACCAGCAAGCCGATGCCGCAGATCAGCACGCTGAACAGCAGCCCGAGACCATCCATGCGCAGGCTGATGTTCAGGCCGTAGGCCGGTAGCCAGGACAAGCGCGCGAGTTGCGTTTCGCCGGCGAAAACGGCGGGCGCCAACTGCAGCACCAGCGCCAGACAGCTGCCGATCACCGCCGCTGCGGCCAGGGTTGCGGCAACGCGCCCGAAGCGCTGCAGCAGCAGCGGCAGCAGGAACGCGGCGAAGGCCGTACCGGGAATTGCCAGGAGCAGCAGGTTCGAATTCACAAAGGTCGATCCAGGAGTCAATTGTCCGGGGGTGACTAAGAGGTGCCGAAGGTGCGACTATTACAGAAACGGCAGTCGTGCGCTTGTTTCATCTTGGGGCTTTGTCGTCCGCCAGCGTCGCAGCTTGCGGCGGGGCTCAGCTCTCCGCCGTTTCGCCAGACAGCGACCGATACTGCGGAGGTCCGGCATTGCGAAGATCCTTTTCCCGGATTATAACCGTCCGCAAAGTTGGCGGCCGACTTTGCCAAACCAGGAAGGCAGGAAGGCAAAGCGGGTCTGGGCGGGCGGCGTCATCGCGCCGAAACATTGGCCGCGTAGCCTGCCAGCTCTCCTTGTCAACGTAAACAAGAGTGCAAACCAATGAGCGATCATCTCAGCAAGCAATTCGATCTTGAACTGGAACATATTCGGACTCGCATCCTGAAGATGGGGGGGCTGGTCGAAAGTCAGCTGCAGACGGCGATCGACGCCTTCAGCAGTGGTGATCTCGAGGCCATGCAGCAGGTCGTCGAACGTGACCGCGAAGTGGACGCCTACGAGGTCGGCATTGACGAGGACTGCACTCTGCTGATTGCCCGACGGCAGCCGACCGCGCGCGATCTTCGCCTGGTGATGGCCGTTTCGCGTATCGTCACCGACCTTGAGCGCATCGGCGACAAGGCGGCGAAGATTGCCAACAAGTCGCGCAAGCTGCACGCGGTTGCTATCCAGCGCATCCCACGCTTGTCCGAAATCCAGCATTGCGCACGGCTGGCCATCGAGATGTTGCAGAGTGCGCTCGACTCGCTGGCGCGCATGGATATCGATACGGCCCGCCAGGCCATCGGCGCTGACAAGGCGATCGACGCCGCCTTCGACGCCATCCTGCGGCAATTGATTACCTTCATGATGGAAGATCCGCGAACGATCAGCGAAGCGCTGGACATCATCTGGGTCGTGAAGGCCATCGAACGTGTCGGTGATCATGCGTCGAACATCGCCGAGAATGTCATCTACATCGTCAGCGGCGAGGATGTTCGGCACACCGGCGCTGCGCGCATGAAAACGGACGAGGCGTGACGACCTTGGAGACCAGCACCCTGGCGCGCGTTCTCGTCGTCGAGGACGACAAGGGTATTCAGGAACTGCTGCGCTTCGCACTGCTGCGCGGCGCTTACCAGCCGATTTGCGCCGACAGCGCCGAGCACGCCGAAACCCTCCTGCGCGAGACGCTGCCGGATATTGCCCTGATCGACTGGATGCTGCCCGGCCAGTCCGGTCTGGCGCTGACCAGTAAGCTGCGCAAGGAGCCACGCACACGCAGCCTGCCCATCATCCTGCTGACCGCTCGCGGCGAAGAGGGGGACCGCATTGCCGGGCTCGAAGGCGGCGCTGACGACTATGTCGTCAAACCCTTCAGCCCGAAAGAACTCCTGGCGCGGATACAGGCAGTGCTGCGGCGTTGCTCGCCAGAGCATGGCAAGGGTACACTCAGCGCTGGACCGATCACGCTCGATACGGTCAGTCACGAAGCCAGCGTCGAGGGACAGCGGATTACCCTGACGCCGACGGAGTTCCGCTTGCTGCGCTTTCTGATGGCCAGCCCCGGGCGTGTCTATTCGCGTCAGCAACTGCTCGACAACGTCTGGGGGGATCATGTCTACATCGAAGACCGCACGGTCGATATTCACATCCGGCGCCTGCGCGTCGCTCTAGGCGTAGCCGCCGAACATATGGTCGAAACCGTGCGTGGCGCCGGCTACAAGCTGGGTGCCCGGCCCGGAGCCAAGGATCATGACCATCCGAGTCCCCCCCGGTGATGAAAGCGATGATCGTCTCCCCTCTACCCGGTCTTTCTTCCTCCGTCGCGAGAAGCGAGATTCGTGAGTCGCTTGCGCGACTTTCACATTAAGCTTCTGGCCGCGTGAGCCGCTCTGCTGTGTGGTCTGCGAAGCTTCTGCTGCGCGGCCTCCTGCCGGTTGGCTGCTTCGCTCTGCTGGCCTGGTTGAGTGATGGGCCGGCCTGGGTCTGGGCCGTGGCTGCACTCGCTTGTACGCTGCTCGTTTTCGTGCACGCCCGGCAGTTGGCGGCGCTGGCCGCATGGCTCGACGCTCCGGAGAGCCGTCGAATCCCCAAGGCCGGCGGTGCCTGGGGAGAAATCCTGCGCCAGCTTGCGGACAAACTGGCTGAGGAAACGCGCGGCCGCGAGGAAGTCGAGGCGAGATTGCTATCGTTCAGGGGAGCAATGGACGCCGTCCCCGATGGGTTGGTGATTCTCGACGCCGACCATCGTATCCAGTGGAGTAATCGCGCCGCGGGCGCGCATCTGGGAATCCGCCTGCCGCGCGACAGCGGCGTGATCATCGAGCATCTGGTCCGCACGCCAGGTTTCGCCGAGTACCTGGCCAGTCCCGATGTGCATAGCCCCTTCGCTCTGCAGACGCCGGCGGTGCGAACGCGCATCTACACCATCCGGGTTGTTCCACTCGGTGACGCCAACAAGCTGCTGGTCAGCCTGGACGTGACCGATGCCCGGCGCGTCGAATCGATGCGCAGCACCTTTGTTGCCAATGTCTCTCACGAACTGCGCACGCCCCTGACCGTGGTCAGTGGCTTTCTGGAGTATTTTACCGACGATGGGGCGCTGGACGCCGAGCAGCGCAGGCAATTCGCGCGGCGGATGAGTGAGCAGACGGCGCGTATGTTGACTCTCGTCGATGACCTGCTGACGCTGTCGCGGCTGGAAGCAGAGGACGCGCCAGCGAGTGAAGAGGCGGTCGATATGGCTGAGCTGCTACTGCAACTGCGCGCCGAAGGGGAAAGTCTCAGCGACGGCCGGCATCGCCTCGAGGTGATTTGCCAGGGGCCGGCCTTGCGTGGTAATCGCAAGGAGCTACACAGCGCCTTTGGCAATCTGGTGTCGAATGCCATCCGCTACACGCCAGCAGGCGGCGAGATTGTCATCGAGTGGGCGGTGCGCGACGGGGCAGGCGTTTTTTCGGTTCGCGATTCCGGTGTCGGTGTCGCCGCTGAACATTTGCCACGCCTGACGGAGCGCTTTTACCGCGTCGACCGCGGCCGTTCGCGTGACACCGGCGGTACCGGTCTCGGCCTGGCGATCGTCAAGCACATTCTCTTGCGTCATCAGGCGAGCTTGAGCATCGAGTCGGAAGTCGGCGCAGGCAGCACCTTTAGTGCGCTCTTTCCGGACTGGCGTTTGCCACCGCGGACGTGAGCTCCGGCGCGAAAGGATGTCCTTCCCATGCGCGCGGCGCATCGGTGTGCCTGGATTTCGGGACTAGCCGCCGCCTGGGAAATCGGCGGGCAATGGTTGCACCGGGTAGTGATCGTCGTCGATAGGCTTGTTGCCGGGAATTTCGGGCGCCAGCATCTCCGCTCCGAATGGCTTGAGTTCGCCTCCCGTGCTGGCGAGACCGCGCTCGATCTGCTCAGCAATGTGGTAAATGCCGGCCAGCACACCGCTCGCCGGATCCTCCACCAGTTGCCGCCACATTTCCTCCTGCGCCACATCCAGGGTCTCGCGTAGCTGCGCTTCCAGCGCCGGCTTTTCCTGAGCGTGCGCGATGGCACCGAAACCGGCTGCTCCCAGCGAGACGACGATTCCGGCGACGCCACCAAGGGCGGCCGCGGCAGCGCTGGCGCCGCTTTTGATCGCCAACTGGTCCATGAGACTTTCTGCGGTGCGTTCGGCGATTGGCGACAGCCGCGCGTCCGACGGCCCGGCACCGAAGCCGGCACGCCGCTCGCGCAGGTGCTCCAGCAAGCTTGCATAGGCCGGCAGGGCGGCAATGGGGTCGCTGTAAACCAGGCCATAGAGCGAAGCGTTCTGCGCGCCAGGTGTCGCGGCAGCAATCGCCGGAATGGCCTGCAGCCGGTGCTCGAATTGGGCCGTCGGTACGTCGTGGCGTCGCCGGATACCCTGCAATTGTTCGGCCAGCAGCTTGACATACAGGCTCGTCGCTTGTTCGCTGACCGCGTTGGGGTCCACTTCCTCCGCCGCTGGTTCGAGGACGCGCTCCTGGTACTCTTCCTGCAGATAGGTGGCCAGGCGTCGTACGGCCGGATCGTCCCCCGCTTCGTTCCCCTCCCCATCCCCCATCTTGTACCAGGCCACTTTGATCGACAGCCATTGCTGGGTCCAATAGCCCGTATACCAGGGGATGAAATCTTCCTCGCCGAGTTCGCGCACTCGGCGCATCCATCCGTCCATGAGTCCGTGCGCGTAGTTTTCAGCTGCTTCTTGTGCGGCCAGCGACGCGCTGGCAATGTCCTGATCGACCTGCTGCCAGGTCGTTGCAGATACGTGGACGGTAGAATCTCGTTCAGGCGAACGTTCGGGAGCCGCACATCCGGCCAGGGACAGCAGCAGTGCGACGACCAGGGCATGGGTCGCCAGGAGCCGGGTCCTGTAGTATGAAGTGTGCACCTTGTCCTTGATCACCCTTTTGCGCGCTGCGGGACGGGGGGCTTTCACAGCGCTCGTCGCTGCTGCAATTATAGTCGGCCAACAAGCTTGCCCCGGCGCCGGGATTCCCGCGGACGGGGAAGCAGTGGCCGTCCGGCTGTCACCTAAGGTTTACTCCGAGGAGAGAATGTGAACACGCTTCGTTTACTGGCCGTGCTGTGCCTGTTTTTCGTTGTGCCCAATGTTCAGGCTGTGGACAACCTGAAAGCGTTTCCCGCGGCTGAGCAGGGAATGGCTCGCCATGTCCTGCAGCTCCCGCAGCAGGAACAGGCAGAGGAAGCCGACTTGAAGGTCGAACTGGTCGTCGGCAAAATGGCCGAGGTCGACGCGGGGAATCGCTATTTCTTCAGCGGTCGGATTTCCACGGAAACGATCAGCGGCTGGGGATTCCCGCGCTACATCGTCAGCCAGCTTGGGCCGCTGGCAGGCACTTTGATGGCGATCAATGCGGACGCGCCGAAAGTCCGGCGCTTTATCGGCCTCGGTGGCGAACCCTATCTCATCCGTTACAACAGTCGCTTGCCGATCGTGGTTTACGCGCCCGAAGGCGTCGAAGTCCGCTATCGACTATGGCGAGCCAGCCCCGAGTCGGCGGCAATCGACAGGGGCTGAGCAGCTGCAGTGCACAAGTGATCGTCCAAGCGGCTTGTAATTCCTTTTCCGGAGTGTAAACTTCCCTGAAAAGGAGAGTTACGATGAGTCTTGCCTATGCTTATCCCGCCAGCCGCTTCGAGCCGGCGATTCTCGTCGATCTGAACCTCCGCTCGGAACGGCAGCGTTTGTCGAAGTCGGCTCTGCAGGGCTTCTTCAGGTTGGCCGAAGCCTGGAAGCTGCGTGACGACGATGCCCGTGAGTTGCTCGGTGGTCTATCGAGCAGTGCTTTCTACGAGTGGAAAAAGAACCCGGCGCGCTTGCTCGAAGTCGACCGCATCACCCGTATTTCCTACCTGATCGGCATCTACAAGGCCTTGCACATTCTTTACGGCGATCTGCTTGCCGACGAATGGCTGAGTCTGCCCAACCGAAACCGGATCTTTGCCGGCCGCACGCCTCTGGCTTATATGCTTGGCGGTGGCCTGTTGGCCATGCAGACCGTCCGCAAACTGCTCGAAGCGCGTCGTGGTGGAGTCTGATGCTGCCCACGCCGGCAGTCGTCCTTGTGCGCCAGCTCGACACCGTGCGGCTGATTCCGTCCCGCTTCGCCGACCGGGAGGACTCGGTGCTGAGCACCCTTGCAGAAAATACCGACCATCTGCGCGATCTCTTCGATCTGGACAACGCCACCAATGAGCGCTTGCTCGCCGAGCAGGGTGGTATGCCGGGAATAGGTGTTGATGAGCTGGTTTTCGGCGTGCCGAACTTCCGGATCATCAACGCCGCGTTCGCCTATCCGCGTCCCGAAGGCAGCCGCTTCAATGACGGTGATCGCGGCGCCTGGTATTGCGCTTTCGAGTTGGCAACGGCGATGGCCGAAATCATCTTCCACAAGACGGTCGAGTATCAGGAAATCGACCGTTTCTACGATAGCGTTTGCTATCAGGCGCTGCTGGCGGATTTCAGCGGCCAGTTCCATGAACTGCGCGATGCGGGTCATGGCGGGACATTTGTCGCCTGTCTCGACCCGAGCAGTTACCTGGTTTCTCAGCAATTGGCAGCGCAGCTGCTCGACGCCGGTTCGCTGGGCATCGTCTATCCGAGCGTCCGGCGCGCAGGGGGAAGCAACCTGGCGTGCTTCCGGCCAGCGCTGGTCGGTAATCTACGCCGTGGAGCCGCCTACCGATTGACCTGGAGTGGCTCGCCGCAGCCCGTCGTCGAGCCGATTTCCGCTGGCGCCTAGCGCTCTTTTGCTGCCGCGTGTCGGCTCTGCAGCCACGCCGAGAAGTCGGCGCCGAGTTCGGGGTGTGTTTCGCCGAGTACGACGCTGGCTTGCATCAGGCCCAACTTGCTGCCGCAGTCGTAACGTGTGCCGTGGTAGCGATAGGCGAGTACCTGTTCGGTGCTGAGCAGCGCGGCGATGCCATCGGTGAGCTGGATTTCGCCACCGGCGCCGCGTGGCTGTTGGCGAATCAGGTCAAAAATCGCCGGGGTCAGGACGTAGCGGCCGGCTACCGCCAGATTGGAAGGGGCGACGTTCGGTTGCGGCTTTTCTACCAGGCCGCTGATTCCGACCAGATCGGGCCCCTGTGGCTGGCCCTTGACGATTCCGTAGCGCTGCGTCTGGTTTCTCGGCACCTCCTGAACGGCCAGGATGCTGCACTGGTGCTCGGCGAACAGTTCGATCATTTGTTGCATGATCGGTGGGTCGCCAATCATCAGGTCGTCGGCGAGCAGGACGGCAAAGGGTTCGCCGCGCACCAGACGCTCGGCGCAGAGCACTGCATGGCCGAGACCCAGCGCGCGTGGTTGGCGCACGTAGACGCAGTCCATGTCGTCGGGCTTGATCGAGTGCACCAGCGCCATCAGCTCGTCCTTGCCGCCGCTGGCAAGTTCTGCTTCCAGCTCGTAGGCGGTGTCGAAGTGGTCTTCGATGGCCCGTTTGTTGCGGCCGGTGACGAAGATCATCTCGCGAATTCCGGCCGCGTAGGCCTCTTCCACCGCGTACTGGATCAGCGGCTTGTCAACGACGGCCAGCATTTCCTTGGGACTGGCCTTGGTGGCTGGCAGGAAGCGTGTGCCAAGGCCGGCGACCGGGAAGACTGCTTTTTGAACACGTAAGTCGTGGTTTTTGATATTCATCATGGTTTCCAGTTTGAATGGGTGGCGGCCTGTTCAGGCAATGCGCTCGGTGCTCCACGCCATGCCGCCGAGAACGGCCAGTGCCGAAACGATCATCAGCAGCGCGCAGATCGCGAAGTAGAGCCGTGGACGATCCTCGTGGTCGGCGATTGCCAGGATGTGCAGCGCCCCCCAGGTGACGGCCAGCCCAACGAGCAGGGGAATGCCGAGCACCTGCCATTCGATGCTGTTCAGCGACCACATGCGGCTCTCGTGCCAGGGCACGGCAAGAAAGACGCCAAATGTCCAGAACAAGGCGAGGCTGCCGCAGGCGACGAGGGCTGCGACGGCGCGGGTGATCCATTTTTCCATGCAAGTTCCTTGCTGACTATGCTGAATATTCTTACGATTCGTCGAGGTGGCAGCGGTCTTGACATTCCCGCGAGTGGCCAATTAGTGGTCAATAAATGAAGCGCTCGCGCAGCTCGTCGAGGTTCAGTTCGTGCAGGATCTGTTCGAGTCGCGTGGCGGCGTTGCCGCGCGCCTGGCCGGTATGCCTGGCGATGATCAACTCGTTCTTCAGTGAGTGTTCCCAGCCGACGAGTTCGGTCACCGTTAGCTGATAGCCACGCGCTTCGAGTTGCAGGCAACGCAGGGCGTTGGTCAGCTGGCTACCGAATTCGCGGGTGTGGATCGGATGGCGCCAGATCTCCGACAGCGCTGTCTTGGTGAAGGACTCGTTCTTCTTGCTGCGCAGCTGCGCGGCGATTTCCGCCTGACAGCAGGGGACGAGAACGATGAACTGCGCCTGCTTCTCGAACGCGAAGCGAATGGCATCGTCGGTGGCGGTGTCGCAGGCGTGCAGCGCGGTGACGATGTCGACTCGTTCGGGCAAGGCCGGCGAGTCGATAGCATTCTCGACGCACAGGTTGAGGAAGGACATGCGCGTGAAGCCGAGTCGTCGAGCCAGCTGGCGTGAGCGATCAACCAGTTCCGGACGCGCTTCGACGCCGTAGATGTGACCGTCGTCCCTGGCCTTGAAAAATAGATCGTAGAGGATGAAGCCGAGATAGGATTTGCCGGCGCCATGATCGGCCAGGGTCAGGCGGCTGTCGGTGGCGACGAGTTCGGAAAGCAGTGGCTCGATGAAGTGGAACAGGTGGTGGACCTGCTTGAGTTTGCGCCGGCTGTCCTGGTTGAGCTTGCCGTCGCGGGTCAGGAGGTGCAGTTCCTTGAGCAGTTCGATCGACTGCCCGGGCCTGATTTCGGGGATCGGCGGCACGTTTGTCCTGAGGCTTGATTGACGAGAGACGTGCATTCTAGCGCCTTCGACACGGCTGTGGATGTGGCGGAAGTGGCGGCGGGCGACAGCTGCAGCAAGCAGGGTGCCAGAAGGGGGTAGAAGGGTACTCGAAGCGCGGCAATAGTGGCCAAGCGGTGGGATAATGGCCGCTTCTTCACTCAGTCTTTGGATTTTCATGACCATCCAGTGGTTTCCCGGACACATGAACTCGGCACGCAAAAAAGCGGCCGAGACGATGGCGTCGATCGACGTGGTCATCGAGTTGCTTGACGCACGCATGCCTGAGGCGAGTACCAATCCGCTGGTCCGCGAACTTCGCCTGCAGCGTCAGCGCCCGTGCCTGAAGGTCCTCAACAAGGCTGATCTGGCTGACCCCGCCGCGACGCGGGCGTGGATCGATCACTACAATCGGCAGCAGGGTGTGCGCGCGGTCGCGCTGTCTTGCCGCAAGCCTGGCGACGCGACGCGCCTGCCGATGCTGTGCCAGACGCTGGCGCCGCACCGCAACGACAACGTCAAGCCGCTACGCATGCTGATCATGGGCGTTCCCAATGTTGGCAAGTCGACGCTGATGAATGTCCTGTTCAAGCGCAAAATTGCCAAGGTCGGCGACGAACCGGCGGTGACCCGCCAGCAGCAGACCTCACAGCTCGACGTTCGTCACACGATCACCGATATGCCGGGGCTGATGTGGGCCAGGATCGACCATCCGAGCGACGGTCTGATGCTCGCCGCCAGCAATGCCATCGGCCGCAATGCGATGATTGATGAAGAAGTGGCCGGCTTTCTTGCCGGCCTGTTGCTGGCGCGCTATCCGGCCCTGCTGGCGAGCCGCTACGGCTTGCCGGGCGCGGAGCTCGCGAAACTCGATGCGGTGGACGTCATCGAGCGGATTGCCATGCGGCGCGGCCTGCGTCTGCGCGGCGGCGACGCCGATCTCGATAAAGCAGCGAAAGTGCTGCTGCAGGACTATCGCGACGGCCTGCTGGGACGGATCAGTCTGGAGACGCCGGCAACGCGTCGACTGATGCTGGCCGGCGCAGCGACGCAGGAGGCTTCTCCGCAGGCGGCGGGGGATGAGTCGGGATGGCAACCCCAGGAAAGCGTGCCGGAGACGCAGTCCGACGACTAGCTTGGTCGGCGTGCTGAGCACTGGAGTTTCCGTTCATGCGCCGGTACAGCGAGGAAGCGCTCGAGAAGCACCGGAACGGCGTGCTCGGGGCCACAAGGCGACGCGCCGGGCTTGCAGGTGGCCCGGCATCTGGCGAACGGCGATTCCGCCAGGCGGCCACAGGGAGCTGGTCTCCCCTCCGAAAAGCGCGCCGCGGCTGACTGCCTCCGGTATGGACGATGCCGGCAGGAAATCACGCGTTGCGTCGCTCCTTACGGGTGCTTTTGGCCTTGTTTGTGCAGTCATTGATGGCATAATTACCGGGCAATGCCCATTTCTCTCAGCATGCTGTTCATAAGGCAGGTTTTATGTCCATGTCACTAGGCCGGGTAATCGCCGTTGTTTCGCAGAAAGGCGGTGCCGGGAAAACGACGGTTGCCATGCAGATGGGTGGCGGCTTTCATGCCCTTGGCGCTTCGGTCTTGCTGGTTGACCTCGACCCTCAGGAAAGCGCGTTTCGCTGGGCGGAGTCCGCGCCATTGCTGGACTCGGATCTGCAACTCGATGTCCGCAAGATGTCCGGGCTCGAGTTGATCAAGCACGTCGGCGAGTTGCAGCGGGAGGCCGATTACGTGGTCCTCGATACGCCGCCATCGATCTACCATCCCTCGACCCTGGCGGCATTGGCGGTGGCTCATCTGGCCGTCATTCCGGCCGTGCCCAGCCCGACTGATCTATGGTCGACGCTGGCCGTCGAGCGACTGATCCTGACACGCATGGAGCACAGCCATCGCCTGCACGGGTGCATTGTTCCGAACCGTGTGCAGAACACCGCACTGGCGACCGATGTGCTTGAATTGTTGCACGAATTTTCCTTGCCGATCCTCGATGCCATGCTTTGCCAGCGCAACGCCTATGCGCAAAGTGCGGTGATCGGTGCCTCTGTTTTTCAGCTGGGATCGGGTGCTGACGCCGCCCAGGGCGAAGTCCGCAAGCTAATCACCGCCGTTCTTAAACAATTGGAAGAAAACTAATGACGACATCCTCACGTCCGAGCAGCAACAAGACTGCTTTGCGGGCCAGCCTGAAGAAGGAAGACGATTCGCTGGCCGATCGCCTGGTGGGCACCGACGCTCCCACCGGCGCCACGAATCAGGCCGACACTACCGATCTCGATCTGCCCACCAGCGCCGCGGCCACTGCTTCGGCCACTCCCAGCGCTCCGGCGCGGCCGCCTGCTGTGAAGCGCCCTGTCACCGCCAGAAAAACGCCAGTGCAGGCGTCGGCGGTCGAGCCTGCCGCGGCGCCAGAGGCGCAGCCAGCTGGCGGCAGGAAAGGCGCCGCGACGGGTGCTGAGCCAAAGGCAAGGGCTGCCAAGCCCGTGGGAACGGTCGAGATGCTCGAAAAAGTGGCCAAGCAGAAAGGCGACAAGCTGGTCAGCTACTCGGTGAAGTTGTTGAAGAGTGAGGAAGCAGCGATCGACGCCTTGCGCGATGAGCTGTCCAGGGTTGCCGGTTGGGCGGCGACCAAGTCTGATATTCTGCGCGCTGGCGTGCAGGTCTTCGCGGAGCAGAAGTTGGAGCAAATGCAGGCCTTGCTCGGCTCGCTGGCCATCGCTGTGGATGCCAAGACGGCGAAAAAAGCCAAGAAGAAAGACAAGAAGAAAAAGAAGCGCTGACAGTCAGGCGTGGGTCTTGAAAAAGGCGGTGAGGCTCACCGCCTTTTTTGTGCGTGCTGTTGTCTGCGCCTGGGCGGCGGAGTGGCTGCGTGGTGGCCAGGCGGGTAGGTTTCATGAATGAGTGGCAGGACGATGATGGAACGTTTCGTAGTCGGGAAAGAGGAAAAGCGTCGGCGTTGGCTCAACGTTGGCTGGGGCTTGCTGTTCAGCGGGGCGATGGTCATCGCCATCACCGTCGGGCACGAACAGGATCCACAACGCTATAGCAGCTTTCTGTGGTGGTCGGTGGTCTGGATTTTCGGTGCGGCAAATCTTGGCAATTTATTGTTTTTGTTGCGTTATTTGCGTACTGTCGACGATCACTGTATTGAGTTGGCACCTGGCAAGTTGCGCTTTCTGAGTGCCGGGAACTGGTCGGAGCTGGAGTTCGAGCAGGTTTCTGCGTTGCGTTTGTTCCGCAGCCGCGGGAAACTGCGGCACATCCAGTTGCTGCTCAAGAATCGTCGGGGCATCCGCCTCGAGGGGTATCAGGATCTGGACCGTCTGGCCCAGTGTTTGCAGGACGCGCTGCCGGGCAAGCTGATGTCCTGAACGGTCGGCGGGTAAAACGCGGTCGTTGCAGCGCTGCAGGTCGGCCGGCAGTTCGCTGGTCGCTGGCTCTGAGCGGCTGTGGCCGTCTTGCAGCGCGGCCGGTGAGCCAGACGAGCTCGCGTCCACGGCCTGTCAAT
Organism: Candidatus Accumulibacter sp. ACC012; assembly: GCF_907163155.1. NCBI lineage: Bacteria > Pseudomonadati > Pseudomonadota > Betaproteobacteria > Candidatus Accumulibacter > Candidatus Accumulibacter sp. ACC012. Next base: position 51,129 of record NZ_CAJQUC010000015.1, read on the forward strand.
GATCTGTTCCGCATTCGGCGCTTCTGGTGGGCGATTCGACGGGCTGTCGGAAAGGTGCGAGATTCGTCCGCAAAAATCCTCTTTTCGCCCCGCCTCGCCGGCAAGTGGCGGCTCTTTCGCACGTTTCGTGCATGTCGCCATGCGGCGCCCGCCGAGTATGACACACCGCTCACTTCGCAGCTGCGTTGATGGCCGTCTTGCATGTCATCCGTGCCGCCGTACTGTGCGCTCGGCGCTTGTCTGTCGCTAAATCGCCCGACTTGCGTTTGATCAAAAAAAGTTGAAATTTCTGGTACTTGCGTCCGAAACGCCCCTTGACACCTGCCCTTTTTGAGGTATTTAGGACTACAATTTGCCCAGAGTTCAGAGTTCAGAGTTCAGAGTTCAGAGTTCAGAGTTCAGAGTTCAGAGTTCAGAGGCGCGGAGAGGCGCTTCACGGGGGGAGGGGTAACTGTTTTCGTGTGCGCCGAAAACCGAGCTGTGTAGTGTTTTTTTCGTCTTATTTTCACAACCACACCGGAGGACAAATGTTATCCACCAACCCGATTGCAGCTTTGTTCGGTAAGTCGCCGTTCAAGCCAATGCAGCAACACATGCGCATCGTCTGCGAGTGCGTGGCAGAAGTGCCTGGCCTGTTCAAAGCCGTAATTGCGCAGGACGCGGCGCAGGTCGAAGCGCAGAAAGACAAGATCTTCGTCAAGGAGGGTGAGGCAGACGCGCTGAAGAACGACCTTCGCGACCATTTGCCGAAGAGCATGCTGTTGGCGGTTGACCGGCGCGACCTGCTGGAACTGCTGGCGATGCAGGATTCGATTGCCGATACCGCTCAGGATATCGCTGGCCTGCTGGTCGAACGCAATATGGAAGTTCCGCCGGACATGGCCGAGCCGCTAATGCGCTTCGTGAACCGTTGCGTCGAGACCTGCGAGCAGGCGCACAAGGTCATCGAGGAACTGGACGAACTCCTGGAAACGGGTTTCCGCGGCCGTGACGTCGACCGGGTCAACGCGATGGTCCTCGAACTGGGCCAGATGGAAAGCGATACCGACCTGATGGGGATTGCGCTCAGCGCTGTTCTTTTCGCTCAGGAAGACAATATCAAACCGGTGTCGGTGATGTTCTGGTACCAGCTGATCCAGTGGGTTGGCAATCTCGCTGACAACGCCGAGAAGGTCGGTGACCGCCTCCGTCTGCTGATCGCTCGCTGACCATAGAAGGTCGAGCGCGTGCGCAAGCCACTCAGTCAGACCAGCCTTCCCGATGCGGGGATTCAGGGCGCGTGGTCAACTGGCAAACTCTACAGTTAAGGTTATTCAATGGAAATTATTGAGCAGCATCAGACTATCTTCTTAATCATGGCCTTCGGTTTCGGCCTCTACATGACCTGGGGTATCGGCGCCAACGACGTCGCCAACGCCATGGGCACCTCGGTCGGTTCCGGCGCCCTGACCGTCAAGCAGGCAATCATCATCGCCGCGATCATGGAGTTCGCCGGCGCCTATCTGGCCGGGGGCGGTGTCGCGTCGACGATTTCGAAGGGGATCATCGATGGCAAGGCCTTCGAGCCGGTGCCGGAATTGCTGGTCATGGGCATGTTGTCCGCGCTGCTGGCCGCTGGTATCTGGTTGATGTTGGCCACCATGCGTGGATGGCCGGTGTCCACCACGCATACCATCATCGGTGCCGTCGTCGGCGTTGGTGTCGCGGCAATTGGCACGGACGCCGTGCAATGGAGCAAACTCGGCGAGATCGTCGCCAGCTGGTTCGTTTCCCCGGTGCTCGGCGGCTTTTTCGCCTTGCTGCTGACGCTCAGCATCCGCAAGCTGATTCTCAACACCGAAGACCCGATCGGCCAGGCGCGCAAGTGGGGACCGTTCTATGCATTCCTGGTTGGCTGGCTGGTGTCGCTGGTGACCATCACCAAAGGCCTCAAGCACATCAAGATCAATCTCAGTGACGTCGAGGGGCAGATCCTCGCGGTGATCATCGGGGTTGTCCTGGCCGGCGTCGCCAGGTACATGATGAACCGCATCAAGACCGACGAACGTGCGGACAAGGACTTCCACTACGCCAGCGTCGAGAAACTGTTCATTCCGCTGATGGTGTTCACCGGCGCGGCCATGGCCTTTGCGCACGGGTCTAATGACGTTGCCAACGGCATCGGCCCGATGGCCGCCGTGATTCAGCTGATCGAGACCAAGGCGGTATCGGCGAAGTCAGCGGTGACGCCCTTCATGCTGTTCATCGGTGGTATCGGCATCGTCGTCGGTCTGGCGACTTACGGCTACAAGGTCATGGCCACCATCGGCAACAAGATTACCGAACTGACGCCGACTCGCGGTTACTGCGCGACCATCGCCGCTTCGTTCGTGGTCGTGCTGGCTTCGGGTCTTGGCTTGCCGGTGTCGACCACCCATATCGCGGTGGGTGCCGTGATGGGAGTGGGCCTGGCGCGTGGAATTGGCGCCCTCGACCTGCGCGTCATCGGCGGCATCATTCTCTCGTGGTTCATCACCGTGCCCGTCGGGGCGATCCTGGCGGCGCTCATTTTCTACGTCATGAGGGCCATTTTCGTCTAGCCTAACGACGAAACACTCCCGGCGGCGCTCCCTTCCTTTTGGGGCGCCGCCTGTTCGTTTTTCGTCCTGGATACTTGTCTCTTTCCACTCCTGATCCTTGCCTTTCGAGCGCTGATTGATGCCGGATCTGCCTATACAGCCCGTAGAGTCCTTGCAGCACTTCAAGGGAGTCGCTTTCCCCAGCGATGTCCGTTTTCGCCAGATCCTGGTGACCGGCCCTCCCGGCGCCGGCAAGAGCACCATGATCCGCCGTCTCGGCGGTTGGTCCGAGGAAGGCTACCTCGACATCAGCCGCAAGTACTGGTGGCGCTCCGAACTGCTTTCCATCCGGCCGCGCGAGATTCATCTGGGGCTGCCGATGCTCGGACTGGCCGACGCGGTGTCGGTCTACGATGCTGCGTTTCTCGACTGCGATCCCTTGCCGACGGTCGACCTGGCGCGCATCGCACTGCCGCCCCGGCAACTCTTCTTCCTCTCCGTCGACTGGTATCGACGCTATATTTTTGATTTTCTGCTGCCTCCGGCAGAGCTGGTTTTTCAGCGCCGCAGCGAACGCGCACGGCACAGTACGCATCCGGTAGACGCTCGGCTCAGCCTGCAGATCTGTACGGCACAGATCGAAGCCTTCCGCCAGGTGGCCGAGTACCTGCACCGCAAGGGCTTCAACGTCTACGTACGCGAGGCGCTGGAAAGCGCGCCGCAACGGTTTGTCGATCCCTCGGGAGTTCCCGCCGCGGCAAGTCCCAGGCGTCGACGCTTCACCTTGGCGAACCTGCTGGCCCGCCTGAAGGCAGCCTCGGCGCGATTGGGCTTCGGCGTCGGCCGTCACCTCCGCTTGCGCGGTGCCTATCGCCTGGGAGACAGCAAAGTCCGCGTGACGCTCGACGGTCTGCCCATCGAAATCACCCTGGGTCTGGATGACAAACGCCTTCGACTCTACCCCGAGACGCGCATCAACCACTTGGGCGAGGCGATCAAGGTCGGCAGTTTCGTCCTTGTCGACCCCGCCACCCACTTCCGCCAGATTGGTGGGTTTCTGCGTTTGAGCCCCAAGAACTGGCTGGTCCTCGGTTCCGACGACCGCATCCAGCAAGCAATCTTCGACTACCCGGAACCTGTTGATGGGCATCATCTGGCCTTGATCCACGGCCGCGACGGTTTGGTATTCCGCAACCTCAGCGACGCCGGTACGACCATCGCGCCGATCGTCGAGCAGCCGCAAGTGGTCCGCCTGAAGCGCTTGCGGCGGCTGCGCAAGCGTAGCCGGTTGCTGGACCAGGGTATCCCGATAGCGCCGATGCTCGACAAAGCCAGGGCGCTGCGCATGAACAGGTTGCAGCGCTTGCGCACGATCTTCGGCGGGCCGATCACCCTGGTGCCTCGGGACGAGGCGCTGGACCTCATCAATGAGGTCAATCGGCTGATGCACAACGAGGTCTATCGGGCCAGGGACGATAGAGGCTTGCCTGGCGGATTGCTCGTGCTGCCGCGCGGCTTGATTCCGATTGTGATCGCCGACATGCATGCGCAGATCGATAACCTGCTCACTGTCTTGACCCAGAACGCGTTCCTGGAAGCGCTGGAGGATGGAACTGGCGCCCTGGTGATTCTCGGCGATGCCGTGCATTGCGAGGTCGACGGTCAGCTGCGGGCGATGGAAAGCTCGATGATCCTGATGGACCTCATCTTTCGCCTCAAGCTGCGTTTTCCGGAGCAGGTGTTCTACGTCCGCGGCAACCATGATTCGTTTTCAGAGGAACTGGCCAAGGATGGGGTTCCGCAAGGCCTGCTGTGGGCCAGGGAGCTGAGCGAACTGCGCGGCGCGGTCTATCAAAGGGCCATGGGCGACTTTTACCGCCTGTTGCCCTACGTGGTCATGTCCCCGGATTTTTTCGCCTGCCATGCCGCTGCGCCAAAGAGCAAGGTCAGCAAAAGAATCCTGGTGCAGCTCTACCAGCGACCCGAACTCATCCTCGAACTGATCAACAACCGTTTGCAAAAGGCCAGTCGACCGCAAGGCTACAGCCGGCGCGATGTCAAGCGCTTCAGAAAAAACCTGAACCTTGACCGGGAGACTCCCTTCATCGTCGGCCACACGCCAATGGACCGTGAGGACACCCTGTGGCTGAATGTCGATGGTATTGACAATCACCATGTACTCTTCAGTGCCAACCCCCAACAGGTCGGCGTGTTCACCCTCGTCGGGGAGGTCATGGTGCCATTGACCTATCCGGTGGACGAATTGACCCCGATCCTGAACGCCATGGCATTCAGGAAGGCCGCCGAAACGACCGAGGCCAATGAGGCCAACGATGCCAACGATGCCAAGGTCGCGCCTGACGGCTCAGATCAGGAAGCAGCAGTAAAGCCGCAAGCCGTTGCCAAACGATGGCGGCGCGGTACCTAGTGTAGCGTTGCATTCTTGATGAGACTTTCGGCAAGCATCTCCCACCCTCCGTCATTGCGAGGAGGCGAAGCCGACGCGGCAATCCAGAGGTTTTGCTTTTTGCGTGCTCACGATGTCAATGCGACGGAAAATAGTGAGAGGTTGGAACTGGATTGCCACGTCGGCTGCGCCTCCTCGCAATGACGTTGGGGCTGCTGGTAGCGCCGCATTCACCATTCACCATTCACCATTCACGACGAGGCTTTCAGCAAGCCTGACAGGGGCGAGAAGCCCACGCGGTAGCCAGAATTTATAGGTTCCAGGCTGCGTGCAACACTACACTGCTAGTCAGTGGTGTAGAGCCGCCTCTCTGGCTGGCCATGCGTGCCGCGAAGGGCTAAGGCGATTTCTGTCAAATGCCTGGCATCTTGCTTGTCTTTTCGCCCGTCTTCCGTGTTGCGACAAGCGTTACATAGTTCGACTATGCGCCTGTTGTCGCGCCTTGAAGTCGACCGAAAATCCGGCGCAATCTGGTACGTTCTTTTCCGGCAATCGCCTAATCGTTTGTCAACTACCCGTCCGGGCCCACAGAATCAGCGGAGTCAAACTTGGAACATCGCCTTGCCGAGCTGGAAGTACGGCTAAACCTTACCGAAGAGCTGGTCGAGGCGCTGAACCTGACTGTCTATCGACAGCAGCAGCAGATCGATCTCTTGCAGCAGCAGTTGCGCCACCTTTACCGGCAAATACAGGAGGCTCCGCCTGCTGTCGAGAAGCGCGGTGCGGACCAGGAAATCCCGCCGCACTACTGATTGAAAGCTGCTCTTCCGGCTTGCCAGCAGGTGTCCGAGGCTTGCCTGTCCCGTTTTTTGAGGGCCGAGAAGGCCTTGCCAGAACTTGCTGCTGCCGTTCTATCCCTACCCGAGCGCTGCTGTGCCCGTGAGATGGCCGGTTTCTTGTTGATTCGTGTCAACCGCACTTCGACGCAAGCGTTATGCGCTGCATGGACAGGAAGCAAGAACGAACCTTCTACAGGAGAGAGAACAAAATGGGCAGCGTAAGCAACGAGTCTTTTGACCAGTTCCTGGATTCACTGAAAGAGGCTGGGGTTGAAATCAGCAACGAGCGTGAGTTGCGTGAGCGCCTCGCAGAAGCCCAGCGCTGGCGTTTCGCGTTCGCTACGCTGGCTGCCAATGGCCGCCAATTGGGGATTCGCTTTCAGGACGCCAGCAGCAGCGGCGTCAACGACGCCGACATCCACAACGCCTTCGCCCGCTTCGAGTTCCCGGCAAATCTGGAAACCTCCTTTGCCGCCAGCCTTCGGGCAGAGCACTAGCCGCCCGTTCTTGCCACGCTCAAGCCCGTGCTGGCCGTCTACCGAGCGCTGAGCAAGGCTGGTGTGAGGACGAAAGAAAGACCCGCTTCGGCGGACTTTTTTTTTCTTGGCGGCTATTCGCACAGCCGACACTGAGAGGCTGCGCAAGCAGCCCTGAAACATGAACGCTGCCGCCCCGTATTTCCAAGGCCCGGCGGTGCGTCGCAAGAAAAAACCTTCGCGCAAGGGGGGGCTAAACCGCCGCGCGGACTTCTGGCAGGATAGGTGGAGCGTAATCAATCGGCGCTGCAGCCGGAGGTTTTGCGATGCTTGCAACGAGTGCGGGGGAATGGGTGCACTGTGGTCGCGTGTTCAGCGCTACGCAGATTGCCGAGCTCTGCGCGACGGTCGCGTGGCTGCCGGGATTGGCACGCAAGGAGTTGGCAGCGACGGTTTGCGAACACCTGGTGTGGTCCCCCTGACGGGGACGGCGAAGATCAGCGCCTGCCTGGAGTTCCTGGCCGGTTTGCAGGCGGCCGGGCTCACCTCACCTCGGCACAGGCTGGATTTGATGCTGATTTCCCATACCGTCACGGCACTGCCCCGATCGCGCTGGCGGGAGCGAGGATCGCTTCGCCGGGATGATCGGTGCTGGCCCACGAGGCGACGTGGGTGTCGAGCAGCCGCCTCAAGATTCGGGCACCTGCAGAAATAGCCGAGCCACCTCGTCATTACTGGTTTTCGATGTTCTCTGGAACGTCGCAAGCCCCCTTGGCGACGCCGATGCGTCGCTCGGGCGGTTGCTCGGCGATCGGAACCCGGTGCGCAGCCGGCCGGCCGTTCCTGGCAATGGCCATCTCGTGTTCCTTCCCCTGTTCTATCGCTTCCACCAGGCGCCCGCCTAGGCTCACGATATCGCCCCCGATTTCTGCCACTCGATCAGCCTGCCAGACGGCTGGTCGATTGCGGTCTATTCCCGAATGCGGAGATCGCCAGCGAGGGCTCCTGATGTGTCGATGGCATTCACTCAGGGTCGAAGTCTGCGATGTCGATTTTCACCCACCGGATTCCCGCGCGCGGTATCGTGACCTTCCTGCGCAGAACAGGTGACAAGGCACAGCCATGGAAAACCAGACCTCAGCCAACGACGACTACGACACCCCGTGGAAAGACGCGATCACGCGCTACTTCCCCGAGTTCATGGCCTTCTACTTCCCGTCGGCGCACGCCGAGATCGACTGGCAGCAAGCGCACGTCTTCCTCGACCAGGAGCTCGCCCAGATCGTCCAGGACGCCGAACTCGGCAAACGCCTGGTGGACCGTCTGGTGCAGGTGGCGACGCGGGACGGAGGCGAACAATGGGTCTACATCCACGTCGAAGTCCAGGGCCAGCGCGACGCCAATTTTCCCGAGCGCCTGTTCACCTATAATTACCGCCTCTATGATCGCTATCGTCGCCCGGTCGCCAGTCTCGCGGTGCTCGCGGACGAAGGCGAAGACTGGAAACCCACCCACTTCGGCTACCAGCTATTTGGCTGTGAAGTCGGCATCCGCTTCCCGACGGTCAAGATTCTTGACTACGCCGACCAGGCCGAAGCCCTCCTGGCTGATCCCAACCCCTTCGCCCTGGTCACCGCGGCGCACCTGTTCACCCGCCAGACAAAAGGTGACCCCGAGCAACGCTATGCGGCAAAATGGCGCTTGGCCAAGCTACTCTACGAACGGAAGTGGGACAAACAGCGCATCATTGACCTGTTCAGCGTCATCGACTGGTTGATGCGCCTGCCGACTGAACTGGAAAAGCGGCTGATGCACGAGGTCTACACATTGGAAAGGAAGGTCACCATGCCCTACGTTACCTCTGCCGAACGCTTCGGCATCGAAAAAGGATTGTTGCAAGGTCGGCAGGAAGGCCGGCAGGAAGGTCGGCAGGAAGGTCGGCAGGAAGGTCGGCAGGAAGGTCGGCAGGAAGGTCGGCAGGAAGGGGAGTCTGCCCTCCTGCAGAGCCAACTCGCCCGACGCTTCGGCACTTTGCCGGATGCCGTCCGCGCCCGACTGGCCGGCGCCACAGTTGAGCAGCTCGAAAGCTGGGCGCTCAGGATTTTTGACGCCAAATCGCTGGACGAAGTCTTCGATCGGGACTGAGCGGCGAATTCCTGCCACATTGCCGGGCTTGGCGCACGGGCAAGGGCACTGGCCAATGGTAATGGCCCTCGCGATGGCGGTGACGCAGCGGGGTGATTGCAGTTGGCGTCGCCACTACAAACATAGCGTTTCCCAGCCCCCTTCGCCGTCATTGCGAGGAGGCGAAGCCGACGCGGCAATCCAGGGGTTTGGCTTTTCGCGTTGTCAAGAGGCCAATGCGGCGGCAAATAGTGAGAGGATGGAACTGGATTGCCGCGTCGGCTGCGCCTCCTCGCAATGACCAACTTGCCACGTCACAGCGCCTCCTCGCAATGACCAACGTCGTCGCCCTGGTCACCGCGGCGCACCTGTTCAACCGCCAGACAAAAGGTGACCCCGAGCAACGCTATGCGGCAAAATGGCGCTTGGCCAAGCTGCTCTACGAACGGAAGTGGGACAAACAGCGCATCGTTGACCTATTCAGCGTCATCGACTGGCTGATGCGCCTGCCGACCGAACTGGAAAAGCGGCTGATGCACGAGGTCTACACATTGGAAAGGAAGGTCACCATGCCCTACGTTACCTCTGCCGAACGCTTCGGCATCGAAAAAGGATTGTTGCAAGGTCGGCAGGAAGGTCGGCAGGAAGGTCGGCAGGAAGGTCGGCAGGAAGGGGAGTCTGCCCTCCTGCAGAGCCAACTCGCCCGACGCTTCGGCACTTTGCCGGATGCCGTCCGCGCCCGACTGGCCGGCGCCACAGTTGAGCAGCTCGAAAGCTGGGCGCTCAAGATTCTTGACGCCAAATCGCTGGACGAAGTCTTCGATCGGGACTGAGCGGCAAATTCCTGCCACATTGCCGGGCTTGGCGCACGGGCACGGGCACTGGCCAATGGCCAATGGCCAATGCCAATGGCCCTCGCGATGGCGGTGACGCAGCGGGGTGATTGCAGCTGGCGTCGCCACTACGAACGTCGTAGCGTTCCCCAGCTCCCTTCGCCGTCATTGCGAGGAGGCGCAGCCGACGTGGCAATCCAGAGGTTTGGCTTTTCGCGTCGTCAATAGGCCAATGCGGCGGCAAATAGTGAGAGGATGGAACTGGATTGCCGCGTCGGCTGCGCCTCCTCGCAATGACGTACGTGCCGGCTGATGTGGCGCCGCATTCCCCGCATTCCCCGCATTCCCTGCATTTCCCTTATTCGCCATTCCCGACGAGGCGCTTAGCAAGCCTGGCAGTGGCGCGAAACCCCTCGCCGTGGCCGGGATTCATAAGTCCCTACTGCGTGCAAGCCTACCCCGGGTACCCCTTCCTTGGACGGCCGCGTCGCGACGCCCGCGGCTGTGCCGATGAGGGCGTGAAGTCGCCGCCAGATCAGACGCAAACAACCGCGTCCCCGTAGCGAGCGACCCTGCTGTCGTGAGTGAGCAGGCGCATGCCTTCGCTCAGCGCTTGCGCCACCAGCAGCCGGTCAAAGGGGTCCTGGTGGTGCCCGGGAAGCTCCTCCACTGCCGCTGCATGTTCCGGCTCGACGGCAAGCAGTCGGTATCCCGCCTGGCGAAAGTGCTCCAGAGCACGCTTTCCGGAAACCGGCATGTCACCTCGGCCCAGACTCGATTTGATGCTGATTTCCCATACCGTCACGGCGCTGACCCAGATCGTGCTGGCGGGAGCGAGGATCAATTCTCTGGCTTTCGCCGACAAGCCTGGATGATCGGTGATGGCCCACAAGGCGACGTGGGTGTCGAGCAGCAGCCTCAAGATCCGTGCCGCCCCAGAAACAAACGAGCGACGTCTTCATTGCTGCCGTCGATGCTATCGGGAACCTCGAAAGCCCCCTTGGCGACCGCCGATGCGTCGCTCGGGCGCTTGCTCCGCGATCGGCACCAGGCGTGCAGCGGGCCGGCCGTTCCGGGCAATGACGATCTCGCGTTCCTTCCCCTGTTCGATCGCTTCCACCAGGCGTGACAAGTTGGACTTCGCCTCGAGCATATTCACGGTTTGCATCGTCGCCTCCAATGTACGATTCGGTTAGTCTGGTCTGGCCAGAGTGCTATCTTACTCCGGCTGACGACGGGAGACCTGCTCGCATGCGTGCCACTGACTGTGCCGGCCAGGCGCAGTTGCGCGAGCACGGGGACAGCAAAGCCCGTCGCAAGCTCGCCAGCTCTCGCCACCCGCCGGCCCTTGAGCAACTCCCCGCCGCCCCCGCCGCCCCCGCCGTCATTGCGAGGAGGCGCAGCCGACGCGGCAATCCAGTTCCATCGCTGGGAGCGCCAGCGCATCCTCGACCTCTTTGCCGTGCTCGACTGGATGATGCGCCTGCCGGAAGGCCTGGAAGATAAGCTGTGGCAAGATATCGAACAAATTGAAGGAGAGCGCAAAATGCCCTACGTCACCAGCGTCGAACGCCGTGCCACCGAACGCGGCATCCAGCAAGGCATCCAGCAAGGCATCCAGCAAGGCGAAGAAAAGGTGCTCGAACGGCTACTTACCCGCCGCTTCGGCCCCCTCAGCGAAGCTACCCGGCAGCGGCTCAGGAGCGCCACGCTGGAACAGCTTGAACGCTGGACCGACAACATCCTGGATGCCGCCACCCTGGAAAACGTCTTCAAAGACTGATCATTTTCTTGTGCAATGGGTAACCCCCGCTCGTCCTCGCGGCGATGTAAGAGCACGACTCATCGGGCGATGACGAGCTATCGTGTTGTCGAAGCGCCCGCGATCAGCCAGCCGCCTATCGTCCGATAAATCGGGCTCCTGCATGTTGGCAGGCGCGCTGCCGAACGCCGAGCACCACCGCCGGCGCCCACCCAAGGTGCGGATCTTTCCCGGCAACGCACCATCACCCGATCACGCGCACTGAGATAGATGTCACGGCGCATCCCAACGCCTCCGCTCGTGACTACCCACAAGCTGACAGTCAGTATCCAGATCCAAACAAAGCCCCTCCACTGCAGCCCGACGAAATCTACAACCTCGCCGCGCAAAGTCACGTTGCCGTAGTGTGTAGTGCTGCATTCCTGATGCGACTGTCCGCCAGCAGCTCCGCCCACCGTCATTGCGAGGAGGCGCAGCCGACGCGGCAATCCAGAGGTTTGGCTTTTCGCGTTGTCAAGAACCCGATGCGGCGGGAAATAGTGAGAGGATTGAACGGGATTGCCATGTCGGCTGCGCCTCTTCGCAATGGCATGCGAACTGGTGTGGCGCCGAATTCCCCATTCCCCATTCCCGACGAGTCGATTTTCACCCACCGGCTTCCCGCGCGCGGTATCGTGATCTTCCTGCGCGGAACAGGTGACAAGGCACAGCCATGGAAAACCAGACTTCAGCCAACGACGACTACGACACCCCGTGGAAAGACGCGATCACGCGCTACTTCCCCGAGTTTCATGGCCTTCTACTTCCCGTCGGCGCACGCCGAGATCGACTGGCAGCAAGCGCACGTCTTCCTCGACCAGGAACTCGCCCAGATCGTCCAGGACGCCGAACTCGGCAAACGCCTGGTGGACCGCCTGGTGCAGGTGGCGACGCGGGACGGAGGCGAACAATGGGTCTACATCCACGTCGAAGTCCAGGGCCAGCGCGACGCCAATTTTCCCGAACGCCTGTTCACCTATAATTACCGCCTCTATGATCGCTATCGTCGCCCGGTCGCCAGTCTCGCGGTGCTCGCGGACGAAGGCGAAGACTGGAAACCCACCCACTTCGGCTACCAGCTATTTGGCTGTGAAGTCGGCATCCGCTTCCCGACGGTCAAGATTCTCGACTACGCCGACCCAGGCCGAAGCCCTCCTGACTGATCCCAACCCCTTCGCCCTGGTCACCGCGGCGCACCTTTCACCCGCCAGACAAAAGGTGACCCGAGCAACGCTATGCGGCAAAATGGCGCTGGCCAAGCTACTCTACGAACGAAGTGGGACAAACAGCGCATCATTGACCTGTTCAGCGTCATCGACTGGTTGATGCGCCTGCCCGACTGAACTGGAAAAGCGGCTGATGCACGAGGTCTACACATTGGAAAGGAAGGTCACCATGCCCTACGTTACCTCTGCCGAACGCTTCGGCATCGAAAAAGGATTGTTGCAAGGTCGGCAGGAAGGTCGGCAGGAAGGGAGGGCTACCCTCTGCAGAGCCTGCTCGCCCGACGCTTCGGCACTTTGCCGGATGCCGTCCGCGCTCGACTGGCCGGCGCCACAGTTGAGCAGCTCGAAAGCTGGGCGCTCAAGATTCTTGACGCCAAATCGCTGGACGAAGTCTTCGATCGGGACTGAGTGGCAAATTCCTGCCACATGCCGGGCTTGGCGCACGGGCAAGGGCACTGGCCAATGGCCCTCGCGATGGCGGTGACGCAGCGGGGTGATTGCAGCTGGCGTCGCCACTACGAACGCCGTAGCGTTCCCCAGCTCCCTTCGCCGTCATTGCGAGGAGGCGAAGCCGACGTGGCAATCCAGAGGTTTGGCTTTTCGCGTCGTCAATAGGCCAATGCGGCGGCAAATAGTGAGAGGATGGAACTGGATTGCCGCGTCGGCTGCGCCTCCTCGCAATGACCAACTTGCCACGTTGGCTGCGCCTCCTCGCAATGACCAACGTCGTCGCCCTGGTCACCGCGGCGCACCTGTTCGCCCGCCAGAAAAATGGTGACCCGGACCAACGCTAGGCCGCCAAATGACGCTTGGCCAAGCTACTCTACGAACGGAAGTGGGACAAACAGCGCATCATTGACCTGTTCAGCGTCATCGACTGGTTGATGCGCCTGCCGACCGAACTGGAAAAGCGGCTGATGCACGAGGTCTACACATTGGAAAGAAAGGTCACCATGCCCTACGTTACCTCTGCCGAACGCTTCGGCATCGAAAAAGGATTGTTGCAAGGTCGGCAGGAAGGTCGGCAGGAAGGTCGGCAGGAAGGTCGGCAGGAAGGCCGGCAGGAAGGCCGGCAGGAAGGGGAGGCTACCCTCTTGCAGAGCCTGCTCGCCCGACGCTTCGGCACTTTGCCGGATGCCGTCCGCGATCGACTGGCCGGCGCCACAGTTGAGCAGCTCGAAAGCTGGGCGCTCAAGATTCTTGACGCCAAATCGCTGGACGAAGTCTTCGATCGGGACTGAGCGGCAAATTCCTGCCACATTGACGGGCTGGCGCACGGGCACGGGCACTGGCCAATGGCCAATGGCCAATGCCAATGGCCCTCGCGATGGTGGTGACGCAGTGGGGTGATTGCAGTTGGCGTCGCCACTACGAACGTCGTAGCGTTCCCCAGCTCCCTTCGCCGTCATTGCGAGGAGGCGAAGCCGACGCGGCAATCCAGAGGTTTGGCTTTTCGCGTCGTCAATAGGCCAATGCGGCGGCAACTAGTGAGAGGATGGAACTGGATTGCCGCGTCGGCCTGCGCCTCCTCGCAATGACGTACGTGCCGCGTCGGATGCGCTCATCGCAATGACGTACGGCCGCGTCGGCCGCCTCCTCGCAATGAACCAACTGCCGCGGGCGGC
>NZ_CAJQUC010000016.1:0-192402 GCF_907163155.1 Candidatus Accumulibacter sp. ACC012
GAACGTCCTTGAGCCAGCCAAAGCCGTAGTAAACGATGCCGGCAAGGATGACCATTCCGGAAACGGTCATCAGGAAGGAAATCATGCGCTGGCTCAAGCTGTCCTCGTGCACGTGCGGAATGCCACGGATGTCGGCCTTCATCGCTTCCAGGTGCACGATGTAGAACAACGCGATGTAGGAGATCAGCGCCGGCAGGATGGCGTGCTTGAGCACCTGCGTGTAGGGAATGCCGACGTACTCGACCATCAGGAAAGCCGCAGCGCCCATCACCGGCGGCATGATCTGACCGTCGACCGAAGCCGCGAACCTCGACGGCGGCGGCCTTGTCAGGACGATAGCCGACCCGCTTCATGAGCGGGAATGGTGAAAGTTCCGGTGGTCACGACATTGGCGATCGACGACCCGGAAATCAGCCCGGTGCATGCCGAAGCAACGACTGCCGCCTTGGCCGGACCACCACGCGGTGACCGAGCAGCGAGATGGCCGACTTGATGAAATAGTTGCCGGCACCGGCGGTTTCCAGAAGGGCCCGAACAACACAAGAGGAAGATGAAGCCCGATGAAACACCCAGCCACGCCAAAGACGCCTTCGGTGGCTCAACCACAGGTGCGACATGCCTTGGCCGAGAGACGCTCCCTTGGGGGCGATAAGGTCCGGCATGTGCGACCGAGAAAAATGTAGCCAATGAAGATCGCCGCCAGAATCACCATCGGCAGGGCCCAGCGCGCGCCGTGCCGCTTCGAGGCAGCAGGATTATGCCGGCGACCGAGGCGACCAGGTCGAGCGTCGTCGGCTGACCGGGTCGCGTGGACAACTCGGAGTAGAAGACGAAAAGATACGAGGCGCAGAAAACGCCGACCAGGGCCAGCACCCAGTCCACAGGCGGCACATAGGCCCGCGGTGAGCTCTTGAAGGCAGGGTAGGCGAGATAAGCGAGAAAGATGGCAAAAGCCAGATGGACCGAACGCGACTCGGTGTCATTGAGCACCAGGATGCCCAGCGAATACGGCAGCGGCGAAGCGATCCAGAGTTGGAACAGCGACCAGGCCAGGGCCGTAAACATGATCAGTTTGGCGACCGCGCCAGTCGGCTTGCGACCACCGGTGTCTGCTTTCGGCAACCAGTTGTTTGAGTTGCTCGTCCGTCAGGACGGCCTCGGTTTCTTTTTCAGCCATGTGCTCAATCTCCGCAGACTTCAAAGTAAGACGGCCCCGTCGGGGCCGTCGGCGGGGCTACCGGGAACGGCTGACAATAACTACTCGACTGCGCGCCGCTCCCGCATGCTTCCGACCGCGTTACATCCAGCCCTTCTCCTTGTAGTACTTCACAGCGCCGTCGTGCAGGGGTGCGGCCAGGCCATTCTTGATCATTTCCTTCGGATCGAGGTGCGCGAAAGCCGGATGCAGCTTCTTGAAGTCGTCCAGGTTGTCGAAGACCGCTTTTACCATCGCATAGACCACGTCATTGGAAACCTTCGACGACGAGACAAAGGCCGCAACCACGCCGAAGGTGTTCGTCGGGTTCGGGTTGTGCGCGTACATTCCACCCGGGATGCTCACCGCCGCGTAGTAGGGATAGGTCTTGACCAGTTTGTCGACTGCCGGTCCGATGATATTGATCAGTTGTGCGTGGCAGGTGGTGGTCGGGTCCTGGATATTCGCCGACGGGTTGCCGACGACGTAGGCGAAGCCGTCGATCTTGTTGTCGCACAGCGCTGCGCCGTGTTCATCGGCCTTCATCTCGGACACCAGAGAGAAGTCGCTGGTTTTCATGCCCAACGCGGGCAGCAGGATATCCATGGTCGCGCGCTGTCCGGAACCCGGATTGCCGATGTTGAAGCGCTTGCCCTTGAAGTCGAGCAGCGATACGACCTTGGCGTCCTCGCGGGCGAGCACGACCAGCGGCTCGGGATGAATCGAGAAGACCGAACGCAAGTCGCCAAAGGCTGCCCCCTTGAACTGGTTTTCTCCCTTCAGCGCGTTGTACGCCACGTCGGACTGAGCAACGCCAAAGTCAAGCTCACCGGCCTTGATGGTATTGACGTTATAGACCGAGCCGCCGGTACTTTCGACCGAGCAGCGAATGCCGTGCGTCGCCCTTTCCTTGTTCATCAGGCGGCAGATCGCGCCGCCCGCCGCGTAGTACACGCCGGTCACGCCACCCGTACCGATGGTGACGAACTTCTGTTGGGCGAACGCCGTTGGGCTGGCGACGCTGGCGGCAATGGCAAGGGCTGCGGCAAAGAACGGTAAGTTTGTTCAAAGTTGTCTCCTTCAATATGTTAAGCGACGGGAACGAGGCATCCCGCGACCAGGCAGGGTGGCAGTGTGATTATGGGAAAGTGAGAAAAACTTCGCCACCACCGCATCAACTCAGCGCCACTTTTTGAGCAGTCATCCGTCAGTCATGCCCGCTCCAGTCGGCACGCTGGCTGACATCAATCTACCGAAACATAGCGCCTCGTGCAAGCGACGAAAAGCAACGCGCTACGACTCTACACACAAAACGCGCTCACGCCCGGACCAATTCCAGGCAAATATTTGCTACCAATGCAGCGCCGCAGTCATTCCTTGAGCATCCTGTGCACCGCAGCCAGATGCTCCACTTCGTTATGGCACATCCCCTGAAAAGCAGCGCAAATGTCGAGAAAGTCTTTTAACTCCATGCGTTGCGCCATTTTCATCAATCGCTTGCTAAGGCGCAGCGCCTTCGGCGGTTGCGCCGCGATGCGCGCAGCGAGATCGAGCGCCGCAGGCAGCAAGCGCTCCGGCTCGACGACGTCAAGCACGATCCCCAGCGCCTTGGCCTCCTCGGCGCCGACCAGGCGTCCGGTCAGCGTCAGCTCGAAAGCTTGCTGGTAGCCAATCAGCCGCTGCATGAACCAGGCACCGCCGTCGCCGGGAATAATGCCCAAATTGAGAAAAGTCTCGCCGAACTTGGCCCGCCGCGACGCCAGGCGGATATCGGCCATGTGGCCAGATCGAAGCCAGCGCCGATCGCCGCACCGTTCACCGCCGCAATGATCGGAATCTCGACCTCGCTCAGCGCCAACGGGATGCGCTGGATGCCACGCCGATAGCGCTGCGCGACTTCGGCCACATCGCCCGCGAAATCACCACTGCGTTTGGCCATGTCCTTGACGTTGCCACCGGCCGAGAAAGCGGCGCCAGCACCGGTAATCACCAGCACGACACCTCGTCGCAGCGGTTTGGACCCATGTCAGCAACGCGGACGATTGTCATCGAGCAGCTGCGTTCGGTAAGGGCGTTGCGGACGTCGTAGCGATTGAGGGTGAGAAGAAGCGCCACACGGCCGTCGGACTTCGAGAGCGGCATCGGTGACTTGCGGGATGCTCATGACGACATCTCCTTTGGCGCGACTGCTTCGCGGCTGACGATTATCCGAGCATCAACGATCGCATAACCATCGCTCAGGGCGATGACCGGGTTGAGGTCCAGTTCGACCAGTTCCGGATAAGCCTCGACGATGCTCGACACTTTCAGCAGCAAGTCGACCAGCGCCGCCTTGTCGACGGCCGCTTCGCCGCGCGCGCCGGCAAGAATCTTGCGCGACTTGATCTGTTCGAGCATTGACGACGCGTCATGCGGCGACAGCGGAATGGCACGAAAAGCAACATCCTCGAGGATCTCGACGAAAATGCCGCCCAGCCCGAACATCAATACCGGCCCGAAAATGGGATCGCGAATGACACCAATGATGACCTCGACCCCCCTTGCGCGCCATCGGCGTCAGCAGCACGCCCTTGATCACCGCCTGCGGATCGTAGGCCCGGCTGGCGGCCATGATCTCGTCGAAAGCGCTGCGCATGCCGGCTTCGCCGCGCACATTGAGCTTGACGCCACCGGCATCCGACTTGTGCAGGATATCCTTGGAAACCACCTTCATGGCCAGCGGCTGATCGCCGAAGCGCGCCGCAAACTGGCCAGATCGTCAGGCGAACTGGCCAGCAGCTCTTCCGGTACGGCAAGGCCGTGCGCGCGCAGCAGGTTCTTGGCTTCGAATTCGAAGAGGTCGCGGCCCTCGCTCCGAGCAGTGGCAAAAGCGAGCTGCCCTTGGCGGCTGGGCAGCACCGTCGGCAGGCTTTTCTGGCCGCTGCTCGCCGCCAGATAAATGCCGCGTTCGCCCAGGGCTGCCAGGACGCGCACGGCGTGTTCAATCGAACTGTAGACCGGCACACCGGCTTCGTGCAGTCGGCGCAAGGCCGGCGGATTGACCGGCGCGTAGAGGCTATAGACGATCAGCGGTTTAGCGCAGTTGCGCGCCAGTTCGATCATCGCTTCGGCGCCACGCATTTCGCTGCCGAGCAGGTCTTCAGCAAAACGCGTGTAATAGCCACCGAACATGCCGACCAGGAAAATGCTGTCGACATTGTCGTCCTCGGCGACGATTTCCAGGCAATCGGCGAGCAGTGCCGGGTTGGCGTCGCTACTGCCGGCGACGTCCACAGGATTGACCAGCGAGGCCTGCGGGAAAAGGATTTCGCCGAGGCGTCTTTGCGTTGCCGCGCTCAGCTCGGCCAGCTCAAGTCCGGCTTCGGCGAGGCGATCGCAGGCGATGGTCGCCTGACCGCCACCGTCGGCGACGACCACCACGCGCTTGCCACCCGCCTTCTGCAACAGCCCCAGACCTTCGGCGACCGGCAGAATTTCGTCCGAATGCTGCACCACGCTGACGCCGACCTGACGCAGGACGTCGACCGTCATCGCATAGCTGCCGGCCAGGGCGCCGGTGTGCGAACTGGCCGCCTTCCGACCCGCCGCTGTTGATCCGGACTTATACACCACCACCGGTTTCAGCACCGTGATTTCGCGCGCCGCGTCAAGGAAGCGACGCCCGTCACGAAAGCCTTCGACGTATAGCGTCGCGACAAGCGTCTGCGAATCTTCGCCAAGGTAGCGCAGATAATCATTGAAGCCAATATCGGCCTGGTTACCCGGCCCGGCGTAGGTGCTGAAGCCAACGTGACCGTTGCGCTCGGCTTCCAGCACCAGCGACAACAGCATGTTGCCCGATTGCGAGATGAGGCCGATACCGCCGGCCTTGACATTGCTCAGCGCCAGCAGGTTCAGCTTCTTGTGCAGGTTGAACATCCCGAGGTGTTCGGGCCAATGACCCGTACGCCGCTCTGGCGTGCGGCAGCCAGCATTTCCTGCTCCAGCTGTATACCTTCCGGGCGGCCCGTCTCGCGAAAGCCGCTGGCCAGGATCACCGCCCCCTTGACCCCCTTCTTGCCGCATTCGACCAGCAAAGCCGGAACCGAGGAAGCCGGCGTGCAAATCAGCGCCAGATCGGCGGTGCCCGGAATGTCTGCCAGAGACGGGTAGGCCTTGACGCCAAGAACCCAATCCACCCGCGGATTGATGGGGTAGATTTTGCCCGCGTAGCCGTCCTTGATCAGCCCGACCATGGCCTTGTAGCCACGCTTGGTGGGATCGGTCGAGGCGCCGATGATGGCGATCGAGTCGGGGGGCGAGAAAATCGTGCAGCGGGCTGCGCGTGCTTGCCGGTTCGGTAGTCGTCATCTCAGCAGCCCTTGAAGACCGGCAGGCGCTTTTCGGCGAAGGCGTCGATGCCCTCCCGCCAGTCATGCGTGCTGCCGACGAAGGTCATTCCCTCGAGCTCGGCGGTCAGTGCGGCGTCGAGCGTACGTTCCGCAGCCATGTTCAGCTGTTCCTTGGCCAGTTGCATCGACAAGGGCGCCTTGCCGGCGATCCGCGCTGCGAATTCACGCGCCGCGTCGAGAAAGCCGGCGTCGGGCAGGACGCGATTGGCCAGGCCGATGCGTACCGCCTCTTCGCCCTTGATTCGTTCGCCGAGAAAGACCAGTTCGCGCGCCTTCGCGAGCCCGACCAGGCGCGGCAGCAGATAAGTGACGCCACCGCCGAGAAACGTGCCGATACTCACCTCGGGCAGGCCGATCTGCGCGCTCTCGGCCATCACAATGAAGTCCGAAGCGATCGCCATTTCGGCACCGGCGCCGAGCGCAAAACCATTGACCGCGGCAACGACCGGCTTCGACAACAACAGCAGCCGCTTGCAGACTCGCTGCTCGCCCAGCAGATACTGGCGTCGCTCGAAGGCCGTTCGGCCCGCCTTATGGGCCTTGAGGTCAGCGCCAACGCAGAAGGCCCGGCCCTCGCCGGTCAACAGCACCACCCGTACGTCGCGGTCGGCTTCGGCGACGCCAAGCGCGGCGTTGACTTCGTCGTAGAGTTGCTGCGTGACCGCGTTGAGCCGCTCGGGTCGGTTCAAACGGATTTCTGCGATCCCGTCGGCCGATCGATAAATGATCGTTTCGCTCTGCATCTCTAGCGCTCCTCTTCTCTCGGTAAGTGAACGAGTCGGCGCGACCCGAAGAGCGGCGAGCCGCGCCGCCGGCCGCTCTCAGGTCGGCAATTCCTGAATCGACGACGGTGATACCTCGAGCACCGCCAGCGCGTGCTCGGTAAACACGCGCAGGCCAAGTTCGGGCCGGTAGCCGTGAATCTCCTTGACGTCCAGAGCGCGCATGAAGGTAATGATTTCCTGACTGATCACCTGTCCCGGGACCAGAATCGGAAAACCTGGCGGGTACGGGATGACAAAAGTGGTCGACACCAGCTGCCGTCCGGCGGCGAGTTCCTTCTCGATGGCCCGACCGGCGATCGGCACGTATTCGCACTTGCTCTCGTCGTAAGCGAGGAAGAACGCCGAGCGGATGTCGCCCTCCGGCGTGCCTTCGCCCGAACTCAGGCGGAACGAATCGTGAAAGCAGCTGAAATCGGGCAGCGGCGGCAGATCCTCGCGCAAGGCCTTGACCTGGCGCGTGAAGATCTTGCGCTCGACGCTGCTGGCGTCGTCGAGGCGGTCATCCAGATCGCGCGCGATCTTGACCAGGACCTCGATCAGATAGGCCACCGACGAGCGCGTGGTGCCGATGTTGGTCATGAACAGCACCGTGTTGCGCGAGGTCTTGTTGATCTGGATACCGTGCTTGTTCATCAGGATTTCGTTCTTGAAGGTGTCTCCGTCCCAGCCCGAACCCGCCACCGACAGCGTGATCCGCGTCGCATCGAGGACGAATTCGTCCTCGCTCCAGGCGGCCATGATGTCGCTCCAGCCATGCTCCGGATCCCAGTAGCTCTTGATCCCCGACTTGCGATACTCGTCCGGAATCATTTCGGCAACGGTGAGGACGTGAAAATACTTGCTGATCAGCGGGTGGGTATTGATCACCTTGCGCAGCGACATCGCCTGCTCGACCTGGCGCTGGATGAACTCGAAGCCCTCGAGCTCGACCTGCCGCCGGCCGATATCCAGCGAAGCAATGATTTGATAGTTCGGCGAAGTGGAGGTGTGCGTCATGTAGGCCTCGTGGAAGGCCTGCTCGACTTCGTCCTTGAAGTCCTGATCGTGCACGTGGATCATCGACCCCTGACGCAGCGCGGTCAGCGTCTTGTGCGTCGATTGACAAGCGTAGGCACGCACCCGCACCTGCTCCGGGTCTGGCATCAGCCGAGTTTTGAGCAGCGTTTCGTCATCGGCACCGGCCATTTTTTCCTGGTACTCGGCGTAGGCCGCACGGTACTCGGGCGAACGGTAACGCTCGCGCAGCAGGCCGGCGCAGTACATCGCCGTGCGCCGGCGGTAGGCGGGACCAAAACGGGCAAAGGCAAACCACGCCTCGTCCCACAGGAAGACCAGATCGGGCTTGATCGCCAGGCATTCCTCCATCACCCGCTCGACGTTGTAGACCACGCCATCGAACGTGCAGTTGGTCAGCAGCAACATGCGCACCCGGTCGAGTTTGCCTGCCGCCCGCAATTCCAACAGGCGGTGCTTGATTTCCTTGATCGGCACGGCGCCGTACATCGAGTAAGCGTTGAGCGGGTAGCTGTCGAGATAAACGACCTGCGCGCCGGCCAGGACCATGCCGTAGTGGTGTGACTTGTGGCAGTCGCGATCGACCAGCACGATGTCGCCCGGGCGGACGATCGCCTGCACGACGATCTTGTTGCAGGTCGAGGTGCCGTTGGTGGCGAAAAAAGTCTGTTTCGAGCCGAAGGCGCGGGCGGCCATCTCCTGCGCTTTCTTGATCGGACCGTGCGGCTCGAGCAGACTGTCGAGGCCGCCCGAGGTGGCCGAGGTTTCTGCCAGGAAGATGTTCATCCCGTAGAAGTCGCCCATGTCCTTGATCCAGTGCGAGGCGGTAATCGACTTGCCGCGACTGATCGGCATGGCGTGAAAGACTCCGGTGGGGATGCGCGCGTACTGCGTCAGGGCGTTGAAGAAGGGCGCCTCGAAGCGCTCCGAAACGCCGCGCAGGATGTTCAGGTGCAGGTCCAGGTGGTCTTCCTGATTGTAGAAGACCCGCCGGCAGTTGCCGAGCTTGGTACCGGCTATCTCTTCGACCGACTGATCGGTGAACAGGTAGACGTCGAGTTCGGGACGAAGCTTGGCAATCATTCGGCACAGTTCGGGACCGTACTCCTTGGGTTCCACCTCTTCCAGAACCGCCTCTTCGAGGCGCGAAAGATAGCGATGCAGGAGTTCCAGCGTCTGTTCCGACTCGCGCTTCAGGTCGTTGCGAATAACCACCGCCTGCACGTTGTGGTTGAACATCACGCCGATCAGGGCATCGGTGAGGCTGGGTACGAACACCGGTTCATAGAGGAAGGGGTCTTCGGGGCGGCGCAGCGAACGCAGGGTGCGACGCAGATTCTCTTCCTGCATCGCCGAAAACTTGTCTACGAACAAGACCTCGAAGTAGAGCACATCCTTGGTCGCATTTTCGGTGGACTCGTCGTCCGGGCTGCCCTCGGTCAACTCCTCGACGTCGTGGTGATGCGGATTGCGTCGATAGCTGTTGCTCAGCAGCGCGTGACAGATGTTGCGCACGGTAATGGCCAGCACGTCAAAGCGACCCAGGGTGACCAGTTCGCCGAGCCGGCCGAAAGTGTCGTGCCCCGGGAAAGCCCAGTAGAGTTCGATCGGACGCAAGGCGTCGATCAACTCGACCACTTTTCGCTCGGCTTCGTTGCGCCGACGATCCGAGTTGCTCTGGACGAGTTGCTCGCAGGCGATTTTCAAGGCACTCCAGCGGTCGGTGCGCAGTTGCAGCGCGCTGTAATATTCACCCAGCGACTTCTTGCTCTTGCTTTCTGTCTTCATTGCTTGTCTCCTCACGCCGGTCAATGCCTGGCGTATCGTTAGGCGGTGGTGGGGGAACTGCCAAACTCGATGAGCCGCGCGCCAACCGTGAAATCGGCAAACGACTGTGACCAGCTATGGCCTGGCCAGAGAAAATCGGCACGCCCTTCGCCCGGCCAGTAGGCGGCCGAGTAGAGCGTGCCAAGACCACGGGCAAAAGCGTTCGAGTAGATCGGCGCTTGCAGGAAAGCGGCGATCAGCGCCTCGCTGGTGATCGCGCTGTCGTCCAGCATCAGCCGCAGCAAACGCAGGCGCTCGACCGTCGACGTGGCACGCGCATGTTGCTGCCACTCGACCTTCTGCTGGTGGTTGGTCGCCGCCGCAATGCGCTGGATATCGCCGTTCTTGCCCGGCGCCATATAGACCGTCGCAAAGTCGCCGTGCCGATCAAGCACAGTCACGTTGTAGCTCATGTGCACCGGCACCCGCGCCAAAGCGGCAGTCGCCGCAGCCGTTCGGCTGCAGGTTTCCAGGACGTAGCGCAGGACCAGCGGCACGCCGAATCCTTCGCCGACGTCCAGGCGGCCGCCAAACGACAGGGATACCGCCAGGCCGTCGTCGTTGATGCCGTCGAGCAAACCCCATACGCAGTCGCTGACGCCGATCACCTGGCGCCCGTTCCAGGCGGTCTTCAGGATCACGCCTTCGCACAACTGCGCCGGATAGTCGTAGTTGCGCAGCAGTAGCGGCTGCGCACCGGGCCAGGCGACCTGCGAACACGCGGTGACATACGGCGGCGGACAGAACAGCGACAGGAAGCGGGCCTCCAGATCGCCGCCACCAGCGAGCTCGGCCAGCCTTTCGTAGGTCGGCAGCAGCTCGGGCATGTGCTTTTTCAGCGCCCGAACGCAAGGAAGGTAGTAGGGGCGCGCCGTATTGCCGGCTTGCAGGTACCAGCGGCGATACGACGGCCAGAACTCCGCAAACAGCGCTTGCCAGATGGCGCCCGGTCGTGCCTCCTCGATGGCCCGGAAGAGCAGCGACTGGGTCTGAATGAGCGCCATCCAGCTCGGCCGATGCTCAGAGGATCTTGAACGCGCCGGCCGACGGCGCCGGTTCCTGAATGCCGGTATCCAGCGGCCGGCCCTTGTAGAAGCTCTGAATGCCGCGGATCCAGTTCTCCGCCCGCGGGTTGAGCTTGAACTCCTCGGTCATCGAACGGCCACGGGTGATCAGAATCCCCAGATCGGCTCCTTCATAGCGGTAGTCACCGGGGCCGGTGATGCGCAGCCAGAACGCCTCGTGCTCACCTTCGACCGCCAGGCGGTGATAATCGAAGCGGTGATAGCTGACCTTGCCGGCGTCGTCCATGCGGTAGATCCCGGATTGTGGCGCCTGCTCGACGACATCCACCTCCTTGTCCGTGTACTTCATCACCAGTTGGCTCCAGCTGTCGATGTACTTCGGATTCTTCCAGCGTTCGTTCATCGCCGCCACGTCGAGCTTGAAGTCCGCACCGCTGAACTCGAGCAGGTGGAAGAAGAACAGCGGCGCGTCGGCATAGGAGAAAGCGGCGTGGTTGGTCATCGGGCTGGCACCGCAGACGCGCGGATTGAGTTCACCGAGATAAACCTCCTCGCTGTCCTGATCAACCAGAAAATCGAGATCGAAGTAGCCGCGATAACCTTCCTCGAGCAGCTGGTTGCCGAAGGTATAGGCGTAGTCGCGCGCGGTGATTCGTGCCTTT
Organism: Candidatus Accumulibacter sp. ACC012; assembly: GCF_907163155.1. NCBI lineage: Bacteria > Pseudomonadati > Pseudomonadota > Betaproteobacteria > Candidatus Accumulibacter > Candidatus Accumulibacter sp. ACC012. The sequence goes on from NZ_CAJQUC010000016.1 coordinate 10,900, forward strand.
TCGGGAAAGGCGCCCGGAAAGACCTCGTTGCCGCACCAGCCACCCTTGTACGGCGTCAACTCCTTGGCGCCGACGATTTCGGTCAACAGCGGTCCGACCACGGTGCCGCAACGGGTGACGCAAGCTTCGAGCGTGCCGCCGCGGCAGTTGATCCGCTTCATTACCTTGACCTCGGGATCCTTGACGATCTCGTCGGCGTACTTTTTCCACTCTTCTTCGTTCGAAATAAAGAAAGTGGTGTGACCCGAGTCGCCAAAAGCCGACTGAATCACCAGGTCGCTACCCAGGCCGTTTTCCTCGGTCAGCTTGATCAGCTGTTGGTAGCTTTCGACCTTCGCCAGCACGTTCGGCACCGACGGCACACCGGCCTTGTTGCCGATGCGTACCGTTTCCATCTTGTTGTCGCAGCGCGTGCGCAGGGAGGCCGGCGGAAACCACAGCTCGATGCCCAGATCCTTGCACAACTCCTCGGTCTTCTCGTCGAACATCAGGAACACGGCGACCGGATCGCCGCCGCGCCCCTTGATGTAATCGATGACTTCCTTGTTCTGCAACAGATAGTTGTTGATGTCCTCGATGCCTTCGAACTCCGGATGCGGCTGCTCCTTGGGAACGAAGACGTTCGGATGGCGACCGTCGTAGCAATCGATATAGTTGATGTGCTTGAAGTGTGGCACCCTTTCGTCCATGCCTGCCAGGTTGAAGTTGGTGGCACTGATGAAGTAGATGGGACGCTTGTTGCGGTGGAAAAACAGGCGCAAGTCGGACATGCTGGTGATTGTTGACAACGGGGCTTGAGTCATTTCTTGTCTCCTCTGAGGTAGTGTATTTTTCTGAGGTGCTGCTTTGTTGCGGCGCTGCTGTAGCGCAAAAATCCCGAATCCGAGAAGGGAGCCGATGAGCAGCCCGACAATAATCAAACCGGTACTCACCAGGCCACCCGCTTTCGCCCGCTAACGGTCATGGAGGTCATGACCGCCCCCCCTCTTCTCCCAGCCCATCGGCCGCAGGTGGCGAAGGGAGTTCCGTGCGTCGCGGGCGCGACCTTCACCTTAATCAAGCGACTCATGGACCAGCAAAGTACGGTGCTGGGTTCTCCGTCTCTGCGGCCGCGACGTCGATGTTCGTCTTCAGATCGGCCACCTTGACGTGCAATCCGTCCGGCCCGGCAACTACGCCGGCCGGCAGGGCAACAGGCTCTGAACGTGTTCCACGCGTCGGCTTGATCAGAGGACCCAGGCTATTCAGATAGTCCCCCGCATGGCCAAGATGTTTCTGGTACACCGGAAACTCGATCGGTCGGTCACGGAAACTCTTCAGCGTTTGCCCGAGGCCACGAATGCCCACCTCGCGCTCTCGACGAACACGCGATATATCGATTTCCACCGGCATGATTTCTTCGCCACCGCCGGCCTCATGGATGACGTAGCCGGAAGGGCCAACAATGATCGAACGGCCGGTGCCGCAGTCGCCCACACCATTCACATCGAAAAAATAGCACTGATTGATGGTTGCATTGGCGCGGGCGATTGGTAGCTCGACATCGCGGTCAATGGTGTCGGTCATGGTCGGATGGAGAATGCATTCCGCCCCCATCGAGACCAGCGTGCGGGTCGTTTCGGGAAACCACATGTCGTAGCAGATGGAGACACCGAAACGCCCGATGTTGGGGACGTCAAACACACAGAAATCGGTTCCGGGCTTGATACCCATTTCGTAAGGCAGAAAGGGGAACATCTTGCGGTAACGGGCGATCACCGTTCCGTTTGGATCGATCACCGGCGTGGTGTTGTAGATGTCATCGCCAATGCGTTCGAACATCGACCCGGGCAGCAACCAAAGGCCGTGCTTGGCGGCCATCTGGCAAAAAATCTGCTCGGCCGGCCCGCCGGTCGGCTGGGCGTGATAAGGCGCCGGCCCGAAGGCAGCCAGCTCGCTGAAGACGACCATCTGCACCCATGGAAAACGGGCCATGACGACATCCAGCTTGTGCCCCATCGCGGTGATGTTCTCACGCTCCATCGAGATGTTCATCTGGATACCGGCAATTGAAAAAGGAATCATGAAATGGGCTCTCCTGCCGCTTTAGGGGTGTATCGGTACAAAAATTTGTCGAATTGACAGCGAACTCCGGGGTAGCGAACTCAACCGGATCACCGCTGGCGGCAAGTGGCCGATGCGCAGCTCCTGAGCAATCCGGATTGCCGGCATGCCGCACTGTCGGACAGGCATTCCGACAGCGTCGCCAACTCAGGCGCCAATCGCCTGCAGTGAGGCCTCGATGATATCCAGGCCTTCGTCCAGAAGCGCCTCGGAAATGGTCAGCGGAATCATTACGCGCAGTACATTACCGTGCGATCCGCACAACAGCAACAGCAGGCCACGTTTCGCCGCTTCGTTCTTGAGCGCCGTGGCCAAGTCTGCAGCCGCTTGCTGCGGATCACCGTGGCGACAGAACTCGACCGCCGTCATCGCGCCGAGGCCACGCACGTCGGCAATGCTCGCATACTTCGCCTTCATCGCCGTGAAGCGAGTACGCATGCGCTCACCGAGGGCCATCGAACGACTGCAGAGCTGTTCTTCCTCGACAATGTCGAGCACCGCCAGCGCACCGGCGACGGCAATCGGACTGCCGGCGTAGGTGGAACCGAGACCGCCGACTTCTGCCGCATCCATGATCTCGGCTTTGCCGACGATGGCGGCAACCGGCAGGCCACCACCAAGACCCTTGGCCAGGGTAATGATGTCCGGCTCGACGTCGTAGTGTTCGCTGGCAAACAGCTTGCCGCAACGGGCAATGCCCGACTGCACTTCGTCGGCAACCAGCAGGATCCCGTGCTTGTCGCACAAGGTCCGCAAGCGCCGCAGGAAACCGAGCGGTGCGGGCAGATAGCCGCCCTCGCCTTGTACCGGTTCGATAACGATGGCGCCGACATCGCTGGCTTCGATGCTGTAGGCGAAGAGACGTTCGATGGCGGTGATGGAGTCGTCTTCCGAGACGCCGTGCAGGGCATTCGGGAACGGCACGTGGAAGATGCCGCCAGGGAAGGGTCCGAACTTGACCTTGTACGGAGCCACCTTGCCGGTCAGCGCCAGACCGAACATGGTCCGACCATGGAAGCCGCCGCCGAAAGCGATGACGCCGCTCCGTCCGGTAGCCGCGCGGGCGATCTTCACCGCGTTCTCAACCGCTTCGGCGCCGGTATTGACCAGAAAGGATTTCTTCGGCGTGCTGCCCGGGGCAGCGGCATTAAGCCGCTCGCACAGCTCGACGTAGGACTCGTAGGCGACCACCTGGAAGCAGGTGTGCGTGAACGCCTCCAGTTGTTCGCGTGCCGCAGCGATCAGCCGCGGATGGCAGTGTCCGGTATTGACCACCGCGATACCGGCGCAGAAATCGATCCAGCGACGCCCCTCGACGTCCCAGATCTCGGCGCTCCGGGCACGTTCCGCGAACAGCGCGTGCGCCTGGCCGACACCTCTCGGCAAGGCTGCCTGGCGTCGGGCCATCAGCTCGGCGTTGGTTTGGGTGCTCGTCTTTTCGTTCGCTGCCGTCATTTCCTTCTCCTCTTCAATTCGCCCGCAGGCGCAGTTAAGGCGATTTCTGTCAAACCACCTACCATCTTGCTTGTCTTTTCGCCCGTCTTCTGTGTTGCGACAACAGTTACATAGTTCGACTATGCGCCTGTTGTCGCGCCTTGAAGTCGACCGAAAATCCGGCGCAATCTGGTACGTTCTTTTCCGGCAATCGCCTAATACCGCCAATGCAAACGTGCCTGATTTCCAGGTAGTCCTCGCTGCCGCAGGATTCCAGAGCACTCGAAACACGCATGCCAGGCGCCAGATTCTCGGTAGTGAATCAGGGCGATTGCCGAAAAGACGTGCGGCGGACGAAAAGACCGGCAAGACGGGTTGTCCCTTGACAGAAATCACCTAGGACGCCAGACCATACTCGGTATCGGTGGCCATGGCCACCGCTTCAGCCTCGGTCTTGAGCGCAAAAAGCGGCGCCACCGGGGCGAATACTTGCTCGCCTGCGCTGCCCATTGCGGAGGTCAGAGATTGACTGTACGCCCCAAAACGGTGCACTATCGAACCAATTGCCTGATAATTTCTGATACCAATTCTGCCCGCCCTCATCAACGAATCCATGCAGGCGCTCACCGATGGACAAGTCGCTGCACATAGAGCTCATTCGTGATCGATTCGAGAGCGAGCCGCGGGGATCGCGGACGCAAGCCGCCCTGCACCTTGTCCTGCGGCGCTTGATTCTCGACGGCGAATTACCTGCTGGCAGCCCGCTGCCGCCAACCCGACGCCTGGCCAGCGAACTCGGCGTCAGCCGCAGCACCCTGGTCAGGGTCTACGAGCAAATGCTCGTCGAAGGCTATCTGCAGAGTCGCGGCGGCTCAGGCACGCTGGTGTCGGAAGCGCTGCCCGCGGCCTTGCCCGGCTCCGCGCGCCGGACGCACCCGGCCACCAATCACTCGACGCAGGGCAGTCTGGCGACGAGTTTGTCGCGGCGCGGTCGCGAGATCGCGCAGCACGCCACCAGCAGCCGCATCCAGGGCGGCGCCTTCCTACCGGGAGCGCCCGACGTCGGTCTGTTTCCCTTCGCCACCTGGCGGCGCCTGCTGGCGAAGAACATTCGCTTCGAACAGCGCCACCTCGCGCGCTACAGCCACGGCGGCTACGGGCCCTTGAAGGCGGCGCTCGCCGACTACCTGCGTGCATCACGCCGGATGAGCTGTTCGCCACGGCAAATCCTGATCCTCAACGGCTCGCACCAGGCCATCGACCTCTGCACACGCATGCTTTGTGACCACGGCGATCATGCCTGGATGGAGGACCCCGGCTACTGGGGTGCGAGCAACGTCCTGCGCGCCAATGGCCTGCAGATCGCGCCGATCCCGGTCGACGACGAAGGCCTCTCGCTACCGCCGCCGGGTGCGCCAGCAGCACCGCGCCTGATCTTCGTCTCCCCCTCGAGCCAGTACCCGACCGGGGTCGTGATGTCCCTCAGTCGCCGCATGCAGCTTCTCGAACTGGCCGAAACGAACAATGCCTGGGTAATCGAGGATGACTACGACAACGAAATTCGCTATCACCCCTACACCATCGGCTCGCTATTCGGTCAAGCGCGTTCGCAGCGCGTGATCTATCTCGGCACTTTCAGCAAGACCATGTTCCCCGGTTTGCGCCTCGCCTATCTGGTCGTCCCCGAACAACTCGCCGAAGCCTTCGCTGTCGGCAACGCCGAGCTTTACCGGGAAGGGCGCATGATCGAACAGGCCGCACTCGCCGAGTTCATCGACGCCGGCCACCTCGGCGCGCACCTGAAACGGGTGCGCAGCATCTATCAGGAACGCCGCAACGTGCTGCGCCGCGCCATCGAATCGCGGCTCGGCGACCTGGTGAGCACCACCGGAGGTCTGGCCGGCTTGCATCTTCCCTACTTCTTCACCCAGCCTCTCGACGATGTCGCACTGTCCAACGAGATGCTCGAAGCCGGCATCATCGTGCGACCGCTGTCCATGTACTACGCCGACGCTGCGAACTGCCGCTCCGGGATGGTCCTCGGCTTTGCCGCGATCGACGCCCAGACCATCGAGACCGCCGCCGCGCTGTTGTGCCGCGTGGTCGAGCGACGCTGCCGGCACGAAGAGGCTTTCGTCCACACGTAGCCGGCAATGCCAGCGATGCGTCCAGCTGAACATTTCCCGATGAATCGGGCGACAGCGGCTGAACAGAAGCACCGCAAGCGCTCCGAGCAAGGCTGCTGCTCCGACAACCGCCCGACAGGTAGCGGAATCCAGCTCCCGACTTGCCAGCCATCCCGTTCTGGCGTCTAATCCACAGGCTTCGCCGCGCGCGCGATCGACGCTTGCGAACGCCGCGCGCGTGCGCTGCCGGGCTCAATCGTGGCGGTGTACGCGGGCGAATTGACAGAGGAACACGACATGTTTGCGCCGGAATGGTGGCACTGGCTGGTACTCGGACTGCTCCTGACGATGGCCGAACTCGCCATTGTCTCGTTTTTCGTGGTCTGGTTCGGGATCGCAGCGGCCCTGGTCGGCTTGATCCTGCTGGCCGCGCCAGCCCTGGCGCTACCGCCCCCCGCGCTGCCGACCCAGCTCCTCCTCTGGGCGGGCCTCTCGGCCATGCTCGTGGGAATCTGGTTTCGCTACCTGCGGCCACGAACGATGACCACGGTCGGCACTTCGGCGGCAACGGTGGCCGGCGAAGTCGGCATCCTGGTCGCCGCCCTGACCCCCGATAGCCGCGGCCAGGTGCGTTTCCAGAAGCCGATCCTCGGCGCCGATGTCTGGGAGGCGTATTCCGACACGGCAATCGCCGCTGGCGAAAGAGTTCGCGTCGTCGCCGTCAACGGCAGCTATATCAAAGTGGAGAAAGCAAGATGAGCAACCTGATGAATGGCATGACCATCGTATCCCTGGTCATCCTCCTGTTCGTGGTGGTGACCGTCGCCAACGGCGTACGCATCATTCCCCAGGGCGAAGAGTGGATCGTGCAGCGCCTTGGCAAATACCGCACAACGCTGCTCCCCGGGCTGCGCTTCATCATTCCCTACGTTGACAACATCTCCTACAAGGTAACCACCAAGGACATCATTCTCGATGTCCAGGAGCAGGAGGTCATCACCCGCGACAACGCGGTGATCGTGGTCAATGCGATCTCGTTCATCAAGGTCACCGACCCGGTCAAAGCCGTCTACGGTGTCGAGGATTATTCGGAAGCGATTCGCAACATGATCATGACCACGCTACGTTCGATCGTCGGCGACATGGAACTCGACGAAGCGCTGTCCTCACGCGACATGATCAAGGCGCGCCTGAAGGCCGGCGTCGCCGACGAGGCGCTGGACTGGGGACTGACCGTCAAGTCGGTCGAGATCCAGGACATCAAGCCCTCGCAATCGATGCAGCGGGCGATGGAACTGCAGGCGTCGGCCGAACGCGAGCGCAAGGCGATGGTCACCCGTGCCGAAGGCGAAAAGCAGTCGATGATCCTCAGCGCCGAAGCGCGCCTGGAATCGGCCAAGCGTGACGCCGTGGCACAGATCACCCTTGCCGAAGCGTCGGCGCAGGCGATCAAGAAAGTCAACGCCGCCTTTGGCGACAACGAACTGCCGATGCTCTACCTGCTCGGCGAGAAGTACATCACCAGCATCACCAAGCTCGCCGAATCCGAGAACGCCAAAGTCGTGCTCCTGCCCGCCGATCTGCAAAGTACGCTGCGCGGCCTCTTCCAGCGCGTCAACAAGACCGGACAAGCCTGATTTGTTCCCCAAGGAGTGATGTCATGAGCGCAGGCTGGATCGTTTTTGGAATCTGTGTGGTATTCGTGATCAGCGGCGCGCTGCCGCTGATCAGCAAACGGGGCGGCGGCAGCACGCCGCCGATACCGCGCAAGGAAACGCTGCACGACTGGCGCAACGAAAAGAAGTAGAGAAATAGGCTTCGGCCTGCCAATCAAGCTCGGTCAAGCGCAGTCAAGCGCAGCCCACCGCAGCCCACCGAAGTCAACCAATCTCCGGGCTGTCCATCCGCCGCGCCGAGACCACCGGCCAACCCTTGCCGCCCAGCTTGAGGCGCCCCGCGAGCTCCTCCGCCTGATCGACCAGGTTCGTCCGCCGCGAACGGATTCCCGGCCAGGCCAGGGGGTCAAGCCCAAAACCGAGGCCATAGGGATTGCCGCGCAAGGTCCCATAGATTTCCATGCGCAGCGTCGGGCGCAGCGACGGCGTGCGCGCATGAAAACCATGGGTATCGGCAACGACCAGCGTATTGGCGGGTACAACGACCTTCAGCGCCGGCCCGAGGCCAAGCCGTCCGAGGTCCTCAGGCGGCATGCGAAACGAGCCGCGCGCGTGATATACGTTCTCCGAATGCGCCGCTTTTAGCGACTCCTCGTACTCCCAGGCGCGCATGGCATCGGTCAGGCGATGCGATCCGGGCACGTAGGAAAAAGGGCCGTCATCCTCGCCGACATCCTGCAGGAAGAGCCAGGCCTTGGCGATGGCATGGAAGGTATCGCGGTGCAGCACGGTCTGCGGATCCTGGTTGCCGCGGGCGGGATCGACGATGATCGTCTGCAGATACAGCAGCGGGACCGCGTCGTGGGCGCCGACATAACGCATCAGTTGATCGATGCGCGGATCGTTGGCCGCCGCCACACAAGCGGGCAAATTTGCCGCATCGACGCTATCGAGTGCGACCCGGCGGGTGACCGCAGGCCCCTGCCGCATCTCGCGTGCCGCGGCGACATGCGCCGGCGCCTCGGCCTGTAGCCGCGCAAACAGCTCGGCCGGCAGGAAGTCGCGCTTGACCACGAAGCCGTCACGCGCGTAGGCATCGCGCTCCTCGGCGGCCAGCACTTTTCCCAGCTGTCGGCGCCGCGCCCAGGCGCTACGGTCGGCCAAGTCCACACGCTGCCGGTGCAGCCCCCGTTCGTTGAGCCAGTGCGAGCCGATCAGCGGATTGGCAACGAAGGACTTGGTCTTGCCCGCCAGGGCCAGCGCGTGCAGCGGCAGCTTCAGGAGGTCGAGCGCTCGCATCAGCGACTCCCTGGCCGCAAGGCCCGCGGCGCGGCAGGCCGCCCAACACGGCCGTCGCACAAGCACAGCCAGCGTTGATCGCTCCCGGCTCTCCGCAGCGGAGCGGTCCGCCGAGCGGCTAGCTGGCGCATGCCAGGCCGACCGCTTCCCGGATCGCCGACAGGACGCCCTCCTCCCCGGAGTGCTGGCTGACGGACAAGGCCGGCACCGCCGGCCAGCCGCTGTCAACCCATTCCAGCCCGGCAAACTGGCGTACGCCCTGGTATCGAGGGATGACGTGGAAGTGCACCTGCTTGTCGACCATCATCAGCATCAGGTAATTGATGACGTCGTAGGCGAAGACACATTTGAGCGCCCTTTCCAGCTGCGCGACGAGCACCGCCAACTCGGCCATTTCCGCGCCGCTGACGTCCGAGAAACTGGCCGCGTAGCGATTCAGGGACAAGATCCCGGCGCCCACTGTCGCCTGCGCCGGCCTGAGCGACCACGACCAGGCCGGCGTGCTCGCGATGAGCAGTTCCTCAACGCGAAACTTGGCGCGAAAATCGGCCAGCAGCTGCGCTTCATCCAGGTCCATGTCTGTTCTCCAACCGAGTCGAAAGAAAAGGCGCCCGTGGGCAAGTTCAACAAGGTCTGACTTCGCTCGTCCCGCCGTCACCCCGACCAGCGCCGTATTTTTCGGACGGTAGCACAAAAAGAACCTTTCCGACGACCGTCCCTGACTTCGCAGCAGCGGGCTCAGGCCGCGGGCTCAGGCCGCGGGCTCAGGCCGCGGGCTCAGGCCGCGGGCTCAGGCCGCGTGTGGACTGCCCCCTCGCCGGCCCTTGCCCCCACTCGCGCCACTCGCGCCACTCCCATCACTCCCGTCCGCGCAACTGTGGCACAGTCGACCACGCGGCTGGCACTCGCTGGCACGCCACAAATAGAGGGGGATAAAAAGATGACCAGATACGGTTTCGTCGCCTCGGGCGGCGGTTATCGGAGCTTCTACACCGAAGGCGTGCTGGTGTGGCTGAAGAGAAACGAGGTGCCGGTGGTGCACATCACGTCGACCAGCTCGGGCAACAACATCGTCGTCGACTACCTGCTCTGGAACGTGCAAAGCGAGGAACTGCCGCCGGTGCTGACGCGCACGACGCGAATGAGCGCGAGCGACGTTTTCCATATCTTTTCCAACTTCCTCGGACTGCGTCCGCAGTTGCTGCCCACCGGCACGCACCTGTTCACGGTCAACAAGGACAAGTGCCGTAAATCGCTGCTCCTCGACGAGCCCGAACGACGAGCCCTGCTCGCCGAACATCTCGGAAGCGTACGCTGGGACATCCGCGCGACCAACCTCAGCAAGCGGCAGGGGCACTTCTTCAAGGTCAACGAGATCCTGAAAACTGTCGACGACGCCAGTCTGGATGTCTTCATGGACGCCTTCCTCGCCGGCATCACCACCATCCCCTACTTCAAGGCGATCACCATCGACGGTGACTACTTCATCGAAGGCGGTTACCTGGACAACACGCCGCTGCGCACGCTGTTCGAGGACGACCAGGTCGACGAAATCATCGCCGTCGACTTCACCGACTACGACTATCACCGCGAACTCGACAAACTCTACAACGCGAGCACTTTCAGCCTGCCATTCACCAGCATCGATACCCATCTGCTGGTCAGCGACATGCAGCTCTCCTTGCCCAACGCCCGGGTATTCACGCAGGCCAGGCTGGTCAATGACATGCTCAAGGCGATGGGCAAGAAGAGCGTCGACATCGACGGCAAGCGCTACTACGCCAAACCCATCCATGTGCTGCGCCCGAAAGACCTCGAAAGCATGACCATTTCCCTGCAGGACAGCAGCGCCCAGAAGCGCTACTTCGAGCTCGGCCAGGAGGAAGCGGCGACGCTGTTTTCGGGCTGACGGGATAAGCGGCTGAGAACTACTCAGCGCCGCCAGCGAATCGCCAGGCTGAGTCCCGAGGCGCCGATTATCAGCATGCCGACGACGGTCAACAGGTCCGGAAAGTGGTCGAAGACCAGCCAGCCGAGCAGAGTCGCCCAGAGCAGCTGGGTATAGATCAACGGCGCGAGCAGCGAGGCCGAAGTCGCGTGGAAAGCGCGGATCAGCAGGAAGTGGCCGATGCCGCCATAGAGGCCGAGCGAGATGATCAGCAGGCTCTGCAGCGGCGTCGGCCAGCTTCCATCCCAATAGACCGGCAGCACGGGCAGCATGGCCAACGTGCCGAGCAGCGCAGTGTAGAACAGCAGGCGCATCGGATGCTCGGTGGCGGCGAGCTTGCGGGTCAGGATCTGGTAGGCGGCATAGCTCAGCGCCGCACCCAGCGCGTAAGCGACGCCCGGGCCGAACAGGCTGCCGCCGGGCCGGGCGATGAGCAGCACGCCAACGAAGCCGGCGATGGTCGCCAGCCAGGTCCGCAAGCGCACCGTCTCGCCAAGCAGCGGCGCCGCGAGCAGGGCCACCAGCAGCGGTGCGACGAAGACCAGGGCCGTCGTTTCGGCCAGAGGCAGTGTCTTCAGCGCCAGTTGACCGAGCAGAGTGACGGCAACCAGCGTCAGGCCACGCAGGCTCATCAGCCACGGCCGCTCGGTGACGATCAGGCGGCGCCCCATGCTTGGCGCGACAGCGAACAGCATAATCACCAGGTGCACCAGGTAGCGCGCCCAGACCAGCAGCGGCACGGCGAAAAGGGCACTGAGATGTTTGGCGGTCGCGTCGAGCGCGGCAAAAAGGAGTAATGCGGTCAGGAACAGCAGGGCCGCGTGCAGGCGCAGCGGCGCGCCGTCCGAGTTGGCCAGGCTCGCCTGGTCAAGCTGAACATCCTGGCTAACGGCCATTGCAGTTGCGGCCGCCCCGGATCATGAAGGTCATGACCGCCCCCCTCTCACTTGCCGTACGCATTCCGGCTTGCACGCCGGAATCGTTCGCCGGGCAGGGAGCATGCTCCCTGAATTCCCCGCCTCACCCCTGCCCCTTCTCCCGCAAGCGGAGAAGGGAGTTTCGTGAGTCGCTGGCGCGACTTTCACATTAACGGTCATGACACGTGGAGACACCCCAAATCATGAAAGTCATGACCGTTTCCCTCTCACTTGCCGTGCGCATTCCGGCTTGCACGCCGGAATCGTTCGCCGGGCAGGGAGCATGCTCCCTGAATTCCCCGCCTCACCCCTGCCCCTTCTCCCGCAAGGGGAGAAGGGAGTTTCGTGAGTCGCTTGCGCGACTTTCACATTAACGGCCATGCGCGATCCAGTGGTTGAGGCACAGGCGGGCGCTAGTGATGATCTCGCTGGCGGTCAGCCCAACCGGCCCGCAGCCACTGGCAACCCTTTCCTCGGCGGCGGCGCCGTGCAGGTGTACGCCCGCCAGAGAGGCCTCCAGCGCCGGCCAGCCCTGCGCGAGTAGCGCGACGATCATGCCGCTGAGAACGTCACCGGTGCCCGCGCTGGCCAGCGCCGGGTGGCCGGTGGTGTTCACGAACCAGCGCCCGTCAGGCGCGGCAACAATCGTCCCGCAGCCCTTCAAGACCAGCACGGCGTGGTAACGGCTGGCGAGTTCGAGCGCCGCGCCGGCACGGTCGGCCTGCACCTCTGCCGTGTCGCGGGCGAGCAGGCGCGCGGCCTCGGTCGGATGCGGCGTGAGCAGCGTCGCGACGCCGCGCTGCGCCCGCTCGCTCAGCGCTTCCTGCAGGCGCTCGTCGCTGGCCAACAGGTTCAGCGCGTCGGCGTCGAGCAGCAGCGGCAGCTCCAGGGCGCAGGCGCGCAGCAGCAGCGAACGCGCTTCCTCGCTGCCACCCATTCCCGGGCCGCAGGCGAGCGCGCTCAGCGCCGTGCCCAGCAGTGCCTCGGGGCGGCGCAACATCAGCTCCGGCTGCAGCGGATCGAAGGTCGGCGCCTGCGCATCGAGCAGGCCGAGATAAACGCGACCGCTGCCCAGCTTCAGCGCCGCGCGTCCGGCGAGAAAAACCGCCCCGACCATGCTGCTCGCACCGCCGAGCACGCCAACGCTGCCGAAGCTGCCCTTGTGGGTGTTCTTGGCGCGTGGGCGCAGCCAGGCGGCAAACAGATCGCTGCCGATGGTGCGCGCACTGGGCGGCGCCAGGCGCTCGGCATGCAGGTCGAGCGCGGCATGGGTGATGCTGCCGCAGTATTCCGGGCCGTCACCAGTGAGCAGACCCGGTTTCCCGGCGATGAAGGTGATGGTGTGGCTGGCGCGAATCGTCTCGCCACAGCGCTGGCCGGTATCGGCATCGAGGCCGCTCGGACAGTCGAGCGCCAGCAAGGGACAATGGTGGTGCAGCGCGAGGGTATTGGCGGCCTGCACCAGCTCGGCGTAGCGACCAGCGATCGCTCGCTGCAGGCCGATGCCGAACAGGCCATCAATGATCAGCGACCAGCGCGAACCGGAGGGGATGGCCTGCAGCGTCGTGCCGCCATCGGCGTCGAAATGCCGATACGCGGCGGCGGCATCTTTCGGCAAACGGCTGATCTCACCGACAAAAACAACGCTCACCGCAAAGCCGCGCAGGCGCAGATGGCGAGCAGCGACGAAAGCATCGCCGCCATTGTTGCCGGGTCCGGCGAGCACCAGCACCGCGCCACCTTCGAGACGCGAGAGCGAAATAGCCAGGTCGGCGGCAGCCTCGCCAGCACGTTCCATCAGTGGTTGCGCGGCGGCAGCCGCCTCGATACGCCGCAAGTCGGCGGCGCGATAAAGCGCTTCGGATCGGATCGGAGTGGTCATTGCCGGATACGAGTGTAGTGTTGCACGCAGTATGGAACCTGTAAATTCCCGCTACCCTGTGGGTTTCGCACCGCTGTCATGCTTGCTGAAGGCCGCGTCGGGAATGGTGAATGGTGGATGGTGAGTGGTGGATGGTGAATGCGGCACCACACGAACCCCCGCGTCATTGCGAGGAGGCGCAGCCGACGCGGCAATCCAGTTCCATCCTCTCACTATGTCCCGCCGCATCGACACATTGACATCGTGACCACACGAAAAGCCAAACCTCTGGACTGCCGCGTCGGCGTCGCCTCCTCGCAATGACAGAGGGTGGTAGATGCTTGCCGAACGTCTCATCAAGAACGCAACACTACACTAGCCCAGAAGAGGATTGAAAATTTGCCGCGCCGTGAGCACCGTTCGGCAGTGGATGCTGACCGTGTCGTCGATGTCGCGCGCGTAGCCGCCGGCCATGCTGATGGCCACCGGGACGGCCCGCTGGCGGCAGGCAGCGAGCACCATCTCGTCGCGCGCCGCGAGGCCAGCGAAGCTCAGCGCCAGGCGCCCGAGTCGATCGTCGTGGTAAGGATCGGCGCCCGCCAGGTAGATCACCAGTTCGGGCCGGGCCAGCGTGAAGACGCGTTCGAGCGCCACCGCCAGTTGCTGCAGATACGGCGCATCGCCGCTCGCGTCGGGCAATTCGATGTCCAGGTCGCTGCTCGCTTTGCGGACAGGAAAATTGCGCGCGCCGTGCATCGAAAAAGTGAAGATCGCCTCGTCATCGGCGCAGATGCTCGCCGTGCCGTTACCCTGATGGACGTCGAGGTCGATCACCGCGACGCGCTGCAGCAGACCCTCGGCCTGCAGCACACGAGCAGCCACCGCGGTGTCGTTGAAGACGCAGAAACCCTCGCCGTGGGCGGCATGCGCATGGTGCGTCCCACCCGCCAGATTGACCGCACAGCCCGTGTGCAGCGCCGCGCGGCAAGCGGCGATCGTCGCCCCCACCGAGCGTCGCGAACGTTCGACCATCGCCGCGCTCCAGGGGAAACCAATGCGTCGAATCTCGGCAGCACTCAATTCGCCCGCGCTCACCCGCGCGACATAAGCCGCATCATGGGCGTGGCAGAGTTGCTCGCTGGTCGCGGCTTCCGGGGTCTGGAAATCGCCCTCAACGAAGGCTCCGGAGGCACGCAAGCGCTCGCGCAGACGCGCGTATTTCTCCATCGGAAAGCGATGGCCGGCGGGCAGCGGCAGGACGAAAACGTCGCTATAGAAGAGTTTCACGAGGACGACCAAGGAGTGGAGCAGTCCGATTCTAGCCGACCTGCGCTGGTGCGAGCACGAGTACCCTTGTGTAGCCGAGAACTTCTCCGCCCCCTTCCGGACGTCCGGTTGGCCAGCAGAGTGCTCGACAGGTCAAACTCGTCCTCCGCAGTTACTCGGGAACTTGGGGGGTACTCTTTCGCCTGGATCGCCACAGGCCACTACTGCGCCCATCATTCTGCTCACGCAGTCCGACTGTATTTCAAGAAAGTGGCTTCCGGTTCTTTTCACGAGAAGAATCGAGAATTCGTCTCCATGTTCAAGGCCAAAATGGCGAGGCCAAGTTCTGGCTCGAACCCACGATTGAACTGGCCCAGCACATCGGCCTCGCACCGCGCGAAACCAACCAGGCCCTTCGATTAGTTCGGGAGCACCAAGATGACATTCGCAGCGCCTGGCATAAGCACTTTCCCGGTTGAGGTGACCAAGCTCTCCAAACATGGCTTCCGGCTCTTGCTGGAAGACGCCGAGCTGTTCCTCCCGTTCTCGGAGTTCCCCTGGTTTCGAGAGCTTCCGGTCGGCAAGATCCTGCACGTCGAACTCCCCTCTGCAAAGCATCTGTACTGGCCCGAACTTGATATTGATTTCGCCTTTGAGTCGCTTCGCCATCCGGAAAGGTTTTCTCTTGTCAGCCGAGTCGGCGCATGATTTTCAAAAGAGCGGTGGTCTGTCCCCGATTCCGTGGTCGAGAAATACGCACGGGGCCGCGAGGAGTAAAGCAACCTCGGCCAGTGAGAGATTAAGAAGCCCTTTCATTAGGACGCCGACGACGGTGAGAACGAGCGCTATGAGTACTTGAAGCATGTGAAATCTCCCCCCAGTAGCGTTTGTGCGGCATAACGTCGAAACTCAGCGGCGAGCGAAGCGAGTCCGTTGCAATGCAGTGTTAGGCAAATTTTCTGGATTGACCGGGGGAGCCAAAACCCGGGCGCCAGTCTCCTTAAGTCTGGCTTCGCCAAGCTGTATCTCTTTGAACAGTGCATCCAGATTGTTGCCATACTTGACGCCAATCGCGTCCTTGATCGCATGAATTTCCATCATGATTTCGTCAGTCATCGTTATCTCCTCCAAGAAGCTCCTCGGGAGTACATATGATCGGGAGGAACAATCCGATTGTCTCAAGATACACGGCAATCTTTTCCTGAATCACTGGATTGGCAATGTGACGGCAGTTCCAAGTCACTAGAAAATCAACGTGATGCAGTGTCGAAACCGCAATATGAAGCGCATCCTCAATCGCCTTGGCGGGAATGATCGCTTGTTCAATAAGCGATTTGGCCAAGCGAATCATGTCTTGCGTAACCGCGAGTACGGATATCCCCTCAAGTGCCGCAAGCCTTTTCTGCGCAGCCAAAGAATCGCCAGCGGCGCACTCTTGCCAGACCAACTGAGAAACAAGAAGTTCATAGTCCGAGCGCAGTTCCCACCAAGCCAGCGTTATCTGCTGATGAGCGGCACCAATAATGGTTTTGCTTGGGCGCGCCGTCAGATAGCTGATGACGGAAGTTTCGACGTAGATTCTGCGCTTCATGAATTCAGTCCTTTTGTTGAAACCGTGGTCTGTCCCGGATTGCTAGCCACGGCCACGGGTCAGCATGCCAGCGGAGCACGCGGCACCATAAGCGCGGCAGCCGATGAGGCCGCAGCGCAGCAACGGCCTCCCAGCAAGCCGCTGCGCCAGCCGCGACGGGGCGGCGACCGGCGCTGCGCGGCTTTATCGCGCTGCGTCCAGCGACCGAAGGGAGCGAGGTCGACCGCCATGTTAGAGGTGTTATCCATCGATCGTTACACCATTCGCGCTTAAGCCACCGAAAGCCACCGAGAACAAATGGTTTTCGTCGGTCTGAGATACGAAAGAAATTTCCCAGTTTGCTTGCTCCAAAGGCAAGGTCGGTACGGAAAAACTTGCCGTAGTGAACTCGACCTGGAAAGGCTGCCCTAAGGGCTGACGACACCACTCCTCAAACTGGGAGCGGAGAATTGCTTCGGCAGAAGTAAGAATCTCCTTGAATCTATACTCGACAGAGGAGAAGAACTGGCGTTGTAACTCACTCGGCGGTTGTTCTGGTGCTGGAGCATCAATGAATAGCTCGACTTCACGATTCGTAGGTGAAAAATGGCGAGTTGCCTCCCAGTACGAGACGTGCCCCTTTGGCATCTTCATGTACATGAGCGAGCCAAAAAACTGGTCTTCAATTACCAACGGGCGAAATTTTTTTGGCAATGACGTGAGGATGCTCATGACACCTCTAACGTTGGAGCTAACCGGCGTTTTACGGCACGCGACGGTTGGGCGAGAATGAAACGAAGCCCAACCGACGTGTGCCGTAAAACCTCCGGTTGAGCGACTGGTTAGGCCGCACTTTACTGCCAGCTATTGTGTAGAGCTTGCCGACTTGGCAGGCGTACTTTGGCTCTGCTTCGTGTCCGTTGTTGCGAATCGAGGCAGGGGAGATTGCGCGACCATCGCCTCAATCTTGTTCAGACGATCTACGCCTTCCGATGTTGTCACCGTGTTCTTCAACTCGATATCTCGCGTCAATGCTTTGAGATCAAGCACTGCTTGATTTCTGATCGAATATCTTGTGGTGAACGAAAAAGTGTTTTCAACAGTGAGGCACAGAGCAGGAAGAGCAGCGAGCACCGCAACCAACCACTTCTCGCCCTTACTTATTGCCGTCAGCAAAGCTGCAGTTGCGCTTGCAATGATAGAGATCCAAAAGATCGTGTGCAGGATGACGTAATCGTAAGTGCCGATACTTGAGTTGGTGGACAGGGCCGCGGCAATTTGCTCAAGCAGCATCTTTTGTTCTGCGGTCATCGGTGCTCCTAAGTGGGTTACGACTTGGGGGACGAGGAAGAGTGTGTCTGTGCGGCCCAACGTAGAAGTGAGCGGCCTGCGCGGCTTTTCGCGCAGGTCCGCTCGACTGTAGGGTTCGGCGTCATTTCTTCTCCGACGGTGGTGCAGGCTCAATACGGAGTTTGCTCAACTCGTCCTTAAGGAAGCTCGAATCGGCTTCAGGAGTAAGCAGGATTTCCCGAATCGCAGCACTAGCGATTGCGTTCCGAAAGTCGAACCCAAGTTGCAGAGAAGACGGAAATTCAATCAGCGAACCATCCTTTAGGGCGAAATGCCCGATGCCGACGGCAGACAGAGAAATGCGCAATTCCTGTTCTTCGCGGAAGCGGTCGCCATCCTTGAGGTATGTGTAAAGAATCGGATTGGACAGATACTCCTTATTGGTTCGATGAGTACCCCAGGGGACATAATTGACCAGCCCGTAGTTCACCGAGAATATCTGACGGCAGGGATTGCCTTCGTAGAGAAGGACGGCGCCCTCGGGGTTTAGTGCCGAGTTGAGCATAGCCCTCAGCTTCCCGAACTCGAACACGACGCAGGCTTTTCCCTTCTCGCTGCCGTTCGCGTAGTTCTCCCAGATGTAGGGGGAATTCTCAACCGACAAGCAGCAAGCGTAGGTTCTGCTCCGGCATTGGTCGTAGTAGTCCGCCGCAGAAAAGTCGGGGGCCTTCTGGAACGTTGCGGCAGCGTTGAGAGGTTGATCCTTCGGCAATTGCCGCCCGTCATTTTCGTCGGCGTGGGGAAAGTCTAAATAGCTGTCGACGCGATTGAAATGGAGATAATTGTTCGTGACCGACCGCAATAGGTTCTCGACCGTCATGACCTTGTACAGCAGTTGATCATCTGGCGGGATGCGCATAAGTGGCGCGTGGGGCTCGATACCTCCGAGAGGGGCAAGAGGACGCTGGGTAGGTGTTGATTCATTTATCTCGGAGCCCACGATTGGTCATGCACGTTGAAATGACGCCGAACGTAGAGCTAACCGGCGCTGCGCGGCTTTATCGCGCAGCGTCCAGCGACCGAAGGGAGCGAGTTTGAGCGCCGGGTTAGGGGATTTTCGGAGAGAAAAACTCATGGGACTTGTGACCGAATGGGAGGCAGTTGCACGATCAAAATTCCGTTGTGCGGAGAAAGAACAACATGAGTTCCAAAGGCGATTCATTGAGCATGGTGCCATATGTTATGCAAATTGCGCTTTCCAGTTACGGCATCTGATCGAGGCCGGGGATTCTTCGCTTGATCTCGAACTTCAGATAGTCAAGAAGGATTCCAAAAGTCCATGACGCGGAGGGTTTAATAATGTTCTCTTTTGCTTTATTCCAAAGATTGTCATCAATGATCGAGTCTGCAAAATCTTGCCCAGCCCAAGTGAGCCTAAATATAACGGCTACCTCAGCAATGCGTTTCCCTTGACCCTGGATTGCGGCTGAGATAAGGCCAGCTTCTTCGAGCAGTTGCGCGTGGTATGCAAAGTCTTCTCGGGATACGCCATCAACCGAATTGACGACATCTGGCGCAGCGCGAACTGCGAGAACGATTTTTCGGATTACATCCATGTCGCGGTGCATTGAATCTCCTAACGTTTAGTCGACACCGATTTCGATGTATATCTCGGCGCGTGCAGGTGTGTAATCCTGTCCGGCCGGCGTAAGTCACTGATTTTCATAGGGGTGCCAGACATGAACGCACCTGATGGCTCGCAAAACACACCTTCTGAACCTAGGCTCCTCGACCAACTTCGAGATCGCATCCGCCTCAAGCACTACAGCATACGAACTGAGACCCAGTATGTCCACTGGGCCAAGCGGTACATTCTCTTCCACCACAAGCGTCACCCCCGGGATATGGGTGCTGCCGAGGTGGAGGCGTTTCTGACCCATCTGGCGGTGGAAGGGCAGGTCGTAGCGGCAACGCAGAACCAGGCCTTGTCGGCGCTGCTGTTCCTCTATCGCGAGGTTCTGGGCGTCGATTTGCCGTGGCTGGATGACGTGGTGCGGGCAAAGCGGCCGCAGCGTATGCCGGTGGTTCTCTCGCGCGCAGAAGTCCAACGGGTGCTCGAGCGCATGGAGGGCGTCCATGCCTTGCTTGCCTGCCTGCTTTACGGCACCGGCATGCGCTTGATGGAGGTGATCCGTTGGCGTGTGAAAGACGTGGATTTCGACCGCAGCGAAATCCTGATCCGTGACGGCAAAGGTGCAAAGGATCGGGTGACGATGCTGCCCGAGGCGGTGGTGTCAGATCTGCGCGCTCATCTGCTGCGCCGGCGACAGGTGTTCGAGGACGCCTTACAGAAAGGGAAGTCCGCCGTCTACTTGCCGTATGCTCTGCAGCGCAAGTATCCGGGAGCTGACACCAGCTGGGGTTGGCAATACGTCTTCGCCTCGGGGAGTTATTCTGTCGACCCGCGCAGTGGCGTGGAGCGGCGTCATCATCTCGACGAAAAGCTGCTGCAACGCGCGATGAAAAAGGCCGTGCTGGCGGCGGGCATCGCCAAGCCCGCAACGCCGCACACCCTGAGGCATTCCTTTGCGACCTCACTGCTCGAAAGCGGCTACGACATTCGTACGGTACAGGAACTCCTGGGGCATGCCGACGTGGCGACGACGATGATCTACACGCACGTCCTCAACAAGGGCGGGCGAGGGGTGCGCAGCCCGCTCGACGCATTGGACTAGCGATGCGGTGCGAGTCGGAGCGGTTTGCCGGTTGGCAACGCTTCATTCAGGATTCGTTGACCCCCACCCCATGATTCGCCCGAGGCAGCCTTCCGGCCATCCTGAACGCGTGCCAAATCACAGGCGCCGATCTACGCGGCAGGTTTGCTGGCGCGGGCCGGTGACTTGCGCTCGGATTTCTTCTTCAGGCCCAGCGAGGCGACCTGGTCGGAATTGGGGGGGTTTAGGTCGTTTCCTGTGGAACGGGCAAGAACGGGGCGAAGGGCGAGGCGGGCAAATGAGTGAGCTTCCCAGCGATAAGGTAGGCCATGGCGATGAAGTTTTCGACGCGGCGATAGCCGCGCGCCCGTGCGCGCGCCTCCTGGAGCGATCGATTCATCGCTTCGACGCGGCCGTTGTGTTTGCCGGCGTTAAAACCGTTGAGTACGCCAGGAAGATGCTTGCTGATCGTCCTGCCGAGGCGCTTGAATGGTTCGAGTCGGCAGCGGCTGGCCCAGCTGAGCCAGCGCTTGAGCAGGGGCGTGGCCTCGTCAGGTGTCGTGGCGGTGGCGTAGATGGAGCGCAGCGCCTGCTTGATCCGCCAGGCCCGTGCGGTCTTGAGGTTCGAGCGCTGCAACCAGTGCATGGTCTCGGTTTGTTTGACGGTCCAGTCGGCGGGCTTCTTGTGCAGGCCCCAGCGGGTGCCCTTCAGTTCGGGTTCGCTCTTGACCTCTGCTCGTCGCACCTCGTCCAGCGCCGTGCTGCTCAGAGCAACGACGTGAAAGCGGTCAAAGCAGACCTCGGCTGCTGGAAAGTGCTCGGCGGCGCCGGCCTGGAACGAGCCGCTCATGTCCATGCTGACATGGGTGATCGCGGTCGGCTGACCACCATGCTCGGTAAGGTCGCTGGCGAACTTCCCGAGCGTGGCCTTGTCCCGTCCCGGCGTCGCAAACAGCAAGCGCTGTGCATCAAGATCATAAAAAACAGAGATGTACGTCTGGCCGCGCTTACTGGCGGTCTCATCGACGCCAATCACGCGAACCTCGGCATGACTTTCCTGCGCACGCGCTTGGCCCACATGATGATTGATCACGCGCCACAGTCTGCGACTGCGCACACGCAGCAGTCGGCCGGCCGCCAGGACCGACATGGTCGGCGCCAGCATCAGCGTCAAAGCCTCGAACAGCAGGGTGAAGCGACTGCCTTCTCGCGCCCAAGGCACGGCGATCTGCGTGACCTTGCCGCAACCGGCACAGGCCACTCGCGGCACCTCGGCATGCAGGTGGGCTTCGTACTGAAAGAAATCCATATGGCGCCAGGAACGCGCCAAGCGGTCATGCAGCGGCTGCGCTGCCGCACCGCAAGCCGGGCAAGCATGATTGGCCGCGCCAAATCGGACCTGGAAATCGATCCGTCCCGACTCTGGCTTGAAGATGACTTCAGCTACCTGCCAAGGAGCAACGAGGCCCAGAGCCTGGGTGAACAGCGTTTCAATCATGAGGAAGAGGCCGCGAGAGGAAAGGCCGCTATTGTCCTCCATGCCGAGGGCGGCAGACTGCCTTCCTCGGCCCGGAGGAAGCGTAAGCGAGCGGGCAGCGATGTAAAGGGTTCGGCTGCGCCCGGACTGCGTCCGCCCTTGACATCGCCGCCCCCTCAAACCGCCAAAACCAGCGCCCGTTCCACACGAAACGACATAGAGCCAATTGGGGCCGAATTGGGCGATGACCTGGTCTTTGACGCCGAGAATGAGATTGTGATACTCCCACTGGATGGCAACGCTGGCGTCGCGAGCGGCGTTGAAGGCGTTCTCGGTGCGCAGCTCGGCTTCCTGGGCGGCGTGCAGGGCCTCGTTCTTGGCGGCCAGGGTGGCGAAACTGTAGGCCGGGTTGGCCCGGCTGTAATCGGTGATCGCCTTGACCGCCAGGAAGGTTCTTTCATCCGCCTGGAGGATTTCTGCCTGCAGACGAACGTTCTCGTTCTTTGCCATTTTTTTCTCCCGGAAGGTGAAGTTGCCGAGGAGCGGATTACCCTCGGCGAAGAGATTACTCTTGTCAGACGAGTCGGTGCATGATTTTCAAAAGAACGGTGATCTGCCCCCGATTCCCGCCTGTCCCCGATTCCCGCCCGATTCCCGGTCCCCGATTCCCACGTTTTATTTTTCTGTTGCAGCGGTCTGCCGTCGCAGAAGTAGTGCTCGAATCATTATGGCCACGATAGCAAAGTTGACTACCAGTAGTGCGATCCCTAACCAGTTCGCGTCTCGAAACAGTTCCAGCACCTCAAGCGGGATATAGACGGCACCACTTCCCGCGGCGAGTGCTTCCGCCCAGGCTCGCTCATTGAAGAGGCCGTAGGCCTCGATGAAACGTACTGAAATATATGCTGCCGCGCCAAACGCAAGGAGTACTAGACGCGAGTTCTGAAGTTCACCCGCTACATCAATAAATATGTGAGGGTATTTCGACGCTGGGTTGAGGTGCGTATGTTCCACGAGTCTAACCGCAAGTTCGTGCATGTCCTTGTGGATGAGCGATAGAAATCCAAGTGATGCTAGGAGAACAACGACTCCTTTACATGCCTCGAAGGCAGCGACCGTTCGAATTACTCTCCGCTTGACCATAGTTTATAGGTGTATATTCCAGACAGCGAGGAAGGAGCAAAAAAGGGGCCAGCCTCACATTCACATATGAAGTGACTTCTGGTCCTGTGGTCCTGTTTCTTCAAGCATTGCCTTCCGCGGCCGACCCCGCGGGCGAATTTCGCGCCGCTGTCCAGTGGCCCGTTCGATGCTGTCGATAAACCGAGCATCCCCGAGCGGCTGTCCCTGATCCAAGGCCATGCGGATGTCGCTGATTGCCTCGGTATCCAGTTCCGGGCGGAACAAGGACCGATAGTTCACCAGCCGGTCAGCCTCGTTTGCGCCCAGACTGGAATACACCGCATGCGGAGTCAGCAATGAGTCACTCTGCCCCAGTCCGTTCGTCCGATAACTACTCCAGCGATAGTGCGCCGGGTCATCGACCATCGCTGCGCGCACGGGATTGAGTTCGATATAGCGCTGACAAAGGAGTAGATAGCAATCGGCCTGCACCAGAGAAGACTTGTAGCGGCTGTCCCACAAGGTGCCGGTGCGACGGTACGACTTGTTGATGTACTGCACGTAGCGCCGGCCCAGCGAAATCATCAGCCGGGGGACAGCCTCGGATTCCGGCGGAGACAGCAAGAGGTGCACGTGGTTGGTCATCTGGACGTAGGCGTGCAGCGCGCAACCGGTGGCTTGGCACGCCTCGCCCAGCCATTCGCGGTAGGCGAGGTAGTCTTCCTCCGCGAAGAAGCAGGCGTCGCGGTTATGTCCCCGCTGAACGACGTGCAGGGGAAAACCTGGGAGATGAATGCGGGGACGACGGGGCATGTCGTTGAGGATAGCAGGTTCTTCCAGTTAAATCGAGCCTGGCCCCTTTACCTTCTCTTTACCTTCTAAATCGAGCCTGGCCCCTTTACCCTCGGCCACGGCCGCCTGGGGTCATGATTTGGCCTCGCACGCCCAACGTGAAAGCTCAGGGGCGCTGCGCGGCTTGATCGCGCAGCGTCCGTTGGAGCGCAGAGTTAGGCTATTGACTTGCATTTAATTCGACCCTGGCCCCTTTAATTCTGCAGCGTCCCTTGGAGCGAAGAGTTAGGCTATTGACTTGCATTTAATTCGACCTTGGCCCATTTCTTCCATTGAAGTTTCAATGTGAACGGTAGATTTCAAGTGTCACCTCTAGTCTTGCATCTCAACGTGGATTAGCATCTAAATCGACCCTGGCCCTTTTTATTGCTCAATTCGACCCTGGCCCCTTTTATTACTTTTATTATTTGACCCTGGCCCCTTTAATTCTTGCTTTAATTCTTGCTGGCCCCTTTAATTCTTGGCATTGCGGATAGTCTTGGAGATATGGCTAACGTGAAAGCTCAGGAGCGCTGCGCGGCTTTATTGCGCAGCGTCCGTTGGAGCACAGAGTTAGGGTATTGACTTGCATTTAATTCGACCCTGGCCCCTTTCGTTTTTTCGTTTTTGCATTCGACCCTGGCCCCTTTCGTTTTACCCTTTCTTTTTACGGTTGAGCCGCGGGTTAGCGGTCGCTGGGTGAAGATGGTATGCCATCAATTTGAACGGCACGTATTTTTCGGTAGACTTCATTCGATAGTCTTGTGGTCTTCTTTGGCAGTTCTTCCTTCACATCGAGCAAAGGATATCTATATTTTTGGAGATTGGTTAGTAGCTCAAGGTCCGTGCTATCGAATAACACCGCATATTGCGATAAGTCCTCAGGTTTTTCACCGTTGCAGCTGAAAAAGATGAATGAGAAGGCGGCTTCAATCTGCTGGGGAGTGAGAGACCTGGACTTTATAAATTCGAGATAGCACGCGGCGACATGCTCCCACCATTCGACCTCCTGTTCCGGATTCATATCGTGTCTGAATCCATCAACCCAAGTCTTCATTGAATGGGTATGGGCACCCCAAAGGGCTGCGCGAAGTAGTCTAATTCGTCCGAGTAGTGAATTGGAAAGGCTTTCATGTATGATCGGTCCGATCTTAATGGCGTCGACGTCAATATCTAGCGACTTGGCTTTGCGTAGCTGCTCTTCCCACTGAAGCTTTCTGTGAATTTTGGCAAATACGTCTGGCCTGATTACCTTGATGAGTTCGATTGCGATTTGATCTGCTCCACGAGTATCAGTTGCGATCGCGAACTTATCAGCTAACGTTGGACTATAAGTAAGCACATCCTGCTGGGTAAGTTTATGCCAGACCGGAAGTATAACTTTTCCTCTGTGGGCTTCCTTTGCAATGAGGCCGCGCAGTTCATACTCCGGCCAATTCTTACTAAAGAAGGCTGGCGACAATACTACAATGCCGAAATTACTATTCTCCAGTCCTTTATCGATCGAGCGGCTAAGGCTATCGCCGATTGATAGTGAAAGCTCGTCGTACCATACTGCTAGGCCATATTTAGCAAGAGCGTCAGCGAGTGGGCGAACGAATTCTGGCTTGTCTTCGCTCGCATGGCTAATAAATGCGTCCCACATCGATAGGTCCTCTGATTCCGACGGCTAATCGGGATAGGAGAAAGCCTCACGGCCTCCCCCTCCCACACCACCGGACGAACGGGTCACGTATCCGGCGGTTCGATGAATTGAATTCCTACCGTGGCGCAAGGCTGGGTAGTCCCAATGTTTCGAAGAAGCGCAATGGTAGCGCGATGGACAGAGCCGGTGTTTTGGACAGCCGCCACGGGCCATGGGCCGACTTGCTGGTGTTCCACGCTTCGCGGACCGAGATGCCACGTTGGCGCAGTTGCCGATAGCCAGACGACCCCCACTGTTTCCAGAGATAGCAGCGCAACTTGCGTCGTACCCACTTGTCGATCTCGCGCAGAGGACTCAGCACCTCGGCAATGCCGAAGTACGCTTTCCAACCAAGCAGGGTTTCTCTAAGCTCCGCGACGAGTGCGCCAATGCTGGTGCCTCGCGTACGACGGGTCAGTTCCCGCAAGCGGTCCTTGAGCTTGTCGATGGCCTGATCGGCCACCTTGAGCTTGGCGCCGTTGCGGCTAACCGTGAAACCCAGGAACTTGCGGTTCTTGGGTCGATCGACCGCGCTCTTCAGCGGATTCACTGTGAGTCGCAGTGTGTCGCTGACAAAGCGTGTCACGCTGGCCATCACCCGCTCGCCGGCGCGTTTGCTTTTGACGAGGATGTTGCAATCGTCGGCATAGCGGGCAAAGCGGTGGCCGCGCCGAGCCAGTTCCCAATCCAGTTCATCGAGCACCACGTTGGCCAGCACCGGCGAGAGCGGCCCGCCTTGCGGGACGCCCATGGACGTGGGCTCAATTTTGCCACCCACGCTCACGCCGGCCTTCAGGAAGCGATTGACCAGCCGCAACAGATCGGCGTCCGGACAGCGACTTTTCAGCCGCGCCATCAGGCGGTCGTGATTGACTCGGTCGAAGAAGGCTTGCAGGTCCATGTCAACCACCCAGCCGTAGCCTGCCCGGATATTCGCCTGTACTTCACGAACGGCTTGATGGGCCGAGCGCTGTGGGCGAAATCCGTAGCTGTGTGGATGAAAGTGCGGTTCCCACTGCGCACAGACAACTTGCGCGATGGCTTGCTGAATGAAACGGTCCAACACCGTCGGGATGCCCAGCGGGCGGGTCTTTCCGCCAGCCTTCGGGATTTCCACACGTCTGACCGGTTGCGGGCGATAGCTGCCCGCTTCCAGTTGTGCGCGAATTTCCAGCCAGTGGTGTCGGAGGTGTTCCGGCAGGGCATCGACGCTCATGCCGTCGATGCCTGGCGCGCCTTTGTTCTGGCGCACTTGCTTCAGGGCGCGTTGCAGATTGGCTCGGTCAAGGACCTGGGCCAGCAACGCTGGGTTGTGAATCGACTCAGGTGTCCCTGACAATCCAGCGACGAGTTCACCCTGCGGCGTCGCCGCAGCCTGCGTCTGCAGGTGGTCAGGTGCGCTCCCGTTTCTCTTTGTCATGGTCCTTCGCCTTTCATCGTTCGGGCCTTCAGTGGGGGCAGCCCACCTACTATGCCCTCGGCTGACTTCTCCACGGTATTCAGCGTCCGTTTCCAGATGCCCAGCTTCAGTGTTCCGAAGCACCGGGGAGATCTCCCGGGGTAAGACGCGCCACCTTCGCTGCATAGACGCCGGATTTACAAAATGCACCCCAACCGCAGATGGAGGGCTTCGCGGTCACGTGCCCGCTCGCCCCGGATGCATCACGCCTCATATCCGGTTTTTGTTCATCGCCCCGCAGCTTTGGATTGGGCTTCCTTCAGACCCCGCCTCACGACGACGCCCTTGCCCTTCTCCTTGCCTTCGGCTCTGCGAAAACCTGGCCATAGGACTTTCACCTACGAAGTAACGCGCCATGCCCGGCGCACACGTTTGACATGAGCGGCGGACAGCGGGCGCAGCCCGCTGGACGTTCGCTCCATGGATTGGTTAGGCTTCCCTCGCACTCGGATGCACTTGCGCGTTCAAGATAGTTACTAGTTCACCTATAGAGAGATTCGAGGACAGATCACGGTTTAGAGCTGAGTTTTGGACGTCGTGAAGGCGATCCTGGCTCCGGAAAACCGTGGTGCGTCCGCTGTTTCCCCCCTGTTTCCCGCCTCCACTGTTTCCCGCCATGCTGAACGCGTGCCAAATCACAGGCGCCGATCTACGCGGCAGGTTTTTTGGCGCGGGCCGGTGACTTGCGCTCGGATTTCTTCTTCAGGCCCAGCGAGGCGACCTGGTCGGAATTGGGGCCGAATTGGGCGATGACCTGGTCTTTGACGCCGAGAATGAGATTGTGATACTCCCACTGGATGGCAACGCTGGCGTCGCGCGCGGCGTTGAAGGCGTTCTCGGCGCGCAGCTCGGCTTCCTGGGCGGCGTGCAGGGCCTCGTTCTTGGCGGCCAGGGTGGCGAAACTGTAGGCCGGGTTGGCCGGGCTGTAATCGGTGGTCGCCTTGACCGCCAGGAAGGCTCTTTCATCCGCCTGGAGTATTTCTGCCTGCAGACGAACGTTCTCGTTCTTTGCCATTTTTTTCTCCCGGAAGGTGAAGTTGCCGAGGAGCGGATTACCCTCGGAGAAGAGATTAGGACCGGGCCGCCAAAATTGTCAACACGTTTCGTGGCGCGTGCGCGCAGCGGCCACCGGGCCCGCTGATAATGCGCACAGCTTGATCCGTGCCGGCAATCTCTCCTGCCGAATCGGCCACTGCATGACCAGGGAGGCGGCCGCAGGCATTCGGGAGGCATCCCGACGCATCATGGAAGCATCGTGACGCATCAGGGAAGCATCGTGACGCCTCATGGAAGCATCCCGACGCATCATGGAAGCATCGTGACGCCTCATGGAAGCATCCCGACGCATCATGGAAGCATCGTGACGCCTCGTGGAAGCATCCCGACGCATCCGGGAAGCATCCCGACGCATCCGGGAAGCATCGTGACGCCTCGTGGAAGCATCCCGACTCGTCAGGGAAGCTCCGACCCTTGCAATCGGCCCGGCCGGCATGGGTTTGCTGGTGGGCGGCAGCGACCATGCTCTTGCCGGCGCGAGCTGTCAGCGAGTTGGTCGGGGCCTGCGGAGATTCGGGCGGAGATTCGGGGCGGAGATTCGCGCGGAGATTCGGGGCGGAGATTCGCGCGGAGATTCGGGGACAGATCACGGTTTAGAACCGAGTTTTGGACGTCGTGAATACGATCCTGGCTCCGCAAAAACCGTGGTGCGTCCCCTGTTTCCGCTGGTGGTGCGTCCCCCTGTTTCCGCTGCCAGATCAGGGTGTCTGCGGTCGATTCGGCGCGGTTGCTGACGATGACGTGATATTTCGGCGCGTCATCGAACAGTTCAGCCTGTCGCTTGTATTTGACGACAATCAGACGAAACGCTTTCCTGGTCTCGTTCATACCGTGTAGCGTCTCGGCAACGGCGCAGTCGGCGTAGGTCTTCCAATTGGCTCCGGGGATTCCGGCAATGGCCTGTTGCGTCGGACCATCCAGCCGTCCGCCGATGGCGAAGATCTTGCCGGTGTCTTCGCAGTAATTGACGATACCGGCTTCAGCCATATGGCCGATCATCGGCATGTCGCCTTGCTCTCCCTTGTAGGTGAACTGCGCGACTTCCTTTTCGGCGACGATCTGGGAAGCGTCACCATCCAACGTGTGTGCGGTAAGGCCGGTCTGACGAAGCCGTGTCGCGACGACGCGTCGGTTAATGCGATCCAGCCTGGCAAGTCCTTCACCGGCACCCGTGCGACGCTGCCAGTCACCTACCGCGTCGGTGCTCGGCAACACGCACTGCTTGAGGAGATGGCTCAAGGCCGTGTCGTTCTTCAGCGTACGCAGGTCTTCCAACGAACGACTACCGCCGGTCAGCATCAGCACCAGCGGCGTCACGTAGGCACTGGCTTGATAGCCACGCCGACTGCCGGGCTGGGCTGGGGCATCTCCGCGCCCAACCAGCGATTTAATCCCACGCCGCGTACAAACTCCCCGAACAGCACCAGCCCGGCATTCGCCGTCAGCCGTTCTTCCGTTGCTTCAACCTTGAATGGAAGCACCGTTTGTGCCAGAGTCCCCATCGCCCCGCCTCCTTTCTTCTCCAAATAGGTGACTGTCTCGATAACATCACTCTATCCAAGATCAAGGCTTGGCGCGGCCTTCCGACTATCTATTCAGTTTGAATCGCGGAACCTGGGCGGCAGGGGATTGGGGGCGCCGTCAGGCTCGCTGCTTCGCTTTGTCAAAGCTGTCGAAGAGGCTGCCCCTGGCGCGTTGCATGGCCTGCGTAGCGGCCAGGTCGGTTTGTGAGCGTGCTTGTGCCTGCAAGGCCAGCAGCGTCACCCCGGGGTTCATCTGAAGCAAGTTTTTGTCGTACAGCTGGGCCAGGCACTCCAGGGGAGTTTTCACGTCCTCGTGCCGGTAACGCTTGACGATTTTGCCCTTGGGGCTGACGACCGCGGTGGCGAACAGGCAGGGGCGCGGCAGCTTGAGCCACGCATTGAAGGTTTTCTGATAGAAGGCATTGATCCGCTGTGCGAAGTACTTTCGGATCTGCTCATGGCCCCTGTGCTTGCGCACCACGCTGGCATTCTTGCTCTCGGCCAAGGCCTCCTTGTCCTTGCTATGACGCGAGCGTGATCTGGTCTGCTCGATACGCAGCTTCTTGAGCAGCTTCGCGACCTGTTGCGCGTCCTTGAGCGGATTGGCGGCGACCCCGCCAGAGCGCTCAAGGAACTGCCCGCCTATTTACCAGTTCAGGCCGTCTTGCGGCGGCGCGTCACGCCCAACCCGGCGATAGCGATACCCAGCAACGCCAGAGAGGCAGGCTCTGGTACTACAGCGTCAACCTTGAACGCGTAGTTCGTGTATTCCGTTCCTGTCGCCCAATCACTGACATAGGCCGAGGTGTCGCCGGGGGTCGCATACAAGCCGCCGGTGCTGACTTCGAAAGTTTCAGCAACCTTTGTTCCACAAGGAAATGAACCGCCACAAGCGCCGCCCCAGGTGCTGACCCAGGTCAAGTGGTCGATGTTCGCAACAAGGCTGTCGATCGTCGAAATCACGTAATCAGAGGCGGCGCCACCAAACAGGAGAGCCGCGGCTTCCTGGCCGGTGTACGAAGGCGGAACGACCGTCCAGCTTGGACCGTCGTCCACTTCCCAACTACCTACATA
The DNA here is from genome assembly GCF_907163155.1 of Candidatus Accumulibacter sp. ACC012. Lineage (NCBI taxonomy): Bacteria > Pseudomonadati > Pseudomonadota > Betaproteobacteria > Candidatus Accumulibacter > Candidatus Accumulibacter sp. ACC012. Next base: position 41,270 of record NZ_CAJQUC010000016.1, read on the forward strand.
GGTCGGTGCGGCAAAGACACTGCTGCAGGCGATCGTCGCGGCAATCGCCAAGCCGGTTCGCATAGCGGAAAATGAGTTCAACATGGGTATCTCCTGACAAAAATTGAATCGAAGTGGGATCACGTCTGCCATCCCTGAAAAACTACTGCTACCGATCTCGTTGAACTCGGCAATCACTTGGCTACAAGTCGGTTACGTTTGACGACATAGACGCTCCGAACCGTGTAAAGCAAAATTGGGGCCAGAAACGACGCATCAAATTAAATGATATTAAATTAGTGCCATGTGAACGGTCGGCCAGGCAAGAACATCTAAACAGTTGATGAATGTAAAATATTCCGACAAGCAGCCATGACTTCTCAGGAATGGCAAGGGGCTTCCGGTCTACAGTTGGAGGCGGCCGGCGTAGCCGCGGCCCTTGCGGCTGCCATCGACCTGAACCAGCCCTTCCCGGTAGAGCACCGTTGCCGGCTGGCCTCAAAAAACAGCAAAAGCCGTGTCAAGTCTTGCAAAGCGGCGCGGTGTTCGCCGGCATGGCGGGGCCCGGCCTTGAACAACGCGCCGGCCGCCGGCCGCGACAGTCGGAGCCCCTCCGCGGTCGGCTATAATCGCGGCTCCTCGCCGATCTTTCCTGGCGTCCTTTCCGCACGCAGCTTTGCCTGCCCTTCTCTGCAGCCCGCCCGCCATGGCCGATATCCTTTTTCTTCGCGGTGCCGCCGCGTTTTCGTCTTTCCGCTTGCAGGGTCTGCAGCAGCGCCTCGCGGCCGCCGTTCCTGGCGTCCCCGGAATACGCATTGCCGCTGCCGACTACTGGCACTTCGTCGCCCTGCGCAGCGCGCTGAGCGACAGCGAGCGGCGGCAACTTGCAGTGCTGCTGGCAGAGCAGAGCGAACAGCCGGCCGCGGCCGCTGGCGGCGGCGAACTGTTCCTGGTCACGCCACGTGTCGGCACCATCTCGCCGTGGTCGTCGAAAGCCACCGACATCGCCGCGAATAGCGGCCTGCTCACCGTCGAACGCATCGAACGCGGCATCGCCTTCCGGCTCGATACCGGCAAGCGCACCTTGTCGGCTGCCGAGCGGGCGACGATCGCCGCCCTGCTCCACGACCGCATGCTGGAAACGGTGCTCGACGACTTCGCGCAGAGCGCGGAACTGTTCCGCCACTTCCCGCCGCAAGCGCTGACCCGTGTCGATCTGCTGGCAGGCGGGCACGCCGCGCTGGCCGCAGCGAACACGCGCCTGGGCCTGGCGCTGTCGGACGACGAAGTCGATTACCTCGTCGAACTTTTCCTGAAAGCGCAGCGCAATCCGACTGACGTCGAGCTGATGATGTTCGCGCAGGCCAATTCGGAGCACTGCCGGCACAAGATCTTCAACGCTGCGTGGGTGATCGACGGGCAGGCGCGCAGCGAAACGCTGTTCGGGATGATTCGCGAGACACACCAGGCGCACCCGGCGGGAACCGTCGTCGCCTACTCGGACAATTCCTCGGTCATCGAAGGCGCCAGCGTGCCGCTGTTCCACCCTGGCGCCGATGCTCGCTACGTCTGGCACGAGGAGCTAACGCACATCCTGGCCAAGGTCGAGACGCACAACCACCCGACGGCGATTTCGCCTTTTCCGGGGGCGGCGACCGGTTCCGGCGGCGAGATTCGCGACGAAGGCGCCACCGGCCGCGGCTCGAAGCCGAAAGCCGGCCTGTGCGGCTTCTCGGTCTCCAACCTCAACATCCCGAAGGCCTTGCAACCCTGGGAAGCCGAATCCGCCGCCTATGGCCGCCCGGCGCGCATCGCTTCGCCGCTGGCCATCATGCTCGAAGGGCCGATCGGCGCCGCCGCCTTCAACAACGAGTTCGGCCGCCCGAACCTGGCCGGCTATTTCCGCACCTACGAGCAGTTCACCGGCAGTGCCGACAGCCCGGGCAGTCGCCTGCTGCGCGGCTACCACAAGCCGATCATGCTCGCCGGCGGCGTCGGCAGTATCGCCGCCAGCCAGTCCTTCAAGTCTGAAACTCTGCCTGCCGGCAGCCTGCTGATCCAGATCGGTGGCCCCGGCATGCTCATCGGCCTCGGCGGTGGCGCGGCCAGCTCGATGACCACCGGCAGCAATAGCGCCGATCTCGACTTTGCCTCGGTGCAGCGCGGCAACCCGGAAATCCAGCGCCGCGCGCAGGAAGTGATCGACCGTTGCTGGCAGATGGGCGCCCCCACCGGCGACGCTTCGGCCCCCGGCGATGGCAATCCGATTCTCTCGGTACATGACGTCGGCGCCGGCGGCATTTCCAACGCCCTGCCGGAACTGGCGCACGGCGCCGGCTGCGGCGCGCGCTTCGAACTGCGCGCAGTGAACATCGAGGAACCGGGGATGTCACCGGCCGAGATCTGGTGCAACGAAGCGCAGGAACGTTACGTGATGGCCATCGCGCCCGAGCGCCTGGCCGAATTCAGCGCCCTCTGCGAGCGCGAGCGTTGCCCTTTTGCGGTCGTCGGCGTGACCACCCGCGAGAAGCGCCTGGTCGTTGCCGACAGCCATTTCGGCAACCAGCCGGTCGATATGGACATGGAGGCGCTGCTCGGCAAGCCGCCACGGATGACACGCACGGCCACGCATCTGCCGCCACTGAGCGTGCCTTTCGACGCCACCGCAGTGGATCTCAGGGAAGCGGCCGCTCGCGTGCTGCGCCTGCCGGCGGTGGCCGACAAAACTTTCCTGATCAGCATCGGCGACCGCAGCGTCGGCGGCCTGACCGCGCGCGACCAGATGGTCGGACCCTGGCAGATACCCTGCGCCGACGTGGCGGTGACGCTGATGGCATTTGAAGGCTATCTCGGCGAAGCGTTCGCGATCGGCGAACGTACGCCGCTGGCAGTGCTCGATGCGCCGGCTTCAGGGCGCATGGCGGTCGGCGAAGCGCTCACCAACATCGCCGCGGCGGACATCGCCGCGCTCGCTGGCGTCAAGCTGTCGGCCAACTGGATGGCCGCCGCCGGTTTTCCGGGCGAAGACGCGCGCCTGTTCGACACCGTGCGTGCGGTCTCCGACCTCTGCCAGCAGATCGGTGTCGCCATCCCGGTCGGCAAGGATTCGCTGTCGATGCGCAGCGCCTGGCAGGAAGCAGGAAACGAAAAAACCGACGAAGAAGCGGGCCAGCATTCCGGCGCGCAAAAACAGGTCGTCTCGCCCTTGTCGCTGATCGTCACCGGCTTCGCACGGGTGCAGGATGCGCGCCGCACGCTGACTCCGCAACTGGTGCTCGATGTCGGCGACACCGACCTGCTGCTGATCGACCTCGGGGCTGGCCGCAATCGCCTCGGCGGTTCGGCGCTGGCGCAGGTGTTCAACGCCACCGGCAGTGAAACACCGGATGTCGACGACCCGGCCCGCCTGGTGGCTTTCTTCGGCGCCATCCGCAAGCTGGCTAGCGAAAACCTGCTCCTCGCCTACCACGACCGCTCCGACGGCGGCCTCTTCGCCACCATCTGCGAAATGGCTTTCGCCGCGCACTGCGGCGTCTCGATCGATACCGACAGTCTCTGCTACGACCCGCTGATGAATGACGTCGATGGCAACGAGAAACGCCCCGACCTGCTCGGCGGCCGTTCCTTCGAGCGGCTGATGGGCGCCCTGTTCAACGAGGAATTGGGCGCCGTGGTACAGATTCGCCGCGCCGAACGCAGCCCGGTGATGGCTATCCTGCGTGCCGCCGGGCTCGGCGCCTGCAGCCAGTTCATCGGCGCGCCCAATCCCTGGGACCAGGTGCGCATCATCCGCAATGCCAAAGCAGTGCTCGCCGAACCGCGCGTCGAGTTGCAACGCGCCTGGTCGGAAACCAGTTTCCGCATGCAGCAGTTGCGCGATAACCCGGAATGCGCAGAGCAGGCTTACGACCGCATTCTCGACGCCGCCGACAGCGGCCTGTCAGTGAGCTTGAGCTTCGACCCCGGCGACGATGTCGCGGCGCCAATGATCAACAGCGGCGCCCGCCCGCGCGTGGCGATCCTGCGCGAACAGGGGGTCAACGGCCACGTCGAAATGGCCGCCGCTTTCGATCGCGCCGGCTTTGCCGCCATCGACGTGCACATGAGCGACGTCCTCTCCGGCCGCGTCACCCTCGCCGATTTCAAGGGCGCCGTCGCCTGCGGCGGTTTTTCCTATGGGGATGTCCTCGGTGCCGGCCAGGGCTGGGCAAAAACGATCCTTTTCAACGCGCGTGCGCGCGACAGCTTCGCGGCATTCTTCGCCCGCCCGGACAGCTTCGCCCTCGGCGTCTGCAACGGCTGCCAGATGATGAGCGCGCTCAAGGAAATGATTCCCGGCGCCGACGCCTGGCCGCGCTTCGAGCGCAACCGCGTCGAGCAGTTCGAAGCGCGCTTTTCGCTGGTCGAAGTGCCCGCGTCGCCATCCCTCTTCTTTGCCGGCATGGGCGGCAGCCGGCTGCCGGTGGTCGTCTCGCACGGCGAGGGACGCGCGCTTTTTGCCTCGGCCGAGGAGCAGGCGCGCGCGCTGGTGGCGATGCGTTACGTCGACCCGGCCGGGCAGCCGAGCGAGCGCTATCCGGACAACCCGAACGGCTCACCGGCCGGCATCACCGCTCTCACCACTGCGGACGGCCGTTTCACGATCATGATGCCGCACCCCGAACGCGTTTTCCGCAGCGTCCAGATGTCCTGGCGCCCCGCCGACTGGGACGCGCGCGGCTGGCACGATTCACCCTGGCTGCGCATGTTCCGCAACGCGCGGCGCTGGGTTGACTAAGCCAGGCGTGTGACGTATCCAGATATGCCGGGATGGCCAGCGCGGGCCAGTCCGCCATCGTTTTCAGATGGCTGCCACCATTGAAAAAGGCGCCGGCAAAGCCGGCGCCTTTTTCTCATTGCCTACGACATACGACAAAGGCGACTTACTGAATCTTCGCCTTGGCGCGCAGATCGATGACCAGTTTCTGGATCTGTTCCTGCTGCAGACGCTGCGCCAGTTGCTGCTTGATCTGGTCGAAGGGCGGCGGGGTCAGCGGACGGCTGTCCTCGAGCAGGATCACGTGATAGCCAAAATCGGTTTTCACCGGCGTCTCGGTAAACTTGCCCTTGGCCAGGCCGGTAACCGCCTCGCCGAAAGGCTTGACGTAGTTGGCCGGGCTGCTCCAGCCGAGGTCGCCGCCTTTCTCGCGTGAGCCGGGATCCTTGGACTGCGTGGCCAGGGTTTCGAATTTGTCGCCCTTGTTGAGGTTGACGATGATCTGCTTGGCATCCGCTTCCTGCTCGACCAGAATATGGCGCACCTTGTATTCGGTACCGCCCATCTGGGTTTTGACGCGGTCATACGCGGCCTGGAGCTGCGCGTCGCTGATCGGGTGCTTCTTGATGTAGTCCTGGATGAAGGCGCGGATAAAAATTGCCTGCCGCGCCAGATCGGCCTGGGCAGCGACATCGGCCTGCTTGTCGAGGCCCATTTTCTTGGCTTCCTGAGCCAGCAATTCGCGGCGGATCAGTTCTTCCTTGATGGCGTTCTTCAGCTCGGGCGTCGCGGCGGTGCCCTGGGCTTCCTGTTCGGCCAGGAAGGCGTTGCCGACGCTGTCGGAAATGGCGACGCCGTTTACGGTCACCAGGGTGCCGCTCTTGGCCGCCACCGCCGGCAAGGAAATCATGGCGCCGAGCAGCAGTGCGCTAGCCAGCTTGGAGAGGTTGTGCATGTCTGTGTCCTTCTGTGGGTGTGAGTTTTGAATTCTTTGGGGGGGTGAAACAAGCGCGATCAGGAATCGATCGCCGACGTCAAGGCCGCTTCCTCGGGAGTCATCGCCCTGATGCTCAGGGCGTGAATCGCACTGCGCAGCAGATCGCCAAGGGCCTCATGAACCATGCGGTGCCTGGCGACACGGCTGTGACCGAGAAAGGCCGGCGAAACAATCAACAAGCGATAGTGGGCGCCGCCGCCGCGGGCACCTTCGTGACCGGCGTGTCGAGCCGAGTCGTCGATCAGTTCGCAACGCTGCGGAAGCAGCACGGCCAGGCGCTGCTGGATGACCGCTTCGCGCTTGGCAGCCGCAGCGGCCGCATACTGATCGCTCACGCCGGCAGCGCTTTCTTGAACGGCTTGACGCTGACCGCCTGGTAGACGCCGCTGGCCACGTAGGGGTCGGCATCAGCCCAGCTGCGCGCCGCTGCCAGCGAGGAAAACTCGGCAACGATCAGGCTGCCCGAGAAGCCAGCCGGCCCGGGATCCGGGGAATCGATCGCTGGAAAGGGACCGGCCAGGAGGAGGCGGCCTTCTGCCTGCAGCGCCTTGAGACGGTCGAGGTGCGCCGGCCGGGCCGCGAGACGGTCGGCGAGCGAGTCCGGGCGATCTTCACCGACGATGGCGTAAAGCATCATTATTTCTCCTCGATATGTTTCGACAGCAGCAAACCTTGCGCGAGCACGAAGACCAGCGTCAGGCCAGTGGCACCAAACAACTTGAAGTTGACCCAGTCGTCCGTCGAGAAATTGAAAGCGACCAGCAGATTGATGATTCCCATGAATACGAAGAATCCCATCCAGGCCCAGTTGAGTTTGTCCCAGGCAGCCTCCGGCAGATCCATCTGCCCGGCCATCAGGATGCGAATCAGGTTCTTGCGCCGAAAAAGCACGCCACCCAGCAAGATCGCGGCAAACCCCCAGTAGAGGATGGTCGGCTTCCACTTGATGAAGGCTTCATCGTGCAGCAGCAGGGTCATTCCTCCGAAGACGGTGATCACCACCAGGCTGACCCAGAGCATGGTGTCGATCTTGCGGCCCCGGAACAACAGCCAGGCGATCTGCGCAAAAGTGGCAGCGATCGCCACTCCGGTCGCGACATAAAGGTCCGCAAGCTTGTAAGCAACGAAGAAAAGGATGACCGGGAAAAGGTCGAAGAGAAACTTCATCAGGAACGCCGCAAAAATATCCCGAGATTATGGCCGATTTGCGGCGCAGCTGTCCATTTTCGGAAGATCATCGCAGCCCTTCGCTGCGCCGCTCGATGCCTTCCTCCCGGCTGCCGGGCAAAGCCTCGCCAAGGCATTCACTCGCGCGTTCATTTCGTTCATTCACTCAGGCGGTCTTTTGGCGAGCACGCGAATGATCGCCACGAACCCGCATGGCGGCCGCCGCCGACCCGCGCGCGGGAAAAATCGGGTAGCCTTGGCGGCCCTCTTCGCTTCCGCCACCGATGCTCGCCCAGCAGTCCCGCCTGATTGTCGCGCACGCGACGCCAATGCTGATCGCGCAGCTGACGTCGATGGGCATGATGATCATCGACACCGCCCTTCTCGGCCACTACGGGACCGAAGATCTGGCGGCGGTGGCCGTGGGCGGCGGCATCTACATCTCGGTGCTCTTTGCCTTCGCCGGCATCCTGCAGGCCGTCGCGCCAAGCGTTGCCCACCTGCGCGGCGCCCGCCGCGAGCAGGAGATCGCCGGCACCCTGCAGCAGGCCTTCTGGCTGGCGCTGCTGCTGGCCATCCCCGGCGTACTGATCCTGCTCCACCCCGAGCCGCTGTTCGCGCTCTCGAGGATCGACCCGGGCGTCGAAGAAAAGGCGCGCGCCTACCTCAGCCTGCTCGCCGTCGGACTGCCGGGCGTGCTCCTCTACCGAACTTTCCACGCCTTCTGCAACGCCCTCGGAAAACCCCGCCCACTGCTGGTCATCAGCGTCGCCAGCACCCTCCTGCACGCGCTGCTGGCATGGTTTCTGGTCACCGGGCGCTGGGGCGGCGAAGCGCTCGGCGTCCTTGGCTGCGGCGTCTCGAACGCCGTCGTCGGCTGGTTCTCGATGCTCGCTGCTGCCGGCTACCTGCTCTTCGCCAAGGCGCTGCAGCCTTACCAGCTGCTCGCCGACTGGCAGTTGCCACGCCGCCGCCCGCTGGCAGAACTGCTGCGTCTCGGCCTGCCGATGGGTTTCTCGAGCTTCGTCGAGATTTCCTCATTCACGCTGATGGCCTTGTTCGTCGCCCAACTCGGCGCGACGGTGGTCGCCGGTCACCGCATCGTCGCCAACCTCGCCGCAATCTGCTACATGCTGCCACTGGCGCTGGCCATCGCCACGCTGGCCCAGGTCGGACATGCCGCCGGTGCACGCGACTGGCGGCGGGCCGAACTGTCGATCAGCGCCGGACTGCTGCTTGCCGGTGTGCTGTCGACGCTGCTCGGCCTCTTGCTGTGGCTGATCGCGAAGCCGCTGATCGCCGCCTACACCGACGATCCGGCGGTACAGGCGGTGGCCCTGGCGCTGATCGGCTACGTCGCCCTGTACCAGGTCTTCGACGCCGTACAGACAATTGCCGCGCACGCCCTGCGCGGCTACAAGATTACGTTCGTGCCGATGCTGGTACACGTCTTCTGCTTCTGGGGCGTCGGCCTGTTCGGTGGCTGGTGGCTAGCCTTTCATGCCGGACAGGCAATGGGCGCCGCCGGCTTCTGGCTGGCCTCGCTGCTTGGTCTGACCCTGGCGTCGATTCTGCTCGGCTACCTGCTGCGGCGCGCCGTACAAGCGGTGAAGGCGTAGCCGCCACTGCCGGATGATCGCCGGCAGCTTAGCCATCATGGTGCCCTTTGCCGACCCCGCCATGTCATGCACAGCCCGTGCGCCAATCATCACCGGCCGTGGCCACCTGCGAATTGCCTGCTTGCTGGTCGACCAGTCTCTCAAGGGCTCGTGCGTCGCTTTCGACTATCCGGGTTTCTGGTCCCATTCCCTGTTCATGGCGGTGGCCAGCCAGGAATTGGGCAGAAGTTCAAAAAACCGGGCTCCAGGCGACGCGTAATTCAGCGATCCGCCACAAGCGCCAACCATATTGGTTCGCTTCCTCTCAGGCTGTGGCCGCTGAGCTCGACTTCAAGGCCAAGATCAAGGCTTCGGCAATACCCCTCGCCGAAACCTCGGAGTCCGTGCGCACCGGATCGGCCCGGCAGGAACATTCATCGGGCGAAGCGACGGCAGTGGCCAGATCGTGATGCAGACGGCACAGGAAATGCAGGCAACAGCCGAAGCGGTAAGCGCGGTTTCCGACGAACTCGATGGCCTCGACCGGCGCTCGCGCGAGATCGGCGCAATCGTTGCCGCGATCAAGCAGATTGCGGAACAGACCAATCTGCTTGCCCTGAACGCAGCCATCGAAGCCGCCCGCGCCGGGGAATCGATGGCGCAGGTGTGCAGCACGGGCCTGCAGGTGATCACCGTGGTCGATGTGATCGCACAGGCAGCGGCGGCAAGCAAGGAAAGCGGCGCGCCGATTGTCAGGCACGTCGAAGCCATCGCCGACCTCGCGCAGGAGAAGTTCGGTGCAGTACAGGCTTCGAGCGTCGCGGTGGCAGACTTGAAAACGATGGCCAACGAGCTGCCCGCTGCAGTCGGCGTCTTCCGCAGGTGAATACGCCCGCACGGCACTTTTCCCCGCCTGGCCCACTACCCCTTGCGGCCAGGAGTAGGGATGGTCCGGGTCCGCTCCACACACCGACCCGCGCCAATCCGGCAGCGAAGCGCGCAGACCACTGCATCTAGCCATAAAGTTTCCGCTCAGATTGCCGTTCCATGACATGAATCGCGGCAAGACCATGGCCGCGACATAATTTTTTTACCCCTTGCAGGAGGAATCACTTTGTTTGCAAGACTGTTATTAAGCCTCGTCGCTGCCCTGACCCTCGCCAGCACGCCGAGCAGCGCTGTCGATTCGAGGCCTGACACGCCGACCACCATCAACAACGCAAAAATCATCGCCGTCGGCGAAGCCAGGAGCTTGCTCTACACGAAAGCAGCCCGCTTCTTCGATACCCGCAACGCGCTCAACTTCGGCAAGGGCCACGTCCCCGGTGCCACCCTCCTCGCTTACAAGGAAAAAAGCGAGTTCGCGACCGACTTCGACGCGGCGCAGGACTCGTTCGACCTCAGCAAGTTGCCGGCCGACAAGGACGCCACGATCATCATTTACAGTCACGGCCCGCAAGGCTGGAAGTCTTACAAGGCGGCCGTGTTGTCGGCCAGGGCGGGATACAGGAACGTACTCTGGATGCGCGAGGGCTTTGCCGGATGGACAGCAAAGGGTCTACCGGTCGAGTAAGCGGCGCGACGCGCTGTCAGTGACAAGGACGCCCATGACGCTACGTGCCCGGCTGCTCGCTATCGTCCTGCTTTCACTGGCCATGGTCAGCTTTCTGATCGCGGCGGTGGTGCACGGCTATCGCACAATCGAACGCAAATCGGCAATGGCCGATGCCGCTGCCGAGCAGTTCATCAGCTTGCAGCTGGCCTTGCGCGGGCTTCATGAGACGGTCCTCACCGAAGGCACCGCTGCCCCCCGGCGGCTGGTCGCCGAGAACATGCGCAATTTCGCCCGAACGTGGCCAACATTGATTACGCAAAGCGATGACCCGGCTCAGCAAGTGCAGCTCACAAGCGTCTTGCAGCCCCGCTGGCGAGAGTTCCGCGATGGCGTCGACAGCTTTTTGGCAATTCGCCTGCCGGGACCCGACAACGACGAAGCCATGATCGCCTTCGGCAGATTGATCAGCCAGGCCGAACTGTTGAGCCGTGAGCTCGACGAACTGCGCGTCGCTGCCAGGGCGTCGGCTGAAGACGAGGCCGAGCGTCTGCGCAGTCTGGCGACAGCCGGCGTGGTGTTCATGACCTTCGCTCTGCTGGCGACCTTCGTCTGGGCTTACCGCGGCATCATGCGGCCAATATCAAGCCTGGTCGGAGTCATACGCGAGGTCTCGCAAAGCGGCAACTACGGCGCGCACGCGGCGATCGAGTCGAATGACGAGATCGGCGCCCTGGCCAGGGGCTTCAACGTCATACTCGAACAGATCGAGGATCGCGAGCAGCGCCTGGCGGCGCACCGCGATGTCCTGGAGAACGAAATCGAGCTGCGCACCGCCGAGCTGCGCCAGGCCAAGGAGCAGGCCGAAGCCGGCAGCCGCGCCAAGAGCGAGTTCCTGGCCACCATGAGCCACGAGATCCGCACCCCGATGAACGGCGTTCTCGGGATGACCGAACTGCTGCGCAGCACCACGCTCGACGCCCGGCAACGCCGCTTCACCGACGCCGTCTACCAGTCCGGCGAGCATCTGCTGAACATCATCAACGACATCCTCGATTTCTCGAAGATCGAAGCCGGCCGGCTGGAGATCGAAAGCATCAATTTCAACCTCCGTCAGTTGGTCGAGGACGTCGGCTGCCTGTTCGCCCAGGCGGCCGAGAGCAAGGGCCTGGAGATGGCCTGCAGCGTGCCGCACGACCTGCCGGTGGCGGTGCGTGGCGATCCGGTACGCATCCGCCAGATCATGACCAACCTGGTCAGCAACGCGATCAAGTTCACCGCCGATGGCGAGGTCGTCGTTCGCGTCACCCTGCGCGAAGAGAATGCCGCGCAGGCCCGCTTCCGCTTCGAAGTCGAGGATAGCGGCATCGGCATCGACCAGCGGGCGCAGGAGCGCGTGTTCAGCGCCTTCATCCAGGCCGACAGTTCGACCACCCGCCAGTACGGCGGCAGCGGCCTGGGCCTGGCTATCGCCAAGCGCCTGGTCGAGACCATGGACGGCGAGATTGGCCTGCACAGCAAGCCCGGACGCGGCACACTGTTCTGGTTCGAGATCCCGCTGCTCAAGCAGGATGCGCACGCGCGCGCGGTAGTCGATATGGCCGTACGCCTGCGCGGCTTGCGCGTGCTGGTCGTCGATGACAACGCCACCAACCGTGAGATTCTCGCCCACCAGCTCGCCGGCTGGTCAATGCACACCACCGATGCGGCCAGCGGACGCGAGGCGCTGCAGACCCTGCAGCAAGCGAGCGGCGCGCCTTTCGACCTCGCCATCCTCGATCTGCACATGCCTGAAATGGACGGCTTTACGCTCGCCCAGGCGATCAAAACGGAAACCCGCTGGCAAGGCTTGCCACTGGTGATGCTGTCGTCGGTGAGCATCGCCAACGATCACGCGCGCCGGCGGCAGGCCCCAATCGATTACTACCTCAGCAAGCCGGTGCGCCAGTCGGACCTCTACGACGCCATCGCCACGGCGATGGCGCAACCGTCGCTGGCCGGTACACAGGAGCGCTCCCTGCTTTCGGTGCACTCGCCGCAATCACCACACTCGCTCGCCGACGACGGACCCACCAGTCTGGTCGGCCGCGTCCTGATCGCCGAAGACAACCCGGTCAATCAGCAGGTGGCCCTGGCCATGCTCGAGTCGCTGGGGCTGCGTTGTAGCCTGGCCGACAACGGCCGCCTGGCCGTCGAACGGCTACAGGAGGAAGCTTTCGACCTCGTGCTGATGGATTGCCAGATGCCCGAAATGGACGGCTTCGAGGCCACCGCCGAGATCCGTGCCCGGCAGGGCGACGGCCGCCTGCGCGGCCGCTTGCCGATCGTTGCCCTCACCGCCAACGCCGTCGACGGTGACCGCGAGCGCTGCCTGGCGGCGGGAATGGACGATTACCTGAGCAAACCCTTCTCGCGTGAGCGCCTGCTCGCCACCTTGCGGCGCTGGCTGCCGCTGGCAAGCACCGAGACCCCAGCCGCTCCGTCGGCAACGCCCGTTGCAAAACCCGTCACGGCCGAACAGACGACCGCCGCGAGCGGCGAGGGGCCGATAAACCCGCGCGCACTCGACGCCATCCGCCGCTTGCCAGGACCCAATGGTGCCGCGCTGGTCAACAAGGTGGTCGGCGCCTACCTGGCCGATACGCCCCGGCGTCTCGCGCAGATGCGCGCTGCTGCCGCAGCAGGCGACGCCGAAACCTTGCGCAAGGCCGCGCATGCGCTGAAATCCAGCAGCGCAAATGTCGGCGCCGAACAACTGGCAACGCTATGCAGGGAACTCGAAACACTCGCTCGCAAAGAAACCGTGGACGGCGCGAAGCCACTGCTCGAAGTAGTAGAATTCGAGATCCCGCGCGTACTCGCCTCACTGGCGACCATCCTTGCCGAAAGTCCAGACCATGCAGCTGCCTGAGGCGGCCACACGACCGAGAGTCCTGATCGTCGACGACGACCCTGTGATGCGCATGCTCGAAGAGGAGACGCTGGCGCAGTTCGACTTCGAAGTCAGCATCGCGGCCGACGGTGAAGAAGCGATCGAACTACTGGCTGGGCCACCGCCTGCGCTGGTCCTGCTCGACGTCGACATGCCGGGAGTCGATGGCTTTGCCGTTTGTAGACACATTCGCCAACGCTGGGACATGAGCGAGCTGCCGGTGATCATGGTCACCGGCATGGATGATATCGAGTCGATCAACCAGGCCTACGAGTCGGGTGCCAACGACTTCATCTCCAAGCCGATCAACTGGCCGATTCTCGGCCACCGGGCGCGCTACGTGTTGCGTTCGGCGCAGGAGGCGCGACAGTTGCGCCAACTGGAGGAAAAGCAGGCAGCGATCGTGCGCGCCATGCCTGACATGATCTTCCTGATGGATCGCTACGGAGTCCACCTCGACTACAAGGCAGGTTTCGGCGCCGAGCCCTATGTCCCGGCGAACGAATTTCTCGGCCGCAAGCTGTCGGAAGTCCTGCCCAGCGACGTTGCCGCGGTCATTCTGCTTGGCGTCGAGCGCGCCAGCGAGCACGGCGACCTGCAGTCCGTGGTGTACAAGTTGACGATGCCCGACGGCGTCCATCACTACGAAGGCCGCATCGCACCGTGTGGCCCGGAAGCAGTGGTCATGGTCGTACGTGACATTACCCTGCAGAAGCGCAGCGACGAGAGAATAAGGCGCCTGGCATACTTCGACACCCTGACCGGTATGCCCAACCGCGAGAATTTTCTCGAAAAGCTCGACCTGGAACTGCTGCGGGCAAGCCGCGCACGGCGTCAGGTGGCGCTGCTGTTCCTCGATCTCGACGGTTTCAAGCGGGTCAACGACACCCTCGGGCATAGCGCCGGCGACTATCTTCTGCAGGCCGTCGCCGCACGACTGAAAGAAAAGCTGCGCGCCGGTGACGTGGTCACCCGGCCGGCCCTGGTAGAAGGCGGTCTGCACCTCGCCCGCCTGGGCGGCGACGAGTTTACGGTCGTCCTGCCCGACCTCGAGAACACTCAGACGGTCAGCATGGTCGCCGAACGCCTGCAGGCGCTCCTCACCCGACCTTTCAGGATCAGCAGTCAGGATATCACCGTCACCGCCAGCATCGGCATCGCCATCTTCCCGGAAGACGGTGATGACGCTGCGACGCTACTCAAGCACGCCGATACCGCGATGTACCACGCCAAGGACCAGGGCCGCAACAACTGGCAGCTCTACGACAGGTCGCTCACTGCCCAGACGATGACTCGCATCCGGCTCGAGGACGACCTGCGCAAGGGCCTGCAGCGCGACGAGTTTCGCCTCTTCTACCAGCCACAGGTCAGCGCCGACGACGGCAGCATCGTCGGCCTCGAGGCGCTGATTCGCTGGCAGCACCCGGAACACGGCCTGGTCTCGCCGGCACAGTTCATTCCCGTCGCCGAAGACAGTGGTCTGATCGTCGCCCTCGGCGATTGGGTGCTGCGCACCGCCTGCCAACAGTTGCGCAGCTGGCAGGCGATGGGTCTGGCGACGCCACGAGTGGCGGTGAACGTTTCAGCCCGCCAGTTGCGCACGCACGACTTCCTGGGCTCGGTTGCGACAATCATCGCCGAGACGGGGATTGAACCCAGCCAGGTCGAACTGGAACTGACCGAGAGCATTCTGATGGAGCCGGAGGCCCGACGAATCGACGGCTTTCATCGTCTGCGCGCACTCGGCGTGCATTTTTCGATCGACGATTTCGGCACCGGCTATTCATCGCTGTCGTACGTCAAGCGCTTTCCGATCGGCATGTTGAAGATCGACCAGAGCTTCGTCCGCGGCCTGCCGGACAACGCCGATGATGCCGGCATCACCACCGCCATCATCGCCATGGCGCACAGCCTCGGGCTGGAGGTGATCGCGGAAGGTGTCGAAACCCACGCGCAGCTTGAATTCCTGCGCCAGGCCAACTGCCCGAAGATGCAGGGTTATTTGTTCAGCCGACCGCGGCCACCCGGCGAGGTCGAGCAGCTGCTGCGACAGGGCAGCATCGAACTGCCGCCGCAAGCAACCCGGGCAGACGACAAATTGCAAAGACAGCTTGCAGACCAACCGGACAAGAGAGAACAACAATGAGGTACGAGCACACTTTCGCGCAAAGCGCCGAGTTTCTGCGCCAGGCAGTGAAACGGATGGGCCAGCAGGAGGCCGGCCTGCACCCGTTCAGCTACGCGATCTGGTACGAATATGTGTCGGGCATCAATCGCGACCTGCAAATAGCGCTCGACGCGTGCCTCACGACGGAAGGCAAGCTCGACGACCCCACCGCCTGCGCGCTGTATTACAAACACGTCGCCGACCTGGACTCGAAAACCGCGCTGAGTATCGGCGACAGCGTCGGCCATCTGGTCGACCAGGTCGCCGACTCGGCAACTCATGCCGGCGATCAGGCCTCACATTACAGCGACTCGCTGGAACGTTGGGGCGAGACGCTGCAGCACCCGACAAATGCCAAGGGGGCACAGCCGCCGCCACCCGGTCTCGCCGAGATCCTACGCGGTACACGCGACATGCAGAAGGCGATCGGGGACCTGCAGGCGCGCCTGGAGAACAGCAGTCGTGAAGCGCAGGAGCTGCGACACGAGGTCGCGCGTGCCCGCGAAGAAGCCCTGGTCGACGGCCTGACCGGGCTGGCCAATCGCCGGGGCTTCGATCTGGCCCTGGCCGCCAGCCTGCAACAAAACATCCCTTCCGGCCCCGGACCATGCCTGCTGATGATCGATCTGGACCGTTTCAAACGGCTCAACGATACCCACGGTCACCTGTTCGGCGACAAGGTGCTGGCCGGCGTCGGCGAAATGCTCAGGGCCAACGTGAAAGGCAAGGACACAGCTGCTCGTTATGGTGGCGAAGAGTTTGCCGTCATCCTGCCACGAACGCCGCGCGGCGGCGCCGTCGGCCTGGCCGAGGCCTTGCGCGCGCTGGTCGCTGCCAGCCGTATCAAGACCGGCGGCGGCAAGCAACTCTTGATCGGCAAGATTACCGTTTCCATCGGTATCGCCGATTACGTCGCTGGCGAGTCGGCCGCAGAGTTCATCGCACGCGCCGATCAAGCGCTCTACGCGGCCAAGGGCGAGGGTCGCAATCGTGTCAATCTGGCACCGCGCCCGCAGCCTGCCGTGGTCAACAAGTGAGCTGACGCCAGCCTCGGCCCTGGCGGGAAGCACATGAAATCGAGCTTGGCCACGAATGCTGCGCTGGGCGACGCGCTGCGTGCGCTGATTGATGGCGACAGCGAAGCACAGCCCACCGCGATCGACGCCGCTACACCGATTGGCGGTGCTTCGATCTCGCGCACGCTGCTGGTCGGGAGCGGCCAGCGGCGCTGCTTCGTCAAGCTGAATGACGCCAGCCTGCTCGACATGTTCGTCGCCGAAGCAGACGGCCTGCGGGCACTGGCGGCCTGTTCGGCGCTGCGCGTGCCACGCGTCGTCGGCCACGGCAGCGCTGGCGGGCAGGCCTACCTGGTCCTTGAACACCTGCACCTGCACGCTCTGCGAGAAGGCGAGCAGGTGGCGGCGGCGGGCCGCTCGCTCGCCGCACTGCATCGCATCAGCGGCCCACAGTACGGCTGGCACCGCGACAACTTCATCGGCAGCACACCGCAACTGAACACCGGACGGACTAGCTGGCCGGCATTCTTTGCCACGCAGCGACTGCAGCCACAGCTTGCACTCGCCGCAGCTGCTGGCTACCGCAGCAGACTGATCACCGACGGTGAACGGCTGGCGGAGAATCTTGCCACCCTCTTCGCCGATCATCGGCCAAGCGCCAGCCTGCTGCATGGTGACCTGTGGTCCGGCAATGCAGCCATCGACGAAACGGGCATGCTGGCGCTGTTCGACCCGGCAGTACATTTCGGCGACCGTGAATGCGACCTGGCAATGAGCGAACTGTTCGGCGGCTTTCCGGAGCGCTTCTACGCCGCCTACCGCGAGGCCTGGCCAGTGCCCGACGGCTACCAACAGCGGCGAACGCTGTACCAGCTCTACCACGTACTCAACCACCTGCACCTGTTCGGCAGCAGCTACCTGCGCCAGGCTGAAGCGATGATCGCCTCGCTGTTGGCCGAAGTCGGCCACTGATCGCCGCCGCACTGACGCCAATCGCGCACATGCCCTCCACAGCCGCCGCAAACTGCCTGCTCGGCAGCACGCCGATCAGTGACCCGACCACGAACGGGCTGCTGGCGATTGGCTGCGCGCCGCAGAGGTGGTCGCCGCAAGAACTGCGCAGCGCCTCCCTGCGACGCGCACACAAGGACTGAAAAATGCCGCAAGTGCCCCCCCCGCTGATCGCCGCCCTGCTCGAAGCCGACCGCTATCCGGACCCGGCAAGCGGCGTCGAAGTCATCGAAACGCACGCCTCATGGCTGCTCCTGGCCGGAGCCTTCGCCTACAAGATCAAGAAGCCGGTGCTCCTGCCCTTCCTCGACTACAGCACGCTCGCCAAGCGCCAAGCCTGCTGCGAGGCGGAGCTGCGCCTGAACCGTCGCTTCGCGCCAGACCTCTACCTGCAAGTCGTCGCCATTGCCGGCACGGCGGCCGACCCGCAGATCGGCGGCAGCGGCGAGGCCATCGAGTTCGCCGTCAAAATGCGCCGCTTCGCGGAAGCAGGTCGACTCGATCGCCTGTGCGGACGCCAAAAACTGCATGCGAAACAGATGTCCGCCCTGGCCGCCACGATTGCCGAGTTTCACGAGCAGGCGGCAGTGGCACCGGCCGGCACGCATTTCGGCGAACCCGAGCAGGTGCTGGCGCCGGCCCTCGCCAATTTCGCCGAGCTGGCACCGCTGCTGCCAGGCCGCGAAGAACAGGCACGGCTGGCACGGCTCGCCGCGTGGACGCACCGCGAATTCGAGCGGCTGGCCCCCCGCTTCGCCGCCCGCAAAGCGGCCGGCCGGGTGCGCGAGTGTCACGGCGACCTGCATCTGGGCAACCTGGTTTTGATTGACGGCAGCGTGCGCCTCTTCGACTGCATCGAATTCAGTGAAGACCTGCGCTGGATTGACGTCGCCAGCGAGATCGCGTTCACCTTCATCGATCTCCTCGACCACGATCAGCCCGGTCTGGCCGCCTGGCTGCTCAACGAGTGGCTGTCCTGCAGTGGCGACTACGACGCCGTGCAGGTGCTGCGCTTCTACGCTGTCTATCGCGCACTGGTGCGCGCCAAAGTGGCGGCGCTGCGGGCCACGCAGACGAGCAGTGATGGCGGCCACGCCAACCATTACCTGGCGCTCGCCGAACGCCTGGTCAACCCGCCACCGGCACGACTGATCATCACCCACGGAGTCTCCGCTTGCGGCAAGAGTCGCGCCGCACGCCGAGTCTTGCTGCACGATCCCGCAGCGGCGACGCTCCGCCTGCGCTCCGACGTCGAACGCAAGCGCCTGTTCGACCTCGACGCCGCCGCGCGCAGTGGCTCGCCGGTCGATGGTGGCCTCTATGCCAGGAACGCCAGCGAACTGACCTACCGCCGCCTGTACGAACTGGCCGAGGAGCTGCTGACAGCCAACTGGTCGGTGATCGTCGACGCCGCCTTTCTAGAACGCGCCCGGCGCGACAGCTTCCGAGCCCTGGCCGCGCAGGCGGCAGTCGCTTTCTTTATCGTCGCGCCACAGGCAAGGCCAGCGGTGTTGCGCGCGCGCATCCTCGGCCGCCTGCGCAAAGGTCGTGACGCCTCCGAGGCGACACTGGCCGTACTGACGCAACAGCTGGCCAGGATAGAAGCACTCGCGGCCGAGGAAAGCAACTGCCTGTTGCAGAGTGCGGTGGAGGCTTGAAAGCAGTATCGGCAGCAAGCCGTCAATCGAAGCAGCAAATGGCACTCGCACGCGGCAAAAGTGTCGGTAAATTTTACACGGCATTTTTGCCGTTAACATGCAAAAACCCTAAGCCATTGCTTTAATGAAATCACTTGATTGATGAAAAAGTGGCAAGGTTCTTGCTTCTACTCAGATACGTCTGCTTGGTGCGATCGCTAGCAGGGTCTCGCGACGGATCGCCTTGGACAGTAGCGGCCGGCAGCTAGCTTCCCACCTACGGGCAGGGCTCTTAACAAGCTTTCTTGGCTTGCAAATCCCTGAATTAACACATGACAAAATCCGCGAAGATGACTATCGACGAACCGAATCACGGCATCCGGCCCACTTCCGAAAGGCAGCGCAGCACTGATTTGTCGGCTAGAATGGTGAGTCGCTTGGCTACTTCGCATCGAGAACGGGGGTGGGGGCACTATGAATATCCTCAATAACTGGAAAACGCTGGAACTGATCACCCGTGAGGGCGAGAGACTGGTGTGCATCGAAGGGCGCGTGTATGGCACTAATCCGCGCTTTCCCTCGTCCTCGCACATCAGGACATCGCCACTCACTGGCCACCGATTCGAGTCCAATTCGATGGTCGTAATGACCAAACGCGGCTCGGAGTATCTACTGGGCAAGCCCGACCCGGCGGAAACTTTTGCGCAGCAGCGCCTGATGCGAAGGCTGTCGCGTTTGAGCCAGCAAGCGCCTTCAGGTTTCAACGAACTCGAGTCGCAACTTACCGGTTACGTCGAGGGGCAAAAGGACCGCACGGCAAAGGAAAGCTGAAACGACCTCAGTACCGCTTGCTGTAAACCTGTAACAACTGCCAAGCCGGAAACAAACGCGCCGCAAACCCACCCGTTCACGACGACGGCGCTGACCACGGCGCATCTTGACGTCGAAAAGCCTCCAACAGCATTTCCAGCTCTGGTAGCAGTGCCTCGCTTTGCACCGCCAGCCAGCCATGGACGCCCTCGGCTCTACGCCCCGGCAGCGCTTCAACAACCAGTTGCATGGCGACCGCCAGGTCGTTCTGGTGCCCGAGCTGTTCCTGCAGGGCGGTAAGCGACTGATGGAAGTTCTGCAACACGGGCCCGGCGAAGATTGGCGAAAAGAATTCGAGCGCGTAGCGCAATTGCTTGAACGCCAGGCGCAGACGGTGACGAGCCTCGTCGCCGCCCTGCTGTGCCTCTGCGGCGCGCTGGTTGACGCGCTGGGTACACTTGTCGAGCCAGGCGGGAACAAAGTCTCCCAGCGAACCGCGCTTGGCTTCGGGCAAGGCCTGAAGAGCTGCCGAGAAGTCGAGCAACAGACGCGAATAGGTAGCCGACTTGAAGGCGGCTCGCGCGGCCCGGCGATTGCTTGTGCAGCGCCGCCGGGCGTAGCGGAACAAGGACTCGACTTTCGCCTGATCTTCTGCCCGGTCGGCAAAGGCCGCACTCAATAGCGGCGCGGTATCGGCCAGGAAGACGTCCCAGTTGCGCACTCCCCCCAGACGCCTGGCGAGCTCTTGCCAGAGGGGATCAAAACGGGCCACGAATGGCGCCGGGAGGTGGCGCTGCCAGACACGTATGGCCGACCGCAGGCGGCGAATTGCGACGCGCGCCTGGTGCGCAAACTCGGGAGCATCGGTCGCGAGAATTCCTTGCTCATTGCTCTGCAACTGGTTGACGCAGGACAGGGCAATGCGACGAAATGCGCTGATGCTCGCCAAGCTGGCGTCGATCGCAACCGGCAGCGCTTTGGCCGCGGTCATCGGCGTGTCGAGCATCAGGCGATAGGCGCGATCGGACTTGCTGCGAGCTTCCGGATGCAAAGGCAGGCTGGCCTGCAGCGCAACGGCCAGGTCGAAGAGATCGCCAACGGCGCCGGACAGCAGCTCAAGCTCGACCTCACGGATTGGCTGGCGACGACCGCTGGCCTCAATCGTCCCGCAGTCGAGCGCCAGTTCGATGCGCACGCCCGCGCGCGGTTCCAGCAGCCAGGCGTGGCGCTGGAAGCGGGTGACAAACGCCGGCTGCAACTGATCTCGCAAGGACTCGAGAAGATCGCGAACAGCGCTTTGGTCGACATGCGAAAAGTCGAACTCGCCGGGCCGACCAGGGCACTCCCACTCCTGGCGCTCGGCCAGCCCACCGCTGAGTTGAGCAGCAGTCTTGACGCCCAACAGCCAGTCGCCCCCTTGCTGACGATAGCGCACGATCAGCCGCTCGCTGCGCAGGCGGCAATCGGGCGTATCGTAGTAGGTATTGATCAGCAGTTGCCGCTGCGACGGCACGCCCGACAGCAAGACATGGCGGCGCAACTGGCTGGCCGCGCGCGCCGACAGCGATAGCTTCATTTCGGTTTCAGTGGCCATGGCGAACCCTCGTGGCGGGAAAGGCATGCCTTCCCCGGGTCATATTATGTCGTCTCCCCTGGCGCCAGCCCGTCATCGCTCCTGCTGCAACGAGCCCGGCATGGCCGCGCGCCGTCACGTAGATTAGCACAGGAGTATTTCTTTTCCTGTTTCCGGCGGCCGGCCGCGCCAATGTGACCTGGTCGGCCCGCAAACGCAGCTTGTCGAGCCGAATGGCGGGCCTATGGTTTACCATCAGTGAACACACCACCTCCGTTCCGCCATCTTGCCCGCTGCCGAAAACCCAGCCGCCCCAACCAGCCATGCCATTACGCCCTGACGATCTCGAGCTTATCACGACGCAGACCCTGGCCCATTACGACCAGCGCGCCGAGGACTTCCGTGCCGGCACTCGCGAGCACGACGTGACGCAAAACATCGCCGCACTGTTGCGCCATATCCACGGCCAGGCACCCTTCACGGTTCTCGACTTCGGCTGTGGGCCGGGCCGCGACCTCAAAGCGCTTACCCAGCTAGGCCATCGGGCGATCGGACTCGACGGCTCGCAGAACTTCGTAGACATGGCACGCCAGGACAGCGGCTGTACAGTCTGGCAGCAGGACTTCCTCAAGCTCGATCTGCCTGAAGCACACTTTGACGGGGTCTACGCCAATGCCTCGCTGTTCCACATCCCACGCCAGGAACTGCTACGCGTCCTGCGGCAATTGCGCGCCACCCTCAAGCCCGCCGGCGTCTTGTTCTGCTCAAACCCGCGTGGCAACAACGAGGAAGGCTGGAGCAGTGGCCGCTACGCCAGCTACCACGACCTCGCCGCCTGGCGCGAACACATGGCGGCGGCAGGCTATGTGGAGATCGAACACTATTATCGTCCGCCCGGCCTGCCGTGCGCGCAGCAACCCTGGCTGGCGAGCGTCTGGCGTCGGACCAGCGCATGAAGCAAAATGGCGCTTTCTTCCGTAAAACGGCAGACGGGCACTTTTCTGTCCGTGAGTCGCGCACGCGACTTTCACGGTAACGGTCATGACACGTCGGGAGACCCCGGATCATGAAAGTCATGACCGTTTCCCCCTCACTTGCAGTGCGCATTCCGGCTTACACGCCGGAATCGTTCGCCGGGCAGGGAGCATGCTCCCCGAATTCCCCGTCTCACCCCCGGCCCTTCTCCCGCGAGGGGAGAAGGGAGGTTCGTGAGTCGCCTGCGCGACTTTCACATTAAATGGCACTCTGACCATGCAAGATAGACGCTTCTCGAAACGCAACGCGCAGCTCAAGGCAGGGCCCCGAATCGCCGAGGCGATTCTCGACTTCGTCGGCCAGACACCGGTCAGTACGGAACTTGAAGCACGCAAACCGGAACTTCGCGCGCGCGCGATTGCCGCCACCGCAGCACGACGCGCGGCTGTGACCTCCAGCGGACTCAGCCTGCCGCCCGGCCCGCTCGGCTGGCTGACCCTGCTTCCGGAACTGCGCTCGCTGTGGCAACTGCAGACCCAGCTGGTCGCCGACATCGCCGGTTGTTATGGAAAAACTGCCGAGTTGGGCCGCGAGGAGATGATCTACTGCCTTTTCAGGCATACCGACGCGCAAGCGGTTCGCGATCTGGTCGCCCAGATCGGCCAGCGTTTTGTCGTTCAACGCGCCTCCCGCCCGCAGGTCCAGGCGGTGGTGCTGAAGATCGGCATGCACATCGCGCAAAGGCTGATCGGCAAGGGGATTTCGCGCTGGATACCGGTATTTGGCGCGCTTGGCGCTGGCGCCTACGCTTACTACGACACCGCGCAGGTTGCCGACACGGCGATCGAGTTCTTCGCCGGTGTCATCGATGTTGAGGCCGAGGACGCCCAGGTGGGCAGCGACCGTGCCGAGTGGGACGTCGACGACGAGCGCCGCTGGCGGCGTTAATGTGAAAGTCGCGCCAGCGACTCACGAAACGCCCTTCTCCCCTCGCGGGAGAAGGGCCGGGGGTGAGACGGGGAATTCGGGGAGCATGCTCCCTGCCCGGCGAACGATTCCGGCGTGTAAGCCGGAATGCGCACTGCAAGTGAGGGGGAAACGGTCATGACTTTCATGATCCGGGGTATCTCGACATGTCATGACCGTTAGCACAGCCACTGCGCCAGCTCGCTTGTCCGTCAGCGCGACTACGCTGCTAGAATGACTCTCCATGTGTGACAGGGGCAGACAGCATGGTCAAGGCCACCAGCAAACATCTTGAGGAATGGGCGAGCCCGCGAACGGTCATCGTCTTCTCGCTGCTGTTCGTCGCGGCCTTGTGGGCTGCCGTGAGCTTCTGGATCGACTCGGCTCGCGATGAACGCGTCGCTGCGACTCGCGAATCCCTGCAGCGCATGACCCACGCCGTCGAAGACCAGACGCGCCGGCAGTTTCGTCTGGCCGAGGTCATTCTTGCCGTGTGTGCCAATTGGCTGGCGGCCAACCCCGACCTCGACCCAGCCAGCGCCCCCGGTTTTCGGCGCTTGCTCGCGGACTTTCGCGACCGCACTGCCGCCACCATCGAGATCCGTCTGCTGGCTGCCGACGGCACGGCGATAGACCCACTTTCCGACTCCTCCGAGCCATTGGCAAACGTCGCCGACAGCGACTACTTCAGAAACACGCCGGCAGGCGGCCTGTTCATCGGCGCCCCGACACGCAGAACGCCGGCAGGAAATTCCGAACTACCCATCGCCAGCCGTCTGCCCACGCAGGCTTTCCCAATCCTGGTCGCGGTGATTGACCTCGGCAAGCTGACGACCGTTTACGAGAAGCAGCGCCGCAAGCCGGGCGGGGTAATCACCCTCCTCCGCTCTGACGGCACAATTCTGGCGCGAGCGCCCGACGACCCGCGACTGCTCGGCCAAGCGATCACCGGCGTCACGCTTCCCGGCGCGCAGCTCTTGCCGCAAGGACAGGCGGTGGTGTTCGAGGAGGGCGGCGACAAGCAGCGGCGACAGTTCGCCAGCTACTCGTCGGTCCCCGATTTCCCCTTGCTGGTGACCGTCTCAGTGCCCTACGATGAGGCGCTTGCGCCGTGGCACAAACAAACCCTGTGGGTCCTCATGCTGGCCATCAGCGTCACCGTGCCGCTGGCCGTGGTGGCTTTTCGATCCTTGCAACTGCTGCGCGCGCTGGCCAATCAAGACGCCGCGCTGCAACATCTGGCGACCACCGATCGGCTGACCGGCGTCAGTAGCCGGCAGCACTTCGTCGCGGCGTTCCACGCGCAATTGCAGCAAGCAGACCCTGCGCAGAGACCGCTCTCGATCCTCTTGGTCGATATCGATTTCTTCAAGCGCATCAACGATGGTTATGGCCACGCCACCGGTGACCAGGCGCTGATCTCGTTTGCCGAGGTGGCCACCACCTGTCTACGCGGCGCGGATATGATCGGGCGACTCGGTGCCGGTGAGTTTGCCATGCTCCTGCTCGACACCGATATCAGCGCAGCGATCGCGGTGGCCGAGCGCATCCGCACGGCGGTTGCCGACATCTCGATCCCGACCGAGAACGGCACCGTCCACTTTACGGTCAGTGTCGGTGCCAGCCAGGCCGGTGCCACGGACCACTCGTTCGAGGACGTCCTGAAGCGGGCCATCGAGGCACTGCACGCTGCCCGAGCCAGCGGCCCCGATCAACTGGCAGTCGTCTGAGTCGCCAGGGGCCTCCGGCCAGCAAGCCCTTTTCGCGGCGGCAGGTGCTCTGGCCAGCGCCAGGGCCCTGTGACGCAAAACTACACTAGCGGCCCGTCCACTCCGCCTTGCGTTTGCCGATAAAGGCATCGATTCCCTCGCCCGCGTCTTCGGTCATCATGTTGCAGGCCATCACTTCGGAAGCGTACTGGTAAGCGCCTTCGAGACCCATTTCGAGCTGTTTGTAAAACATCTGCTTGCCCATGCCAATGGCCACCGACGATTTGGCGATGATCGAGCCGGCAAGCTTGTCGATCTCGGCATCGAGCACGTCGCCAGCCACCACGCGATTAACCAGCCCCTGCTGTAGAGCGGCCCGTGCATCGATGAAATCACCGGTGAGCAACATCTCCAACGCCTGCTTGCGACCCAGGTTGCGCGACAGACCGACACCCGGCGTCGCGCAGAACAGGCCAACATTGATTCCCGAAGTCGCAAAGCGCGCGCTGTCGGCGGCAACCGCGAGGTCGCACATCGAGACCAGCTGACAGCCAGCCGCGGTGGCAATGCCATGCACGCGCGCGATCACCGGCTGCGGCATCTGGGTCAGGGCCATCATCATCCGGCCGCAACGCTTGAACAGGTCCTGCATGAAAGCCTTGTTGTGATTGGCACGCATCTCCTTGAGGTCGTGTCCGGCACAGAAGGCCTTGCCGGCCCCGGCAATGACCAGCACGCGCACGGCGGGATCAGGCGCGATGGCGTCAATCTGCGCCTGCAGGGCGGCGATCATCGCCTGTGACAGCGAGTTGAACTGCTGCGGACGGTTCAGAGTCAGCGTGGCGACGCCCTGCTTGTCGCTGCGCACAACGTAAGGGTCGTCCTGAATCGGCATCTCGGTGCTCATTCTTGCCTCCTTGATCTATCACTACCAAAAAAAACCGGTTCTGCGCGGCTACGGGCGGCGCCCCTCAACCAGCAATCGTTGCCGGGCAGCGCTTCAGCTGGCCATCTCGCTCGATTTCCTGCAACCAGCCAGCGAGTTGCCGCCCGAGTTCGTTGCTGGCCGCAACCAGGGCGCGCACGCCACCGGGGGCATCGGCACTGGCTGCCGGCTGCTCGATGCTGAGCCAGCGTTCGGCGACGATCTGCCGCCTGGCGTCGAGCACGCTGGCCGTTCCCTGCAGCACGCCACGACTCAGCAGCGGCGTATCGAAAAGCTGCGAGAACTCCTGCAGTTCCAGACGCAGCAGGCAGCCAACCGCCGTGCGCCCGCTGCCGCTGAGCACACCCAGCTGCTGCCGCAGGTGCTGCGCGAGCAGCAGTCCGGGCGCGCCAGCCCAGCGGCTGGCTGCGTAGCTACGCAACTTCAGAGGGTCGTCGTAGAGCAGGCGATATTCGATACTCAGCGAGTCAAACCAGTACGGTGCGCGAATCTCGAGAGCCAGCTTCGACCAGCCGGGGCCTTCGGCCAGACGCGCGGCCGGCAAACCGAAGTCATAGACCTCGGCTTGGGTGGCGGTGCGTGCTCCGCCCGCGCAGGCGGCGAGCAACAGGCACGCTGCAAGGCAGATCGACAGTCTCTTCATGGAGATCCTTCACGCTTTGGTGGGGCTACGAAACCGGCTTCGCCGGGTCCGGGAGAATGCTTTGGCGAGCCAAAAACGAAACTTTGTGGCGCATCCTCGAGCATCTGCAACACCCGCTGCAATTGTCGCGAGTTGGCCGACAACTCGCTACCGAGTTCGTTGAGGCGTGGCGCGAGTGCGGCGACCCCGCTCGGCGACGGGTCGCCAAGCAAGCCATCGACGCGCTCGCTGACCGCCTGCAGACGCACGACCAGTTCACGTGTTTCGAGCAGCAAGGGCGTCGCATGGCCCGCCGCCTGCTCGGCGCGAGCCAGCGTGGCGTTGAGCAGGCGCAGGCTTTCGGGAGTTTGCGCCAACAGCTGACGAAACTGGCTGATGGCTTCGTTGGCGTTCGCGGTGGTCGCTTCGAGATTGCCGAGAATACTCGCGAAACGTTGCTGGTTGTCGCTGCCGAGCAGCTTGTTGGCATTGCCCAGAAACTCGCCCGCCGCGCGCAAGGTGGCACCGCCGGCATCGGACAGTTCCTCGATCAGCGATGGCCGCATGAGAATTCGCGAGGCCTCCCCGGCATTACCCGGCAGTGGCTGCGGATCGGCGCCGCTTTCTTCGAGCAGGACATGCGCAATGCCGGTCACTCCCTGATAGCCCATCTTGGCAACCGTCCCACGGGTCACCGGTACCGAATCGTTTACGCTGATGCGAACGAGGATGTTGCGCACATCATCCGGGTCGAGCTCAATGGTCTGCACTTTGCCGACGCGAATGCCGCGGTAGCGGACCTGTCCTTGCAGGCTCAGTCCCGTAACGTTCTGCCGCGTAACAACGGTGTAGTCGCGGCTGCTCTCGTGCTTGCCGCCGATCCACCACACCGAGAGCACTACCGCAACTCCCAGCAACAGGGTGAACAATCCGGCTAGCAGCGCGTGCGAACGGTTTTCCATGGCTAGCTCGCCTCGTGTCGAATCGCTGCCGCGGCGCGCTTCGGAGCAAAGAAGTTGCGCACGAAGGGATGATCGACGGCCAGCACTTCGGCCGGCGTGCCGCAGGCAACGATCTGTTGATCCGCGAGAACTGCCAGACGCGTCGCCAGGCCGAGCAGGGTATCGAGCTCGTGCGTCACCATGACCACGGTGAAGCCGAGTTCCCGCTGCAGCAGCTTGAGCAACTTGATGAAGTTCTCGCTACGATCGGGGTCGAGCCCGGCCGTCGGTTCGTCGAGGACCAGCAGTTCGGGCTCCAGGGACAGCGCACGCGCCAGTGCCACGCGCTTGATCATCCCGCCAGACAATTCCGCGGGCATCAGCCGGCCATGGCGTGGCTCAAGTTCGACCATCGCCAACTTGAGCAAGACCAGATCACGGATCATGGCTTCGTCGAGTGTGCGCAGTTCGCGCAGCGGAAAGGCGATATTGTCAAAGACCGAAAACGCCGAAAAGAGTGCGCCTTGCTGAAAGAGCATTCCGAAGCGACGGCGAAGCGCTCGCCCCTGCTCGTGATCGCCGTCGAACAGCGTCTGGCCAAAGAGTTTAAGCGTCCCCGCGCTGGGCCGCAACAGACCGACGATCGCGCGTAACAAAGTCGTCTTGCCGCTGCCCGAGCCGCCGACCAGACCCAGCATCTGCCCGGCTTCGACCTCAAGATCGATGTCGCGATGAATCACCACCTCATCGAAGCGCGTACACAAGCCGCGAATTTCAATGGCCGGCACCCTTGTTCGGGCCACCTCTGCGGCCGCGCTCACAGCGGCAGTCCGATTCTGCGGGTCAGAATCGCAGCAACGGCATCGACCAGAATCGCCACCGTGATGGCCGTCACCACCGAAGCGGTCGTCTGCGCGGACAGACTTTCGGTATTTGGCTTGACTCTGAGACCAAAATGACAGGCAATCAAGGCAATCAGAAAACCGAAAACAACGCCCTTGCCCATGCCAATCCACAGATTGGCGACCGGCACCACCTTGGGCAGCGTATCAATGAAAAAGCCATACGACAGGTCCATCTGCAGATTGGCCGAAACCATGCCGCCGATGATCCCCGCCGCTGAACACCAGAGCACCAGCAGCGGCATCGCCACGGCGAGCGCGGCGACCTTGGGCAAGACCAGGCGCTGGCTTTGCGAAACGCCCATCGTGGCCAGCGCATCAATCTCATCGGTGACGCGCATGACGCCGATCTGGGCGGTCATTGCCGACCCCGAACGACCGGCGACGAGAACGGCGACCAGCACCGGGCCCAGTTCGCGAACGATACTGATGCCGAGCAGGTTGACGATGAAGACGTCGGCACCGAAGTTCGCCAACTGCAAGGCCGAAAGGTAGGAAAGAACGACACCGATCAGGAAACCGATCAAGGCCGTCACCGGCAGGGCCTGCGCGCCGCTCTTGAAGAGGTTTGCCGAAAACTCTCGCCAGGGTATGTCCCCTGGATGTCGGCAGAGGTAAATCAGGTCCAGGATCAGTTGGCCGATCAAGGCCACCAGGCCAGTGAAGTGACTGGCCACGGCGAGAGCCGGCCGACCGATGACGAGCAGTAGCGACAAACGTTCTCTCGAGCGCTCCGACGGCCGCTCAAGCGGCATCATCTCGATACGCGCAATCACCGCCCGATGGCGGCTGGAAATGGCCAGCGACGCCGGCCACTGTTGGCCCCAGGCGCGCCACAGCAGAATCCCGCCGGCGCTGTCCAGGCGTGCAATCGACTGCAGGTCCCACGCCGGATTGCCGGCTGCCAGCTCGCGCAGGCGCCGCTCAAAGCTGACAATCGGCTGCGGCATGGTCGCCAGCGTCCAATCCCCGGACAGGCGCAGTTGCCGTACACCTGGCTGCTGCTGCAGCTCGATCGCGGCGACGCTCACCCCGGCCTCACTGCCACATCCGTCCAGACGGCAGGGCTCTGAGCTGCAGCTGGCTGCCGATACGCTCCCAGAGCAGCGACTCTTCGCGCAAAGCGGCGCGAGCCAGCGGATTGCCGTCCAGCCAGGCAGCCGAAACATCGAGCTGGAAACCCACAGGCGACTCACGGATCGCCAGTTCTGGGGGCGCCTGATCGTCACGCGAACGATGCAGCAAGACTGCCAGCCGAAAACAGAAGAGTAGCCGCCAGTTCGCATCGCCGGCCGGCAGCGAGGCCAGTTTCTGCAGCCTGCCGCGCTGACCGAGAAGCAACAGCGCCAGACGCGACTGATCGCGCTGCGAAAAACCCGGCATGTCGGCGTTGGTCACCAGATACGCACCATGCTTGTGGAAACCGCCGTGCGCCACCGAAATGCCGATCTCGTGCAGGGAGACGGCCCAGCGCAGGAAGTGAACTTCCCGCTCGTGCTCAGGAGAATCGAGCTGGATGAGTTGTCCGAGCAGGGCCAGGGCGGTGCGCTCGACACGCCTGACCTGCTCCTCGGCGACCTGATAACGGCGCATGAACTGGACGACCGTCACGTCGCGCGTGTCATGATGCTCGAAGCGGCCGCGCAGATCGTGCAGGACACCGAGTGGCAAAGCCCCCTCCGAATAGGTCATTTGTTCGAGTTCGAGCGAGGAAAACACCGCCGACATGATGGCCAGAGCACCGGGGAAGATGTGCAGGCGGTCGCTGCGCAGGCCTTTCAGCGGCAGCCGTTCCGCCGCGCCAGCGGCAATGATCATCGCCCGCAGACGGGCCAGCCCCTGGCGAGTGATGCCAGCGCCGCACTCAGGGTTAAGACCGTTCAGCTCGAGCACGCCAGCAAGTTCCTGCGCCGAACCCGACGAGCCGACGGCCTCGTGCCAACCGCAGCGCTGGTAGTCGGTAACCACCGCTTCGATTTGCCGAGCCGCCGCCACTTCGGCAGCGCGGAAGCGCTTCCCGTCCACCTTGCCATCCGGGAAAAAGCGCTGGCGAAAGTTGATCCCCCCGATGAATAGCGACTCCATCAGCAGGGGTTCGATTCCCTGGCCAATGACCAACTCGGTCGAGCCACCGCCGATATCGACCACCAGACGCCGATGCGTCGCAGGCGGTAGCGCGTTCGCGGCACCGATGAAGATCAGGCGGGCTTCCTCGCGCCCGCCGATGATTTCGATCGGGAAACCGAGCGCGGCCTCGGCTTGCTGCAGAACGAGGTCGGCATTGCGCGCCACGCGCATCGCGTCGGTGGCCACCGCGCGCACCTGCTCCGGCGCAAAGCCCCGCAGCTGCTCACCAAAGCGGTGCAGGGCGGCGAGCGCGCGTTGCTGCGAGGCATGGTCGAGAATTCTCTCGCTGGTCAGGCCGGAAGCAAGGCCAACGCGCTCTTTCAGGTGTTCAAGCGGGTGAATCCGATCGCCAACGATACGCCCAAGTTGCAGACGAAAGCTGTTGGAACCCAGATCGACGCCGGCAATTAGCTCGTAACTCATGCCCGTTCTTTTTCTCGCCGCACGGCAAAGGCAATTTTCAGAACGCCCATGTTACCACCGCCGGCCGCCCGAGCAGCGCGCGACAGCCGATCGCACAGTAGCTTTGTAAGGACAAAATAGGGCTTTTACCGAGCAGCGGCAGGGTGATGGTTGTAATATGTTTGCTGTCGTCAGCACGCCTGCCTGATCCATCAATTTTTACGGAAGGAACCCATGAACACCGCCGCCACACCCACCGAAACCCCTCCCTCCAAGGCCACTGACGGCTTCCCGTCGGACTACTTTCAGAATCGCGAGATGGGGCTGCTTGCTTTCAATCGGCGCGTGTTGTGGCAGGCCAAGAACCACAAAACCCCACTGCTGGAACGTTTGCGCTTCTTGTGCATCGTCAGCAGCAACCTCGACGAGTTCTTCGAAATCCGGGTTGCCGGCGTCAAGGAGCAACTCAAACTGGGATCGGTAGCGCTCACCACCGACGGCAAGACGGCACGCGAAGTCTACTCTCTGGTCAGCGACGAAACGCACGCCCTGGTCAAGGAACAGTACGCACTGTTTAATGAAGAGATCCTGCCGCAGCTGGCGAGTGAAGGCATTCGCTTCCTCAAGCGCGGCGACTGGAGCCCCGCCCAGCGCGAATGGATCAGCGCCTTCTTCTTCCGCGAAGTGATGCCGGTGATCACCCCGATCGGCCTCGACCCCTCGCACCCCTTCCCGCGCGTGCTCAACAAGAGCCTCAACTTTGCCGTCGAACTCGAAGGTCGTGATGCTTTCGGGCGCAGCTCGAACGCGGCCATCGTGCAGGCGCCACGTGTTCTGCCACGCGTCATCCGGCTGCCACGCGAACTTGGTGACAGCGAATACTGCTTCATCTTCCTGTCGTCGATCCTGCATGAGTTCGTCCACGAGCTGTTCGCCGGCATGAAAGTCCTTGGCTGCTACCAGTTCCGCGTCACGCGCAACAGCAACCTGTTCGTCGACGAAGAAGCGGTCAAGAATCTGCGCGCCAAGATCCAGGGCGAATTGCCGCAGCGACACTTTGGTAATGCGGTTCGCCTCGAGGTCGCCAACAACTGCTCGGAAGCAATGGCCGAGTTCCTGCTCGGCCACTTCGACCTCACCGAGCGCGACCTCTTCCGCGTCGCCGGGCCGGTCAATCTGGTCCGCCTGATGCAGGTTCCCGACTGGGTACTGCGCGACAACCTCAAGTTCCAACCCTTCAAACCCGGCACACCGAAAGTTCTGCAGAAGAATGCCAACGTGTTCGACGCCATCCGCGGCGGCGACATCCTGCTGCACCATCCCTACCAGAGCTTCAATCCGGTCATCGAATTACTCGATCAGTCAGCCGCCGACCCGCAGGTGGTGGCCATCAAGATGACCGTTTACCGTACCGGCACTGACTCGGTGCTGATGCAGTCGCTGTTGCGCGCGGCACAGAACGGCAAGGAAGTCACGGTGGTCGTCGAGCTGATGGCGCGCTTTGACGAGGAAGCGAACATCGGCTGGGCGACCAAGCTTGAAGAAGTCGGCGCGCACGTCATTTACGGCGTTGTTGGCTACAAGACGCACGCCAAGATGCTGATGATCGTCCGCCGCGAGGAAAGCAAGGCCGGCGGCAGCCTCCTGCGCCGCTACGTGCACCTCGGTACCGGCAACTACCACCCCAAGACGGCCCGCCTGTACTCCGATTTTGGTCTGCTCACCTGCAACGAAGATATCGGTGCCGATGCCAACGAGGTGTTCAAGCAGCTTACCGGCCTCGGCCGCGCGCAGACCCTGAAGCACCTCTGGCAAGCGCCTTTCTCGCTGCAACCGAATGTCGTCGCCGGGATCCGTGCCGAAGCCGAGGCAGCACGCACCGGCAAGCGTTCACGAATCATCGCCAAGATGAATTCGCTGCTCGAACCGGAGACCATCGCTGCGCTCTACGAAGCCTCGCAGGCCGGCGTCAAGATCGACCTCATCGTCCGCGGCGTCTGCGGCTTGCGTGCCGGCGTCAAGGACCTGTCCGAGAACATTAACGTCTGGTCGATCATCGGTCGGCAACTCGAACATCATCGGGTGTTCTATTTCTTCGCCGACGGCGAAGAAAAAGTCTATCTATCGAGCGCCGACTGGATGGACCGCAATTTCTTCCGCCGCATCGAACTCGCCTTTCCGATCCTCGACCGCAAGCTGAAGCGCCGGGTAATCACCGAGGGGCTGCAGATCTACCTCACCGACAATACCCTGGCCTGGGAACTCGGAGCGGATGGCAGCTATCATCAGCGGCGCGGCTCACGGACCAGCCCACATTCGTCGCAAGCCGAACTGATCGAACTGCTGAAGGACTGACGAGCAGCTGGAGACGTCGTAAGCGCCGGCCTGGGAAACCCACCAGGCCGGTGCGACTCAGGCGCGCCTTGCGGCCACCACGCCTTCGACACCGTGCAGCAAGCTCAGCGTGCGGTTGAGCTGTGGGATGCTGCCAACTTCAGCGGTGAAGCGCATCAGCGCCTTACCCTGCCTGGACTGCGTATTGACCGCGATGACATTGAGTTTTTCACGGGCAAGCACGTCGGAGACATCGCGCAACAGCCCCTGGCGATCGTGAGCGTCGATGACGATATCGACGGCAAAAATGCCCTCCTCCTCGCCACCACCCCAGGTGGTTTCGATCACCCGCTCGGGATTCATTGCGCGCATGTTGCTAAAGTTGCTGCAATCGGCGCGATGCACCGACACGCCTTTGCCCCGGGTGACGAAGCCGACAATCGGATCCGGTGGCACCGGCTTGCAGCAACCCGCCAACTGCGTCAGCAAGCGCCCCATGCCGACGATCAGAATCCCCTTCTCGGCGTCATCGCTTGGCCGCAACCTGGACACCGCCAACTCGGCGGGATCGTCTTCGTCCAGCGGCGCCTCGCCGCCACGCACCGCCAGCTGCAACTGGCGCATGTTCAGCTTGGCCCGGGCAACGGCAATGAACAGGTCGTCAGGGCGGGCAAAGCCGAGCCGGTCCGAAAGCTCGTCGAGACTGACGCTCGACTGCCCCATGCGCTGCAGTTCGCGCGTCACCACCACCCGCCCCTCGGCGAGCATGTCCTCGAGCGCCAAATTGGCAAACCACTGCCTGACCTTGGCGCGCGAGCGATGGGTGAACACGTAGCCCAGCGCGCTGTTGAGCCAGTCGCGTGACGGGCCGCCGTGCTTGGCAAGAACGATTTCGACGCGCTGTCCGGTGGCCAGTTGCGTATTCAGCGGCACCAGTGCGCCATCGACCTTGGCGCCACGGCAGCGATGGCCGATGTCGGTGTGCACGCGGTAGGCAAAATCCACCGGCGTCGCACCACGCGGCAGGTCGACGACGCGCCCCTGTGGGGTCAGGATGTAGATCGTCTCGTCAAAGGCCGCTTTCTTGTAGTGCCTGACCCAGTCCGACGAATCGACGGACTCGTCCCGCCAGGTGAGCAGTTGCCGCAACCAGGCGATCTTCTCGTCGTAGCGGTCTTCCGGGGTCGCCTGGCTGCCCTCCTTGTACCGCCAGTGCGCGGCAACTCCCAACTCCGCATGCTTATGCATATCGGGAGTCCGGATCTGCACCTCGAGCGCGCGTCCGTCCGGGCAATGCACGGCCGTGTGCAGCGAACGATAGTCGTTGCCTTTCGGGTGCGCAATGTAGTCGTCGAACTCACTGGCGATCGGCGACCAGATATGGTGCACGATGCCCAGTGCCGTGTAGCAGTCCTTGACGTCCTTGACGATGACGCGCAGCGCGCGCACGTCGTAGACCTCCGAGAAAGCGACATCCTTCTTGCGCATCTTGTTCCAGATGCTGAAGATGTGCTTCGGTCGGCCGTAGACCTCGGCATCGCCGACAGCAGCGTCAGCCAACTCGCGCTTCAGGCGATCGACCGCGTCCACGATGAACTGCTCACGCTCGGTTCGCTTCTCGTCCAGGTGTTGCGCAATATCCTTGTAGATCGCCGGATGCATGAAACGGAAGGAGAGATCCTCGAGCTCCCACTTCAGCTCCCAGAGGCCGAGCCGATTGGCCAAGGGCGAATACAGTTCCAGCGTCTCGCGCGCCACCGCCGCACGCAGCGGATCGGGCTCGACGGCGTAGTAGCGCAGGGTCTGCGTGCGCGAGGCCAGGCGCAGCAAGACGACGCGAATATCTTCGACCATCGCCAGCAGCATCTTGCGCAGCACCTCGACCTGCGCCTTCATTTCCTGCGGCTTCTTGTCGTCACTTTCCGACGAATGAGCGACGAAACCGCGAGTGATCGGTCGCACGCGGTTCAGACGCGAAATACCGTCCACCAGATGCGCAACGCTGCGCCCGAACTCTTTTTCGATCAGCGCCAGGCCATGCTCCTGCTGCGCCGGCAGCGCGAAGAGCAGCGCCGCCAAACGTGCATCGGCGTCGAGCTTGAGGCCGGCAACGATCAGAGCCATCCCCAGAGCGTGCCCCCAGACGCTTTCGCCACTGCCCAACTGGCGCACGGCATAGGACGACCGGGCAAACTCCACCGCGCGTCGAATTCGCTCACCGTCAGCGACCGGCACTCCCTCAAGCAGGGATTGCAGGGAATGTTCGAAGTCGCCCTGAGCGGCGACCGAATGAGTAACTGAAACCATAAGGCAATTATAATGGACTCGCCCGCGCATCAGGCATAATGCGCCTTTGTCGCCCCCTGCCGCCGATGTTCGCCCGCCTGCAAAACCCTTACCTGCTACTCACGCTGACCGTCTTGTTCTGGTCCGGAAACATGGTTCTTGGCCGCGCCATCCGCGACCAGGTGCCGCCGCTGTCACTCGCGTTCTGGCGCTGGGCGATTGCTCTGGCACTGGTCCTGCCGCTCGCCCTGCCGCATCTGCGCGCACAGTGGCCACTGC
Source organism: Candidatus Accumulibacter sp. ACC012 (assembly GCF_907163155.1). NCBI lineage: Bacteria > Pseudomonadati > Pseudomonadota > Betaproteobacteria > Candidatus Accumulibacter > Candidatus Accumulibacter sp. ACC012. The sequence continues at coordinate 76,954 of NZ_CAJQUC010000016.1, forward strand.
TGCGGCGCGGCTGGAAGCCGGTTGTCGTGCTTGGCCTGCTTGGCGTCGGCAGCTACAACACGCTGGCTTACGTGGCCTTGAACTACACCGCGGCGACCAACGCCGTACTGCTCAACTCGTTCATCCCGATCGCCACCATTGCCCTGTCGTGGGCCTTCCTCAAGAAGCACCTGCGCGGCATCGAGTGGCTCGGAGTGCTGCTTTCGTTCGTCGGCGTGACGATCATCGTCTGTCGCGGCGAGGTGCAGACACTGGCCAATCTCAGTCTGAACATCGGCGACCTGTGGATGCTGGTGGCCGTATTCACCTGGGCGCTATACACCATCGGACTACAGTGGCGGCCAGTCGGTGTCGACCCGATGTTGCTCCTCGCCGCATTCATCGTCGTCGGCCTGATCGCCCTCGCCCCCGCCTATGCCTGGGAGATTTCCCAGGGCAAGACGATCGACATTTCGACCAGCTCGCTGGCCGCTATCGCCTATACCGGCGTTTTCCCGGGCTTTCTCGGGTACGTTTTCTACAACCGCGCCGTCGGTGAAGTCGGCGCTAGCAAGGCCAGCCTGTTCATCCACCTGATGCCGGTCTTCGGCACTCTCCTGGCGGCCATCTTCCTCGCCGAGATTCCGCGCTCCTACCACTACCTCGGCATTGCCCTCATCTTCACCGGCATTTACCTGACCACCGCAGCTCCCGGGAAGGCGAAAGCGTCATGATCGGCAAGCTCATCGGCTGGTTGCGAAAACAACCGCAGGCCGCCGAGATTCCCGACGCCCTGTGGCAGGAAATCGTTTCGGCGCTGCCTTTTCTCAGAGCGCTCGACGCCGACGAACAGCAGCGGCTGCGCGCCTTGGCCCAGGAGTTTCTCGCCGAGAAGGAGTTCACCGTCGCCGGCGGCCTGCAACTCAGCGACGAGATCTGCGTCTCGATTGCCGCTCAGGGCTGCCTGCCGATTCTCGAACTTGGCCTCGACTATTTCCGCGGCTGGGTCGGCATCGTCGTGTACCCTGACGAGTTCGTCATCCCGCGCAGCGTCGAGGACGAATTCGGCGTTGTCCATGAATACCAGGAACTGGCCTCGGGCGAAGCCTGGGCCGGTGGGCCGCTGCTGATCTCCTGGCGCGACGCGCAAATGGCCGGCGCCGGCTACAACGTCGTGATCCATGAGTTCGCGCACAAGCTGGACATGCTCAGTGGCGAAGCAAACGGTGTCCCGGCCCTGCCACCGGAAATCTCGCGAGCCGCTTGGCAGCAGATTCTGCTCGCCAGTTACGAAGACTTCTGCGCGCAGGTCGACAAAGCGGAAGCCAGCGCACAGGACACCGTTTTCGATCCCTACGCGGCAGAGAATCCGAGCGAGTTCTTCGCCGTCATGAGCGAGGCATTCTTCGAGATGCCGGCAGCCCTGCGCGCGCAATTTCCGGCCTTCTACGAACAGCTCGCAGCTTTCTACCGCCAGGACCCGGCAGCCCGCATGCTACCGGCGAATCGCCTGCAGTAAATGCGCAGCGCTGTTTGCCCTCCGTGAGCATTGCCAGCGCCCGGGCTGGCGTGGCGAAATCGTTCCCGGGAAGCTTGCCGCAACCTGGTCAAGGTTCGCGAGCGTCGTGTCCGCCTGGGTCCGCTACGAGCCCCGCCCGCACACACTGCCGGAATCTGCCGGCTATGATCTCGCGGTGAGTATGGACAGGAAATCATCGAATCCCGGATGAGCAGGCGTCTGTTTCTTGGTGCTAGCGCCCTGAGTTTCGCTGCCGGTGCGGCGTGGTTGGGACGCGACTGGCTACCATTGCGCGGCCTGCGCAATCCCTGCCTGGCGCCACGCTTGCCCGACCGACTGGCCGAGCACCCTGTCGTCAGGGATGTCCTGGCCGGTCTCGATCCGGCCAAGCTATGGGATTGCCATGTGCATCTGGTTGGCACCGGCGACTCGGATCCGGCAAAGGTATGGGTCAATCCAGCGCTCGACAGCATCTGGCACCCTTCCCAATTCCTGCAAAAACGGCTGTACACCAACGCCGCCTGCGTTGATGAGGCGGTCGGCGGCGACGCGTCCTTCCTCGCACGCCTGGCCAGCTTGATCGACCCGGCAAGCGGGATGCGCCTGATGCTGCTCGCCTTCGATTACAACCACGGTGTGGATGGTCGGCGGCGCCCGGAATTGAGTACTTTTTTTGTCGCCAATGAGTACACCCAGTCGGTGGCGGCGGCGCGCAGCAACTGGGAATGGATCTGCTCGGTTCATCCCTATCGTGAAGACGCGCTCGAGGCCCTGGATTGGGCCGCCGCACACGGTGCGCGGGCGGTGAAATGGCTGCCACCGGCGATGGGAATGGATCCCGCGTCGCCGCGCTGCGACCGCTTTTACCAGGCCCTGCAGCGGCTGAACCTGCCCTTGCTGACACACGGCGGTGATGAGTTGGCGGCAGAGGGCGGCGGACATCAGGACTATGGCGATCCACTGCGACTGCGGCGCCCGCTGGAACAGGGCGTGCGCGTGATCGTCGCCCATTGCGCATCACTGGGGGAAACCGCGAAGGGTGGCGAGAGCGGCAAACCCTCCCGAGGCCTGACCAACTTCCAGGCTTTCCTGGGCATGATGCGTGAGCCCGCATACGAGAAACTGCTGTTTGGCGATCTGTCCGCGGTCACCCAGATCAACCGCGCGCCCGAGGCGCTGCAGACGCTGCTGCTCGCCGAAGATCTGCACCACCGTCTGCTCAACGGCTCCGATTATCCCCTGACCGGTATCCTGCCCTTGTTCTCCTTGCATCAACTGGAGCGACTTGGGCTACTCGATCCACAGACGGCCGACGTCGTCGCGGAGATCCAGAAACACAACCCCCTGCTCTTCGACCTGGTGCTGAAACGCAATCTGGTCTGGAAGGGGCATCGCTTTCCTCGTCAGGTATTCGAGACGGCCGATTTCTTCCTGCCCAAGCCTCATCACCGGCCGCAACAGCGCCTATCATGAAGCTCTTGACCAGTAGCTGCCTGTGAGTTTCGCCACAGCAACAGCCAGGTTGAATGGCTGGAAAAGTCGGCTGGAAAAGTCGCACGGATTGCCCTTCAACGAGAGGAGAAACAAGGAATGAGCAGACTTTTCGCACTAACCGCCGTAGCGATTTCCCTGGCCTTTGCGCCACTGCAGCGAGCAGAGGCTGCCGATGCGCCGCAGGCCTGGCCATTCAGCGTCCCGGCCGAATCAACCATCCCTGCCGGCCCGCTGGGCGAGGCGATCAAGCTTGGGCAGAAGGTGGTGACCGACACCCAGAACCATGCCAAGGCTTACGTCGGCAACGGGCTGAACTGCTCTTCTTGCCACCTCAATGGCGGCACGGTTGCGGGGGCTGCACCCTTTGTCGGCCTGTGGGGCGTGTTTCCCGAGTACCGCTCGCGCAGCGCCAGCGTGAACGCCCTGCAGACGCGGATCAACGATTGCTTCGAGCGTTCGATGAACGGCAAGGCTTTGCCCGAGGAAAGCCCCGAAATGATCGGCGTGCTGTCGTATGTGTGGTGGCTTTCGCAAGGCGTCCCTACCGGGATGGATAGCGCCGGGCGCGGCTTCAAGGAAATCCTTGCGCCTGCTACGCCGGACAAGGCCAGAGGCAAGAGCATCTATGCGCAGAAGTGCGCCTCCTGCCACGCTGCTGACGGCGCCGGCCTCAACAAGCCCGATGGCAGCTATATGTTCCCCCCACTGTGGGGGTCGAAGGCGTTCAATATCGGCGCCGGCATGGCGCGACTGAACACGGCGGCTGCGTTTGTGAAAGCCAACATGCCGCTCGCTCAGGGTGGCACGCTCTCCGACCAGGAAGCCTACGACGTTGCCGCCTTCTTCACCACGCAACCGCGCCCAGACCTTGCCGGCAAGGAAAACGATTGGCTCAAGGGCGGCAAACCGAAGGATGCGCGTTACTGACACCCCTCTTCTCCCGGCCCTTCTCCGGCAAGGGGAGAATGGAGGTTCGTGAGTCGCTTGCGCGACTTTCACAGTACGGGCGCCTCTATCGTGCTTCAAGCAGTTTGACAATGGCGTACAGGGCGCGATTGACCGGCGTCGCGATGCCCAGTGCCTCGCCTTTGCGCAGCACGTAGCCGTTGAGATGGTCGATCTCGCTGGGCTTTTTGCGCGCCAGGTCCTGGGCCGTTGACGAGAGCTGGCCGGGCATGGTGCGCGCGATCTGCTGGACGGCGTGCCAGGTGTCGCCGGCGACGCTGATCCCTTCCGCCTGCGCCACGGCGAGACACTCGCTCAACACGTCGCGCAGCACGCCCTCGACACCGTCACCCTGTACCAGGCGGCCATAGGGGATCTGCGTGATCGCGGACAGGGCATTGTAGGCGCAGTTGAGAATCAGCTTGGCCCATAGCGCACCCGCCACGTTGTCGGAAATGGTGACCGGCACGGCAGCGTCGGCGAACAGCTTCAGCAGGTCCTTGCTGAATGACGACGGTCCGATGACCAGTTCTCCTCGCCCATGATGTTTGACGCAGCCAGGGCCGGCCATTTCGGTGGCCACGTAAACGACGGCCGGAGCGACTTCCCGGCGCAGCGCGGCTTGCAGCCGCTCGGCGTTGTCGACGCCATTCTGCAGACTCAGCACGAAAGCATCGGCGTCCAGATGTGGGGCCATTTCTGCGGCGGCGCTTGCGGTATCGGGCGACTTGACGCAACAGAGCACCAGCCGCGCACCGCGTACGGCACTCGCGTCGGTACTGGCCTGCATCGGCACCTGCGCCTGAAAGGACTGCGTATCCATGAACAGCCCGTCGCGCGACACCGCAGCCACATGCGGCGCCCTGCCAATCAAGAGCACCGCATGTCCCGCACGGGCCAGCATGCCGCCGTAGTAACAGCCAACCGCACCGGCGCCCATCACTGCAATTTTCATCTTGCTCCTTGAAACAGCTGCGTCGTCGCTACCAGCCCCTCGAAATACCGGCCTTTACTGCACAAAGCGACGGTCCTCCGCAATAACTCGCTTGAGTGCGGCGCTACTGGCGTCGATTACCGGCTGGCGCTGATCTCTGGGTAGCCTCTTGTCCTGCCCATCATAGACATCGTAGCGGAAGAACTCGCTGCCGGTGAAAGGGAAGACGAGCTTGCTGTCACCGTTCTTGATGCCCATGAAGTTGTAGTTGCCAAGGACCAGGAAGTCCTCGCTCTGGAACAGGTCGCCGGCCAGAGTATACGCTTGCGCCGGGGTCGAGACACCCAGGTACTCCATCAGCGTCTTCGGGATTTGCAGGTGCGAGGTGGGATGTTCAAAGGACTGCGCCGGGTAACCGGGAAGGTGCAGCAGCAGCGGCACCCGGATCTGCTCTTCGGGAAAATAGTTGCCGTGCCCATGCCCCCAGTGGCCGTTCTCCATGAACTCCTCGCCGTGGTCGCCGGTGAACAGCACCACGGTGTTATCCAACTGCTTGCTGGCCTGCAGGGCGTCCAGGATGCGCCCGACCTGCGCATCGACGAAGTGGGCGGCGTTGATATAGCGCTGGTGGATGGCATCGACGTTGGTCAGCAAATCCAGCTTGGCGTAGTTCACCTCGTGCAGGTAGTCTGGGCGAATGACCGCCGACTCGGGGAAGGTGTACGGGGCGTGCGTGGCCTCGAAAAACATGAACATGAAACGCCGCCTGGTGCCGTCGGCGCCCGCCAGTTCGGCGAGGAGGTTATCGATATTCTGCTCGTCACGCCGCCACGGCTCACCCTCGTTCAAAGCCTGCATCAGGGTCCCCGCGGGCATGTCGGCAAAAACGGTATCGTCCAGCTCCGGATAGGTAAAACTCTGGCTGGTACGCAATGAGAACAGGTAGCCCTTATCGATCAGCAGGTCGATCAGCACCGGCCGCACCCGCTGCTTCTGGAAAGCGTACCAATAGGGTGCGTGCAAGCCGTAGAACATCGAGAACATACCCATGCGCGTACGGTTGCCGCCACTGTAGTGACGTTTGAAGCTCAGCGACGTCTTGGCGAACGCCCAGAGATTCGGCGTAATCTCCGCGCTGAAAAGATCCCAACGAAACGACTCAGCGGTCAACCAGATGATGTTCGGGTACTTGTCGCGGGCCGTCGCGGTGATCGGCTGCAAGGGATAGATGATCTTGCCCTCGGCCAGTTTCAGGATATTTGATTTTTCCGCCGGCGCCACGCCGAGTCGGCGCAACAAGCTGGTGGCACTGGTATTCAGATGTAACGGCAGCACTGAAGCTGCCTGCAAATACGACTCCTTGCCGGTGTAAGCGCTGAAGGCATAGACCCCTTCGGTCACCAGCAAGGTCAGGAATAGAAGCACGGCCAGGCTTGCTGCCATGCGCGGCACCGGACGTCCCGGTTCGGCAGGCGATTTGGCCGCCACGCGATGCAGCAACAGCAGGAGAACGGCGAGCACAAGTGCTGCGACAGCGACCAGGACGACGACAGTAGAGATCGTTTCCTGGCTCGCTCCCAGCGCAGCAAGCCCCCCTGGCGTGGTCACCAGATTCCACACGAAAGCGTTGATGTGGTACTCGTAAAGCTTGAAGAGTTGTAGATCGATAAACACCAGCAACACGACAATCAGGCCGAGCAAGCAGACAACCCCATAGACCAGCGCCAGCTTCCAGCGTGGAATGGCTTCGCCGCGGGGGCGAACGAGCATTTCCAGCGACCAGCCAGTCAGCATCACCGGCGACAGAAAGATCGCCGCGTAGGTAAGCGACGAGAGCGCAGCGAAGAGGAGAACAGTCGGCTCGGGAGCCTCGATGTACGGCCAGAACTGCACCAGCAGCAGGCACAGCACAACGAAGATGAGCAGGTAGAAGCGCCGCAGTGCGCGCTGAGTTTGTGTCACCGGAATACCTCGACAAGAAAGCTTGGCGCACGATAGTGCAAGGCCAATCTTAAGAGGGACTGAAGCGCGGCCGAAAAAGCACCTGCCCCCGCGCGGGCTTGCGCTCGGCTTCAGCAAGTCGTTATCATGGCCGCACGACCAGTCCTGGCGGCCTCACGCACCGTGACCGGTCGCCATCCCTTCGCGCCGCTGCTGGCGCAAAGCGTTCGACAAGGCTGCTCACAAGCACTGCCCGCCGAGTGAACCGCTCTTCCACCCAAGGAGTCACCCATGAAAGCTCCCCTTAGCGTTGTAGCCTGTCTGCTGTGCCCGGCTCTCGTTTTCGCAGCCGAGACAAGCGTCACTCTGAACCTGGCCAGCAGCCAGGGTGTCGGCTCTGCCGTGGGAACGGTGCGCATCGTCGAAACAGCGTACGGCCTGGCGTTTTATCCCGAGCTCAAGGGCTTGCCGCCTGGTCTGCATGGCTTCCACGTACACGAAAAGCCGGCCTGCACCCCCGCGGACAAGGAGGGCGTGGCAGTCGCAGCGCTGGCGGCGGGTGGGCACTTCGACCCACAAGAAACGAAGCGGCACGGCGAACCGTGGGGCGACGGGCACCTCGGCGATCTGCCAGCGCTCTACGTTGCCGCCGACGGAACGGCCAGCACCCCGGTGCTGGCACCAAGGCTGAAGCTCTCTGACGTGCGCAATCGCTCGCTGATGGTGCACGCCGGCGGCGACAATCACTCGGACCACCCGGCGCCACTCGGCGGCGGCGGCGCTCGCGTCGCATGTGGCGTGATCGGCGGCTGATCGGCGATCGGCCACAAGAGCAAGCCTCGGCTGGAATGGCGATTGCCGGGATCGGGGCCTGCGTTCTACCCCAAGGCCCTCTCCGCGCGAGCGGCGCGATCGACGCAGGGCAGGTTCAGCTGACTCAGACGACCAGCAGGAAATCGCGCACCGCAGCGATCTGCTGAGCGTCGAGAAAGGTCGGCGCGTGTCCGACGCCGGGAATCTCGACAGTCTGCGGGCGCGGACCGCGGTTCGCCATTTCCTGCAGCGTCGCGTGCGTCAGGACAGTCGAGTCAGCGCCACGAACGACCAGTGTCGGGCAGCGAATGGCATCGTAGAGCGGCCACAGGTCGACGTCGCCAGCGCTGATCTGGCGCCGGAACGGGTCCCCGATTGCCGGGTCGTAGCGCATCTCGAGGCGGCCATCGTCGGCCCGCTGCAGGCTGTACTCGGTAAGATGGCGCCACTGCGCGTCAGTCAGGTGGCCAAAGGGCTCGCTGACCAGGCGCACATACTTTTCGGCGTCCTCGTAGGTCGCGAACTTCGGTGCCCGACCGACGTAGTCGCCAATCAGTTGTAGCGAGGCCACGGGAATGAGTGGGCCGACATCGTTGAGCACCAGGCGGGAAATCGGCGAATCGTCCTGGCTGGCAATCCACATGCCGAGCAGCCCGCCCATCGAAGTACCCAGCCAATGGACCCTGTCGACATCGAGGCGCGCGAGCAGAACCATCAGGTCGGCCACGTACTGCGGAAAAACGTAGTGCGCCGAGTCGCGTAACCAATCGCTGCGCCCACGCCCGACAACATCGGGGCAAATGACGCGGTAGTCGGCAGCCATCGCCCGCGCCAGAGCGTCGAAATCGCGTCCATTGCGGGTCAGGCCATGCGCGCAGACCAGGACCTTCGGATTGTCGCGCTCACCCCACTCGGTATAGGCCATGCGATGCAAGCCGGCGGCTGAGGCACAGCACACCTCACGTTCAACGATTCCCGGCGTCGGCCCAATGAGCCACGGTGAGAAGTCAGCGCGGATGTTCATCTGGTAAATCTCCCTGCAAGTTTCATTTCCCCTGCCTAGTCTGCCGCTCGAGCTTGCGTCGTGCCTGCCGCCTGCAGCGCTTGCTGCGGGGAGAAGGGCGAAACTCTAGCACAGGCCTGGAATCCGCGCCCAAGGACCCAACGCGGTCAGTACCATAGCAACCCTGCACGAATCTGCACCTGTGTCAGTTTTGTACCACTCGTGGCGACAAACGCTTGTCAGCGTCGGATCAGGCTTGACAACACCCCCCAGCCATGGAAAACAATAAGCCGAGCTTACAGAAGCTTAGCGACTACAGTTAAAGTCGCTTATCACCTCATAGACTCTGAAACTCGAACGCTGGACCCAAGAAACGCTTCAAGAACGACACAGGATGGCCGTTGCAGAGGTATCAGCCAGATCATTGCGGCCAGTAATACTCTCCTCAAGGAGCGCAGCCCATGAACATTTCAGATGACGCCGTACTGCAGTTCTTTCGCGATCTCGTCCGCGATTTTTCGCAACCGCATTTCTCGGAAGCGGAATTTCTCCAGCAGCAATACGCCGTGATCGAAGCGTATGTGGAGCACTTCCCGGCAAACGAGAGGGACTCCCAGGCGCTGGCATGGATCGAGGCCAACGCCGGGCAGTACCGTCAGCAGTGGCGCCTGCAGGCGGCAAGCGGCGGACGCCAGATGCAATCCAATCGCAGCCACTAGTCCCCTCTTGCGCAAGCGCGCCGACAAGCCCAGGCTCACTCCACGGCGGCAGCTGAGTTGATCTCGGTCGAGGACAGCGTGTTCGGAAAACCGGCTGCCCGCAGACCGTCGTGATGCGGCGAGCAGACGAGCTTCAAGCCACCCGAGCGCGTCCACTCAGCCAGAGGCCTGCGCGACCGGGCAAGCAAGGCTTCGGCCGACTCACCACCGGCGCTGAGCGCTCCCAGCCAGCCATTGCGACCCGCGCCCTTGACGGCGTAGAGCGCCGCATCGGCGATATTGACGGCGCTAGCCCAGTCCAGAGTGGCGGCATGCTGGATTGACAGTGGAAAGCAGCAGAAGCCGATCGAGCAGGTCTTCGACAGGAAGCGGCCGTCGTCCAGTTGGAAAGCCTGATCGGCCACCGCCGCCCGCGCCCGCTCGGCAAGTTCGGCCGCGTGCGAGCGCGGTGTCGCTCGCGCCACGACGAGGAACTCTTCACCACCCCAGCGAATCAGGTAATCGGTGTCGCGAAATACGCGCACCAATCGCGCGCTCATTTCCCGGATCACCGCGTCGCCCGCGGCATGGCCATAGCGGTCGTTGACGTGCTTGAAGCAATCGATGTCGAACAGGAAGAATATCAAGCCGGCATCCTCCCGCAACTTTGCTCCGTACTTGAAGTGACTCTCGTACTCGCGCACCGCCAGGGCGGCATCGGCCTCGATGTGCTGAGTCAGGAAGCGGCGGTTGCGCAAACCGGTCAAGGGGTCGGTCAGGCTCGATTCTTCCAGGGCGACCGACTTTCGCTGCAGCGCCAGCGCCAGGGCCTCCAGTTCGGCCGTGCGCGCGTGCACCATTTGTGTCAGTTCCATCTCGTGCAGGCGCAGATGACGGGTTCGCAAGCGCACCAGCGCGTTCACCATGGCCAGCAGCAGGCCCAGCACGAGCAGCCGAAACCACCAGCTTTGCCACCAGGCGGGCAGCACATGCACCTTGATCGCCAGTTCATGCGGACTCCAGGCGCCGCTGCGATTACTGGCGCGCACGCGCAGAAGGTAATCACCAGGGTACAGATTGCTGTAACTGGCGACCCGGGAATCGGCGCTAGTTTCGATCCAGTCAGGATCGAAACCCTGCAGTTGGTAGGCATAGCGCACACGCCCCGAGTCGCTGAAATCGACCGCCGTAAAGGCCAGGCTGAAGCTGCGCTGCTCGGGCGCCAGTTCGATGCCGTCGAGGATTCCTCCGGCCGACTGGCGCTGGCCGTTGATGGTCAACTCGGCGATCAACAACGGCGGTGCGTAGGCCGAGGCGTCGAAGCGCTCGGGCCTGACCACCAGAATGCCCTTGCTGCCGCCAAACAGTAGTCGCCCATCAAGCGTCTTGGCCCGTGATAGAAACCAGCCGGTGCCCAGATCGGCACCGTCGGCGGCAGTCAACTCGTCGAGCCGGTCGCTGGCGGGATCGTAAACGTACATCTGCGTCCAGATGCGTCCGCGCGCATCTTCCTGCAAATTGCCACCAAACGGCCGGCCGACGATGCCATGGCGTTCGCTGACGCGCTCGAAAACTGCCTGCCGGCCATCCCAACTGCGCATCCGATGCAGGCCACTCACGGCCGTGTCCACCCACAGCGTCTGCTGGCTGTCGAAGAGAAGTCCAATGACACTAGGGTTGCCAAGGCCGGCGCCGGCGGGCGCTTCGACCGGCAACAGCTCGTCGCCACCAGCAGCAACGCGAAACAGCCCCTTGCCGCTACCCACCCAAACGCTCCCATCAGACGCCTCGGCAAGGGCATTGATATCGGCGCGCAACGCTTGCCCCTGCGGCTGACTGATGCGCACGACTTCGGCGGAACCGGGCCGCCAGCGGAAGACGCCATCCTGCGTAGCCACCCAAAGTGAGCCATCTCTGGCGGCGAGCAAACGTCGTACCAGGCCGCCAGCATGCGGCAGCGTTTGCAGTTGCCGATGATCCTGGCCGAACTGATAGAGCATTGAATCGGCCCCCAGCCAGACGCTGCCATCGCCGGCCTGGGCCATGGCCTCGACGCGTACCGGCGGCGACGGCTGCCCTTCTGCCTGGCTGGCCGCCAGCGCCTGTTTCGGCGTCCGCGGCCACAGCGCGCCGGTCACCCGCAGCAGGCTGTCCATGACCGCCACGCCGCCCTTGTTGGTCGCCGCCCAGATTTCGCCATTATCGACTTGCAGCAGGCTGCGCACGTCGGCCTGAAAAAAGGGGCTACCGACTTGCGCATCGGCGCCGCGCAACCAGATGCTCTGGTTATTCGGATCATGGCGCTGCAGACCGACACCAAAACCGCCCACCCAGATCAGGCCGGCCTGATCGCGGAGCAGCGCCGTCACTTCGTTGCCCGCCAGACCCGAGCGCTGGCGCGCATCGTGCCGCAAGCGCTGCACAAGACGGCCGTCGGCGACCGTGTGCAAATCGATGCCGGTCGATCGACCGACCCACATTTGCCCGCCCGAAGCCTCGACCAGACTGGAAACGGCGCCCTGGTTGGCAATGTCCTGCGCGTAGTCGAGGAACAGGCCCTTGTCCGTCGCCGGGTCGACGATCGCCACATCGCCCTGCTGCGTGCCCACCCATATACGCCCGTCCGATGCCTGGAACAAGGCCTGCACGATGCGCCCGGCGAGGCTCGCATGGCCGTCCCCGTCGCTTGAGAAGACCGCCTCGAAGCGATCACTAGCCGCCTTGCGGCGGCTCAAGCCGGCCCAGGTACCCACCCATAGCGAGCCCTGGTCGTCGATCAGCAGTGCCTGCACGCGATCATCGGGCAGGCTTCCCGGCTGCGGCGAATGTCGGTAGTTGACGATACGGCCGCTGCTCGGCTCGAAATGATCCAGGCCGCCGCCCTCGCTACCCGCCCAGATACTGCCGTCGCGATCCTCGGCCAGGGCGCGGATGGTCGGCAGCACGCCGGCGTTCTGCTTGCTGTCGCCGCGCCAGGAAGTGACACGCTCGGTCGCCGGGTCATAGACCGCCAGGCCATCCCATTCGGTACCTACCCACAGACGACCATCGCTGCCGGCGAGCAGGGCGCGGATCCAGCCCAGGTTGCGCGCCGCCGGGTCCGCACTCTCACGCTCCTGCGCACGAAAGCGATAACCGTCAAAGCGCACCAGACCGTCGCCGGTCGCCACCCACAAGAACCCGGCCCGGTCCTGGACCATCGTCGGCACGACAGCGCGCGGAATGATGCCGACCCCCACCGACTCGAAACGCGGCTCGGCCAGCGGATTGTCGACGTTGAGGGGAAGCAGGGGGTCGGCGTGCAGCGCCGTGACGGTGAGCAGCAAGAGCCCCAGCAGCTTCATCGGGCGGCGCTACGGGGTGAGCGAACAGACGCGCACGCTCCGGGCAATGGTGATCTCGCAGACATGCCACATTGTAGCCGCCAAGACCCTACCGGGGTCAGTGCTCTGGCTTGGCAAGCAGGTCGGCGACAAGCAGCCGTGGGTCAGCTGGCTGTGCGCTGCCCATTCTGCTCACTGTCCATACCAGTAACGCCGATGTTCGCTGCGATACGCGGCAAGCGCCACGCCGCCGGCAAGCTCGATGCGCACCGCGCCGTCGGCATCGCTGCGCCACACGCGACTTCCGGCATAGCGCGCAAGGACATCCGGCCGTGGATGCTGGTAGCGGTTGCGGTAGCCAACGGGAATGATCACGTCACGGGCGCCAACGGCGGCAATGAACGCCGGCGTCGACGAGGTGCCGCTGCCGTGATGCGGCACCAGCAGGACTTCGCTGCGCAAGAGCTCGGGCGCACGATCAAGCAGTTCCTGCTCGTCGCGAGCCTCGATGTCCGCGCTGAGCAACATGCTCCCGGAGGCATTTTCCAGGCGCAGCACGCAGCTCATGTTGTTGGTTTTGGCGCTCTGGAGTTGGTAAGCGGCGGCGTCAGGGTGCAGCATCGTGAAGCGAACGCCATCCCACTCCCAGCTCTGGCCGGCCGCACAGCGCTCACCGTCCAGTTCCGGCAGCGAGCTGAGCAGGCGGCCGACCGGCAAGGCTTCCCGGATGGCGACCAGGCCGCCCGAATGATCCTTGTCGCGATGCGTGACGATCAGCGCATCGAGCCGGTCGACGCCGATCGCTCGCAGGTAGGGGAGGACGATGCGCTGCCCGGCGTCGGACTCGGCGCTGTACAGCGGCCCGGTATCGTAGAGCAGGGTGTGCTCGGCGGTGCGCACGACAACCGCCAGCCCCTGGCCGACATCGAGCACATCGACCCAGGCGTCGCCGGGCGCGGGTCGTGCTGCCGGCCAGAACACCGCCGGCAGCAGCAGGCAGAAACCGAGCCAGCGTGCCGGAAAGCCGCGCGGCAGCAGCAGGCACAGCACCCCGATCAGGGCCAGCAGCGTGGCCAGCAGCGGCGGTGCCGGCTGTTGCCAGAGCGGCCAGCGCGCCAGCCATTCCAGAACGATCATCAGCAGCGACAACAGCCAGTGGTCGAGCTGCAGTAGCGGCGGCCAGGGGACGAGGGCATAGATCAGGGCGAGCGGAGTGATCAGGAAGCTGACCACCGGGATGGCCAGGGCATTGGCCAGCGGCGAGAGCAGCGAAAATTGCTGAAAGAGGAGCAACAACAAGGGCAGCGTACCGACCGTCACCGCCCATTGCGTCGTCCCCCAGCGAGCCAGTGTCGCACGCCAGCCAGGCCGCGCTCCGAGCCGCGCCGTACCGACAAAAAAGAGCACCCCCACCGCCGCGAACGAAAGCCAGAAACCCGGCGCGAGAACCGCCCAGGGATCAAGCACCAGTACCAGCAACAAGGCCAGCAGGAGGCTGCGGCTGGCGCCGAGGTTACGCCCCGACCATAGCGCCAGCGCCACCACGCTCAACATGTAGAGCGTGCGCTGCGTCGGTACGGCAAAACCGGCGAGCAGGGCGTAGCCGAAAGCGGCCAGCCAGCCGGCGGCGATCGCTGCCTTCGCTGCCGGCAGCCACAACATCAAGCCTTCGCTGCGCCGCCAGAGCCAGCCGACCAGTGCCGCAAAGAGCGCGGCGACCATGGTCACGTGCAGCCCGGATATCGACATCAAATGGGTGACGCCGGTCTGCCGGAAGACGTGCCACTGCTCTGTCGAAATCGCCTGCTGATCGCCGATCGCCAGCGCGGCAAGAATCCCCACGTAGGGCGCCTCCGGCAAGGCCGCGCGGAAAGAGCGGCGAATCCGCTCGCGCAGGCGCTCGATCGCATAGCCCGGCCCGACAACGAAGTCATCGAGGCGCTGCGCCACGCCTTTCGGGCGCACATAGCCTGTCGCCCGCAGGCCGCGCTCGAAGAGCCAGGCCTCGTAGTCGAAACCGTGCGGATTGGCATTGCCGTGCGGCTTTTTCAGGCGCACGGTGAACCGCCAGCGCTCGCCCGGACGAGTGCTGGGCACTGCGGCGGGCACTGCGGTCAGCGCTTCGTAGCGCTCGTCGGCGCGCTGGCCGTGGTACCAGGAGAGCATGATTCGCGGCGGCACCCGTGCCTGCGGCGAGGCAACCGACTCCACCGACTCCACCGACTCGACGACAAAAGCGAAGCGCTCGCCGTTCTCGAAGTCCTGTGCCAAGCCGGCGACCACCCCGACGATCTGCAGGTCACGACCTTCCCACTCGGCCGGCAAGCGCTCCTGCAGGCGCTGCTCGGCGAGCAGTGCTGCCCACGCCAGACCCAGCACGGCGCAGGCCAGAACCGAAATGCTCCGCCAGGCAAGCGGTGCCAGCTGCCGACGAGCACCCGCCCAGATCAGCCAGGCGGAAGCGCCGAAAAACATCGCCACGACCAGCGCGAAAGGCGGCAAACTTCCCCGGGTCTGGAGAAGCCCGACCCCCATGGCGAAGGCGAGAATGTTGGCGCGCATGCGCCATTAGAACGGAAAACTGCCGTCACGCGCGCACTTCAAGGGGAGTCAGGCGAGTTTGAAGCGGCGAACTTCGGCGTCGAGGCCTTGCGAAAGGCTTTCCAGCTGTGCCGCTGTACCGGCATTGCCAGCCACCGCCGCGCAGTTCTCCCCGGCCATCTGGGCAACACGCTCGACGTTGCGGGCAATCTCGGCGCTGGCGACGCTCTGTTCGCGCAGTGCGCTCGAGATATGCGCCACGCTGTCCACCACCTTGCTGGCATTGCCGCCAATTTCGCCGATCGCGTCGCCGGCCTGCGTGGCCAGCGCGACGCCCGCGCTGACACGGCTAACGCCCAGCTGCATGCTGCTCACGGCATCACGAGAGCCGTTCTGAATGGCGTCAATCATGCTCGAGATCTCCTTCGTCGAGCGCGTCGTCCGCTCGGCCAGCTTGCGCACCTCGTCGGCGACGACCGCGAAACCGCGCCCCGACTCGCCAGCGCGCGCCGCTTCGATCGCCGCGTTGAGCGCCAGCAGGTTGGTCTGATCGGCAATTTCCTTGATCACATTGACGATCGCCGAGATCTTCTCCGAGCGCCCACCCAAGTCGGCGATGACCGACGCCGCGTGGTTCACGATCTCCGCAATGCGCTCGATCTCGTGCACTACGTCACCGACGACGCGACTGCCGTCGGTCGCCAGCTCGCCAGCGCGGCTGGCCAGCTGATTGGCGTCCTGGGCACTGGCGGAGAGGTTTTCGATGCCCACCGTCATTTCTTCCACCGCCGCCGCCATTGCCGAAGCGGCATCGCTCTGCTGTGTGCTGCTGCTGGTAATATTCCCCGCCGAGGCAGCAAGGTTCTGGGTGGCCCCGAGCACCTCGCCGGCACTGCGCTGGACCTTTTGGATCAGGACACGAAAACCCTCGGTCATTTCGTTCAGGCTGTCGCCAACCAGCCTCAGCTCGTCACGAGTACCGAGATCCACCCTGACGCTGAGATCGCCGGTGGCAATCATTCGCGCATTCGCTGCCAGGCGCTTGATACTGCCAATCGTCGCCAAATAGAAAGCGATCGACACGTAAGCGTAGATCAGCAGAATGAGCGCGGTAACGGCAATACTGATGCCCAATTCCCGCTGTGCTCGCTGTAGGCGCTGCTGCAGCACTTGTTCGAGGGTCGGGAAAAGGCTGTCGAACATCTCCTTGTAACCCTTCTCGATCACCCGCGTCGTCACCGCAAAATAGACCGCCGGCAGCATCTCGTAGCGCTCGCTGAGGATGTCGTCGTTCACCATGGTGCCGAACTCTTCCGCCGCCGCGCCCATGTCCTTAGCCGCAGCGTCGAGCGCCGACTGCAAGCCGGGATTGTAGTGCGAGGTCTTGGCGATATTTCGCCGCAGACCATCCACGGCTGAATTGAGCCTGCCCAGTGCTGCGGCCAGTTCGACCCGCTGCGCCATCGCCAGCGGTTCTTTCCGGGCCAAGGCGCCGGTGCCCATGGCGCGCAGCTGGCCCATGTTCTCCAGCGCCAGCGGCAACTCGTCAACCAGTGTATCAATGAGATAGCTGGAGTCGATGTCAGGATCGTTGGTCAGGGAATTCTGATCGGCGATGGCGCGCTGGAAGCGGGCAAGTTCATCGATCAGCGCGGTGTGGCGCAGAAAATTCTCGCGTACCCCCAGCTTGAGGCCTCCTTGCTGGATGGTCCCCCACGCGGCGACGAGCTTCTGCCATGAAGCAGACGCGGCCGATTGTGGCGGCAAGCTCGCAGTGACGGCCTGCAGCGCTTCCTTGACTTCCGTTTCCCTGCCTGCGCGCCGGTATTCCATCCTCTCGTCGCCATTGAGAACCCCTGACGAAAGCCCGCGATGGACCTGCAGATGCTGCACCAGAATGGCGATCGGCTTGATCGTTTCAAGACCGGCCAACTCCTGCTGCGAACGGTCGATTACCCGCTGCTCGGAACGGTAGAGATTCGCCCCGAGGAGACCGATCGCGATCAACGCCAGCATCCCCATCACCGTGAACTTCTTCGTATAACCAAGGCGGTTGAGCAGGGCAATGGCCGGGGCGAACAGGGTCTGCATGATGATCCGTCTCCAAAAGGTGCCGCAAGACCCTTAACGGCAGCAGGCGCCGAAACTTTAGGCGATTGGCGCGCCAGGCAGAATCTCAGCCGTCAGAGGGCTGCAAGCGGCCGTCGTTCAGGGTCAGGATGCGTTCGGCACGGCCGGCAAGTGCCGGGTCATGGGTGACGACGACGAAACTGGTTTGCCGCGAGCGGTTGAGCGCCAGCATCAGCTCGAAGACGCCGGCGGCGGTTTGCCGATCGAGGTTGCCGGTCGGCTCGTCAGCGAGCACGCACGCCGGCTCGGTAACCAGCGCGCGGGCGATCGCCGCCCGCTGCCGCTCACCCCCGGACAGTTCCGAGGGCGTGTGCTGCAAGCGGTGGCCGAGACCGACTTCGCGGAGTATCGCTGCGGCCCGCGCTTCTGCTTCCGCCCTCGGCAGGCGGCGAATGATCAGCGGCATGGCGACGTTCTCGAGGGCAGTAAATTCGGCCAGCAGGTGATGAAACTGATAGACGAAACCAAGGTGGTGATTGCGCAGCGTCCCTCGTTGCGCGTCGCTGATGCTGTTCAGATCCTTACCCATCAACTGCACGCTGCCAGCGCTCGGCGCGTCCAGGCCACCGAGGAGATGCAGCAGGGTGCTCTTGCCCGAACCGGAGGCGCCGACGATGGCCACGCGTTCGCCGACCTGGATCTCAAGATCGACGCCGAGCAGCACCTCGACTTCGCTATCGCCCTGGCGATAGATCTTGCTCAGCCCTTGACAGGCCAGAACCGGCTCACTCATAACGCAGGGCTTCCGCTGGATTGACCCGGCTCGCACGCCAGCTCGGATAGATCGTCGCCACCAGTGCGAGCACGAAAGCAACGCCGACGATCGTCGTCACATCGCTCCACTGTAGTTCAGAGGGCAGGTTCGAGATGTAATAAACCTCCTTGGCGAGAAACTGTGTGCCGAGCAGGCGCTCGATGAAGGGCACCACGACATCAACGTTGAGGGCCAGGGCAACGCCGCCGGCGACACCAAGGCCGAGGCCAATGAAGCCGATCAGCGCGCCCTGCACGATGAACACCATCATGATGCTCATCGGGCTGGCACCGAGGGTGCGCAGAATGGCAATGTCGGCCTGTTTGTCGGTCACCGCCATGACCAGCGTCGACACGATGTTGAACGCCGCGACGGCGACGATCAGCGAGAGAATGATGAACATCATGTTTTTCTCGATTTGTACGGCGCGAAAGAAATTGGCGTGGCTGCGCGTCCAGTCGCTGATGAAGGCGTTGATCGGCAGGGAACCGGCCAGGGCGCGCGACACCTGCGGCGCCTTGAACAGATCGTCGAGCTTCAGGCGCACGCCGGAAACACGATCGTCCATGCGATACAGACGCTGTGCGTCGGCGAGGTCAATCAGCGCCAGGCCACTGTCGTACTCGTACATACCAACTTCGAACAGGCCGACGACGTTGAAAGTCTTCAGCCGCGGGATCACCCCGGCCGGCGTCACCACGCCCTGCGGTGCGATCAGCGTCACCCGGTCGCCAACGCGGACGTCGAGCGCGCGCGCCAGTTCGCTGCCGAGGACGATGTTGAAGCTGTCGGGAGTCAGATCGTCGAGCTTGCCGCTCTTCATGTGCGGGCGAAAATCGGCGACCCGGTCTTCCTGGTCGGGCAGAATGCCGCGCACCAGGGCGCCGCGCACTGCCTGCCCGGAGGTAAGCATCGCCTGTGCCTGCACGAAGGGCGCGCTGGCGAGCACGTGTGGCTGTCCGGCTGCCTGCTCGGCGACCGCTTGCCAGCCGGCCATTTCGCCGCTGCCGCCGGTGATCTGGACGTGCGAGACGACGGCCAGAATGCGCGAGCGGAGCTCGGTCTGAAAGCCGTTCATCACCGACAGCACGACAATCAGCGCGGCGACCCCGAGGGCGATGCCAAGCATGGAAATCAGCGAGATGAAGGAAATGAAGTGATTGTGCTTTTTGGCGCGCGTGTAGCGCAGGCCGATCAGCAGCTCGTAAGGAAGGGCCATCAGCGGCGGGAACTCATCTCAGGTTGGTGCTGCGAAGCGCCGAAACGGCAAAGCCGCTATGCTACACTTTTTCGGCTAGCGGCTGCCCGTTCAAGCATTCAAGCATTCCACACTCCTCGGGCTACGCTGGCCGCGCTCACGCCATCCGTCCGTTGTCTCGCCCGCCTTCTCGCCCAGCGCTTCCTCCACTGTCTCGCCTCCTCCGGCCCACCCGCATGCAGCTCACTCTTGTCGTCCCCGAACTCGTCTGGCCCGAACCCGACGACCGCGAAACTTTCGACGCCCTCGCCTGCCCCGGACTGAACACGCTGATCGCGCGCAGTCGCCTGCAGCGACGGGCGCCACAGTCCTTCGAAGCAACGCTCGGCGACGCCTTCGGCCTCAGCGGCAGCGTTCCCTGGGCGGCTTTCCGGATCCTCGGCGAGAGTCAGGCACCGCCCGCCGCCGGCGCCGACCCGTGCTGGCTTTGTGCCGACCCGGTACATCTGCGCCTGCACCAGGAAAAACTCATTCTTGCCGACGGTAGCAGTCTCGACATCAGCCTCGACGAGGCGCGGGAACTCATCGCCGAACTCAATCGCCAGTTCGCAGATGTCGGCACTTTCCATGTCGCCACGGCCGATCGCTGGTATCTGCAGCTCGCTGGCGAAACCGATCTGGGCCATTTCGACGTCCCGCCGCTGTCGGTCGTCGCCGGTCGCAAGCTTGGCCGGCAGTTGCCGGAAACCCCGGAGGCGCGCCACCTGCGGCAACTGCTCAACGAAGTGCAAATGGTTCTCTACGGGCAGCCGGCCAACGAAAAACGCGAGGAGGCCGGCCGCTCGACGATCAACAGCCTGTGGTTGTGGGGCGCTGGCGCGCAAGCCGCAGCGAACAGCAGCGCCGGTGCCGGCAATTTCGCCGGCATCTGGGGCGCAGACGTACTGGCCTGCGGCCTGGGCCGCGCTTACGGCATCCCGATGCAGCCACTGCCCGCCGACCTCGGCGCGCTGCTCGCGCAAGCACCGGCCGGCAGCCGACAACTGGTGATTCTCGACACGCTGCAGCGCCCCGTGCAGTACGAAGACGCCGACGCCTACGGCAAAGAACTGGCCAGGCTCGACAAACACTGGTTTGCGCCCGTGCAGAAAGCACTCGCCAGCGGCAGGCTCAAACGCCTGCGCCTTGAAGCCGCGACCGCCTACGCGGCGCTGGCCTGGGAAAGCGGCCGCGGCGAGCAATGGCAACTGTGGCGTCGTCCGCAGCCGCTGGCGGCAACCGCGCAAGCGCTCGCCCGGGGCAAGTGATGACCACCCTGCACAGCCGTCGCGTCTCGCCGCGCGTCCAGTGGCAACTCGAACAACAGGGCCTGCACCCCCTGTTGGCGCGCATCTACGCGGCGCGCGGCATCGTCATGCGCAGCGAACTCGACTACGACTTCCCGTCGCTGCTGCCACCCACGCGCCTGACGCACGCGGCCCAGGCCGCGGTCCTGCTCGCCGACGCCATCGCCCGGCAAGCGAAAATTCTCATCGTCGCCGACTACGACTGTGACGGCGCGACCGCCTGCGCGGTCGGCATCCGCGCGCTGCGCGCCTTCGGCGCCCGCGTCGATTACCTGGTCCCCAACCGCTTCACCTACGGCTACGGCCTGTCGCCGGACATTGTCGACCTGGCGGCGAAAAGCAGTCCCGACCTGATCGTCACCGTCGACAACGGCATCGCCAGCGTCGACGGCGTCGCCCGCGCCCGCGAACTGGGCATTGCCACGCTGATCACCGATCACCACCTGCCAGGTGACGAACTGCCCGCCGCCGCATGCATCGTCAACCCCAACCAGCCCGGCTGCGACTTCCCGAGCAAGGCACTGGCCGGCGTCGGCGTAATGTTCTACGTGATGCTGGCGCTGCGCGCCGAGTTGCGCCAGCGCGACTGGTTCGCGGCAGCCAGCGGCCGCCGCGAACCGAAGCTGGCGACCCTGCTCGACCTGGTCGCGCTGGGCACCGTCGCCGACGTCGTCAAGCTCGACCACAACAACCGCGTGCTGGTCAGTCAGGGCCTGCAGCGCATCCGCCAGGGTCGGCTGACGCCCGGCATCGCGGCCATTTTTCGTGCCGCCGGACGCACCCCGACACAGGCCTCGAGCAGCGACCTCGGTTTCATCATCGGCCCGCGCCTGAACGCCGCCGGTCGCCTTGCCGACATGTCGCTGGGCATCGAATGCCTGATCACCGACGACCCGGGACGGGCGATGAATATCGCCCAGCAACTCGATGCCCTCAATCGCGAGCGCCGCGAAATCGAGGCCGGCATGCAGGAGCAGGCGCTGCTGCTGATCGAAAAAGCCGGCGCCGATGCCGCGGCCACCATGCCTGCGGACCCGCACTCGGCAGCAGTCGGCGTTTCGCTTTTTGACGCCGACTGGCACCAGGGAGTCGTCGGCATCGTCGCCGCGCGCATCAAGGAAAGGCTGCACCGACCGGTTTTCGCCTTCGCCCGCGGCGAGGGGGACGGTGGCGAAATCAAGGGCTCTGGCCGCTCGGTCCCCGGTCTGCATCTGCGCGACGCGCTCGACCTGGTCGGCAAACGCGCACCCGGCCTGCTGCTACGCTTCGGCGGCCACGCCATGGCCGCCGGCGTGACCATCAAGGAGTGCGATTTGCCGCGTTTTCGCGAACTCTTCGCGCAGGTCGCCGAGGAGTTGCTGGCCCCGGCCGACCGCACGCGCACCCTGGAAACCGACGGCGGCCTCGAATCAGGCTACTACTCGATCGCCACTGCCCGCCTGCTCGAAGCCGAAGTCTGGGGCCAGGGTTTCCCGCCACCGCTGTTCGAGGACGATTTCGTCGTCGAAAGCCAGCGCATCCTCAAGGACAAGCATCTCAAGCTGCGCCTGCGCAAAGGCGCACAAAGGCTGGACGCCATCCAGTTCAACTTTTCCCACACCCCGGGAAACACCATCCGCGCCGCCTACCGGCTGGCCATCAACGACTACAACGGCGTGCAGACGCCGCAGTTGATGATCGAGCATATCGAGAACCCCTCGGCGTGAACCAGCCGCGGACGAGCAGGCGCGGCGGTGCGCTGGCCCAGTCTGCCCGTGGTCTCGCGACGCGACCGCGACCGCCGAGGCAGCAATAGCTACAGCTCAGGCGCACTCCACGGCGCTTCTGCGGTCAGTGTCGGCGCGACGTTCGCTTTTTCCCACGGCGTCCACGAAGCCGCGCTGCAAGGCGTGTGTCCGTCGGCGATCGTCTTCACGGCGGTCGTCGAAGTGGGCGAAGCGGCATTGACAAGCTACCACGTTACAGTCATTTAACGGCAAACGCGGCGCCTCTTTGGCGAGAAATCGTGTCCCTGCAAGTTTCCGTACCGCGGCACAGGTATGGCTCCCCTGTCTTATCACGACGCCACGGAAGGGCAGCTGGGAATAGGGCACTGACTTTTCCCTTGTCGACGTCGGTCGCGCGCGCGCGCGTCGAGACCAGGCGACGACGCCAAGCACGCAAGAAAGAACAATCAGCCAGATCAACATGCTTTCCTCCCGAGATCAGTTTCTTTTTCTTGACCACTCTGAATGTCAGAGCACGCAGTTCGTAGTGCATCGTCAAGAGCGTGGTGGAGCCGACCACAGCGAGACGTCCCGACTTCGGCCCGCGCCTTAGGATAACAAGAAATCCCACTAATATCAGAACTCAAACCATATTCGTCCAGGCACAAGACGGGGCTTGCTTTGCCCTGCGCAAGCGAAGTGGCCAAGCAGGGCGAGCGTGCCCTGACGCACCACCACTCGTGAACAGCGGCGAAGCTGTCGCGCGCCCACGCGCCGAAGCTGCCGCCCGGCAGCTGGCGGCGGACGTATATAATGGGCGGTTCATTCTTCAAGCGATCAGAGAAAACATGGAAGCCGAACAGCTCAACCTCATCGAAAACCGACTCGACGACCTCGGTCAGCGGGCCGCCGAACTGCGGAGGTATCTTTGACTACGATCAGAAAGCCGATGAACTCAAGGCCGTCTCTCTAGAACTCGAAGATCCGAAAGTCTGGGACGACGCCGAGCGCGCGCAGGAACTGGGCCGCGAGAAGCGCTCGCTCGAAAATATCGTGCTGACGCTGGATACGGTCGGTAAGGTCCTGCGCGACGCCGGCGAACTGTTCGCCATGGCCCGCGAAGAAGATGATGACGAAACGCTGCTGGCGATTACGGCCGACATCGACGGCATCGAGAAGGATGTCGCCGGCCTTGAGTTCCGGCGCATGTTCAACAACCCCGCCGACCCGCTCAATTGTTTTGTCGACATCCAGGCCGGCGCCGGCGGTACCGAAGCGCAGGACTGGGCGGCCATGCTGCTGCGTATGTATGTGCGCTACGGCGAACGCAAAGGCTACGCGGTGGAAGTGCTCGAGGAGTCAGAAGGCGACATTGCCGGCATCAAGACGGCCAGCATCAAGCTCAACGGGGAGTACGCCTACGGCATGCTGCGCTCGGAGACCGGCATTCACCGTCTGGTGCGCAAGTCGCCTTTCGACTCGAACGCCCGCCGCCACACCAGCTTTTGCTCGGTAACCGCCTACCCGGAAATCGACGATTCCTTCGAGGTCGACATCAACCCGTCCGACCTGCGCATCGATACCTACCGGGCGTCCGGCGCCGGCGGCCAGCACATCAACAAGACCGATTCGGCGGTACGCATCACGCACCTGCCGACGAATATCGTTGTCCAGTGCCAGAACGATCGCTCGCAGCACCGCAACCGGGCCGAAGCAATGGCCATGCTCAAGTCGCGCATCTACGAGGCTGAAATGCGCAATCGCCAGGCCGAGCAGCAGAAACTCGAAGACGCCAAGTCCGATATCGGCTGGGGCCACCAGATCCGCTCCTACGTTCTCGACCAGTCGCGAATCAAGGACCTGCGGACCAACGTCGAGGTCGGCAATACGCAGGGCGTGCTCGACGGCGACCTCGATCAGTTCATCGAAGCAAGCCTCAAACAGGGAGTCTGACCCATGCCACGACCCTTCCTCACCATCGCCCTGGCCAGCCTGCTGCTTGTGCCAAGCTTCGTGCCGAACTTCGCCGCCGCGGTCGACAGCTCGCTCGACGCCTATGTCGGCCAGCAGCCGGAAGCGCTGCTCAAGACTAAGCCGGAGTTTGCCAAAGCCTACCGCAGCGCGGTCGGCGAACTCGACTTCCCGGCATGGACGCAGCGACTCGCTGCCGGCAAGCGCGCCGAGCGCGTCGACATCAACGGCACCGGCTACATCTTGACCTCGGCGTGCAGCTCCGCCGGCTGCCTCGACGAACACCTCTACATCCTCTTCGACCCGCAAAGCGGGCGCGCCAGCGGCCTTTTCTACCTGCCGCCAGCGAGCGACAATCCGGGCGACACGCGTACCGCGTTTTCACGCTGGTACGGCATGCCTGCCGACAAGGCCACGGCCCAGGCCATCGGCGCTTTCCTGCTCGAGCGTGCAGCCACCGATGCGCAGACCCTGGCCAACCCCGCAAAACAGTGATAACCCGCTGATCACCCGAGACCGACCGCCATCATGCCCGACACCGATACCGCGCAGGATAGCTCCGCGCAGCACGACGAAAACCGCATCATTGCCGAACGACGCGCCAAGCTCGCCGAATGGCGGCAGACCGGCAGCGCCTATCCGAACGACTTCGCGCGCGAGAACACCGCCGGCAAAATCATCGCACTGTACGAGGAAAAAGACCGCGAAGAGCTCGCCGCCTTGCCGGTCGAAGTACGCGTCGCCGGTCGCATCATGCTCAAGCGGGTGATGGGCAAGGCCTCGTTCATCACCCTGCAGGACCTTTCGGGACGCATCCAGGCCTACGTCAGCCGCGACCTGATCGGCGAAGAAGCCTACGCGGCTTTCAAACGCTGGGACATGGGCGACATGGTCGGCGCTGTCGGCACCCTCTTCCGCACCCGCAGCGGCGAACTGACCGTCGAATGCTCGCAAGTACGGCTACTGGCCAAGTCGCTGCGGCCGCTGCCGGAGAAGTTCCACGGCCTGACCGACCAGGAACAGAAGTACCGCATGCGCTATGTCGACCTGATCACCAACGAGCGCTCACGCTTCACTTTCGCCGTACGCAGTCGCATCGTGCAGTCGATCCGCAGCTACATGGTCAACGACGGGTTCCTCGAAGTCGAAACGCCGATGATGCATCCGATCCCCGGCGGGGCCTCGGCGAAACCCTTCAAGACGCACCACAACGCCCTCGACATGGAGCTTTTCCTGCGCATCGCGCCGGAGCTATACCTCAAGCGCCTGGTCGTCGGCGGGCTCGAAAAAGTCTTCGAAATCAATCGCAACTTCCGCAACGAAGGCATCAGCCCGCGGCACAACCCCGAATTCACGATGATGGAGTTCTACGAGGCGTACTCCGAGTATCGCCGCCTGATGAACTTCACCGAAGGGCTGTTGCGCCACAGCGCGCGCGAGGCGCTGGGCAGCGAAATCTTCGCCTACCAGGGCCGGACCCTCGACTTCGCCAAGCCTTTTGCGCGCCTGACGATCATCGAGGCGATCCGCAAGGACCATCCCGGCTACAGCGTCGAGCAGCTCAATGACGCCGCCTGGCTGCGCGCGAAGCTGAGCGAGATGAAAGTCGAGGTGGCTGCTACCGCCGGCCTCGGCACCCTGCAGCTACTGCTCTTCGAAGAGACCGCCGAAGCCGGCCTGTGGGACCCGACGTTCATCATCGACTACCCGGCCGAGGTCAGCCCCCTGGCCCGACGCAGCGACAGCAACCCGGAAATCGCCGAGCGCTTCGAGCTGTTCATCGCCGGCCGCGAAATCGCCAACGGCTTCTCCGAGCTGAACGACCCCGAGGATCAGGCGGCCCGTTTTCTCGAACAGGCCAAAGCCAAGGACGCCGGCGACGAGGAAGCGATGTACTACGACGCCGACTACGTCCGCGCGCTCGAATACGGCCTGCCGCCAACCGCCGGTTGCGGCATCGGCATCGACCGCCTGATCATGCTGCTCACCGACTCGGCGAACATTCGCGACGTGATCCTCTTCCCGCAAATGCGACCCGAGTAGATCGCCTGCCCAGCCGGCCATGAACCAGCACGCAATCGTCATCGGCGCCGGCCTGGCCGGCAGCAGCGCCGCCGAACGCCTGGCCGCGCGCGGCTGGAAAATCGACCTCATCGAGCGCGCCCACGCGCCCGCCCAGGGCGCCTCGGGCAACGTCGCCGGCGTCTTGCGCCCGCTGCCCTCGCTCGACGATAACCGCCTGGCGCGGCTGACCCGGGCCGGCTTCGAACACGCCTGCCGCCATTTCGCAGCCTTGACCGCCGCCGGCCAAGCCCTGCGCTGGGGACAGACGGGCGTCCTGCATCTGGCCCGCGACGAAACGCACGCGGCCACCCAGCAACGGGTCGTCGAGATCCGGAAGGCGGCAGCCGATCAACTCTACTTCGTCGATCGTCAGCAGGCGCGGAAACTCGCCGCCTGGCCGGTGGCCAGCGGCGGCTGGTGGTTCCCCGGCGGAGGCTGGGTCGATCCGGGGTCGCTGTGCCGCGCCAATCTCGCCCGCTACGCCACAGCCATCACTGCCCACTACGCCGCTGCGGTGGCGCAGATCGACCGCCCGGCCGATCTCTGGCGCGCCCGCAACGCCGCCGGCGACGTCATCGCCGCAGCACCGGTACTGATCCTCGCCAATGCGACGACCGCCCGACATTTCGCCGTTACCGCCCATCTGCCCCTGCGCGCCGCCCGCGGACAGGTTTCACATCTCGCCGCAACAGCAGGGTCGGCGCCTGACGTCGTCGTCTGCCGCCTCGGCTACGTGACTCCAGCCATCGACGGCCTGCGCTGCGCTGGCGCCACTTTCAGCGTCGATGATGGCGAAGCCGCGCTGCGCGAAAGCGACCACGCCGAAAACCTGGCCAAACTCGACTTCATCCTGCCCGGCTACGGCAATGGGATTCAGGCACGCGACCTTGCCGGCCGCGTCGGCTTCCGCCCACTATCCCCCGATCGCCTGCCGATGATCGGCGCCATTGGCGACGCCGCAGCGATCGACCCCGACGCCCCCTCCCGAGCACTCTCCGAAATGCCGCGCCTGCCAGGTCTCTACCTGATCAACGGCTTCGGCGCCCGCGGCATCGTCTGGTCGGCTCTCGCCGGCGAACTGCTCGCCTGCATGGTCACCGCCGCCCCCCTGCCGCTGCCCGATGATCTGGTCGACGCCGTCGACCCCGGCCGCTTTCTCCTGCGCGGCCGAAGCCGGCGGCAGCGCGTCGAAAGAGAGCGGTGAACCGTCGCCTGGAGCGTGAGCAAGACCACCCCGGCTTCTCTGCTGCGACTGAAATAGATCACCCGCACACTGCCAGCCTTTCGCGAAGCGGCCCTTCCCCAACGAACTTTGCGAAGCACGGCGTATGCGCTTCGCCACGCTTGCTTTAAGATAGCGAGCAGCATTCTGAGCCGGCGGCCCCTCTTGCTTCGACACCTCAAGCCCTTTGTTTACCACCCGACGCTTAATGCGTGCTGGCTGCTGTGCGCGCTGTTTTCGGGCAGCACGCTGGCGCAGACCGCGCTTCCCGAGCCCCCTGGCCTGTCGCTGGCGACGATGCTGCAAAGCGTTCTCGGACTGGCCCTGGTCATCGCTGTTCTGTTTCTGGCCGCCTACTTTCTGCGCCGGCTCAACGGCGGCCGTGGTTTCGGCAGCAATGGCCCGATGCGCGTCGTTGGCGGTCTGATCATCGGCAGCAGAGAACGCATCGTGCTGGTCGAGGTTGGTGATACCTGGCTCGTTGTCGGCCTGGTGCCGGGCCAGATTCGAACCTTGCATACGCTACCGAAAGGTGAGTTGCCATCGACCGGCGACGGCGAAAAGCCTTTCTCGCAATGGCTCAAGCAGGTCGCCGAGCGCAAGAATGAAGGCCGCTAGACGCAGCCGCGGTGGCTTCCTGCTCGCGCTACTGGCGGTGCTGGGTTTGCTCGCGCCGCTGGCGGCCTGGGCCCAGGCCGGCGGCCTGCCGGCGCTGACCAGCACCCCGGGCGCGGCTGGCAGCCAGACCTTCACGCTGTCGGTGCAGACCCTGCTGACGCTGACGGCACTGACCTTCATCCCGGCAGCGCTGCTGATGATGACCAGCTTTACCCGGATCATCATTGTCCTGTCGCTGCTCAGGCATGCGCTGGGGACGCAAACCTCACCGCCCAATCAGGTGCTGCTCGGTCTGGCGCTTTTCCTGACTTTTTTCATCATGTCGCCAGTGCTCGACAGCGTCTATAGCGAAGCCTATCAACCGCTGTCGGAAAACAAGATCACCTACCTGCAGGCGATCGAACGCGGCGCCGTACCGCTGCGCAAGTTCATGCTCAAGCAGACGCGCGAAACGGATATCGCGCTCTTCGCGCGCATGGCCAACGCGCCCCGCTTCCAGTCTGCCGACGACATTCCGATGCGTCTGCTGGTCCCGGCCTTCGTCACCAGCGAGCTGAAAACGGCGTTCCAGATCGGCTTCATCATCTTCATTCCCTTCCTGATCGTGGACATGGTCGTCGCCAGCGTGCTGATGTCGATGGGCATGATGATGATGTCGCCGGTGATGATCGCCCTGCCCTTCAAGCTGATGCTCTTCGTGCTCGTCGACGGCTGGCATCTGATCCTCGGCTCACTGGTGGCCAGTTTCGCCACATGACGCCCGAACTGGTCATGGATATTGGACGCCAGGCGGTCGAGATGACCTTGCTGCTGGCCGCGCCACTGCTCCTCGCGGCGCTGCTGATTGGCCTGATCGTCAGTGTTTTTCAGGCCGCGACGCAGATCAACGAGCAGACACTGTCCTTCATTCCCAAGCTGGTCGGGGTATTCCTGATCCTGCTCCTGGCCGGCCCGTGGATGCTGGGGCTGATGGTCGACTACGTGCGCCGACTGTTCGAAAGCATTCCTCTACTGGTCGGCTAGGCCAGCGATGATCAGCCTGAGCTCGGCCGAGATCAACGCCTGGATCGTCGCCTTCTTCTTCCCGCTGGCACGCGTCCTCGCCGTCCTGGTCAGCGCGCCGCCGTTCAATAACCCCGCCCTGACCGTCCGCATCCGGCTGATCCTTGGCCTGGCGATCACCCTGGCCATCGCCCCGGCGCTGCCGCCGATGCCCGCCGTCGACCCGGCGTCGGGTGCAGGTCTGCTGATCCTCGCGCAACAAATGCTCATCGGCTTTGCCATGGGTTTCGCCGTACGCCTGGTGCTCGCCGCAGTCGACCTGGCGGGCAGCATGATCAGCCTGCAGATGGGCCTCGGCTTCGCCACCGCCTACGACCCACTGACCGCCGGTCAGACCGGGGTGGTCTCGGAGTTCCTGGGGCTGCTGGCACTGCTGATTTTCATGGCCATCAACGGCCACCTGATGGTCATCGCCACCTTGACGCACAGCTTTACCGCCATCCCCATCGGTGCAGCACTGCCGGAAACGGGCAGCTGGTTGCAGCTGGCGCGTTCCGGTGCGCTGATCTTCTCGTCGGGCCTGCTCCTGGCGCTCCCCATTCTTGTCGCGCTGCTAGTCACCAACCTGGCGCTGGCCATCCTCAGCCGCGCCGCGCCGCAACTCAACCTGATCGTCATCGGCTTTCCGCTGACCATCACTCTCGGCTTCGCCGGACTGGTGTTCGGTCTGTCGTATCTGAGCCAACCCATACAGCAGATTTTTGAGTACGGGCTGCAGGCCATGCTCGGCAATTTCTCGCCAGCCGCGCGCTAATCCACCTTCTCAGGATCACTTCGGACCAGTTGGAACGTGCCTTCCGCGTAGCGATGCGTAAAAGGCGTGCTCGACTCGACACCCTCGGAATAGTCGAGAATCCGGAAGCCCAGGAAGCCATGTTTGCGCTGCAACTGTAGCGCTCGTCGCTTGAGGATCAATCCGGACTCACCATCGCCGCCAGTGCGGAAACTCTTGGCGCGCATCGACAGCAGGTAGGTGTCGCTAGCGACCATCTGCTCTTCGATAGTCCAGTTCGGTGCCAGCGGATCGTAAACCACATAGGCGATGATCGCGCCGGCAGCGGCCATGCCCAGATTCGCCGCCGGCCCGGTATAGGCGGAGGCGGCATAGCCCACCGCCCCGACCAGGGCGATAGCCTTGCCAGGCTCGACGCTGACGGTCGGATCGGGCGACTGCGCATAGCGGCTGTCCGGGGGATTGCTCACCGCCCGCGCGGGCGGCTGCACGTCGACCGTGCCACAGCCCGCCAACAGGGTCGCGAGAAAAAGACCGGCCGGGAGGAGCCTGGGCATGTTGATCACTTACAGATAGCTGAACAGGCTCAAGCCACTGATCGTGACAAAGGACTTCTGGGCGGCTTCGAGACTCAACTGCTGACGCGTGAAGTCCGAGAGCGCTTGCGCATAATCCAGGTCCTGAAGAGCCGACAGGCTCTGCTGATGCAGGATATCGACCGCCGCCGAGTTGCTGCTCAGACCATCCAGTGCCTGCAGGCGTGCGCCGACCGATGCCTGCACGCGGCTGACGTTGGCCTGCGCCTGGTCGAGATGGTTCAGATGTCCTGCCAGCTGGCTGGTGAACTCTGTCCTCGCCTGGCTCGAACCGAGCGGGGAGTTCAGCAGGCCGATCAGCTCCTGCATCGTCTGGAAGACGCTCTTGTTACCACTCGGCGTGACGCTGAAGCGGTCGCCATCGGCCGGCAGGCCGTTGATCACCACCTGTGCGCCAAAGTCGGCCGCCGGCGCACTGCTCAGCAGCGGAATAGCCTGTCCGGAAGTAAATGGCAGCAGCTCAGTGACTGACCTGGCCGGCAAAGCGGCGGCCGGTGGCGGCGACGTCGAGACGTCGAACAGCTGGTAATGACTGCTCCCGGCGACCGACGAGAATCTTATTTCCAGCGCCTGATTGCTGCTTCCCTGCCAGAAATCCGAGTTCAGGGCGCGCTGCCACTTCTGCGGGTCAAGCACCGAGCCGCCGTCAATGACCCCGGCCCCCTTATTGGCAAGGGTGCCGCCGTCACCGCCAGCAGCGGCCAGGAAGCTGCCATTACCTTCACGGATGTTCATGAACAGATCGCTGCCGGCAACGCTGCTCGGCATCTGCTGTGCCGGCCCGACCTGCATCAGACGCTCGCCATCGTCACCGAAATAGCTGACCGAGGTCGGTGCCGCCGACGATGTCGCCGCGCTGAGCACAAAGGGCGTCGTCGCGCCCTGGTGACCGGCAAAGAGATAATCGCCCTCGGCATTCTTGCTGTTGGCAATTCCCAACAGCTCCGCGAAACGTGCCTCGAGTTCGCTGGCCACGGCCTGGCGGTCGCTGTCACTGAGAATCGTGTTCCCGGCCTGAATGACGCGCTCACGAACGCTCTGCAGGAGATCGGTCGCCGCGCCGAGCTGACTGTCGACCAGTCCCAGGCGATCAGCGGCCGCGCCCTGGTTACGCGCGTACTGAGCGGCGACCTCACGAGTCTGCGTGACGGTCAGCGCTCGCGCCGCGCCGATCGGATCGTCGGCCGGTGTGAGAATTCGCCGGCCGCTTGAAATCTGCTCCTGCAGCTTGAGCAGCTGGCTCTGGTTGCGCTCCATGCCGCGCACACCGGCATCATAAAGTTGATTGCTGCTGATCCGCATCTAAGTCTCCTTAACGGTCATGACAGTCGTGACACCCCAGATCATGAAAGTCATGACCGTTTTCCCCCCGGCCCTTCTCCCGCAGGGGGAGAAGGGAGGTTCGTGAGTCGCTTGCGCGACTTTCACATTAACGGTCATGACATGTCGAGATACCCCGAATCATGAAAGTCATGACCGTTTCCCTCTTCCCCTGCCCCTTCTCCCGCAAGGGGAGAAGGGAGGTTCGTGAGTCGCTTGCGCGACTTTCACATTAAGCCGCCAGTTCGAGAATCGTATCGAACAGGGAAGCGCCAATCTGAAATGCCTTGGCCGATGCCTGGTAGGCCTGCTGATAGCGAATGAGGTTCGCTGCCTCCTCGTCGAGGTTGACCGCCGAAAGCGAGTCGCGACTGGCTTGTGCCTGCGCCAACAAGTTCTGTTGCGCATCGGAGCTGACCTGTAACTGGCGTGTCTTGTTGCCGGTTTCGCTCACCAGGCGCGCGTAAGCGTCCTGATAGGAAGCCGTCTGCCCGGACATCGTGTGCTGCGTTTGCAGCTGCGCAAGGGTCAGCGCGTTGCGCCCATCGGCCGTGGCCCCGCTGTTGATCTCGACCGTGAAGCGGTCGCCATTATTGGGCAAACCGGTTATCACGAAGCTGAAGCCGGTGGGCGGACTGACGCTGGCCGAGCCCACCAGGGTGACCGTTGCACCGCTGCTGTAAGCAATGCCCTGGTCGCTGGCGGTGATGTCCACCGGCGCGGCACCATCGATCGACACCCGCGCACCGACCGGAAAGTTGCGCAGTTCGCCCGCATTGTATTCCAGACTGATCGGCAATCCGGCAACGGCATCCTGATAGCCGGGGCCGGCCTGGCCCGATGAAATGGTGGCCGTACCGGTATTGGCCGTGCCGACGGCGGCCCGCAACGGCCCGGCAGCGGCGATCAGACGCGAGTCGGCGATCAACGCTGGATTCACGGCGATGCCGCGAGCCGCTCCCCGCGTCGGCTGAATCAGATAGCTGGAACCCGCCACCAGGGCCCCCGGTGAAGCCAGCTCAAAACCCTGTGGATCGCTGCTCAGCTGTGCATTCACCGCCGCCAGGTCGACCCCCGACCATTGCTTGTTGTCCGTCAGGCGAGTCAGGGTGAGGCCAGCGCCGTCGGCATTGAGTCGGTAGTCACTGTTACCCAGATCGGCGTAGAAATTGCCATTGAACGGCTGCGGACTGACGAAAGCAGCGCTGACCAGGGGGCTATCCGGCGGATTCCGGGTGTTGCCGATCACCACTGGCGGAGAAACCGAAAAGAACTGCGGCGTAAAGCTGGTCGGCGGCGACGAGGCGAGCTGCGACTGACCGAAGAAATCCTGACCGAGCGCGTGTTGCGCATTGAAGGTCAAGGCCAGCGAAGCCGCGTTGCTGCCCAGATCGTTGCTCGCCCTATCCAGCGACTCGCTGCGAAAAGCCAGCAAGCCGCTCAGACTGCCGCCGCTGATCAAGGACGCCGGCATCTCCTGGACCCCGGCCGCGGTTCGCAAACCGACCACCAGCCGGGAGGAATCGGCGCTCGACGCCATGGTCGCCATACCGATCAGCTGTGAGCCGACAACCAGTTGCTGGCCGCTGCCGACGAAGACGTTGTAGCTGCCATCGGTATTGGTCGTCGTTCGCGTACGGATCAATTGGTTCAGTTCGAGCACCATCTGGTCGCGCGTATCGAGCAAGTCGTTCGGCGGCTGGCCGGTCGAAGCTTCGGCAACCGCAATGCGGCCGTTCAGTGAAGCGATCTGTTCGCCGTAGGAATTGACGCTGGCGACGGCAGCCGTGATTCCACTGTTGATGCCATCGTACATCGCGGCCAGTTGATCGCTCAAGGACTGGTAGCGGGCGCTCAGTGACTGCGCCGCCGAGACCATCGCCTGGCGGTTCGGCAACAGCGAAGGATTGGCGGCAAGGTCCTGAACGCTGGCGAAGAACGCCTGCAGCGCTGGCGACAGACCAGTGCCCGGATCGGCGAGCAAATCATCGATCTGGCTGATTTGGGCGTAGTAGGTCTCGAGTTCACTAGCGCTGCTCTGCGAACGCTCCACCTGCTCGGTCAGAAAACGACTGTACATGCGCTCGACCGTTGCCACGTTCGCACCCTGCCCAACATAGCCGGCGCCGGTCAGCAAGCCGGCATTGCTCTCCTGGATGCTCCTCTGCCGCGAGAAGCCAGGGGTATTGACGTTGGCGATATTGTGTTCGGTGGTCAGTAGCCCATACTGAGCCACGTGCAGACCGGTCACTGCGGTATTGATGATTCCTGAGCCCATGCGGTGAACTCCTTTTGATTATTCTGTTAACGGCAGGAGAGCGCGAATGTTTAGGCGATCGTCGACCCGCGCCATCGAGCGCCTAGCCGGACAAGGCCTGGCGCAGGGTGTTGCCGGCAATGATGCGCGCCAGCTTGTCGGCGTACATCGGGTCCGTCGCGTAGCCAGCCTCCTGCAATGAACGCGCGAACTGTACGCCATCCTGCTGGCCAAGCACGCCCGCATAGCGTGGCTTGCTCGAGAGCAGCTCGGCGTAGTCGCGAAACGCCTCGGCGTAGGAGGCATAGGCGCGAAACGTCGCCCGTTCGGACTGCGCGACGCCATTGACAAACTCCGTCGTGTCGACCTCAACCGTCGCCCCCGACCAGTTGCGCCCGGCCTTGATCCCGAAGACGTTGAAACTCGGCGAACCATCGGCACGGCTGATCTCGCGCCGTCCCCAGCCACTCTCCAGCGCCGAGTGGGCGACCAGGAAACGTGCAGGGACACCGGTGGCTGCGGCCGCTGCCTGGGCGTGTGGCCAGACACGATCGACAAAGTCACGTGGCGCCGAAGGCGATTCCGCGGCCAGCGCTGCTGCGCGACTGCTGCCCGCCGCGCTCGCCAGCAACCCCGTCCGGTGGCGAGCGCCACCGAGATAGCCCGCCGCAGTTGCCGGCGAAAGGGCGCTCAAGGACTGCTGCAAGGCGTCGAGAGTTGCGCTGGTTGAATGCGTGGCCTCGGCTTCGCCGCCCTTGGCCGCTCGCCCCGACTGCTGTTGTTCGATCAATTCTGCCAGACCCATGGGCATTTGGGTGGCCAGGTTCAGGGCCATTTGCTGATCGCCAAGGGCGGTAAAGAAGCTGCCTTGTTGGCTGTCCAGCATGCCGCCACTGGTCGTCGCATCACGCATGCTTTTTAGCAATAACTGCAGGAGCATGCCCTCGAACTGCCGTGCTACCTGCTTCATGCCGCCTTGCGAATCCTGAGCGAGCCGGGCGCGCAGATCGGCGGCCGCTGCGGGGTCGATGGCCAGGCGAGTGTTGGCAGTATCGCTGGCAAGGGTGATTGATTTCATGGGCGGATGGGATGGTGGGATGGGCGTCTTGAAAGAGGACTCAGATGATCTCGAGCTCGGCACGCAAGGCGCCGGCCGCTTTCATGGACTGCAGGATGGAAAGCAGATCCTGTGGTCCGGCACCGAGCGCATTGATCGCCTTGACGACATCAGCGAGATTCACACCCGCCTTCAGCGACATCAAGGATCCGCCCCCCTGCTTGATCTCGATCTCGCTCTGCGTAGTGGTGACCGTCTGCCCCGTCGCCAGCGCATTCGGCTGACTGACTTGCTGTTCGGTATTGATAACCACCGAAAGGTTGCCGTGCGCGACCGCGCAGGATTCGATGGTCACCATCTGGTTCATCACCACCGAGCCGGTGCGCGGGTTGATGATCACCTTGGCGATTCCTTTGCTCGGCCGTACTTCGAGACTCTCCAGGTGCCCCAGGAAAGCCACCCGACTGTTCGCGTCTTCAGGGGCGATCACCTGCACCCGCCGACCATCGAGCGCCTGCGCGGTGCCGGGACCGATGGCGCGGTTGATCACCTCGACCACGCGCTGCGTCGTCCCGAAGTCGGTCGTCCGCATCTCGTAGTGAACGAAGGGGCCCTGCCCCAGGGCTGTCGGCACTTCGCGCTCGACGGTTGCGCCGCCGACGATACGGCCGGCAAGCAGGTGATTGATCGTCACCCGACTGCCCGCGGAGCCCGCGCCAACCCCAGGGACCAGTACATTGCCCTGGGCTTGCGCGTAGATCTGACCATCGGCGCCTTTCAGCGGCGTCATCACCAGCGTCCCACCACGCAGGCTCTTGGCGTTGCCCATCGACGATACGGTAATGTCGATGACCTGCCCGATCCTGGCAAACGACGGTAGATTCGCGGTCACCATTACTGCAGCAACGTTCTTCAGTTGCAGGGATTGCGTCGTCGGCAGGGTGGTGCCCA
Source organism: Candidatus Accumulibacter sp. ACC012 (assembly GCF_907163155.1). Classification (NCBI taxonomy): domain Bacteria; kingdom Pseudomonadati; phylum Pseudomonadota; class Betaproteobacteria; genus Candidatus Accumulibacter; species Candidatus Accumulibacter sp. ACC012. Next base: position 113,129 of record NZ_CAJQUC010000016.1, read on the forward strand.
GCTGCGCCAGCATGTTGATGATGCTCTGGGTGGTAAACGGCGTTTGCGTGGTCTGGTCACCGCTTCCGTCCAGGCCGACGACCAGCCCGTAGCCGACCAACTGGTTGCTACGCACGCCCTGTACCGAGGCCAGATCCTTGATCCGTTCGGCCGCTACCGGAAAACTCAGCAAGGCCAGGGCGAGCAAACCGGCGAGCGCGGCAAAAACGGCCGGACGGCGCTGCATTTTGCCGGTGTGCCTGGCGAAAGTCGGGGCCACTGTGTTCTCCTTAGAATGGCAAGACGGTAAGGAAGAATCGTGCCAGCCAGCCCATCACCTGCGCTTCGCTGATCGCACCGCTCTCCTTGTATTCGATGCGTGCATCGGCAATCTGTGACGAGGGGATGGTATTGGCGGCGTTGACGAAATACGGATTGACGATACCCGAAAGCCGGATGTATTCCTGCCCCTGACCAATCGCCACCTGCTTCTCGCCGGAAACCAGCAGATTGCCGTTCGGCAAGACCTCGATGACGGTCACCGTAATGGTGCCGGTGAACACGTTGTTGGCCGCCGAATCGCCTTTGCCGGCGGCGACATTGCTGCTGCTGGCGTTCAGCTCCCCGGGCCGGAACCAGTTGGCCGGCGAACCGGCGAACGGGCCGGCGGTGGCACTGATGCTACCGGTCTTGCTGACGTTGGTATTCGATTTGGTCGCCGCGTTGTTGTTCTCGCTGATGGTCACCGTGATCGTGTCGCCGACATAACGCGCGCGGCGATCTTCGAACAGGGTTCTCGAGGCCCCCGCCTGATAAATGCTGCCGGTCGCTGCCAGATTGGCCGCCAGCGCATCACTGCGGTACTGCGGGCGCGCAGTCATCGGCTGGTGGATATTGGTGGGCGGCACGGTGGTGCACGCGGCCATCAGCAGTACCACGGGGAGCAGCAACAGCGCTGTCTTGTTCACCCGGCCAGTGCTCATCATCAGGCCCTTACAGCTGCGTCAGACGCGCCAGCATCTGATCGGAGACCGCCACCACTTTCGAATTCAGTTCGTACGCCCTTTGGGTCTGGATCATCAGTACCAACTCCTGCGCGGCATTGACGTTGGAGGCTTCGACGTAGTTCTGTACCACCACCCCCGAGCCATTGTTGCCCGGGGTATTCGGCGTCGGCGTGCCACTCGACGCAGTCTCCAGATAGAGATTGTCGCCAACGCTCTGCAGGCCACCATTGTTGATGAAGGTGGCTACCTGGACGATGCCGATCTGCACCGTGGCTGGAGTCCCCGGCTGGGTGATGCTGACCACGCCATCGGTACCGACGGTCACCGTCAAGGCATTCTCGGGAATGGTGATCGCCGGTTGCAGCGGATTGCCGCTGGTGGTCACGATCTGCCCCTGATTGTCCTTCTGAAACGAACCATCACGCGTGTAGGCGGTGGTCCCGTCGGGCAGCAGGACCTGAAAGAAGCCCGCCCCGTCGATGGCCATGTCGAGACTGTTACCGGTTTGCTGAAGAGCACCCTGGGTGAAAATTCGCCCCGTGGAAACGGGATTTACGCCCAGACCGATCTGCAGCCCGTCCGGAATCTGCGTCGTCTGCGAGGACTGGGCACCTGGCTGACGCAGGGTCTGATAAAGCAGATCGGCAAAAATCCCGCGTGCCTGCTTGAAACCATTGGTGCTGACGTTGGCCAGGTTGTTGGCAATGACGTCAATCTGCACCTGTTGGGCAGTAAGGCCGGTACTGGCGGTCCACAGTGAGCGGATCATGCTTGTCCTGTCCTATCAGCGGTTCATGGAGAGAATCTGGCTGGCCGCCTGCGCATTGCTGTCGGCCGTCTGCAACATCTTGATCTGCATCTCGAACTGGCGAGCGAGGCTGATCATTCTGACCATCGCTTCAACCGAGTTGACGTTGCTCCCCTCGAGCGCCTCGGGCACCAGCTTGACGTCCTCGTCGGCAGGAGCGCCGACGCCGTTGCGCGTCCGGAAGAGGCCGTCATCGCCGCGCACGAGATCGTTTTCCGGTGGATTGACCAGCTTGATCCGGCCCACCACGTTGACACTGTTGACGGCCCCGGCACCCAGGCGCGGAATGCTCGACACCGTTCCGTCAGTAGCGATGACAATATTGTTGTCGGGCGGCAGCGAGATCGGTCCACCTTCACCGACGACATTCAAGCCGGTGCTGGTCTGCAGCATGCCATTGGCGTCGGTCTTGAGATTGCCGGCACGGGTGTAGGCCTCACGCCCGTCCGCAGCCTGCACGGCAATCCAGCCATTGCCATCTACCGCCACGTCGAGCGGCCGACCGGTGACCGCGATCGGCCCCTCTTCGAAAACATCAGCCACCGCGGCGTCGGCGACGAATGCCCGGGTCGGCGCACCTTCGCCCAGCACCGGCACGGCGCGGAAGCGATGCTCCATCGCCCGATAGCCGGTGCTCGTGGCATTGGCGAGATTCTGGGCGACGCCAGCCTGCTGCAGAACGACCTGCTTGGCACCACTCATCGCCGTGTAGATCAGGCGGTCCATGGCTACTCCCCAGTCCTTCGCTCGAGCTCAACAGCCATCAGCGCAGATTGACCAGCGTCTGCATGATCTGATCCTGGGTCTTGATGGTCTGTGCATTGGCCTGGTAGTTGCGCTGAGCGGTGATCATGTCCACCAGTTGCTTGGTCAGATCGACGTTCGAATCTTCGACTGCCGCCGACTGAATCACCCCGCGACTGCCCGAGGCCGGCGCACCAATCAGCTCCGGCCCGGACAGCGAGGTCAGGCTCCACTGGTTGTTGCCCAGGCTCAAGAGCCCGTTCGGATCGGCAAACGAGGCCAGCACCACCTGCCCCATGTTGCGCGTCTGGCCATTGCTGTAACGCCCCTGGACGATGCCATCGGCGTTCACACCCACCCCGACCAGGCTGCCCGAAGTGAAACCTCCCTGCGTCAGGCGATCGACGTTCGAACCGCTGCCGTACTGGGTGGTACCGGTGAAATCCATTTTCCCCGGCGACCACGGCGATACGGCACCGGTGGTCAGACTCCAGGACGGCAGATCCCGCAACGCCGAGGCCGGGTCGAGCGCACCCGAAGTGTTGAAGATCAGATTCCCGCCCTCCACGACTTTCGGATCCGCGCCATCGAGGGTGGCATGCACGGTCCACTGGCCAGGTGCCGTCGGGCCATTGAGAACGTAGAACGTCGTCATGTTGTGCACCACGCCGAGGGTGTCGAAAACCGTCAATGCGGTGGAAAAATTGTAGGTTTCCGGATCGCTATAGTCGAATGGAGAGATGGCCGGAGCCGAGTCGCGCGAGTCGAGATTGAGCACCGCCCGCAGTTCTCCGGCGAGCGGGTCACTGCTCGCACGCGGGGCGATCTGGCCTGCCGAAATCTGCAGCTCGATCGGGTTGGAAGGGGTGATTGCACCGTTGGCGGCGACCGGGTAACCGGTCAGGCGAGCGCGCTGGTCGTTGATCACATAACCGTCATTGTCGATGTGAAACTGACCGTTTCGGGTGTAGCTGATGGCACCTTCGTCGCTCAGGCGAAAGAAGCCGCCACCATTGAGCGCCAGATCGAGCGGGTTGTTGGTGGTCGTCAGATTGCCCTGCGTAAACTGCTGCTGAACTGCCCCGATGCCGACGCCGATACCGATCTTGGCACCGGAGACGATGCCCAGCGACGCAGCGTAGATGTCCGAGAAATTCGCGCTGCCGCTCTTGAAACCAACCGTGCTGGAGTTGGAAATATTGTTGCCGATCACGTCCAGCGACGAAGACGCCGCGTTCAGACCGCTCAAACCCTGCTGAAAACTCATCCTTTTCTCCTACGCCTAGAGAATCTGTTGAACCTTGTCGAAAGCGACCCGGCCCAGCCCACCCAGGTCGAGCTGATAGCTGCCTTTTTCTCTAACCAAAGCATTTACCGTGCCAATCTGCAGAGCCTCAGCGGCCACCGTTTCACTACCGCGCACCGCGTTCACCGTGAAACGATAAGTGCCATCTGGCGCTGGGATGCCCTGCGCAGTCATCCCATCCCAGGTGAACGCAAAGCTACCGGCGTCACGGGCGCCGAGGCGCTCGCTCTGAATGACGTTGTCGCCAGCCCCGAAAATCGTCAGCGTCACGTTGTCGGCAGGCGCGGCAAGATTGACCCCGCCATTCGCCTGACCATTGACCAGAGCCAGCCCGGACCCGCCGACCAGGACGTTCTTGCCGATCAGCCCGGCGGCCTGCATGGCCTGTCCCTCGTTGAAGGTACTGAGCAAAGTCTCGAGCGTCGTATTCAGCCGCTCGATGCCGGTCACGGTATTGATCTGCGAAATCTGGGAGGTGACCGCCGCGTTGTCGAGCGGGTTGAGCGGATCCTGGTTCTTCAACTGCGTTACCAGTAGTTTGAGAAAGCGATTCTGGACCTCCTCGGTCGTCGACAGCAGCTGATTGTTGCCGGACTTGGTCTGAGCGTTGAGCGACGCCAGGATGTCACTGCTTGAAGTGCCCGATTGCACGCTTTCCATTGTTTCTTTCTCCAGGGTGTCGTCGTGACTACTGGCCAAGCGCCAGCGTCTTGAGCAGCAATTGTTTGGCGGTATTCATGACTTCGGCGTTGGTCTGGTAGGCGCGCGACGCCGAGATCATGTTGGTCATCTCGTCGACCACGCTCACATTGGGCATGGTCACGTAGCCGCTTTCGTCGGCCGCCGGATTACGCGGGTCATAGAGCAGGCGTCCAGGGCTGCTGTCCTCGACGACCTGCGTCACCCGGACGCCCTGCGCCGCCCCGCTGCCCATCGGCGTCGCCGCGAACACCACCTGCTTGGCGCGATACGGTTTGCCGTCGGAACTGATCACGCTATCCGCATTGGCCAAGTTGCTGGCCACCACGTTGAGGCGCAGCGCCTGCGCGGTCATGGCGCTACCGGCCACTTTGAAGGTGTTGAAAACACTCATCGCTTATTGCCCCTGGATCGCCGTGCGCAAGGTATTGATGCGCCCGGAAAGAAAAGTCAGGCCCGCTTCGTAGAAGAAGGAATTCTCGGCAAACTGCGCCCGCTCGACATCCATGTCCACCGTGTTGCCATCGGCACTGGCCTGCGTCGGCTGCCGATAGAGCAGCTGCAGGGGATCGGCTGCCGCCCTGCCCGGCGAATGCTGCGGGGAAGTGGTGGCCAAGCCCAGGGTCGCCAGACGCAGACCCGCCTGCTCACGACCACTGACCGCCTGCTGCAGGGTGCTTGCGAAATCAAAGTCGCGTGCCTGGTAATGCGGCGTATCGGCGTTGGCAATATTACCGGCCAGCACCTGCTGCCGCTCGGCGCGCAGGGTCAATGCCTGCAGCTGGAAGGAAAGCGAATCCTGGATTTTGCCGACCATCAGCGTGCCCTCCGTGTCCTGTTCTCGTGAACAGTCAACAAGCAATAGCCGTGCCACCTCCTTTGGTGGCGAGCCGGCAAGCATTTGCCAGCGCTCTGCCGCAGCCGCCGACCGGCATTTGCCGGCCCCACGGCAAATTTTGCCGCCTTCCACGCCAGGCATTCATCTCCGGGCCGCTTCGCGGGGCCGCCGGAATCAGGCAGAATGACGCGATGCCTATCTCGAAGCTCGTCACCCATCGCGCCACCCGCCTTGCCAGATCGCTGCTCGTTCTTCTTCTCGCCGCCGCGAGCAGCGGGGTCGGCGCGCAGGAGTCACTGAGTGCCGCTCTCGACAACTATCTGCGCCTTCAGACCCAGGGCTTGCCGGGCAAGGCAAGCTATAGCATCGGTCGTCTCGACCAGCACGCGCAGGAGGCGCCATGTAGCGCTTACGAGCCCTTCCTGCCGCAGGGTAGTCGGCTCTGGGGAAGAACCACCATCGGCGTACGTTGCCTGGCACCCGAGGCATGGACGATCTATGTGCCGGTGCAGATCAGAATCTCCGGAAGCTACCTGGTCACGGCGCGGCAGCTCAATCGTGGCCAGGTAATCAGCGCCGCCGACGTCTTTGCGCAACAGGGCGATCTCGGCAGTCTGCCGGCCAGCATCGTGACCGACCCGGCGCAGGCCATCGGCAAAACGGTCAAGAACGGCGTCGCGGCCGGCCAACCCCTGCGCAACGACCTGCTCACCGCGCCCTTGGCAGTGCAGCAGGGACAAAGCGTAAAGCTGCAGTCGAAAGGCGCGGGTTTCTCGGTCAGCAACGAGGGCAAGGCTCTCAACAACGCCAGCGACGGTGAGATCGTCCGGGTAAGCACCGCTTCCGGGCAGGTCGTCAGCGGAGTCGCACGTCCCGGCGGCATCGTTGAAGTGAGCTATTGAGCTAGCTGCAAGATGTTGCTGAAAATAATGTTAAAGTTTTGCCGTTCTGCGCCGATAGATGAATTGAGAACAACCGCTCAAGGGGCAACACCGTGAAGATCGACAGCACCAGCACGACGGCCAGCGCCACCGTCAGCAGTGACACCCGCACGCGCGGCAACATCAGCAAACCGACCAGCAACGCGGCTGCCGAAGTGCATCTCAGTGAATTGGCAACCCATCTGCATTCGTCGGGGGAGGCCCCGGCCTATGATGCCACCCGCGTTGCCGAGATCAAACAGGCTATCGCCGAGGGTCGCTTCACGATCAACGCCGAAGCCATTGCCGACCGCCTGATCGAGTCGGCCAGCGAACTGATCGGTTCGCAACGGCAGACCTGACGGCCGCCAAGCCAATGGCCGCGAAACCAGAGGGAAGCGAGGTCGGCGAGCGCAGCGCAAGTGCCGACTTCGCGCAGACCGTCGACAGCGAGATCGCCGCAGCGCAGAGCTTTGTCGCCCTGCTCGAGCGCGAACAGCAAATGCTGGTCAAAGGCGAAGTGGACGACCTTCTCGGTCTCGTCCGCCAAAAGAACAATGTCGCCGCCGAACTGGCAAGGCTCGCCGCCCAACGCAAACGCTTGCTGGCCGCCAGCGGCCTGCCCAATGATCGCGCGGGAATAGCCGCCTGGTTTGCTGCGCACCCCGTAGAAAAAAGCGTTCACAGCGCCTGGTCGGTCTTGTTGGCCGTCGCCGCCCAGGCGCGCGAACTGAATCGCGCCAATGGCGAACTGATCCAGGAACGCATGCAGAACAATACGCAGGCGCTCGAAGTGCTCCTGGGAAGCAACGCGGCCAGCAATCTGTATGGCCCGGACGGACAAAGCGCGCCCCCCAGCGGCCGCCGCATCAGCGATAGTGCCTAACGTGCTGGCAGCTGCCGCGGAGCTGCAGTACTTGCCGGTGGTACTGGTGCTTCCGCTGGCGTCGGATCGACGGCCACCGCGGCGCTCTCGCCCTGCCCCTGCAGATCGACCTCGGTGCCTTTTTCCGGGATCGCCGAGTCGATCAGAATCGAGACCCGACGATTGCGCGCTCGCCCGTCCGCCAGTGCATTCGGCTCGACCGGGCGCGTATCGGCATAGCCAATCGCGGTCAGCCGGGGCGCCGCGATCCCGGCTGCCGCGAAGAGGCGCAGAACGGTCGTAGCGCGCACCGCCGAGAGCTCCCAGTTGGAAGGGAACTGTGTATTGCTGATCGGCACGTCGTCGGTGTGCCCTTCGATGGTAATCGGGAAATCGGTCCCCACCAGCACCTCGGCCACCGCCTCCATGGCCCGTGCCAGCGGCGGCTGAATCAAGGCCTGCCCTGGCGAGAACAGAATGCTGTCGTTGATTTCTATGGTCACTCCGCGACTGGTTTCAAGGACTCGCACCTTCCCCTGCGCAACCAGAGGCGCCATCACCTCAAGAATGTCCTTGGCAATACTGCGCATACTCTCGCGCTGTTTCTGTTTGACGGCCTCCTGCGTCTTGCTGGTCAGGCTGGGCTTCGTCACCGGCGCCGGTGTCGGCACGATCAGCGCCAGCTGGCCGGCGCTGTTGACCGGAACATTGCGAAAAGCGCTGACCATCGAATCGCTCAGGATTCGGTACTTGCCCTCATTGACTGAGGAAAGGGCGTACATCACAACAAAGAAAGCGAACAGCAGGGTAATGAAATCCGCGTACGAAACCAGCCAGCGCTCGTGGTTTTCGTGCCCTTCCTCGGCGCGTTTTCGACGTGCCACAGTCTAGAAGATATAGCCGCGCAGGCGGCTTTCAATGATGCGTGGATTATCACCATTGGCGATACCGACCAGTCCGTCGACGATCATTTCGCGCTGTGTGATCATGCGATTGATGTGCGCCTTCAACTTGCCGGCCATCGGTAGATAGACCAGGTTGGCCAGGCCGACGCCGTAGATCGTGGCCACGAAAGCCACGGCGATGCCGGCGCCAAGCTTGGACGGATCGGACAGGTTCTCCATCACGTGAATCAGACCCATTACCGCGCCGAGGATGCCGATCGTCGGCGAGTAACCGCCAGCCGCCTCCCAGATTCTGGCCGAGAGTTTCATTTCCTGGTCGAAGGTGTTTATTTCGACCTCCAGAACCTCACGCAGGCGCTCCGGTTCGGCACCGTCGACAAGCAGCTGCAATCCCTTGCGGGTGAACTCGTCCGACAGCTCATTGACCAGCGCATCGAGTGCCAGCAAGCCCTCACGCCGCGACACCTGGCTCCAGTTGGCAATTTGCTGGATCAGTTGCTGCGGATCCGAAACTGGCGGGCGAAAAACCCACTTCGCCATGCGGATGCCGCGCACGAAGGTCGCATACGGACTCTGCAACATGACCGCCCCCAGGGTACCGCCAACGACGATCAGCAGCGCTGTCGGCTGCGACAAGGAGCCAACGTGGCCACCTTCGAGGATTTGCCCGCCGACGATCGCCAGCACGCCGATCAGCAAGCCGAGAACACTGGTCCTATCCATTCTTGTCGATTTTCTTTCGCTTCTTGTCCACGGCGCCAGCCAGGCGCGTACGCAATCGCATCACGGCCTGACTGTGCAGCTGACAAACGCGTGATTCGCTGACGCCCATCACTTCCCCGATTTCACGCAGATTGAGATCCTGCTCATAGTAGAGCGCCATCATCAGCTTTTCCCGCTCGGGCAGATCGGCAATCGCCTTGACCAGCGCCTGACGGGTACTCTCGTCCTCGAAGAGCTGCGCCGGATCGCTATTCTCCTCAACCTGATGACGCTCCAGAAAATCCTCACCCTCTTCGCTGATCAGGTCTTCTAGATAAACCAACTGGTGCCCGCGAGCGCTCTGCAGCATCTTCTGATAGTCGGCCAGCGTCATGTCGAGAGCGTCGGCGAGCTCTTTTTCGGTCGGCGCGCGCCCCGTTTGCTGTTGCAGCTGCGTGATGGTCGCCTCGATGAGGCGACAGCTGCGTCGCAAACTGCGTGGCAACCAATCGTTCTCGCGCAGGCTGTCGAGCATCGCGCCACGTACCCGCTGCACCGCGTAGGCTTCGAACTGTGCTCCCACACCGACCTCGAAACGGCCAATCGCGTCGAGCAGGCCGAGCATCCCGTTCTGCACCAGGTCGTCGAGCAGAACGCTGGCCGGCAGGCGCGCCATCAGATGGCAAGCGATGCGCTTGACCATTGGCGCGAAGCGCTCGACCAGCTGCTCCCTGTTGATCTGACCAACGGCGTTATACATGCAGCTACCGTGAAAGTCGCGTCCGCGACTCACGACTCGCCGTTCTCCGTCGTGCGCGAAAAGGAGCGGAGCGTGAGATGAGTGAGATGAGTGAGATGAGGAATTCGAGGAACAGGTTTCCTGCCCGTCGGGCGATTCCGGCGGGCAAGCCGGAGTGCACACTGCAAGTGAGGGAAGTGGTCATGACATTCATCATCAGGGGGAGCTAGAAGGCATGACCGTTTGGCAGAGAGCGATCAGGCGTAGATAGCTGTGGGGTCGATACGTTGGCTCAAGTGTAGCAGTTGTTGCACGAAATGTTCCAGGCCGCGGGCATCGGCGTCACCGCCGGGCCAGTTGAGCAGTTCGCTGACCACATTTTGATAGGCCATTGCTGACGGCGCCTCCGGAAACAGCGCGGCGACCGGTTGGCAGAGCCGGGAGGCCTGCCGCAGGGACTCGTCGAGCGGTACGTAACCGGCATAATCAAGACGGGCGAGCTGGCGACTGTGCGCCACCGCGGCAATGTTGTCATGGACCGCCTGCGCATCGCTCGCGTTGCGCGCCTTGTTCACCAGAATGCGAAAGTGCTTGCGCGCATAGCCCAGGCTGACTTTCTTGATCAGCGCGTAGGCGTCGGTAATCGACGCCCCGTTCGGCGAGACGACAATGACCGTATCGTGCGCCGCCAGGCCGAGTGGCGAAAAGCCGAGCGGATGATCAAGCGAGGTATCGACGAGAACGATGTCGGCCGGTCGGTCAATCTGACCAAAACTATCGAGCAGGATGCGCTGCTCGGCAGCACTCAGAGTCGCGAGCCGTTGGACCACCTTCGCCGCCGGCAGAACGCGGACCCCTGGCGCCACCGAAAGAATCACCTCGGACAATGGCTTCTCGCAACGCACCACCTGCTGCAGATCGTGGCGCACGAGGACGCCGTAGTAGGCGGCAACACTGTCGTCGCTGTTCTCGTCGACGACCAGCACTTCCTTGCCCTGACGGGCCAGGCAAGCCGCCAGGTTGGCCACCGAAACGCTCTTGCCAACACCGACGCTGCCGGCGGCGAAACTGACGATACGCAGCCGCGGGCGGCCGAAGAGACGCCTCAGCCCAGCCGCCTGATCGCCGCGCAGATTAAGCACGCTGACCTCCTCCGGCAGAAACGACCTTGGTCGTGTGGGCCGCGTTGGCTGCGGCGCTGGCCATCATCAGGCCTGGCTCGAGGCCAGCAAGACGATGCGGCGAGCTGTCCGGCAAATCCTTGAAAGCACGGTGCACCAGATAAGGGCGATTGGGCAGGTGCAGGTCTTCCGGCACGCGCTGCCCGTTCGAGACGTAGTACAGGCGCAGGCGATGACGGATGATGACATCGAGCGACGACGCCAGACTCGCGGCTTCGTCGACCTTGGTCAGAATGCAACCGGCGAGGTTCTGCAGTCCGTTATACGCCTTGATCACGTCGTCGAGCGTATCGCCACGACTGGTCGCCGACAACAGCAGCAGCGACTTGACGTCGTTATCAACGAACATCGCCACCTGCTCACTGACCAGCCGATCGCGCTGACTCATGCCCATGGTGTCGATCAGCACCATATGCGTGTGCTGCAGATCCTGCAGCGTCGCACGCAGGTCGGCGGTGTCCCTGGCCAGATGAACCGAAACGCCGAGAATCCGCCCATAAATGCGCAGCTGTTCGTGCGCGCCGATCCGATAACCGTCGGTAGTTACCAGCGCCAGCTTCCTGGCGCCGTGCCGCAGCACGCAGCGGGCGGCGAGTTTGGCGGTGGTGGTGGTCTTGCCGACACCGGTCGGCCCGACCAGTGCGTAGACCCCACCACGGTCGACGATATCGCTCTCGCTGTCGGTGGTCAGCAGGCCTCGATCGGCCCCTCCCTTGACCCAGGCCAGCGACTGTGCGGCATCGAGATCGCGCGGCAGATCGGCAAGCAAGTCGCGGGCGAACTGTGGCGAAAAGCCGGCGTCGAGCAACTGGCGAAGAATCTCGGTCTTCACCGGCTCGGCGCGCGCCGATTCGCCCCAGGCAAAACCGGCCAGGTGCTGCTCGACAATTTTTCGCAAGGAGCGAATCTCGTCGATTACGGCCGCCGGAACGACTTCTGCTTTCACCGGCAGGGCATTCGGCGGCGCTGCTCGTGGCAGATCGACCTGCGGCCTGGCGCGCACCGACAACGGCGGCGACGGCCGCGGCGGCGGCTGTCCAAGGCGTGCCCGCTGCGGGGCACTGGTAGCTGACGCGGCCGACGCCGGCGCCTGTCGCGAGGCCGCGAGGCGCTCGCCGAGCGGCTCGAGCGAAGGACCTGGGGCAAGCTCCTTGCGACGTGGCCCTGGCTCGCGCTCGGCGGTCGGAACGATCATCTCCATGTCGCGGGCGGCAACCGCCATGATCTCGACACCTCCGGGAATCCCACGATTGGAGAGAATGATCGCGTCGGGCCCCAGCGTCTCCTTGACCTTGCGCAATGCGTCACGCGCGGTCGCGGCGATGAATTTCCTGACGTTCATACCTTGCCTCCAATAATCGAGGTAACTTTGATGGTTCTGTTTTCAGGCACTTCGCCGTGCGCCAGCACTTTCAAATGCGGGATGCTCCGACGCAGAAAGCGGGACAGCAGCGTGCGGAGATTTCCGGGAACCAGCAGCACGGTCGGCAAGCCGACCTCTTCCTGCCGCTGCGCCGCCGCGACCGCCTCACGTAGCAGGGTATCAGCCAGACCTGGTTCGATACTGGCACCATCGCCGCCACCGCCAAGCGCCTGGAGAAGAATCCGCTCAAGCTGCGGATCCAGCGACATCACCTGCATTTCAGCCCCTCCCGGGAACAGCTCCTGAGCAATCGAACGACCCAGGGCAATGCGCAGGTGTGCGGTCAGCACTTCCGCGTCCTGCGAGCGCGGCGCCGCTTCGGCCAGGGTTTCGATGATCGTGCGCATGTCGCGCAACGACACCCCCTCTTCGAGGAGGTTGCGCAAGACTTTCTGGAAAACGCCAAGGGTCAGCAGCTTGGGCACCACGTCCTCGACCAGCTTGGGCATCTCCTTGGCCAGGTGATCGAGCAGAGCCTGCGTCTCCTGGCGCCCGAGAAGCTCGGCGGCGTGCGACAGAATCAGCTGATTGAGGTGCGTCGCAGTCACCGTGCTGGCATCGACGACGGTGTATCCATAGGCCTGCGCCTGCTCCCGCAAAGCCATCTCGATCCACACCGCCGGCAGGCCGTAGGCAGGATCCTTGGTCACCGTTCCCGGTACCTCGCCGGCGACGCGACCGGGGTTGATGGCCAGCAAATTCCCGGGGAAAGCTTCGCCGTCGCCGATTTCGACGCCCTTGAGCAAGATCTTGTAGGCATTCGGTTTCAGTTCCAGGTTGTCGCGAATGTGCACCGGGGAAACCAGGAAGCCCACTTCCTGGGCAAATTTCTTGCGAATACCGCGGATGCGGCGCAGCAACTCACCGTCCTGCGCCTTGTCGACCAGAGGAATCAGGCGGTAGCCGACCTCCAGCCCGAGGATGTCGAGCGCCGTGACGTCGGCCCAACTCGCCTCCTGAGTTTCCCGGGCAGCAACTGGTGCGGCGGCAACCGGTAGCGGTGCGGCGACCCGCTCGCCTTTCTCGATCCGCCAGGCGATGGCCCCCAAAACACCGGCCAGGAGCAGAAAAACGAAGTTCGGCATGCCCGGAATCAGGCCCAGCAGACCAATGATCCCGGCGCTCAGAAAGATCAGCCGGGGATTCTTGAAAAGCTGCGCGATGAACTGCTGCGAGACGTCCTGGTCGTCGCCGACGCGGGTCACCACCATGCCGGCGGCGATCGATATGATCAACGCCGGGATCTGCGCCACCAGGCCATCGCCAATGGTCAACAAGGTGTAGGTCTTGGCCGCCGCCGCGATGTCCATGTCGTGCTGCAGGACGCCGACGAAGAGCCCGCCGACGACGTTGATCAACATGATCAGAATGCCGGCGACCGCATCGCCACGGACGAACTTCGAGGCCCCGTCCATGGAACCGAAGAAATCCGCTTCTTCAGCAATCGTTGCGCGGCGCTTGCGCGCCTCGTCCTCACCGATCAGGCCGGCATTGAGATCGGCGTCGATGGCCATCTGCTTGCCGGGCATGGCATCCAGAGTGAAGCGCGCCGCCACTTCCGCGACCCGACCGGCACCCTTGGTGATGACCACGAAGTTGATGATCACCAGAATCGTAAACACCACCAAGCCGACAGCATAGTTGCCACCAACCAGGAAATGCCCGAAGGCTTCGATGACCTGCCCCGCGGCGCCCGGCCCGGTGTGCCCTTCAAGCAGCACGATGCGCGTCGAGGCAACGTTTAGTGACAGGCGCAGGAGGGTGGTAACCAGCAGCACGGTCGGGAAGACGGAGAAATCCAGCGGCTTCATCACGCTCATCGCAACCAGCATGACGATCACCGAAATGGCAATATTGAAAGTAAAAAAGAGATCCAGCACAAACGGTGGCAGAGGCAATACCATCATCGCCAGGATCGCCAGGATCAGCAGCGGACCGGCGAGCTGCCGCTGCCCGAAACGAGCGAAGAGATCCTGCAGCACGATGGCGCCGGCGTTAGCCATGCGCGGCCTCCGGGACGAGTTCGGCCGGAACAGCGATTTCTCGCGGCGGCAGCGGATAGATGCCGCCCACCGCGCGCCAGCTGCTCAGCTGGTAGACATAGGCCAGCACCTCGGCGACCGCCGCGTAAAGGGCGGCAGGTATCTCCTGGTCGAGTTCGCCGTGACGATAAAGCGCGCGCGCCAGGGGCGCAGCCTCGACAGTCGGAACAGCATTCTCCGCGCCGATCTGGCGAATCTTGAGCGCCACCTCACCCATCCCCTTGGCCAGCAGTTTCGGCGCTCCCATGCCGGTCTTGTAAGCCAGCGCCACCGCGTAATGACTGGGGTTGGTGACGATCACATCGGCCGCCGGCACCGCCGACATCATGCGCTTGCGGGCAGCCTCGCGCTGCAGCTGACGAATGCGGCTCTTGACTTCGGGATTGCCTTCCAGCTCCTTGCCTTCCTTCTTGACTTCCGCACGCGTCATCTTGAGTTTGTCGTGGTATTGCCAGATCTGAAACGGCACGTCGACGGCAACGATCAAGAGCATGGCCGAAACGATGACCAGAAAATTGAAGCTGAGCAAATGGCCCGCGCTGGCCAGAGCAAGCTCGATCGATTGCGCAAACATCGCCAGCAGATCGCCACTCTCGTTCCACAGCACGAGAACGGCGACACCCCCAACCAGCGACGACTTGACCACGGCCTTGACCAGTTCCACCAGGCCGTTCCACGAGATCACGCGCCCCAGACCCTTGAGCAGATTGAGACGGCTCAAGTCAGGCTGCAGTGCTTTCGGCGAAAAGTTCCAGCTACCCAGGAAAAACGGCGACAGTAGCGCGGCAACGATCAGCGCCGCGAACAGCGGTGCGAAAGAAAGCAAGGCGTCGAGCGAAATATCTGCCAGGCGAACCAGCATCAGTGTCGGCTCAGTGGCCAGGTCGTGATCGAGCACCAGACCGCGGCGAAAAAACCCGGACACCCGCTGAACCATCCACGGCCCCATCAGCCAGAACGCCGCCGCGCCAACCATCAGAACGAGGAAGGTGCCAATCTCCCGCGAGCGCGGAACCTGCCCCTCCTCGCGCGCCTGCTCCAAGCGCCTTGACGATGCTGCTTCGGTTTTTTCGAGGTCGCTTTCCTCAGCCATTTCGAGCTCCCAGTGGTCTCGAGGCTATTATAGGAAAAAACTATATTAAATAGGGATGTAAGAGGCTTTATTTAGGCCAATTCTCGAATAGTGGCGCGTCAGCAACACTTGTTGCTGACGCACAAAAAAATGGGGGCCGTAGCCCCCAAAAAGAAAACACCTGCTGATGCACATGTTTACGCGAAGAATTCGAGCGCTCTGGTCGGTGCGCTGCGCGCCTCGCGGTCGTTGTTGGCCGACAAATCGCTGAGTAATTCCTTCATCTCGAGGATCAGCACGATCTGCCCATTCGACAGCGTCGTCACGCCCGCCACTCCGCGCGGACGAAAGTCGTCAAGTGCCTTTATCACCGCATCGTCACGACCGGCAAAATTGTCGACCGCGAGAATGAAGCTGCGCTCGGCGGTCTGCATCAGGACGCCATACTCGGGGCGCCGCAGCTGCGGCCAGCCGAGCAGGCGCGATAGCGCGATCACCGGCAGGATCTCACCGCGCACGACGACCGTCTCCTTGCCACCCACTTCCTGCATTCGCTCGTGGTCGATCGGCAGAATCTCCCGGACCATGGACAGCGGCAGGGCGAAGGGCTGCTCACCCAGAAGCACCAGGAGCACCGGCAGGATGGCCAGCGTCAAGGGCAGCGAAATACTGAACACCGATCCCTTGCCAGGCTCGGAGCGAATCTCGATCGAGCCGTTGAGCTTCTGGATATTGGTCTTGACCACATCCATTCCGACGCCGCGGCCCGATACCGCCGAGGCCTGCGCCATGGTCGAAAAACCGGGCAGGAAGATCAGGTTCAGGCTCTGCCGATCATCGAGCGTATTGGCTTCTTCTTCACTGATGATGTTTTTTTCAATCGCCTTGGCGCGAATCTTCTCCGGGCTCATGCCGCGTCCGTCGTCGGCAATGATCAGCACGATGTGATCCCCCTCCTGACGCGCTTCGAGGCGAACGACGCTCTTCACCGGCTTGCCGGCCGCCTGCCGCTGCGCGGCCGTCTCGACGCCGTGATCGACGGCGTTACGAATCAGGTGGACCAAAGGATCGGCCAGATCCTCGATCATCGTCTTGTCGACTTCGGTCTCTTCTCCCAGCAGTTCCAGCTCGATGTCCTTGCCCAACTGCCGCGCCAGATCGCGGGCAATGCGTGGGTATTTCTGGAACAGGCGGCCAATCGGCTGCATGCGCGTCTTCATCACCGAGTTTTGCAGGTCGGAGACCAGCAGGTCGAGCTGGCTGACCGCCTGATCGAGGGCCTGCAGCGTTTCGGAATCGGTTCTACCGGCGAGAATGTCGGCACGCAGGCTGGTCAGCCGGTTCTTGGTGAGGCCGATCTCTCCCGACAGGTTGAGCACCTGGTCGAGGCGTGCCGTATCGACACGAATGGTGGTTTCGCGAACGGCCGCCTTTTCTTCGCCACGCCGGCCGGCAGGCGCCGCACTGGCGACGGCGCCAGGCTTATCGGTGCTGCGCCGGCCTTCCGGCGGGAAATGTGGCTGCATCCGGGCTGCGTCCACTGCCGTCCTGGTCCGCGGTCGCGGCGCGCTGATGGCCGCCGCGGCAGGCGACGGCGAAACAGCGGCCGACGGTGCCGTCGCGGCCGACGCCATCGCTTGCCGGCCGACCAGAGCCTGGTGCAGTAGCTGCCAGTCGGGGCCGGCGGCAGCACCCTCGGCCGGAGTTGGCGCCGTCGGCGCCTTGCCGGCCATGAGCGCAGGCACGGGGGTGTCGACCGGCGCGGCGACCGGCCCTGCCAGTGCGGCGCGCAAGTGAGCGCTTACTGCGGCGGGCGCCGGGTCAGGTTGCGTCCCCTGCGCGATCTCGCCAAACATGTTGCGAACCCCCTGCGTCGCCGCCATGATGGTGTCCATCAACTCGGGCGTCAGCGTCTCCTCGCCATTTCTGAGTTTGTCGAAAAGGTTTTCGGTCAAGTGGCAAAGCTTCACCAGTTCGCCGGCGTTGAGAAAGCCGGCGCCACCCTTGATGGTGTGAAAGCCACGAAAGATGTCGTTGAGCAAACGACTGTCGTCAGGACGTCTCTCGAGATCGACGAGCTTGTTGTCCACATCCGACAGCAGGTCACCGGCTTCCTGCAGGAAATCCTGCAGCAGGTCTTCCATCCCGGCAAAATCACTCATTTTGCATCTCCTAGAAGCCCAGGCTGCCGAGCAGGTCGTCGACTTGCTGCTGCGTGGCGACGACATCACTGCGCCCTTCGGCGTTGATCACCGGCCCGTTGAGCAGACTCATCACCGATTCGGTGCGCCGCTCGCCAGGCATGGTCTCGATCAGCACGCCCATCAGTTGCGCCTCCAGTTCCTGCGCCACGGCAATGGTCTTCTTGATCACCTGCCCGGTCAGGTCCTGAAAATCCTGCGCCATCATGATCTCGAGCAATTGTGCCTTGGTCGCGCCGGTGTGCTGCGGCAAACCCTGCTTCAGGAAGGCACGCGTGTCGTCGGCCAGTTTCTTGAACTCTTCGACCCCCATCTGGTTGGCATACAGCGCATCCCATTTCGCGGCCAGAGCTGCGGAACTCGCTTCGAGCTGGTCCTGCAGCGGATTGGCGATGTCGGTGGCGTTCAAAACCCGGCAGGCGGCCTTCTCGGTCAAGCTGGCGACATAGTTGAGGCGGTCCCGGGTATCGGGAATGGCGGCAGCGGCCGTGCCGAGAAGCTCGTGATAGCCGAGTTCGCCGAGTGTGTCGTGCAACTGCCGGGCCATTTGACCCACGCGTTGAAACACTTTCTCGTTGCCACTTTCCTGTTCGCCACCTTCGCCGCTCTCCTTAATGTGAAAGTCGCGCATGCGACTCACGAACCTCCCTTCTCCACCTGCGGGAGAAGGGCCGGGGGAAGAGGAGGGACGGTCATGACTTTCATCATCCGGGGTATCTCGACTGACACGATCGTTAGCCGAGCTCGCAACGGCCGGCGCTTGTGCAGCGAGCACGGCATCGAACAAGGCCTGCAAGTCGTCGCTATCATCCTCCTCGGCTTCGACTTCGCGCAATTGCTGCAGTAGCGACGGTGTGGCTGCTGCGGCCGGCGCGGCGGCGGTGCCGGTCGTGGTGACGGCTGCGGCAATGCTGTCAAACAGGGCTTCGAGCTCTGTCGAATCACCCGCGCTATCGAAGTCGGTCATCTCAGCCACCCATCTTGTCAAAAATTTTCTGCAGCTTCTCGGCGAGGGTTGCGGCGGTGAAAGGCTTGACGATGTAGCCACTGGCCCCCGCCTGCGCCGCGGCGATAATGTTCTCCTTCTTGGCTTCAGCGGTGATCATCAGCACCGGCAGATGTTTGAGCGTCGGCGCGCCGCGAATCGCCTTGAGGAGTTGCAGGCCGTCCATGTTCGGCATGTTCCAGTCGGTGACGACGAATTCGACACCGCCGGCATGCAGCTTCTGCAGTGCGATGGCGCCATCCTCGGCCTCGTCGACGTTGGAGAAGCTCAGCTCCTTGAGAAGATTTCTGACGATGCGGCGCATCGTCGAGAAATCGTCCACCACCAGAATTCTCATTTTTGGATCGGCCATTCTCTACTCCTGGTTCTTTCCTGATTCTTCTTTCAACGGTCATGACATGTCGAGGCGCCGCAGATCATGAAAGTCATGACCGTTTCCCTCTTTCCCGGCCTTTCTCCCGCGAGGGGAGAAAGGAGATTCGCGAGCCGCTTGCGCGACTTCCATCTTAACGTTCAAGCAAGGGGCGCAAGGTGTCGGCAAGCACCTCCGCGTCGAACTTGGCAACGTAGGCGTCGACGCCCACCGCCTTGCCCATCGCGTGATTGGCCTCGGACGACAGCGACGAGTGCATCACCACCGGAATACCTGCAAAGCGTGCATCACCCTTGATGTTCTTGGTGAGGACATAACCGTCCATCTCCGGCATTTCGGCATCAACCAGGATCAGGCGTATTTCGTCGCGCACGCTGGCCCCGCTCTGGCTGGCCTGCGCGGCGATGGCCTGCAAACGGCCCCACGCTTCCGCACCGTTGGTGGCGTGTTTGTGCTTGACGCCCAGCCTGTCGAGCACCTCGACAATCTTGCGCCGGGCGACGATCGAATCGTCGGCGAAAAACATCCCCACATCATCGGCAACGTTGGCGCGCTGGATATCGACGATCAGCGCCTCGCCAAAGGCATTGGCCAGGATCTGCTCGACGTCGAGAATAGACACCAACTTACCATCGTCGAGTTCGGTGATCGCCGTGATCAAGCCCTGATTGCTCGACAAGACGCTTTCTGGCGCCTTCACTCTTTCCCAGTCGACACGGATGATGCGGTCGACTTCGTGCACCAGGAAGCCCAGGGTCCGCTTCGAATACTCGGCGACCATCATCGTCTTGCCGTGCTCCCGCGGTTGTTCCTTGTGTTCGAGAAAGGAAATCAGAGACAACACCGGAATGACGTTGCCGCGCAGCGAAATCAGGCCTTCGACGCCGCGCGGCATGTTCGGAGTCTTGGTAATGTGCGGCGTTCGCCCGACTTCGCGCACTTTGAAGACATTGATCCCGAACGTCTCGCGCGTTCCCAGGGAGAACAGGAGAATCTCCATCTTGTTGGAGCCCGCCACGCTCGTCCGCGCGTCTATGCCCTCGAGCAGGCCTTTTCGTTCTGCCAAATCCATCATTGATGATCGCTCCAGAGGTCGCGGGATGGGCTCACAACGACGCGCTCAACTGCGCCGCCGGAAGATCACCCAACAGCCTGCGCGTCAGCGTCTCCGACAAGCGCTGCGGTTCGAATTTGGGCACGTACTCGTCGACGCCAACCGACTTCCCGAGTTGCTGGTTCGACATCCCGGAGAGCGACGAATGCATGATCACCGGCACGCCCACGAAGCGCGGGTCCGACTTGATCTTCTTGGTGAGAATGTAGCCATCCATCTCCGGCATCTCGATGTCGGTCAATACCAGACTGATCAGCTCACTCACTTTCTGACCAGCCGTCTGCGCCGACATGGCCGCTTTCTCCAGCTCGTTCCAGGCTTCTCGACCATTGATCGCAGCGACGTATCTGACACCCATCGCTTCCAGCGTACGTTCGATCTGCTTGCGCGCCACGGCCGAGTCGTCGGCAAAGAAAACCGTCAGCTCGGGATTGTCGAGCGGCTTGATATTGCGATAGACAATCTCGTCATCGTAGCGGGTGGTTTCCGAGAGAATTTTCTCGACGTCCATCAACATCACCAGGCGACCGTCCGGCAACTCGGTGACCGCCGTCACCAGCCCGCCCAGCTCGGCCAGCAGCATCGCCGGCGGCACCCGCATCTGACTCCAGTCAAGACGCAGAATGGTGTCCACCGCCGCGACGAGAAAACCCTGCGTATGGCCGGCATACTCGGTAACGATCATGATCGAGCGCGGCGCTTGCGTATCCACCCGCGCGTAGCGTGCCAGATCGACCACCGGCACCAGTGCCCCGCGCAGACTGACCATGCCCTCGACCGCTGCCGGCATTTCCGGTGCCGCCGTGATCGGCGGCGTACGCATCACCTCGCGAACCTTGAAGACATTGATGCCGAATGTCTCCTGGCGCCCGGTCCGCGCGTCGGTTCCCAGCGAGAACAAGAGAATCTCCAGCTTGTTGGTGCCCGCCAGCTTGGTGCGCGCATCAATGTTCTTCAGTAGATCCGACATGGTTCATTTCCTTCGCATGGCGACAAGCATCTTAAATCAATTGACGCCGTAGCGTCATGCGCGGGCGGCCGCCCGCAGAAGCCGCCAGCCGACTCAAACTTCGGTCTTGTAACCAATCCGAAAACCGCCCCAATGGCGGCCCTTGACGTAGATCGGCGCCGAGATGTCATGCATCACCTCACCGGTGTCACGACGATAGGTTTGCAGCAGGAAGGCTTGCTCGTGCGCCCCGCAGCGCTTGCCCACCGGGTCATCGAACAGGCGCTTGCTGCGGCTGTTCACGAAATCGATCTTCTCATTGCCGGTCAGCGGCTGCGAGAATTTCCGGTTGTGCGTCGGCACATAGGCGTTGCGATCGATACTGATCGCGTACACCGCCGCCTTGCATTGCTCGAGCAGGCTCTCCTGCAGGGGCGACAGGTTCTGATCGGTAAAGTCGTCGAAACGCGTCTTGTACTTCTGTGGCCGCGTATTGGCGATCGGCTGGTAGCGGTCGTCAAACAGATCGTCGACCTTGATCCTGCCCGCATCGACCGCCTTGTCGAAGAGCTGCGCAATGCTCAGCGCCGCCTGCCTGACCAGCGCCGGCATGCGGGCGTGCGTGCTCAGCGCCTGCTCGCCGGCCGGACCAAGCTTGAAGACGTTGCTGATTTCGCGGAGATTCTCGGCCAGGCATTCGACATGATCGACGGCCACCAGGGTCTCCGCAGCGACCGCGTTGTTGGTGTCGGCCATGTCCTGGATGCGCCGTACGTGATCGGCAATGCTCTGCCCGGTGTGGCTCTGCCGGGCCACGGCAGCGGCGATCGACTCGACTTTTTCCATCGTTGCCCGCGCGCCGCTGTTGATGCGCTCCAGCGATTGCGCTGCCTGCTGCGCCAGTTCCGCGCCGTTGCGAGCCTGCCCGCTGCCGGCTTCGATGCTGGCGATCGCGCTCTGCGTTTCACCTTGTATGGCCGAAATCATCTGGCTGATTTCGCCGGTGGCTTGTGAGGTCCGTTCGGCGAGCTTGCGTACCTCGTCGGCGACGACCGCGAAACCGCGCCCCTGGTCGCCAGCGCGAGCCGCCTCGATGGCCGCATTGAGCGCCAGCAGATTGGTCTGGTCGGCGATTTCGCGAATCGTCTGAACAATGCCGCTGATCGCCTTCGAGCGCTCGCCGAGAGCGCAAACCACCCGCGCCGACTCGGTGACCGACGCGGCGATCTGCTCCATTTCCGCCGAAGCGCTATGGACGATTCTCATGCCCTCGGTAGACAGCGCGCTCGAGGTTTCCGAAATGTCGGCCGTTTCGCTCGCGCTCTTACTGACCTGGTTCATGTTCTCGGTCAGTTCGCCCATCGCACCCGCCGTGGCCAGAGCCGCGTCACGCTGCTGGTTGGAGCCCGAGGCGACACGATTGGCGTCACCCATCAGTTGTTTGGACGCATTGACCACTTCCACCGAGTTGAACAACACCTTGCCGACGATCGTCGCAAAGCTGCCGATCAGGCGGTTGAAATCGTCCGCCACGGCGGCTATTTCGTCTTTCCCCTGAACCACGGCGCGGCGGGTCAGGTCGCCATCCGCGTACATGCCGGCGATCACCGCACTCAAGGCGTTCAGACGGCTGACCAGGCTTTTCTCAAGGACCACGCCGAGCAGCAGCGCGACCAGCGCCAGAAAGCCGAGAGCCATCAGCCAGGCCTTGAGGTCGCCCCCGAGAACGCTGTTCGCCAGCCACACGGCCAGCGCCGCCGCAGCCACCTGAAGCAGCATTACGGCGCGGATCTTCCAAGCAACTCCAGCCATTCCTTGCTCCTCCTGGTTATTGGCGATTTTCTAGTTACATGGAGACAGCTACGGCATGAACTAAGCCTTCTTTAGGCTCCTTCGCGAAAAAACAGCCAAAGACATCGCCAATCAGCAGGATTCCTTCAGTGGGCAAGCGCTTCGTGGATAGCCAGCGGCGCCTTGCGGCCATGCACGCACACCTCGCCGAGCGGACGGCCGGGCCAGTCGCCAGGCGCCTGACGTGTGGCTTCACCGATGATCACGCCCGCCCGGGAATAGGCCGACAGCCCCTGCAGGTGCGACGCCGGCGCTGACCAGCATGTCGCACGCTCGCGCCGATCAGCGTGCGCGGTAGAGCAGCGTCGGATGAACGTCCTGCAGAAGCTTCTGCATTCCGCGCCGATTGCTCGCGTTGAGGATGATCGGCGAGCGCGTGTTGGCGGCGATCTTCCCGCCTTCCGCCTGGTTACGATAAACAATCAGCGCCACGCTCGCGTCATCGGCGTTTTCGAGACCGAGCAAGGCGCAGTCGGCGTCGGAGAGCTCGATCTGGTATTCAAGATCCAGGCTCTGCGGCGGCACGATCGGGAAACTCAAATCGGCATCGTCGAGCGATTGCAGCCAGAAGACCGTCGCCTTGCCTTCTTCGTGAAAAATCTTGAACTGTCGACAGTCGGGAAAACCGGCCAGCCCCTGGGCAAAAGTGAACACGGTGTCCGGGTCGACGGGCACATCTTTCAGCCCGAAGCGTTCGAGATCGATTTTCATGAGGTCCCCCTGAGCGGCCGCTGCGGCGAGCAGCCAAGAGCCAGCATTTAACCCCATTCGCCGGGCAGCGGCAATTCGATCAGCGCCAGCCGCCGTCGCCTTAATGTGAAAGTCGCGTATGCGACTCACGAAGCTCCCTTCTCCCCTTGCGGGAGAAGGGTCAGGGGAAGAGGGGGAACGGTCATGACTTTCATCATCCGGGGTGTCTCGTTTGTCATGACCGTTAGCATCGCCCTCCTTGAGTTCTGGCGCTTGATTCTGCATAGTGCGCGTCTTTTCCGTCAGCCACGCTGCCAACAAATCAACGATGCCATCAACAACCACCGAACAACGTATTGCCGAAAAAATTGCCGAAGAAATCGGCTGCCGCCCAGCGCAGGTCCAGGCCACCGCCGCGCTGCTCGACGAAGGCGCAACCGTGCCCTTCATCGCCCGCTACCGCAAGGAAGTGACCGGAGGTCTCGACGACATCCAGTTGCGCCTGCTCGACGAGCGCCTGATCTATTTGCGCGAGCTGGAAGAGCGACGCAACGCCGTCCTCGCGTCGATCGACGAACAGGGCAAGCTGACTGCCGAATTGAGCGCGGAAATCAGGACTGCCGAAACCAAGCAGCGCCTCGAAGACCTCTATCTGCCCTACAAGCCGAAGCGGCGCAGCAAGGCGCAGATCGCCCGCGAAGCAGGCCTCGAAGCGCTCGCCGATGCCTTGTTTGCCGACCCTATGCTGTCCCCCGCAAGCGAAGCCGAGCGCTACCTCAACGCCGAAGCCGGCTTCGCCGACGTCAGGAGCGTCCTCGACGGCGCCCGCCAGATCCTCATGGAGCGTTTCTCCGAAGACGCCGCGCTACTCGGCAATCTACGCAGTCACCTTGAAGAGCACGGTGTATTGCGCGCCAGCGTGGTCGCCGGCAAGGAGAACGATGCCGCCAAATTCCGCGACTATTTCGCCTACTCGGAAGCGATCCTGGCCATCCCCTCGCACCGCGCGCTGGCGCTGTTGCGCGGCCGCAACGAGGGAATGCTGCAACTGGCGCTGGTCCTCGACAGCGAAGAGCAGGACCAGGCCAGCGGCAGCAACCCCTGCGAAGCACGCATTGCCGGACGCTTCGCCATCGTCGACCGTGGCCGCCCGGCCGACAAGTGGCTCGCCGACACCGTGCGCTGGACCTGGCGGATCAAGGTCTCCCTGCACCTCGAACTGGAACTGATGAACGCCCTGCGCGAGCGCGCCGAAGCCGAGGCGATCCGCGTTTTTGGCGCCAATTTGCACGACCTGCTACTCGCTGCGCCAGCCGGCAAGCACGCCACCATGGGCCTCGATCCCGGTCTGCGCACCGGCGTCAAGGTGGCCGTCGTGGACGCCACCGGCAAGCTCCTCGACACGACCACCATCTACCCGCACGAACCGCGCCGCGACTGGGACGGGGCGCTGCACCAACTGGCCTTGCTGGCTGGCAAACACCAGGTCGACCTGATCAGCATCGGCAACGGCACGGCATCGCGCGAAACCGACCGCCTGGCCGGCGAGCTGATCAGCCGCCATCCCGATCTGCGCCTGCGCAAGATCGTCGTCTCCGAAGCCGGCGCCTCGGTCTATTCGGCGTCCGAATACGCCTCGCGTGAATTCCCGGACGTCGACGTCAGCCTGCGCGGCGCGGTATCTATCGCCCGTCGCCTGCAGGATCCGCTGGCCGAACTGGTCAAGATCGACCCCAAGTCGATAGGCGTCGGCCAGTACCAGCACGACGTCAGCCAGACCCGCCTGGCGAAGGCGCTCAACGCCGTCGTCGAAGACTGCGTCAACGCCGTCGGCGTGGACGTCAACACCGCCTCGGTACCGCTACTGACGCGCGTCTCCGGACTGAGCGCGACCCTGGCCGCGAACATCGTTGCCCACCGCGACCGGCACGGCGCCTTCGCCAACCGGCAAGCGCTCAGAGAAGTGCCGCGCCTCGGCGAGAAAACATTCGAGCTCGCCGCCGGCTTCCTGCGCATCAACGACAGCGACAATCCACTCGACAGTTCGGCGGTACACCCGGAAGCCTATCCGCTCGTCGAGCGCATGCTCGCCGACATCAAAAAGGGAATCCGCGAGTGCATCGGCGACAGCCGCCTGCTCAAGGCGCTGGCTCCGGAGAAATACACCGACGAGAAATTCGGCCTGCCGACCGTCCGCGACATTCTCAAGGAACTCGAAAAACCCGGCCGCGACCCGCGCCCGGAGTTCAAGACCGCCGCTTTCAGGGAAGGCGTCGAGACGGTCAAGGACCTGCAGCCGGGGATGATCCTCGAAGGCGTGGTCACCAACGTCGCCAACTTCGGCGCCTTCGTGGACATCGGCGTCCATCAGGATGGCCTGGTGCATATCTCGGCGATCGCCAACCAGTTTGTCAAGGATCCGCGCAGCGTCGTCAAGGCCGGCGACGTGGTCAAGGTCAAGGTGCTCGAGGTCGACCTGCCGCGCCAGCGCATCGCGCTCAGCATGCGCCTTGCCGATGAGCTGCCGAGCACCGCGAAGGGGAGCACAGGCTCACCCGCGGCGCCGGCGCCAGTCTCCGCGAAGGCTCGGCAACGCCAGCCCCAAGCAAGCGGCGCGATGGCCAGCGCGTTTGCCCGACTGAAGCGCTGAACGCGCAACGACAAGCGGCGCCATCCACTCTCGCCAAACATGAACACCATGAAATCTCGGACTCGCACTCCGAAATTTCATGGTAAATTCGAGCGTGATCCCACGCTTGGCTCATCTCGATCACCTCACGCAAGGCCTGTCGCAGTTTCCGGTGCTGGCCCTCCTGGGGCCTCGCCAAGTGGGCAAGACGACGCGTGCACGACAGCTTGCGGCGACCTGGCAAGGGCCCGTCAGGCTCTTCGACTGCGAAGACCCCGACGATCAGGCACGACTCGCCGACCCCGCCTTCGTGCTTCGCCCGCTGACCGGGCTGGTGATTCTGGACGAGATCCAGATGCGGCCAGACCTCTTCCCACTGCTGCGTGTCCTGGCAGACCGCACCGCTACCCCGGCCCGCTTCCTGATCCTCGGGAGTGCCGCGCCGGAACTGCTGCAACGCACAGCAGAGACACTGGCCGGTCGCGTCGCGTTTCAGGAACTCGACGGCTTTGGGCTGGATGAACTTAGGCGATTGCCGGAAAAGAACGTACCAGATTGCGCCGGATTTTCGGTCGGCTTCAAGGCGCGACAACAGGCGCATGGTCGAACTATGTAACTGTTGTCGCAACACAGAAGACGGGCGAAAAGACAAGCAAGATGGTATCTTCTTTGACAGAAGTCGCCTTAGATCAGTGCATAGTCTGCCGGAGCTCACCCCGAACTGGCTCGATACGCGCTGGCTGCGTGGCGGTTTTCCACGTGCCTTACTGGCCAGGGATCTCGCCGCGAGTCGCACCTGGCGAGACGCTTTCATCCGCACCTGTCTGGAACGTGACCTGCCGCAACTCGGAATCAATTTGCCCGCGCTAAGCGTGCGACGATTCTGGACCATGCTCGCGCACTACCACGGTCAATCGTGGAACAGCAGCGAACTTGCTCGTTCTCTGGGGGTGAGCGACAAGACCGTCGGCCGCTATCTCGACATCCTGGAAGGCACCTACATGACGTACCGCCTCCTACCCTGGCACACCAATCTCGGCAAACGGGAAGTAAAGGCGCCCAAGGTCTACCTTTCTGACTCCGGCATCCTGCACCGCCTGCTCGGCATTGGCGATGCAGAAAGCCTGCGTGCCCACCCGAAGTGTGGCGCATCGTGGGCAGGCCTGATGGTGCGCGAAATCATCCGCCGCAGTGGAGCACGAAGGGACGAAGCTTTCTTCTCGGGCGTGCATACCGGAGCCGAGTTGGACTTGCTGATTGTCAAGGACGGCAAACGCGTGGGCTTTGAAATCAAGCTCAGCGCATTCCCGAAAGTCACCGCCGCCATGCGCTCGGCACGCGAGGTCCTCGAACTCGAACAGCTCTATGTGATCTGCCATGGTGAAGGTACTCCCTGGCCCTTGAGCGAGGGAATCACAGCAGTCCCGGCGGGCAGAATCAATGCCGCACTCGGCTAGGAGAGTGCGATTGCTGCCAATCCACGAACCCCGCGACGATCCTGCCTTCCTTGTCGGCTCGTCCAGCCAGCCACCAAGTGCATACAATTCGCCGATCGGATCGTCGGATTGTATGAATTCCATAGCTTCCACGAAGTCCATGAAGGCAACACCATCGACCGCCCCTGTGCCGCCAGCAAACCGCTCATGGCGCTCATTGACCCACGCACACCCACATCGGATCGCACCATGTTCCAGGCCATCATTTTCGACCTCGACGGCACGCTGATCGACTCGCGCGCCGCCATCCTGGACGCTTTCGGCAAGGCCCTGGCGGAAAAAGGCATCGCACCGCGGATCGCGCTCTCCGCTGTGCGCATCGGTCCGCCGCTTGCCGAGACCTTGCGCGAGCTCAGCGGTAGCGACGACGAGGCCCTCCTCGAATCGCTCGCCGAGCACTTCAAGGCGCACTACGACAGCACTGGCTACCGTGCCAGCGAAGTCTTCGCCGACATCCCTGAGCTGCTCACAGCGCTGACGGCAAGCGGCACGCGCTGCTTCCTGGCCACCAACAAGCGCCTTGCACCGACGCGCCTGATTTTGCAGCACCTGCAGTGGGAGCCGTTCTTCGCCGAGGTGTACGCGCTCGATCGCGAGACGCCGCGACTGCCCGACAAGAGCACCATGCTCGCCCGCCTCCTCGCCGAGCAGGCGCTGGACGCCCAGAACTGCATCTATGTCGGCGACACGCCGGAGGACGAAGCCGCGGCCCGCGCCAACGGCCTGCGTTTTGCGGCCGTGAGCTGGGGCTACGGCGAGTTCCCGAACGCAGGCAGGCTTTACTTCAGTACGCCGCAGGAACTCTGCGCTTTCCTGCGCTAACGGTCATGACTCGTGAAGACACCCCAAATCATGAAAGTCATGACCGTTTCCCCCTTCCCCACCCCTTCTCCCGCAAGGTGAGAAGGGAGCTTCGTGAGTCGCGCACGCGACGTTCACGGTGAGGAAGGGAAGCTACGAGGATCCACGCCTTCGCCCGCACCCGGAACGCTGCAGCGAGACACTATAATCGTCGGCACCACCCCACCACGGAGCACGCGACGCGCGCTGACACCATGACCAAACCCCCCGGACAGAGCAAGCCCAAAGGCCGCAAGACGACCTCCCGCGGCACCAGCGAACCGCGCCTCTCGCGCCAGCGCAAACCGGCGGACCTGCCGACCGACGCCTGGCAAAGGGGGCTGCGCCGCCAGTTCGGTCGCGAGCAGGCCTTCGCTTTCGAGAATCTGGGCGACGATCCCGTGTTTTCCGATTTCGCCGTCTTCAACCCCGAAAGCCGGCGCCGCTACCGGGTCGTCATCCGCGGCGCGCAGCCTGGCGACAACCGCTGCTCCTGCCCCGATTTCGCGACCAACGATCTCGGCACCTGCAAGCACATCGAATTCACCCTTGCCCGCCTCACCGCCAATGCAGCAGACAAGCACGCACTCGAACAAGGCTTTCGCGAATCGTTCAGCGAGCTGTTTCTCGACTACACCGGCCAGCGACGCGTCCGCCTGCGTCTCGGCAGCGACTTCCCCGCCGAGCTGCAGGCGCAGGCAAACACCCTCTTCGACACCAGCAGCGGCTGGCAACTGACGCCGCAGCGCTTTGCCGACCTCCCCGACTTCATCGACCAGGTACGCAACACGGGGCACGACCTGCGCTGCCAGGACGACGCCCTAGCCTACGTCGCCGAAGTCCGCGATGGCGAAGCGCGTCGCAAGGCACTCGCCCTGATCTATCCGCTCGGCGCCGACACCCCCGCGCTGCAGCAGCTGCTCAAGGTTGGCATGTATCCCTACCAGCGCGAAGGCGCGCTATTCGCCGCGCGCGCCGGGCGCGCCCTGATTGGCGACGAAATGGGCCTCGGCAAAACCGTACAGGCGATCGCGGCGATGGAAATTTTCGCTCGCCACTTCGCCGCCGAACGCGTACTGGTGGTCTGCCCGACTTCGCTCAAGCATCAGTGGGAACGCGAGATCGCGCGCTTCAGCGAACGTCAGGCGACGGTCATCGGCGGTCTGCGTGCGGTCCGCCAGGAGCGCTACGCGCAAGACGATTTCTGCAAGATCACCAACTACGAAACCCTGGGCCGCGACCTCGACCTGATCCAGGCCTGGGCACCGGACCTGGTGATCGTCGACGAAGCGCAGCGCATCAAAAACTGGAACACCATCGCCGCGCGCGCGCTGAAGCGCGTCGACAGCCCCTACGCCCTGGTACTCACCGGCACGCCGCTGGAAAACCGCCTCGAAGAGCTGATCTCGATCGTCCAGTTCGTCGATCAGCATCGCCTCGGCCCGACCTGGCGCCTGCTCGACGAACACCAGGAGCGCGACGAGCGCGGCCGCGTCATCGGCTACCGCAAGCTGCAGCAGATTGGCGAGACCCTGGCCCCGATCATGTTGCGGCGGCGCAAGGCGGCAGTGCTCGAACAACTGCCCGAGCGCGTGGACAACACCCTGTTCGTACCGATGACCCCGCAGCAGGCCGACCATCACGAGGAAAACCGTGCGCAGGTGGCGCGCATCGTGCACCGCTGGCGCCACACCGGCTTTCTCTCCGAGAAAGATCAGCTGCGCATGCGCTGCGCGCTGCAGAACATGCGCATGTCGTGTAACAGCACTTTCCTGATCGACCACGAAACAGACCATGGCTACAAGGCCGACGAACTGGCCGCGTTGCTCGACGACATCCTCGACGACGCGCAAGCCAAGGTCGTCGTCTTCAGCCAGTGGCTGCGCACACACGAGTTGATCGTCCGCCGCCTCAGCGAGCGCGGTTGGCAACACGTGCTGTTCCACGGCGGCGTCCCCAGCGACAAGCGCGGCGCGCTGATCGACCGCTTCAACAACGACCCCGACTGCCGCGTCTTTCTCAGTACCGACGCCGGCGGCGTCGGCCTCAACCTGCAACACGCCGCGGCGGTGATCGTGAACATGGATCTGCCGTGGAATCCGGCGGTGCTCGAACAACGCATCGGCCGCGTGCATCGCCTCGGCCAGACGCGCGGCGTGCAGGTCATCAACTTCGTCGCCCGCGGCACGATCGAGGAAGGCATGCTCTCGGTACTGGCCTTCAAGCAGTCACTGTTTGCCGGCGTGCTCGACGGCGGCGAAAGCGAAGTCGTCCTGCAAGGGACGCGGCTGTCGAAATTCATGGAAGCGGTCGAAAAAGCCACCAGCGCCGTCGAAGGCCAGGCCGCCAGCGAAGACGCCGGCCTGGACACGCCGCCGCTGGACGCTACCGGCGAGGCGGCAGACGCCGATGCCGACGAGCGCGCGACCGAGGCGATGAGAGCCGCCGCGACACAGCCAGACACCGGAGTGGGTGATGAGCGTCCC
The DNA here is from genome assembly GCF_907163155.1 of Candidatus Accumulibacter sp. ACC012. Lineage (NCBI taxonomy): Bacteria > Pseudomonadati > Pseudomonadota > Betaproteobacteria > Candidatus Accumulibacter > Candidatus Accumulibacter sp. ACC012. The sequence continues at coordinate 143,994 of NZ_CAJQUC010000016.1, forward strand.
GGCACCTCGCCCGACACCACTGCGCAAGCAGCTCCAGCCACCGGCGAAACGGCAGCACCGGACGGCGCCGATCCCTGGGCGCCGCTGCTGGCAGCCGGCGCCCAGTTGCTCGGGGAACTGGCAGCAGCGTCGCAAGGCGAGCGTCAGTCAACCCTGGTGCACACCGACCCGGCGACCGGCCAGCGCTATCTCAGACTGCCGGTACCGGACCCGCAGACCGTGAACAGCCTCGCCGAAGGACTGCTGGCGCTGTTTGGCAAGCCCAAATAGGAGCACCGGCCGCTGTCCGTTCGCTTTGCTCACCCCCTGTCGAAGAACTACAATCGGCGCCATGGTTCACCTTCACGACGCGGGCTACAAATACCTGTTCTCGCACGCCGACCTTGTGCGCGAGCTGCTCGAGGTGTTTGCCCCTCCCGGCCTAAGCGAACTGCTGGACTACGGCACGCTGCGTCCGGAAACCGGCAGCTTCATCACGCCGGCGATGAAAAAGCGCGAAGACGACGTGGTCTGGTCGATCGAACTAAAAGGCCAACGCATCTACCTCTATCTGCTGCTCGAATTTCAGGCCTCGATTGACAAGGGCATGCCGGTGCGGATGATGCAGTACGTCGCAGCGCTCTACGACCATCTGGTGCGCAGCAAGACCGTCGATCCGGCAGACGGCCTGCCGCCAGTCCTGCCGATCGTGATCTACAACGGCGACACGCGCTGGAAGCACAGCCCCGAGATCTTCGACCTGATCCAGCCGCACCCGGCGGTGCTGACTGAATTTCAGCCAAAACTGAAATTCTGGTTGCTCGATGAGGGGCGCTTCAGTGCCGAGTACCTCGAAGGCTTGCAACGAGTAATGGCGGCGATATTCCGGATGGAGCACACTCACGACACGGAAGATGCGAAACGGGCAATCCGCTATCTTGGCCAGGCCGTCGCCCAATCGCCATTCAAGCAGACCATAGATCGCGCGGTGATGCAGTGGATGCAGTACCGTCTCAGTCGCAAGATGCCCGGACTGCCACTGCCGGGACTCGATGACATGCTCAAAGGAACCGAAATGCTGGAAACGAATATTGATCAATGGAAAGCCAAGGCGATAGCGGAAGGCATGCGACTGGGCGAGCAAAAAGGCCTGCAGATTGGCAAACTCGAAGGCGAGGCTCGCGCTCTGCAACGCCTTCTTTCCCAGCGCTTTGGCACGATCCCGATGGCCATTGGCGAGAGAATAGCAGCGGCCGACCTCGCACAGGTCGAAGCCTGGTTCGATGCAGCCCTTACCGCGCCGGATATGGCCTCCGTGTTCGCCCCAACAGCGAACTGATTAGCCTCGGGCACGTGGCGTCCGCATGCGGACTCAGCGGCAGACAAGATGAACAGAAGAGTTGCCACCATGATTCTCGACCTTGACCGCACCTTACCGGACAGCCGGCGCCCCTGTCCGTCGACGCCAATCCTCGCCGCAGGACGCGCGCTGCCCGCGTTCATCGACAACGTCAGCAACCAGTCCGGTTGCGCACGACGCAGGCCGCCACGCGGACCTTGTGGCGCTTCTGAGGCCCTTCCCAAAAACGACGACGGCGCATGAAAGCCGTCATCCTTGCCGGCGGAACGGGCACGCGCCTAGCCGAAGAGACGATCATAAGACCAAAACCGATGCTTGAAATCGGCGGCAAGCCGATCCTCTGGCACATCATGAAGATCTATGCCGGCCATGGCATCAACGACTTCGTCATCTGCCTGGGCTACAAGGGCTACATGATCAAGGAGTACTTCGCCAACTACTTCCTGCATACTTCGGACGTGACCTTCGACATGGCGAGCAACCAGATGCAAGTGCACGAGCGTCACACAGAGCCATGGCGAGTAACGCTGATCGACACCGGAGAGGCAACGCAAACCGGCGGCCGGTTGCGCCGTGTGCGTGCGCATCTCGACAAGGACGAAGCGTTCTGTTTCACCTACGGCGATGGCGTCGGGAACATCGACGTCAGTGCAGCGATTGCCTTCCATCGCCAGCGTCAGGTGAGCGCCACGGTCACCGCGGTCACCCCGCCTGGGCGTTTTGGTGCCCTTGAGCTGGCGGATGAGCGTGTCGTCGCCTTTTGCGAGAAGCCGCGCGGCGACGGCGGCTGGATAAACGGCGGCTTTTTCGTTCTCAACCCCAGCGTATTCGACCTGATCGACGGCGATGCCTGCATTTGGGAAGCGGCTCCGGTCGAACGTTTGGCTCAGACCGGCCAACTTGCCGCGTGGCGACACGACGGCTTCTGGCAGGGCATGGACACCCTGCGCGAGAAGAACCACCTTGAAAATCTCTGGGCCTCCGGCACGGCCCCTTGGAAAAACTGGTGATTGAGCCCGCGTTCTGGAAAGACAGGCGCGTCCTGGTCACCGGACATACCGGCTTCAAGGGTGGCTGGCTGTGCCTGTGGCTGCAGACGATGGGTGCCGAAGTCACTGGCTATGCGCTACCGCCGGCCACTCAGCCGAACCTGTTCGAGATCGCCCGCGTCGGCCAGAAGATGGAGTCGATTCTCGCCGACATCAGGGACCCGGACCAGCTGCGCGCAGCCTTTTCCACGCACCAGCCGGAAGTGGTCTTCCATCTCGCGGCGCAGGCCGAGATACTGCCCGCGTATTCCCACCCCGTTGAGACCTACAGCACCAATGTGATGGGCACCGTCCATGTTCTCGAGGCCGTGCGCCAGAGCCAGGGCGTGCGTGCCGTCGTCGTCGTCACCAGCGACAAATGCTATGAGAACCGAGAGTCGGGACAGGCCTACCGCGAGAGCGATTCACTTGGCGGCGCCGATCCCTATAGCAGCAGCAAGGGCTGTGCCGAACTGGTCGCCGCCGCCTATCGTTCCTCCTTCTTCAACCCCGTCGATCACGCCAGGCACGGCACGGCGATAGCCACCGCCCGCACCGGCAACGCCATCGGTGGTGGTGACTGGTCGGCGAACCGTTTGATTCCCGATGCCATTCGCGCTTTTGTCGACAAGCAGCCGCTACAGGTACGCCATCCCGCGGCGATTCGCCCGTGGCAGCACGTTCTCGAACCCCTGGCCGGCTACCTGATGCTCGCCGAGCAACTGGTCCAACAGGGCGCAAGCTTCGCCGACGCATGGAACTTCGGCCCGGCCAACGAAAACGCGCCCAGTGTCGAACAGCTACTCGATGCGCTGGTTAGCCTCTGGGGCGACGGTACTACCTGGAAGCGCGACCACAACCCGCATCCGCATGAAGCGCAGCAGCTTCGACTCGATGCTTCGAAAGCAATCTCGATGCTGCGCTGGCAGCCGCGCTGGTCGCTCGGTTCCGCCCTGCGGATGACCGTAGCCTGGCACCGCGCGCATTTGCGCGGCGAAGATATGGCCGCCGTTTCCAGACAACAGATCGACAGCTACTGCCGAGCCACTTCCAGCGCAGGTATGGCATGAACGCCGACCCGCTGAGAGAACAGATCCTCGATCTCGTCGAGCGTCACGCCCGCGAGACGCAGCGCAGCACCACATTCCGGGCGGGTGCCAGCGCCGTACCGGCGGCCGGCAAGGTGATTGGCGCCGGCGAGCTTCGAAACATGGTCGACGCCGTGCTCGACGGCTGGCTGACCAGCGGCCGCTTCAACACCGGGTTCGAGCAGCGGCTGGGGCAGTTCCTTGCTGTCGAGCACGTGCTGACGACCAACTCGGGCTCCTCGGCGAACCTGCTGGCATTCAGTGCGCTCTGCTCGCCGAGCCTTGGCGAGCGCGCCATCAAGATCGGTGACGAAGTAATCACGGTTGCCGCCGGCTTTCCGACGACCATCAATCCAATCCTCCAGAATGGCTGTGTGCCGGTTTTCGTCGACGTCACCCTGCCGACCTACAACATCGACGTGGCCCAGATTGAGAAAGCGATCTCCAGCCGCACGCGAGCGATCATGCTCGCGCACACGCTGGGCAACCCCTTTGACCTCGCTGAAGTCTGTCGCATCGCCAGGAAGCACGGGCTGTGGTTGATCGAAGACTGCTGCGACGCGCTCGGCTCGACCTACGACGGTCGCCCGGTCGGCAGTTTCGGCGACATCGGCACGCTCAGCTTCTACCCCGCGCACCACATCACCATGGGCGAAGGCGGTGCAGTCTTCACGCAGAATGCGCAGCTGAAGCGCATTCTGGAATCGCTGCGCGACTGGGGCCGCGACTGCTATTGCGCAACCGGCTGCGACAACACCTGCGGCAAACGCTTCGCGCAGCAGCACGGCGACCTGCCCTTCGGCTATGACCACAAGTACACCTACTCGCAGCTCGGTTACAACCTGAAAATCACCGACGTGCAGGCAGCCTGCGCGCTGGCGCAATTCGACCGTCTACCCGGATTCATCGCCGCACGGAAAAGGAACTTCGCCTGGCTGACGCAGCGCCTGGCGCCTCTTGCCGATTTTTTGCTCCTGCCGGAAGCAACGCCGGGCAGCGCTCCCTCGTGGTTCGGTTTTCCACTGACGCTCAAGCCGGAAGCCGCCTGCGACCGCGTCGACCTGCTCAGGTACCTGGACGAACAGCGCATCGGGACGCGCCTGCTCTTTGCTGGTAACGTGACGCGCCAGCCGTACATGAGCGGGCGAAATTTCCGCGTTGCCGGGTCGCTGACGAACACCGACCGGGTGATGAACGACACTTTCTGGATTGGCGTATGGCCGGGACTCAGCACCGGGATGCTTGATTACGCTGCTGACAAGATCGGCAAGTTTCTCGGAGTCGGTTCCTGAACCCGCCCAGCCTACCCCTGCCGGCCGCCGACCTCGAGCACATCCTCGCCCACACGGCACATTTGTGGCGCGAACTGGCGGGATCGCGCATCTTCATTACGGGCGGCACAGGATTCTTCGGCAAATGGATGCTTGAAAGCATCGCCGCCGCCAATGACGCGCTGAAAGTCAGCGTTGGCGCCACGGTGCTGAGCCGCGACCCGCAGCGCTTTCTCGCCCGCATGCCGCACTTGGCGAGCCGCACCGAGTTCCACTGGATACACGGACACCCGGCGATCTTCAGCTTCCCGAAAGCCCATCACGACTACGTGCTTCATCTGGCTACAGCCACCAGCGCTCACCTCGGCCAGACCGATCCCGTCGAAATGCTGAAAAACAAGCTGTCCAGCATCGCACACGTGCTCGACTACGCGCGCCAAACCGGCAGCCGCCGTATGCTGGTCAGCAGTTCCGGCGCCGTCTATGGCCGGCAGCCGGCAGAACTCAAGCGCATCCCCGAAAGCTACTGCGGCGCACCCAACCCCATGAGCCCGGCCTCCGCCTACGGTGAGGGCAAGCGACTGGTTGAGCAGATGTGTGCGCTGGCACCCGAGGTCGATACTGTGATCGCCCGGTGCTTCTCCTTCATCGGGCCGCATCTGCCGCTCGACGCGCGTTTTGCGGTCGGCAATTTCCTGCGCGATGCGATGGTGGGTGGTCCCATCGTAATCCAGGGCGACGGATCGGCCATACGCAGCTATTTGCATGCCGCGGACATGGTCATCTGGTTGCTCACGCTCCTGCTGCACGGTGAAGCTGGGCGAGCCTATAATGTCGGCAGCGACGAGGCGGTTTCGACGCTTCAAATGGCAAAACGAATCGCATGCTGCTCTGCAACCGCGTGCAGCATCGAGGTTCGTGAATCACCCGGCACATTCAGCGCGGATACATATGTACCGGATATCTCCCACGCGAAGCTCGGGCTTGGCCTCGACGTTTGGATTTCCTTTGATCAGGCAGTGAAGAGAACCTGGTCGGCACTGACCACAATAATGGCGCAACACCGAACCGACGATCCGGGCACCCGAGCAGAATGACCAGGCTCAAGCTCATCAATTCGCTGCTTGCCCACCGCTACCTTGTCGGCCAACTGGTGCGCCGCGAAGTGCTGCTCAAGTATCGAGGCTCCATATTGGGGATAGGCTGGTCATTCCTCTATCCGCTGCTGCTCCTTTTTGCCTTCACTCTGGTCTTTGGCGGCATTTTTGGCGGCCGCTGGAGCGGCGGCGGCGGTGGCAAAAGCGGATTTGAAATGGCTTTGTTCATTTATTGCGGCCTCGTCCTCTACGCGCCATTTTCCGAGGTTGTCACCAACGCCCCAAAGCTACTCCTGGCTAACCAGAACTTCGTCAAGAAGGTTGTTTTCCCAACAGAAATCCTGCCCCTTGTTGCGCTGGTGGCGGCAAGCGTACATGGCGTCGCGCATATCGTTCTACTGGTACTGGGTGCACTGCTGGCGGGTCATCATCACAGCACGGCGCTGCTCATACCTCTCGTTCTTGTTCCGGCATGGCTGATGACGCTTGGCATCGCATGGTTCCTCACCGCAGCCGGAGCCTACGTCCGCGACGTGGCCCATGGCATCCCCATCCTTGTGCAGTTGCTGATGTTCATGCTGCCAGTTTTTTACCCGAGCAATGCCGCTCCGGGGATATTGCAGGCCATCAATCGAATCAATCCATTGGCTGTCGCAATGGAAGATATGCGGCGGACGCTTCTGACTGGGGAATCACCAGTTTGGATAACATGGTTCGGCATGTTGGGAATCGGCATCACCTGCCTACTGCTTGGATACACTTTTTTTGCTCGATGCCGCGAGGAGTTTGCCGATGTGCTCTGACACCGTGATTTCAGTATCCGGGGTCAGCAAGACCTATCGCGCCTACGATCATCCACTACATGCGCTGCTGGCCCGTGCCAGCAGCGGCCGCATCGGACGGCACAAGGAATTCCACGCGCTGCACGATGTGAGCCTTGAAATTCAGAAAGGTGATAGTGTCGGAATAGTTGGCAGAAATGGTTCTGGGAAAAGCACCCTGTTGCAATTGATCTGTGGCGTCTGCAAACCAACATCCGGCAAGATCGACGTTTCAGGCCGGGTATCTGCACTGCTCGAACTCGGTTCCGGCTTTCACCCTGAGTTTACGGGGCGCGAGAACGTGTTCCTGCAAGGCGCGATCATCGGGCTAACTCGCGAAGAAATGGAAGCCCGCTTGGATGACATTGCAGCGTTCGCAGACATTGGCGAGTACATGACGCAACCGGCAAAGACATATTCAAGCGGTATGTTTGTCCGTTTGGCCTTCGCGGTTGCGGTCAGCATTGATCCCGAGATTCTGATTGTGGACGAAGCCTTGGCGGTCGGCGACGCACTTTTTCAGAAACGATGCCATGCCAAGATTATGCGCCTGCGTGAGTCGGGCTTGACGCTGCTGCTGGTTTCTCATGATCACGAACTTGTCCGGAACCTCACGGAAAAGGCCTTGCTGCTGGATCATGGACGCGTCGTTGCCTGGGGAAAAACCAAGGAAGTTACCCGCAGTTACCGAAAACTGCTTTTCGAGGAAGAAGCACACTATTGGGGAGGAGCAGATGCCGACGCTATGCAGCGCGCCCAACTGCGCCAAGGCAAGCCGGAGTCGTCCTTCGGCATGGGCGGAGCCACGATCAAGCGGGTTCGGATATTCGCGGCAGACCGGAGGCCACGCATGGTCTTTCTGGCTGGCGAACAGATCGTCATCGAAATTTCTGCTCAGATCGAGACGCCATTGACCCACTTGAATGTTGCAGTTGTTATCAGAACCCTCACCGGTACAAAGATTTACTCTTGGGGAACGTTCAATCAGGACATTGCTGTTTGGGCCGGAGTTGAGGAGAGGGATGTATTTTGGGACAAGGAATTCAACATTGGTGATGAAACTGTTGTCACGCTCTGCCTCGACGGTAACCTGGGAGCAGAAAGCTATGAGGTGCAGGCAGTGATTTCTCGAGAATTGGGGAAGCAATACGGATCGCAGCAGATCCTGCACTGGCAGGATGAGGCGGGATTCTTCCGTGTGGAGATGAATTCTGCCGTACATGTCTTTGGTGGAGTCTGCGACATGCGTGGGAAAGCCGTTTTCAATGACTGACTATCTCGGCCTCTATGACGGGTATTGGCAACGTCCGGACCGAATTGGCGAATCCTCTTTTGATGACCCTGAACCGATTGCACGCCAAATAGTCGAGCTCTGTGGCTCGGGCAGAATGCTTGATGTCGGCTGTGGCATGGGCGCGCTCGTCAGAGAGCTACTTGCCCAAGGCGTTGATGCGCAGGGCGTGGATGTATCGCCGACAGCTGTCGCGCACTGCAATCGATATGCCACTGGCCGATTTTTTTCAGGCTCGATATTGAACCTTCCATTCCCCGACGGTAGCTTCGATACGGTCATTAGCACTGACTGTCTGGAGCATCTTGCCCCAAACGACGTAGCGACCGCTCTAGCCGAGATTCATCGAATTTGTCGTCGACAGGTGTTCCTGCGCGTGGCCACCGGGCCCGACAGGGACGGTCGCTGGCACCTGACGATCGAGAAGCGGGCCTGGTGGGAGCAGATGGCGTTCCAAGCCGGCTTCCGCAAACACCCGGGGTATTACCGGATCAACCCTTTTGAAGCCTTGGAATACGATGGCTATACAGTAACGATTCCGCTGGAGAAGATTCTGGACAAGGCATTGACTGCCTACCCCTTGAATGCCTTGCAGCTTGAGCGTGATCTGCACATGGATATGTTCCGCGAGACCGGACGCCGCTCAGACGCTCACGTGCATCGCTATCAATTCGCCTCCGGGTTCGTCAGACCGGGAGATGTGGTGGTCGATGCCGCCTGCGGCCTCGGCTATGGCTCACATCTCTTGGCCAGCCTCACCCCTGCGGGACGAATTATTGGCGTCGATGTTTCCGAATATGCCGTCGATTACGCCAAGCAAAACTTTGGCAACTACTCCTCGCGCATCGATTTCTATCTCTCAGACGCCTGCCGGCTTTCCTTTATCGACGACGCATCGATCGATCTGTTCGTCAGTTTCGAGACGCTTGAACATGTGCCGGATCCTGACGCATTGCTTGCAGAGGCGGCGCGGATCCTCAAGCCCGGTGGCAGGCTGCTCATCAGCGTACCCAACCACTGGGCTGACGAAAGCGGCAAAGATCCGAGCCCCTGGCACCTTCACGTGTATGACTGGACCCGATTACATCAGCAGTTGGAGCGTTGCTTCCTCGTCGAACAGGGCTGCGGAGAAACCGCCGGAGGCGGAATGCGTCTTCCTGATCACCACAGGGAGTTCTTTACGTTCCCTGGACAAGGGCACCCGCTGCGTGACAGTGAGTGGCTGTTGGCTGTTGCCATGCGTGATCCTGTTGCGGGAGAGGACGTTCCCTACCGGGACACCATGTATCCGGATGCACAGGCGCCCGCCAATCTGATCGAGTTTGCCCGCGACTACGTCAATCCGCATCTCGTCCATGCGCTGGTTTCGTTGCCGTGGCGGCTTCGGGACAAAACCCTGCTGGCAGATCTGGCGCGGCGCGTCCGCGATCACTACGATTCTGGCACTTCGGACCATGCTGCTGCAATCTGCGTTCTGGCCTATCAGGCACTGGACGACCCGACCTTGACTGTCGAGAACACCCGCGACATCGTTCGCGGAATCGAAGCCATATGCAACTCAAACATCGCGATTCCTCACTACCGCCGCTGGCAAATTTCCAATGCCTATGCAGCCGCGTTACTCTCACGCAGGATCGGCGCTCTAGACGACGCCACCTATTGGTTCCGGCGCTGCGCTGATTATGACTACCTGTACTTTTCGCACACCCTGGCCACCAAGACCGTGAGCGCTGCCTATAACGCCGGCAGACTATTGCTAGCCCAAGGCGAAACCGATGATGCGCATCGATACTTCAATCGAGGCGTCGACGCGTTCTTTGCCATGATGTCAGGTGGAAAAACTGCTTGGTTGGGTAGCAAGCACTGCCCTTTCGATTTCCCCTACTTTGAGCTCACCGAAGTCGCGGCCGCGGCGACAAACTGTGTAAATAGCCTCCGCGCACTTGCACATCCGGCCGACTTGACGACGCTCCAACGGCTGCCGGTAATTAACTTGCAGTCTGTGGTAAACGAACAAGCGAGGGTCTTGGCAGAACAGGAACAATATGTCCGTTATCTTGAGCAGCATCTCAGCATCAGGAGACTAGCCTACCAAGCAAAACTCGCGCTCCAACGCGCATGGCAGCGGCTGATCAGGGCCAGCCGTCCACATTAATGCAGAGGTCTGGAGCCACCATGCCAGTTGTAGCGATCATCACCAGAACCAAGAACCGCCCCCGAATGCTGGAGCGGGCTCTTGAATCCGTTTCCAAGCAGACTTTTTCTGACGTGGCCTGGACGCTTGTGAATGATGGCGGAGCACCGGGTCCCGTCGAGTCGATCGCCCAACAGGCGCGGCAAACGGGATTGTTCGTCAACGTCATCCACCATCAACAAAGCTGTGGCATGGAAGCCGCCAGCAACGCCGGAATTCGCGCCTCAGACAGCGAGTTCGTCGTGATCCATGATGATGACGACAGTTGGGAGCGGGGGTATCTGGAAACCTGCGTCGGCTTTCTTCGCGAGTTCCCGCGCTACGCCGGCGTCGTCACCCAGTCGACCAAGATCGAGGAAGAGGTTTTGCCGGACGGCATCAAGATTCTGACGCGCAGCCCGTTCAATCCTGACCTGCTGAGCATCTACCTGCACGAAATGGCTCAGGAAAACACGTTCCCGCCGATCTCGTTCCTGTATCGCCGATCCGTCATCGAAAAGGTCGGCTTGTACGCCGAAGATCTGCCCGTCCTGGGAGACTGGGAATTCAACCTGCGCTTTCTGGAACATTCCGACATCGGGGTGGTTCCCGAGGCTCTCGCCAACTATCACCATCGGCGCAACCTGTCGGACGCGCAGAGCCAATACGGCAACAGCCTGTATGCCGCCCAGAATCGCCATATCGAGTACGACGCAGTCGTTCGCAATCGATTGCTTCGCCGAGACCTGGCCCTAGGCAAGCCAGGGCTCGGCTGGCTGGTTGCGACAGGGCGGCAACACCTTGCACTGCGCCGCCTCGACAACTCGATACAGCGACTGGTGCGACTGGGATCCCGATTCGGCCTTGACCGTCTGCTCCGGCGAATGTGATTCCGGCCCATGTTCACCCGGCTTGCCGAGTCGCAGTTTCTACATTACGCAATTGGTTCCGGCAGCGGCGGACTTTCAGCGCTTCGACGACTGGCATCCCAGCCTGCCTGCCGAATGCTCACTGTTGACCTGTTCGACACCCTGCTGTTGAGAGGCGTTCGGCCAGAAACCGCGCGCTTCAAGAGATTGGCCGATCGCCTGGCGGGCCTGAGCGATTGTCGCGACCAGAACGTCTCTTCAACCGCAATCCTCGAGGCAAGGCTGCAGTGCTGCAGACTGGCCTATCAGGCGGCGGCGGCGGTTAACTCCACTCGCGAGGCAAAAATCGAGGATGTGCTGAAAATGCAGGTGGCGTCATTGGCTCTTCACCCTGACCTGCGAAACGATTTTCTGAACCACGAACTGGAACTTGAAGCCAAAAGCCTCCGGCCCAACCTTCCGCTCGTCAACCTGTGTCGCCAACTCCTGCAAAACGGCCTGCGCATAGCCGTGGTCAGCGACATGTACCTGGATGTCCTCTCCTTGCGTCACCTCCTGCGCCACCACGGCCTCGATGATTTTTGCGAGACTGTGTATGTCAGCGCCGAATATGGCGTCAGCAAGGCCAGCGGACATCTATTCAGCTTGGTCGCGGAACGTGAAGGCACGTCATTTCCAGCGATTGTTCATGTGGGCGACAACTTTCGTTCGGATTTCATTGCGCCGCGCCGCAAAGGCATTGGGGCAGTTTGGCTGCCAAGAGCTATATCATGGCGACTCTATAACGGCCTGTGGAATCGCGCCCTTTACATCAAACATGTTCACTTCAAGGGGCTCTGAATTCATGACCGACTACACTCAAGACTTCTACTCGGCGCAGCAAACAGAAAGCCTGCGATCGGCCAGAATAGTGCTTCCGTTATTGTTCACGCACTATCGCCCCAAATCGGTGGTAGACGTGGGATGCGGTGTCGGTCCCTGGCTAAAGGTCTGCACGGAGTTGGGGATTGACGACGTCCGCGGACTTGATGGCAGCCACGTGCCAACCGAATCTCTCATGATTCCCCACGATCGCTTTTGCCCGGCAAATCTGGCCGAAGGTATTGCTGCAGAACGCGAATACGACCTCGCCATCTCCCTTGAGGTCGCGGAACACCTGCCTGCCGGCCGAGCGCGTTCCTTCGTTGGAGATCTTGCACGATTGTCAACTGTTGTTTTGTTTTCGGCTGCGATCCCTTACCAAGGAGGCACCGCCCATATCAACGAAAACTGGCCTGAATACTGGGCTACCCTGTTCCGCAGTTTTGGTTTCGAACCACTTGATTTCCTGCGTCCGCGTTTGTGGAACAACGATGATGTCTGCTGGTGGTATAGACAGAATATGCTCGTTTTTGTCAGAGAGGATTTTGTCCACGAAAGCGGCCTGGCTTTCGCCCGCCAGGAGGTCGCCTGGCCGCTGTCAACAGTCCATCCCGACATGTTCCTCTGGGCCGTCGCGCGCCCGAAACGTATTGCCGCGTCCCGCTACCCCCACGATGCTACGTTGCGCGCCGCGCAGGTCGCCGCCTGGCAAGAAGGCAAGGCAGAGACTCCGCAGCAAACACATGCCTATGGGGCAGAGTTCCACGACGACTTCGGGGGCTTCAACCCGCTGCGACGGCTAAGGCGTTTGGTCAGCCGCTTCAGCAGATGAGCGAAGATCTCACGCGCCGCCAGTTCGCTACGGAAGTTCTAGGGCCGATCTTCTATGCTTACTGCCACCGCCTGTGGTTATTCCAGATGGGAACCGACAAGGCGTCCACCGTTGCTCTGTTTGCCGCACGGGGTGGCCTGCGCCTGCTTGCTCTGTATGACCGGTTTCTGGCAATACAAAGGGTTTCTTCCCCGGTCCGTTGTCATCCGTTCATGATTTCTCGTCTGGCGGCCGCAAAGGGATGCTACTGCAGCGCTCCGGAAGTTGTCCGGGAACAAGTGGTGCGAATATTTCGAGCCCAAACCATTGGCACACTTGCCGGTGCGCTCATTCCATCCGGCACGAAACCGCCGATCCAATTGATGCCCGGCGAGGTTTCGGATAAGTTGATGGGTGCGCCTGTTTCCACGGAAACCTTTGATGCTCTGGTGAATTCAGACAGCGAATACGGCCGGTGGCTAAGGCAGCACCTGGAAGAACAGGGCGATCTGCTTCGCGACTACGTGCTCGAACTGGCAGGCACTAATAGTCGTATCCTGCTTTGTGATACTGGGCTTTACGGATGCACTCAGGCCATGCTTGCGGCCGCGAACTCCGAACTTGACTGGACCGGAGTCTATTTCGGCAAGGCCAACTATACGGGCGAATTCGCCCGGCATCATCTGGACGCATTTGGCCTGGTGTTTGGCCGCGACCATCCATCGCTTTTCGTTCCGGCAACAGCCTTTCTGCGCTATTGGCATATCTGTGAGATGCCTATGGAGCCACCGTTACCAAGTGTTGCATACTACTTCCGAGGCCACGAGGGACAGACACTGTGCAACATCGAGGCAAGGTCGTTGAAGAGCGTGGTCGAAACGCCCGGCAACCCATACTACGAGGGCATCTGCGATTTTTTTGACGCGCATGTCGAACCCCAGCCGGCGACGGAAATCAACCGCGACTTCAGGCTTGCGACAAAGCGGCTGCAGCGACTGATCTACCTGCCCGCGGAAAAAGATGTGCACGCCATGACAGTCGGTAGCCGTTGCCCCGATTTTGGTCGACAAGGGGAAATTCCAGCAATGGTGGCTGTGACGCCGAAGACAACAACTGCCAAAAAAGTATTCTTGGTGCGAGATGCGCTGTGGCAGGAAGGGCAGACACGCCTTGCCTTTCCGATCATCGGCGGCCTGCTCAATGTCGTACGCTGGTGTCTCCGACTTGCAGCAGACGTCGCTCGTTTGCCATTGGCGGCAGTTCGGCGATAGCGCTTTCCATAAGTCCCAGATGGCGAATCCTTCCGAACCAACCAGCAACTACGAATTTGGGCACGCCACGCTAGGTCCTGTCATAGCCTCATTCGCCCTGCTACTGATCCGTGAGGCGGGGCGCAGAAAGCTCCACCGTCTTGCCTTCGTCGCGCGCGATGGCGAACTGTTGTGGAAAGCCACCCAGAGGCTTCTGCATGGCTTACCGGCACAACCCGCCCTTGATCTTGTATACATCTATCTGTCCCGGCAAGCGACAGCACCGGCCGCCCTTGACACGATGGATGCCGCCGCGTTCAAAGCCGCCTCGGCTGTACGCGCTGGGCCGCTTACGGTTGGCAAACTGTTGGAGTTTCATGGGCTGGGCGGCAACGGCCTGATCGATCAGCTTGAAAAGCACAAACTTGCCATGGACACCGGAATATCTTCGTCATCCATGCTGTCGGGTCTGTTTGCGGACGAAGGATTTCAAGCAGAAGTCGCGACCATGATCGCGGAGCAAAAAAAGCTCCTTTTAACCTATCTCTCTCAGCAGGGCATCGACGCGGGGTCATCAACAGGACTGGTCGATATAGGATGGCGCGGCAGTATCCAGAGCAACCTGTCGAAGGTAGTTCCCGGCATTCTGCCGGGCTTCTATTTCGGCCTGTGGTCTGAAGGCAGTTCGCCGGACACGTTGCCGCCGACCGCTTTGGGTCTCATTTCCGACCAGCGCCGTGGTCGGTATTTGCGCGAAGGCGCTGCCTGGCACGTAGCACACTTGCTCGAGGCAATTTGCCGTGCCCATGAGGGAACGACCCTGAGTTACTGCGAAATGGACGGTCGGGTCGTTCCATTGCTCGCCGCGGATCACATCCGTCGCGCAGAAATCGCGTCTGATGCATCCGCAAATGACATACGTACCGGCATTCTCGATCGCATCGAAGAACTTGCGAGAGACACCTCATGGAATTGTCAGAGCGATAACGAACTTCGGCGCGGAGCGCAGAATTCGCTCTTCAAACTGGCATTCTTTCCCAGTGCCGCCGCCATTGTCGTAGGAAAAAGCCTGGTTCACACTGAAGGGCACGCTGGTGGATGGAGCGCTCCCTTGATCGCACCTGGTCCCTACCGGCCTTTCACAGCCCCCCGCCAATGGTTGGCGGGCTTGGCGTCACCATGGCGATCGGGATATGTCTGCGCAACCGGCGGCAAGGGTTTCGCGTGGCTCTTTCTAGGCATGGAAGCGGTGCTTGCGTCCTTGCCGCCACAAATGCGGTGCCTGCTGGTCAACCTGATGCGTCGTTTCGCGGGCCTGCTCTCTACCCGATCGAAATAAAGAAGATCCCTCAATGACCACCACTGTCGCAAGTTACCTCGCCAACCGATTCGCCGAACATGGCCATCGCCACGTCTTCCTGGTCACCGGCGGCGGTGCGATGTTCCTCAACGACGCCCTATGTCATCACCCCGACATCGCGCCTGTGTTCTTCCATCACGAGCAGGCCGCAGCCATGGCTGCCGAGGCCTACGCCCGCATCGCCGGGCAGCCGCCGATCCTGAACGTCACCACCGGGCCGGGCGGTATCAATGCCCTGAACGGCGTTTTCGGCGCCTGGACCGATTCGGTGCCGATGATCGTCATTTCTGGCCAGGTCAAACGGGCCACCTGCCTGGCGACAACGCCGCTTGCCGGGCTGCGGCAACTGGGCGACCAGGAGTGCGGGATCGTTCCCATGGTCCGCGGCATTACCAAGTATGCGGCGCTCGTGGAACGACCCGAGGACATCGCCTGGCATCTCGATCAGGCGCTGCTCCTGACGACTTCTGGCCGGCCGGGGCCGGTGTGGCTGGACATCCCCATCGACGTGCAAAGCGCGACCGTCGACCCACGGCAACTTCGCCGCTTCGAGCCTGCGTGCGCAACCGGCGACACGACATCCATCCCGGACATCGAGCGCATTGTCGAGCGCCTGCGCAGCGCCAACCGACCGGTGATTCTCGCCGGCAGTGGTGTGCGCGCGGCCCACGCCACTGCCGAGTTCGATGCCGTAATTCGGCGCCTCGGAATTCCGGTCACCACCGCCTGGACGCACGACTTGATCGCTTCGGACGACCCGCTGTTCTGTGGTCGGCCCGGAACGATAGGTACGCGCGCCGGCAACTTCACCGTCCAGAACGCGGATCTATTGCTGATTCTCGGGAGTCGGCTCAACGTCCGGCAGGTCAGTTACAACTGGCAGGCCTTCGCGCCGCAGGCATTCAAGATTCAGGTCGATATCGACCAGGCCGAGCTGAACAAGCCCACCGTGAAGCCCGATCTGCCAATTGTTGCCGATCTCAAACACTTTCTCACGGCGTTCGCGAAGACCTTGGACGACTGGCGTCCAACCGCGACTCACCAGGCCTGGCTGGCGTGGTGCAAACAGCGCCTGCTCGACTATCCGAACGTGCGCCCCGAACAGCGCGTAACGGCCGGCGCTACGATCAACCCCTACCACTTCATCGAAACACTCTTCGAGCAACTAGCAAGCGACGACATCGTCGCCTGCGGCAACGCCACGGCGACCATCGTTCCCTTTCAGGCGGCAGCGATCAAGCGCGGCATGCGCATGTTTTCGAACTCGGGCAGTGCGTCGATGGGCTACGACCTGCCTGCTGCGATTGGTGCGTATTTCGGTGCGCTCGCTGGCCGTAATCAGCAGCGGCGCGTCGTTTGCCTGGCCGGAGACGGCAGCATCATGATGAACATTCAGGAGTTGCAGACCGCTGCCCAGCACCGGCTGCCACTGAAGATCTTCGTGCTCGACAACTGCGGCTACCTGTCGATCCGCAGCTCGCAAAGCAACTTCTTCGGCCGCCTGGCTGGCGCCGGTCCCGAGTCCGGCGTAGCGCTGCCCGATTTCGTCGCCATTGCCAAGGCCTTCGGCATTCCGGCGTCGCGCCTCGATGCTGCCGACTTCGCCGAACGCCTTCAGGACATTCTCGACGCCCCTGGTCCGCAGCTGTGTCAGGTGATGCTTGACGAGAAGCAGTCATTCGAACCCCGCACGAGTTCGCGCCAGCTCGACGACGGCCGCATCGTCTCGGCGCCATTGGAGGACATGTACCCCTTCCTCGACAGAGAGGAACTCGCGCGCAACCTGTGGCCGCCGAACGATGCCGACCCGCCTGCCTGAAATCGTCGACTACTGTTGGCAGTCTGCTGTACGTCGAAGTTCCGGCAGAGGCTTGGCGGCCAGCGCCTGGTTCCAGAAAACTGCGCGCTGCCTGCCTGCGTCTGCTGCTGCGCAATCGGCCGTTGCTGATTGCCGCCGATGTGCTGTGCACGGCCAGCCGCATCAAGCTCGGGCGGCTCCCGCCGCTAGGCTTCGTCGCCATGCGCGAGCATCTCAACTACTTCACCACCGAGTCGGTCCAAGCCCTGCTGCGCAACTGCGGCTTCGTCATCGACGCTTCAGGCATCAACAGTACCGGGCAGATCTTTGCGCTCGCCCGGAAAGCGATCACGAACGATGATCCGCTCGGCGAGGGAGACGATGTCGGACGACATCTCGTCGATGATCCGTCCGGAAAGCAGGCGCTCGGACGGCCAGGCGCGACGCTGCGCGTTCAATCCGTATAGAATTCACGTGACTCAAGATCAGCACTCGGACACCCATAACCACCTGTGCCACCCCGGTGGCTAGACCACCACACCGCCAAGCCCATGAGCCATTCGCAAACGTCGCCCGGCGCCGAGATTTTTGAACATCTGTTCGTCCTCGAACTGGCGAACAATCACCAGGGACGCCTGGAGCGCGGACTGCGGATCATCCGGGACTTCTCGCGGATCGTGCGCTTCAACAACGTCAAGGCGGCGATCAAGCTGCAGTTTCGCGACGTCGATGCTTTCATTCATCGCGACTTTCGTGAGCGCGCAGACATCCGCTACATCAAGCGTACCCTTGACACCCGGCTCTCAAAGCTCGAATACGCGACGCTGATCAACGCCATCCGACAAGCAGGCTGCATCCCCATGGCGACGCCGTTCGATGAAGTCTCGGTGGAGCTTTGCGTCGAGCTTGGCGTCGAGCTCGTCAAGATCGCCAGTTCGGACATCAACGACTGGATCCTGATCGAGAAGATTGCGACCACCAAAAAGCCGGTCATCGTCTCCACCGGTGGCTCGTCGCTGAAGGATATCGACGACCTGGTCAAGTTCTTCAATCGCCGCGGCATTCCGCTGGCGATCAACCACTGCGTCTCGCTCTACCCGTCCGAAGACCACGAAATCGAGCTCAACCAGATCGATTTCCTGCGCCGACGCTATCCGCACAATGTCATCGGTTTCTCGACGCACGAACAGCGCGACTGGCAGACATCGATCGCCATCGCCTACGCCAAAGGCGCGCGCACGTTTGAACGACACATCGACATCGCCGCTGACGGCCTGCCGGTCGCGGAGTATTGCAGCCTGCCACATCAGATTGACCAGTGGTTCAAGGCGCACAAAAAGGCTGCAGAAATGTGCGGCGCACCGGGCACCCAGAAGCGCATCTCGCCGAGCCGGGAAAATCAGTACCTCGATGCGCTGGTCCGCGGCGTCTACGCCCGCCACGCGCTCGGCAAGGGGCACGCGCTTTGCGACGAGGACATCTACCTGGCCATCCCGCTGCAGAAAGGCCAGATTTCCTGCCGCGAGCTGATGCGCGGCGAGTTGCTGCTCTGTGACGTCGCCGCTGACGGCCCGATCATGATCGACATGATCGACAGCCCTTACGCCGAGAACGAGCAACTCAAGGCACTCATTTATCAACGCGGCCTGTGATCGGATAGCTTCATGTTTTGCGCAATCTTCCCCGCACTCGACGGCACGCCGCACTCTCGCACGCTTTCGTCATGACACATCCGACGCCATGAAGCTGATCAGCGTCGTCACCGGCTGCTTCAACGAAGAGGACAACGTCGACGCGCTCTACGCGCGCATCCGCGAGCAGTTCGAACGCCTCCCCGCTTACGACTACGAGCACATCTTTATCGACAACGCGTCGACCGATAGCACCGTCGCCCGCATCAAGGCCATCGCCGCAGACGACAAGCGCGTCAAGCTGATCGTCAACACCCGCAACTTCGGCCACATCCGCTCACCGACCCACGCCCTGCTGCAGGCGCGCGGCGAAGCAGTCATCGCCATGGCCTCGGACCTGCAGGAACCGCCCGAACTGATTCCGGAATTCATCGCGCGCTGGGAGCAAGGTTATCGCGTCGTCGCCGGAGTGAAGCCGAGTAGCGCCCACACCACCGCGATGACCTTCGTTCGCCGCTTTTTCTACGCTACGATCGGGCGCATTTCGGATACCCGACTGATCCCCAACTTCACCGGCTTCGGCCTGTATGACCGGGAGGTCATCGAAATCATTCGCCAAATGGACGACCCCTACCCGTATTTCCGCGGGCTGATCGCCGACATCGGCTTTGCGCACGCGGAAGTCCCGTTCGTCCAGCCACGGCGAAGCCGCGGCATCAGCAAGAACAACTTCTACACCCTGTACGACATGGCGATCCTGGGCATCACCAGTCATTCGAAAGTGCCGATCCGCCTGGCCACGATGGCCGGATTCGCCCTTTCAGCGCTCAGCCTGCTGGTGGCAATCGCCTACCTGATCTACAAACTGGTCAGTTGGGAACAGTTTTCAGTGGGCATCGCTCCAGTGGTCATCGGCTTCTTCTTCTTTGCTTCGGTGCAGCTGTTTTTCATCGGCATTCTCGGCGAATACATTGCGGCGATTCACACGCAGGTCCTGAAACGACCGCTGGTGGTGGAGAAGGAGCGCGTCAATTTTTCGCCGGTTGATGAATGATGCCGCTTGAAGGCGGCCCGGCGGACGACGCAGCGCTAGAGCCAGGTGCTCGGCAAACGCAGCAGCGCCAACAGGCGGATGCCCTGGTCGGCGCGCCTGCCGGCGTCGACGGACTGACCGCCCTCGCTCTGGCCTATCTGGCGTTACCGAACCTGATTTTCTTGTTTGGCTGGTTGCGCCTGCCAATCGCCCTGCTGCTGTGCAGCGCGATGATCTATTTCATCGCCCGGGTGTTCCGCCCGTGGCCCGCCGTATGGCGTTCCCAACATGCGCGGTCGGCGGTCGTATTGCTGGTCCTGACGAGCTGCGCCTGGGCAGCCTTCGGCGGTGGCAGCCACTTCATGCACGCCAACGCCGACTGGTACATTCGCGACGCCGTTCTCGGTGACCTCGTAAACGCCGAGTGGCCAGTCCACTACCTGGCGGCCGACGGGACAGCACTGATTCTTCGCTCGGCAATTGGCTACTTTCTGCCGCTTGCGGTGTTTGGCAAGCTCTTCGGGCTTGCTCATCTCGACCTCGCGGTCTACGCCTGGACCACTTTCGGTGTGCTGATCTTCCTGCTGATGCTACCGCTACCTGGAAGAGCCGGTTGGCGACTCGCTGTGGCGCTACTACTGGTGGTCTTCTTCAGCGGAATGGACTTTCTTGGCCAGATCATCGCCACAGAGTCAATGCCGCTCTTTCCGTTACGGCTCGAATGGTGGGTTCCCATGAGTTACCCCTCGCTCACCAATCAGCTGCTCTGGGCACCCAATCACTGCCTGCCGATCTGGATCGCAACAGTGGTCTTCTTGCGCCACCTGAACGGGGCTGAACTATTCCGGGTCACCGTCGCCTTGCTGCCCTTAACCCTGATCTGGACCCCTTTCGCAGCAATGGGATTGCTACCGTTCGCGGTGCTTGGAGCAGCGAAATACCAACGCCGGTTTGGCGGGCAGAGCCTGCCGTGGAGCAGCATCGTTGCGGCAGCCGCGTTTTCTCTGCCGATTGCCCTTTTCCTCCTGCTCGACACCGGGAACATCGAGTCCACGCTGGCGACGGTGCCGCCCGCTGCTCCGGTAAACTACCCTTTACAGGCAGCTTCCCTCCACTTGTACGCTCTCTTCGTCAGTTGCGAATTTCTGTTCTTGACCCTCGTGCTCGCTCCACACGTTCGCGACAGCCGCGCGGAGTTCTGGCTCGCAGTGATCGTACTGCTGGCTCTGCCGCTAATCCGTTTCGGACCCTCGAACGATCTCGGCCTGCGGCTCAGCACGACACCGCTGCTGGTCTTGCTGGTGATCTGCGTGCAAACGCTTCTGGCACCTGGCCGGCTCGCTGCGCCGTCCAGCCTCTGGGTGGCCTGCCTGTTTCTTCTCGCCGGCGCGCACACGGCTTTCAACGAGTTCTGGCGCGCCGCCACCTTTCATCGAAGCCCCGCGGACTACCACTACACGCTGGCGGATCGCCAGGGTGGCCAAGCCGCCGCGCACTACGTCGGACGTCTCGGCACTGCCACGCTACCGAATTGGATGAAGCCACTTCCGGCACCCTACTCGCGAGAAAAATAGTCCTCAGCCACACGCAGCTTTGACACCCCGCTTGTGGCGCCTACGTTTCTATCGGCACATCGCTTCACTTGACGGCGCCGAATCGATAAAGCGGAAAAACGCGTCCTCCAGGGTGAGGGCGGGGCGGATGTCGAGCACCGTATGCTGCGCCGCACGCAAGGCATCGAGCGACTGCCAGAGCTGGTCACGGCGGACATCCGCACGCCATCGTCCATTCGTTTCGGCAACAAATCCGCTCACCGGCCCGGCCCCTGCTGAGCGCACGGTCACTTTTTGTTCATCATGGAGCAGCTCGCCAGGCGCTTGCACCGTCACCAGCTCGCCGCGATTGATCAGCCCGAAGCGGTCGGCGAGGCGCTCGACGTCGTGCAACACGTGTGAGGTGAGCAGAATCGT
Organism: Candidatus Accumulibacter sp. ACC012; assembly: GCF_907163155.1. NCBI lineage: Bacteria > Pseudomonadati > Pseudomonadota > Betaproteobacteria > Candidatus Accumulibacter > Candidatus Accumulibacter sp. ACC012. The sequence goes on from NZ_CAJQUC010000016.1 coordinate 165,685, forward strand.
TCCGCCAGAGCTGCGATAGTCGCTGAGGACGTCCACAACGTCCTTGCGCCCCACCGGGTCAAGCCCGGACAGTGGCTCGTCGAGAATCAGCAGGCGTGGCCGTATCGCCATCGCATGTGCCAGCGCGACGCGCTGCGTCATACCCTTCGAGAAGCTGCGGACGCGCTTGTCGGCCACGTGCGAGAGCGCAAACCTGTCCAGCCACTGCATGCAGTGCTGGCGCGCATCCGGCAGCTTGACACGATGGATCGCCAAACCCATCGTCAGGATTTCGAGCGGCGTCAGATAGTCGTAGAGACTCGGGTTCTCCGGCACGTAGCCAAGGCCGCGCCTGGCCTCGGGTAATGACACATCTTTGCCGAATAATTCTGCACGCCCCTTGCTGGGTTGCAATACGCCAGTCAGCACCTTGATCGTCGTACTCTTGCCCGCACCATTGGGGCCGATGAAGCCGAAGACTTCACCTTCGCTGATGGTCAAGGACAGTCCGCGCACGGCCTCGAATGCCGGTGTCCGCCAGGAGCGTGGGTAGGTCTTGCACAAGGCATCAATGAAAATTGCGGGACTCATTTTTTCAGGCTACTCGCGAAGACCGGAAGACCATCGGCGTCAATGGCAAAACCGGAGCCAAAGGAATCGACAGGCAGGCTATCGATCAACCCGGCACTCAGCAGGTCCTGAAGCGATTCGGGCGGTTTACCACGCCTCTCTGAATAGACGGTCGCCGCACGCCGCAAGGCAGCGAGATCGCGTAGGCGCTGACTACGCTGATGCAGGTAAGCGGCAAAATCCTTGCGCTTGGCCTGGGCGGCCATCGCGTCGACGATTCGGGCGGCCATGTCAAGATCCTGGCTGCGATCCAGCCAGCTGGCGGCAAGATCTTGCATCGTTAGCCGTTCATCCGGGTCCGGCAGTTCCTCTGCGGCTCGCCGCAACCACTCCGACGCGCCCTGCACGTCACCCATGAAGTGAAACAGGTTGAAGGCGTAGTAGAACGGTGGCTGATAGTCAAAAAACCGCGCCACCGTGGCTCGACGCAAGATGACCTGCGTGGGCTCTACCTGCCCCTCCCAGGGCAGTATCGCCGTGGCAATGTAGTAGTTGTCTTCGTGCGCAGGGTTCAGCCAGGACGCATCTTTCTGAACCTGGCCAAGCACCGCGTATTCCTCGGGTGCCATACGGCTGGTCTCGGTGACCAATGCGCGTATGACCGACCAGTTGGCCGCCAGGTAGCGGTCACCACCGGCCAGCGCGACCTGCACGAAAATCGGCAGCGCGACCTCTATCTCCGCATTCGGCCGTGATCGCTTGACGCCTTTCAGGCCGCTCTGCCCCAGCCAGAAAACAAGCCCCCCAGCAATCACGACCAGCAGCGGCAGTAACGACAAACGATGACCCATGCCGGCCTTCAAAAGAACTCGCGCCGGCCGAAAGTAATCACCGCCATGGCCAGCAGCACGAGCACATAGCCGGCGCCCATCAGCAATCCGTACGAAACAGCCGCGTCACTCAGGGGGACGCCATACATCGGCCACGTCCGCCAGTCGAGGCGAGACAGGTCGGGAAGCAGGTACTGGATGGTCTCCAGCAAGGACCCGTAGCGACCGATCAACTCCTGATCGCCATCGGCACCACGTTCAAGGTAGTCAAGCACCGCACCCAAGCTCTTTCCAGCCACCGCGAACAGCGCGCCCAAGGCAACCGGGAGCATCTGCACGGTTGACAGGCTGGCTATCCACAACGCAAACGCCGCAACCACCGCAGCGTCAGCCCACAGACCGCCAATGGTCAGCCAGTAGGGCCAGCCGGTCTGGACGGCATAGCTCTGAGTATATTCACTACCGGAGACGATCACCGATAGCCACAACAGCCCGCCCAGCGCCACAGCGGCGACGGCCAGCAGAGCCAGTACACCAAAGAAACGGCCCAGCAAATAGGCCCCACGGGAAACCGGATAGGCCAATGCATACAGCACCGTCCGCTTTTCCACCTCGCGGCCGACAAGTTCCTGCACCCAAAAAAGGGCGAACAACACCAGGCTGAAGCGGATTCCGGAAAACCCGACGTCCATGGTCACGGTCTGCGGCTGTCGCGGAGAAAAGGAGGCCGCCAGAAAGGCAACGCCGACCAGCAGCGTCCCCAAGACAAGGATCAGCAGCACCGCCCGGCTACGGAAGCCGGAACGGAGCGCACTAAGACAGAATGACCACATGCAACGGAAAAAACGCGCCGAGGCGCGTTCTTCTTCCTTCAGGGTGACCCATCAACTCGAGTCGCGTGCGGTAGCCGCAGTAGTAGCGGTCACTTTGGCCGCGCAACCGGTCGAACTGTCGCACGATTCCATGGGCTTGATACCACCGCCGCCCGTACCACCGCCAAAAGTGTTCTTCCCTTTCGATGATCCAGCAACGACCCCAAACGACAGGTTGGTGTCAGCGTAGTGACTAAACACGTTCGCCGAGCACTTAGCCTCGAACGTTCGTTTGGTGTACTCGCCAACAGCAACAGTCTTGGATACACCATCACCAACACAAATCGCCGCCCCACCCGCGTATGCGACGGAACTTAAGACTGACGTCAGCAGGCCAGCCAGCAATAGAGTTTTCTTCATCATATTCTCCAGGATCTAGATAGCGAGATTATTCTTGGGTACTGGCAACAACGGCTGCCGTGAGAATGTTCTTGGCGTCCGACTGCGCAGCCTTGTCTTCACCCTTCTTGGTGTACTCGGAGAACTGCGGGATGGCGATGGCGGCGAGAATACCGATGATCGCGACGACGATCATCAGCTCGATCAGGGTAAAGCCTTTTTGCAGCTTCTTCATGTTTTGGACTCCTTCCAGTAGGTGCAACGGACAATCCGTTGATTTAACCAGTATCAAGTTCCGTGCCAGGAGCCTGAAAGCACGCAAAAGCGTGACTTTCCGCACGCAGCGCCGATCAACGGCGCCACATTTCGTCACTCAACTGACACAAATTGTCACAATCCCGCTCAACAGGGATACCGAAAGCAAACGCTCCCCCGCGGCCCGCGATCGTCAATCGCCCAGCGCCGCACGCCGCACCCCACTGCACTCCACTCAACCCCCAACCACACGCTCCGGCGCCGTCCTCGGCAAAGTCAGCGTAAAACTCGCACCCTGCCCCGGCGGGCTATCGACCTCGATGCTGCCGCCCAATACCGCGGTCACCAGGTTGTAGACGATGTACAGTCCGAGGCCGCTGCCGCCCTGGCCGAGGCGGGTGGTGAAGAAGGGTTCGAAGATGCGATGGAGGATCTCGGCGGGGATGCCCTTGCCGTTGTCGCGGTAGCGCAGCACGATCTGATCGGGGGCGACACGCTGCGCCATGATCTCGATGCGGCCCTCGACGCTGCCCTCGTTGCCCTCGTTGCCCTCGAAGCCATGCGCCAGCGAGTTGCCGACGAGATTGGCGATGACCTGTTCGAGCGGACCGGGGTAGCTGTCCATGGCCAGGTCAGCCGGGATTTCCAGCTCGATGCGGTGCCGGCTGTGCTTGAAACCGGGCCGCAGGGTGAGCAGCATCTCGTCCACGGTCTGCCGCAGGTCGAACACGCGCCGGCGGGCGCTGCTCTGATCTACCGCCACCTGCTTGAAGTGGCCGATCAGTTCGGCGGCGCGGGCGGTATTGCGTTCGAGCAAGTCGAGCGCTTCGCGGCCTCGGCTGAGCAGGGTGTCGACCTGGGCACGGTTCAGGCGGCCGCTGGCAACGGCGTCGGCGAACTCGCGAAACTGCTCGCCGAGGACACTGGCGACGACGCGCGCGTTGCCGAGCGGTGTGTTCAGTTCGTGCGCCACGCCGGCAACCAGGTTGCCCAGCGCGGCGAGCTTTTCCGCCTGCAGCAGTTGCGCCATCGCCTGGCGCAGCTCGTCGGTACGCTCGGCGACCAGTTCCTCGAGGTGTTCGCGATAGCGTCGTAGCTCCTCCTCGACCTGCCGACGCTCGGTGATGTCGGAGCCGACGCTGAAGACCTCCACCACCTCTCCGCGGCCGTTGCTGATTGCCCGATTGGTCCACGAGACCCAGACGCGCTCACCGCTGCGGCGCATGTTCTCGTTGATATTGCGCTCGAAGCTCTCCGGTTTACGACAGATATCCAGCATCAGCGGGCGCAGATCCTTGCCACTCGTTTCATACGGGGGAACGATGGTGCCAATCACATGCCGGCCAAGCAATTCGTCTTCCGAGTAGCCAAAAAACTTCAGACCGAAGTCGTTGATGAAGTTGACCTTGCCCTCGGGACTCCAGCGCAGGATGATGCTGTTGGCGTTTTCGACGAGTTCGCGGTATTGCAACTCGCTCTCCAGCAGCGCCTGCTCGGCGCGCCTGCGCTCGGTGACGTCTTCGGCCAGAACGAGTTGCGCGGCACGCCCCTGATAGGAGATGGCGTGGGCCACGATTTCGACGTCGATGATGGTTCCGTCCTTGGTGACATGTTGCCAGACCCCGGGGCAATCGCCGCTCTCTTCAACCGAGACGACATCTTCGAGGAGAAGCGGTGTGTCGTCGCTGAGGCGTATGTCGCTCACCGGCATGCTCAGGAATTCAGCGCGCGAATATCCATACCTGCGCAGGGCCGCATCATTGACGTTCAGGAAAGCGAGCGAGTCCCGGTCGTAGACCCACATCGGATGCGGATTGCCGTCGAAGAGAAGCCGGTAGCGCGCCTCGCTCTCGCGCAGCGCCTGCTCGGACTGTTGGCGTTCGATCCGCGTACGCAGCACGCTGATGCCAAAGCTCAGATCGTCCGCCAGCTCGCTCAACAGAGCCACTTCCTCGGCGTCGAAGGCCCCCAGGGCCGCCGAGTAAATGCTCAAGGAGCCCAGGATCCGCTCGCCATGCCGCAGCGGCAGGGCGCACAGGGCGACATAACCCCGCTCGATGGCGCCAGCGCGCCAGGGTGTGAAGCCGGGCTCATTGGCGATGTTCGCCAGCACGCACGGGTGGCCGCTACGAATGGCGATGCCGCTGGCGCAGCCCCCGCGCTCGCTGTCCACCCAGGAGCAATTCAGCTGCTCGAGGTAGCCGGAGGCATGGCCAGCGTGCGCCACCGGTCGCACGCTCCGCGCGGCGTCATTTTCCGCGTAACCGACCCAGGCCATTCGGTAGGCACCGACCTGCACGACGATCTCGCAGACGGTGTTCAGCAATTCGCTCTCGTCGTTGGCACGAATCAGCGCCTGATTGCATTCGCTGATCATCGACAGCTGCCGGTTGACTCGCTGCAGCGCCTGTTCCGCGTGTTTGCGCTCGCTGATGTCGATGACGATACCGCGATATTCGGTCACCTGCCCGGCCGCGTTGCGCTCGATTGCGGTCCTGTCGTCAAGCCAGCGAATCGTCCCGTCCCGGCAGACGACCCGGTATTCCTGCTGAAAGTGCTCGTCGTCGTGTGCGGCGTGGGCTTGCACCTCGGCAGAAACCCGTTGCCGGTCGTCCGGGTGAATCAGTGCGTCGAAGCGAATCGATCCATCCCGCAACTCCGCTGACGAATAACCCAGCTGGCTGACGTTGTCGGAAGCAAATGCCACGGGCCAACCCTCTTCGGCACGCCAGCGGAAAAGCATCGCCGGGCTGCTTTCCACCACCATGTTCGCTTGCCGCAATTGCTCCTCGACGCGTACGCGATCGCTGATATCAACGGCCACTCCGATCACTTCCAGCGCGCCGTCCGCCTCCCGGACGGGATTGAAATAGGTCTCGAAAACCGTGTCGTTGACGCGCAGGGTGAAGTGCTGCGCCTCTCCGGCAAGCGCGCGGCGAGCCTTCTCGCAAACCTCCGGGTCGTGGCGATAAAGAGAAAAGATCGACTGCCCGACCGCCCTGCCGGGTTGCCAGCCGGAGTTCCGCAGCCCCTTGCCTTCGCTGAGCGTAAACACGCCCTGGGCGTCGAACTGGAAAATCACCAGGGGCAGATTGCCGATCAGCGAGCGATAGCGGGCTTCGCCAATCGCCAGCTCGCGTTCTCGCTGGCGAATGGCCAGCGACATGCGATCGAGATGCTCCGCCAGGCTATCCAGTTCCTTGACGTGCGCATGCGGCCAGGGCCGCTCATAGTCGCCGTCGGCAAAGGCCTGCGCTTGTGCTGCATAAGCGCCGATGCGCCGGGCGAAACCTCGCGCCACGATCCAGGTCGCGCTGATGGCCAACAACAGTGCCGCCAACAAGCCGGCAGCCAGCGCCCGGAAAGTGGCCAGAAAAGGTTCATAAGCCTCACTTCGTGGCTGCGCGACGAGAACCATCCAGCCGAGTTGCGGAACGCTGGTCAGCGTGCCAATAAAGCGCTCGCCGCCCCAGACGAAATTCCGGCTGCCGAAACGCCCCTGCATGCCGTCGCCAATCACCGGCAACTGAGCGAGCTCGAGCTGCCGAGCGTCAGAACGGCTTGGTGAACTGACAATCACCTGGCCACGGCGATCGAGGATCATTGTCGACATCCCGGCTTCGCCTGGCAGACGCTCGAGAAACTCGCCGAGCCGATCGATCGGCACTTCGCCAAGCAGGACGTCTTCACCGACCGGAATCGCCAGGCTCACCGCCAGGCGCGCGCTGACCTCCGACAGGAACACCTCAGACCACACCGGCGCGCCACGCGTACGCGCCTGGCCCAGGACCGCCCGGTCGGAGAGATCCATTAACAACGGCTCTTGCCACTGGCTACGCTGCCCCGCAGGAAGTCCGACGGCGTACACGACGTCGTCGGCGCCGACGATGTAAATCGCCGCGAAAACATCACCGACGCCGGCGTGTGCATCCAGGGCGTCGAACGCGAACGACGGCGGCTGCCCACTTCCCTGGCGAAGATGCGCAGCAGTCGCCGACAATTCGCGCTCGGCGCCGAGCAGCTGCACCTCGACCTGGTTGGCGATGGCACGGGCGAGTGCTCGCTGCTGATTGTCAATCTCGTCACGTGCCTGCGGCAGGGGCACCGCCAGCAACAGCGCAGCAACCAACAGCAGCGGCAGTACGCCGGCCAGGACGAAGCGCGAAGCCAGCCACAGCCAGAGCGGTCGCCCCGACACCGCTGCCCGTGCGGAGAGCGCGGCGGAGTTTGCGCCTGGTTCAGCGTTCAAGCCACGCCTCGAGCGGAGCACTGATGCAGCCATGCGACGTCGGTGAGAGCACGCACGTTGAATCCTCGCGTAGCGGTTTGATCGGCAGATTCATGGCGTGCAAGTCGCGCGGTTGGCAAGCGGACGGCGGTTCACAAAAGAATGGAGTCTAGTGTAGTGCGGCGTTGTTGATGAGACTTTCGGCGAGCCTGAAGGCAGCATGAAAGACTTTTGCTGACTGGCAGTCGCATCTTCCACCCCGCTGCCCTCGTCGCCACAGCCGGCACCCGCCCCCCGCTCACCGTCATTGCCGCGTCGGCTGCGCCTCCTCGCAATGACGGTAGGTCGGCGATGCTTGCCGCAAATCTCATCAGGAATGCAGCCCACTACACCAGGCTGCAGTTCCGCCTGGAAACCGACCCGTCGCGCGCTACCGGCCTCAAAACACCTTCAGCCCATGCAGCAGCACCGCGGCGATCGACAGCGGCGCCACGAAGCGAACCAGGAAGAAAACCAGGCTCACCAGCCGCTTGTTGCGCAGCGCTCCAGCGTTGCTCAACTGCCGGGCCATTTCCGGCAATCCATAGACCCAGCCGACGAAGAGACAGATCAGAATCCCGCCGAGCGGCAGGAGCACATTGGAACTGAGGAAGTCGAAGAGGTCGAAGGGATTCATGCCGAAGACCTTGAGCTCACTGGTCAGACTTGCCGACAGCGCTGCCGGCACTCCCAGGGCGGCAACCACACCGATGGTGCACAAGGAGGCGCGCTTGCGGCCCAGGCCATAGCGTTCGGAGAGAATCGCCACCGGCACCTCGAGCAACGAGAGCATCGCGCCAACGCTGGCGATCGCCGTCAGGATGAAGAACAAAGTCATGAACAGCGTGCCGCCGGGCATGGCCGTAAACACGGCGGGAATGGTCATGAAGACCAGCGATGGGCCGGCCGCGGGTTCAAAGCCGAAGGCAAACACGGCCGGAAAGATGGCCATACCGGCCAGCAAGGATACCGACAAATCGGCAAACATGACCCGCGTGGCGGTCACCGGGATGTTCTGGTTGTCGCGGAAATAACTGCCGTAGGTGAGCATGCAGCCCATGCCGATGGAGAGCTTGAAGAAGGCCAGGCCGAGCGCCGTAAGCAGGACGGCCGGGGTGATTTTCGCCAGATCCGGGCTGAACAGGAAGCTCAGGCCGGCGCTCGCTCCGGGCAGGGTCAGGCTGCGCGCGCAGAGCACCAGCAGCAGGATGAAGAGCAGCGGCATCAGTTTGCGGGTCACCGCTTCAATGCCCTTGGCGACGCCGAACATGATGATGCTGCCGGTCACCGCCAACACCACCCACTGCCAGAACAGCGAGCTAAGCGGATTCGCCACCAACTCGGCAAATATGGCGCCGGCCAGCTGCGGATCGGTGGTGGCGATCTGCCCGGCCATGGCTTTGAAGACGTAGGCATAGACCCAGCCGGCCACTTCCGAGTAGAAGGCGAGAATCAGCACTGCCGCCGCGAAGCCCATCCAGCCGATACTCTTCCACCACCACTGGCCGCGCGGCGCGACCCGGTCGAAAGCGCTCACCGCGTTGGCCCGCGCCGCACGCCCGAGCATGGTCTCGGCGATCATCACCGGCAGACCGACCAGCAGGGTTGCCAGCAGATAGACGAGCAGGAAACCGGCGCCGCCATTGGCGCCGGTCAGTGAAGGGAATTTCCAGATGTTGCCGAGTCCGACGGCCGAGCCGAGCGTCGCCACCAGGACGCCGAATGAGCTGGTGAAACCGTCGCGGGAAGATTGATTCATCGTGTCTCCGAATACTGAATTACTGAATGGGCAAAAGCACGCAACCGTTCCGCGGAGCGGCCGCTGGCGCTCTCTGACGGTCGAGGTGCAAGGAAGGGGGAAGACTGCCGGGCAAAGCGCTTTCGTGCTTGCGCCCTGCGCGCTCGGCGCAGGCAGTCCTCGGTCTTAGAGCATGTTCTCCAGAAACGCCCGCGTACGCGGATGTTCGGGGGCGGCAAACAGCTCCTTCGCCGGACGCGCTTCGACAATTTCGCCGCCGTCCATGAACACCACGCGGCTGGCCACCTCGCGTGCAAAAGCCATCTCGTGCGTCACCACCAGCATCGTCATCCGTTCTTCGGCCAACTCGCGGATGGTGCGCAAGACTTCGCCGGTGAGTTCCGGATCGAGCGCCGAGGTCGGCTCGTCGAAAAGCATGATGTCCGGCTCCATGGCCAGCGCCCGGGCAATCGCCACGCGCTGCTTCTGGCCACCCGAGAGCCGCGCCGGGTAGCTATCGCGCTTGTCGAGCAAGCCAACTTTACGCAACAGCTCGTCAGCCTTGAGAAGAACGTCCTGGCGACGCAATCCCTTGACCGTCAGCGGTGCTTCGATGAGGTTCTGCAGCACGGTCAAGTGCGGAAAGAGGTTGAAGTGCTGAAAGACCATGCCCATCTTGCGGCAGATGCGCCGCAGTTCGATGTCGGCGACGTAGCGGCAGAGCGCCGTCTCGTCCGTGCCGACGAGGGTTTCGCCTTCGATGTCGATGCGCCCACGGTCGATGGTTTCGAGATGATTGAGGCAACGCAGGAAAGTGCTCTTGCCCGATCCGGAGGGACCAATGATCGCCACGACTTCGCCCTTACCGACGTCCAGCGAGACGCCCTTGAGTACTTCCACCGCAGCAAAGCGCTTGTGCACGTCGAGCGCGTGAATCATCGGGCTATTCATCGTACACCGCGTACTTCTTTTCCAGATGCTGGAAAGCGAGCGTCAGCACCAGCGTCATCACCAGATAGAAAGCCGCGGCGACGATGAAAGGCGTGGTTGTGAAATCGCGCTGGACGATGCCGCGCGCGGCGCGCAGCAGGTCGTTCATGGCCAGCACGTAAATCAGCGAAGTGTCCTTGACCAGGGTGATGGTCTCGTTGCTCAGCGGCGGCAGGATGCGCTTGAAGACCTGCGGCAGCACGATGCGGCGCATCGTTTGCGTGTAGCTCAAGCCAAGCACGCGCGCGCCCTCGTACTGACCGCGGTCGATCGACTGGATGCCGGCGCGAAAAATCTCGGCATAGTAGGCCGCATAGTTGAGAACGAAGGCGACGATCGCCGCCGTGAAGTCCGGCAGGCGAATGCCGATCACCGGCACGAAGGGCAGGGCGAAATAGATGAACAGCATCTGCAGCATCAAGGGCGTGCCGCGCATCAGCCAGATGTAGCCGTTGACCAGGCCGCTGACGGCAGCAAGCCGCGAAACGCGCAGCAGCGCCAGGCACAAGCCGAACGGTACCGCCAGAACGAAGGTAATGACAAAAACCTGCAGGGTGACCCCTGTGCCTTCGAGCAGGGGACCCATTATTTGCATCACATAATCCATGCGCTATTTCTCAACAGCCGATGTGGGGCGGCTAGCGGGCGACCATCCCCCGCCAACCGTCCGGGCTATTTCTTGATGATGTCCTTGCCGAACCATTTCGTCGAAATGGCGGCGGCGGAACCATCATTCTTCATTTCATCCATCGCCTTCTGCAGCCTGGCCATCAGCTCGGTGTCCTCCTTGCGAGTACCGACGCCGTAGTCTTCGGTCCCGAAGTTCTCCTCGAGCACGCGGTACTCACCGGGCTTCTTGGTGGTGTAGTAGCGCCCGACCACCTCGTCGACCACCAGCGCATCGAGTCGGCCAACGCTGAGATCCATCAGCGCCGTCACGTTGTCACCAAACTTCTTCAGTTCCTGCAGCGACTTGGCCGTCGCAGCATCCTTCTCGACCGCTTCGATGGCGCTGCTGCCGTCCTGAACGCCGACCACCTTGCCGGCCAGGTCGGCTTTGCTGTTCACCGGCGACCCTTCGGTGACAATGATGATCTGGCGGTTTTCGAGATACGGCGTGGTGAACAGGATCTTTTCCTTGCGCGCCTCGGTGATCGTCAAACCGTTCCACAGGACGTCCACCCGCTTGCTGCTCAACTCGGCTTCCTTGGCATTCCAGTCGATCGGTTTGAAGCTCACCTCGGCGCCCAGGCGCTTGCCGGCTTCGCTGGCCAGATCGATATCGAAACCGACCAGGGTATTGCTTTCGTCACGAAAGCCCATCGGCGGAAAATTGTCGTCCAGTCCGACGACGATCATTGCCGCCGGTGCCGGTGCTGCTGCGGCGTTTTGCGGCGTGGCTTCTTTCTTGCCACAGGCGGCGAGCAGTGTTACGGCCAGAAGGGCGACGATCATTAGCGAGGTCTGTTTTTTCATGTCTTTTCTTCAAGAATGCGTGGAAAGGGCGGCATGATAACAGGGTCTGGCGCTGGCTTCGCTCAGACTCCCCGCTGCAGGAGCGTCCGCGCGCCGTCATCCTCGTCTTCGGCCTCGCTGCTCCCGGCAAAACTCAGCCCACGCGCCTCGCGCAACAGCACCTCGAACTCCTCGCTCGGCAGCGGCCCGCTGAAGTAAAAACCCTGCAGTTCGTCGCAACCGCGCTCGCGCAGAAATGCCAGCTGCGCCTCGGTCTCGACGCCTTCGGCGATGACCTTCACCCCCAGGCTCTTGGCCATGGCGATCACCGCCAGCGCGACGGCCGCCGCGGTCCGGTCGCTGAGAATGTCACGCACGAAGCAGCGGTCGATCTTGATCCGGTCGACGGTGATGCGCAGCAGATGGGCCAGCGACGAGAAGCCGGTACCGAAGTCGTCCATGGCCATCGTCACCCCGGCCTGGCGAATCTTCTGCAAGATCGCGGTCACCCGGCCGATATCCTGCAGAGCGAGGCTTTCCGTCAGTTCAACTTCGAGGGCCCCGCCGTCCAGCCCGGCGCGGGCGAGCGCGGCGGCCAGCTGTTCGGCCAGATCGTCACTCTGGAACTGTCGCGCCGACAGATTGATCGCCAGCCGGGGCGTCGCCAGGCCAGCGTCCCGCCAGGCGCGCACTTGCTGGCAGGCAGTTTCGATGACCCATTGACCAATCGGCACGATCAGGCCGCTGTCCTCGGCAAGGGTGATGAAATCCTTGGGGGCAATCATCCCGCGCGCGGGATGCCGCCAGCGCAACAGCGCTTCCGCGCCGACGATTTTGCCGCTGAGCAGATCGACCTGCGGCTGGTAGTGGAGCTCGAGCTCGCCACGCTCGAGCGCGCGCCCGAGATCCGCTTCCATGGCCAATTGCCCGGCGACCCGCTCGTTCATCTCGGCCTGGTAGAAATGGAAGGAGCCGCGGCCTCTGGCCTTGGCGCGATGCATCGCCGCGTCGGCGTTCTTCAACAGGGTTTCCGGATCGCGACCGTCACGCGGGAAAAGACTGGCGCCGATACTGCAACTGATCGCCAACGCATGCCCGTCGAGGTCTATCGGCTGTGCCACTTTTTCCAGGATGCGCGCGATGACGCGCGCCACTTCTTCCTCACCGAGCGGATCGGCCAGGATCATCACGAACTCATCGCCGCCAAGGCGGGCGACAGTGTCCCCGTCGCGCACACTGTCGGCGAGCCGCTCGGCGACGATACGCAGCAACTGGTCGCCATAGCCGTGCCCGTGGCTGTTATTGACCCGTTTGAACTGGTCGATATCGACAGCCAGCAGAGCCAGGCTCGAATCGTGCCGTTCGGCATAGGCAATCGCCTGCTGCTGACGGTCGCGCAGCAGGTTGCGGTTGGGCAAACCGGTCAGCGAGTCATGGTTGGCCTGGTGTTCGAGCTCTTCTTCGTAACGCCGACGCTCACTGATATCGTGGAAGACACTGACGAAGTGGCCGAGCGTGCCATCGGCCGAGCACACCGGCGAGACGTTCAGTTCGACCCACAGCGGCGACCCGTCCTTGCGCAAACAACGCAGCGTCACCTGCGTAGCGCGGCGCTCGCGCAGCGCCTGACTCAACTCGTTGAGCGCCAACTGATCGTGGTCGCCAGCGAGCAGAAAACGGCCGCTGTTGCCGAGCACTTCGCCGGCGCCATAACCAGTGATCGCTTCAAAGCCAGGATTGACGTAGGTAATCGGGTGATCGTGCTTGAGCGCATCGGTGATCATGACGCCGTTCGCTGACGCTTCGACAGCACGCTTGAGGAGCCGCATGCCAGCTTCGGCGCGCTGCGCGAAAATCCCGTAGGCCAGGTCGTCGGCGAGATCTTCGAGTACCTCGCAGGCGGCTTCATCGAAGCCTTGTGGCTCCGGCGTCAACAAGTTGAGCACTCCGATCGCCACGCCGCGGCCGAACAGTGGCAGGGCAATCGCCGCGCGCTGCCCGCGGTCGGCGAGGTCACCACTCCAATCGGCGAGGCCGCCAGCCGACCCAAACAGACAGGTCAGTGCCTGAGCCTGCTCAAGGGCAGGGAGCGTGAGCTGCTCGCGAAAGCCGCGCCGCCACAGATCGCCGTCCAGGGAAGACGCAACGACCAGCGCTGCCGGTTCAGCCGCAAGTCGAGCATCGCTGCTGCTACAATCGACAAGCTCGACCCACACCGCCGAATAGCCGCCTTGTCGATGCAGGCGGTCAACGATCCCGGCGATCATCTCGCTCTCGCTGCCGGCGCGCACCAGCGCCGCGTTGCAATCGTGGATCAGACGCAGCGAGGCATTCAGCCGCCGCAGTGCCAGCGCCTGGCGGTCGCGTTCGCTGACGTCACGAACGGCGCAGGTGACGATCGTTCCGGAGGCTTCGATGATGTAGCTCAGGCTGATCTCGGCGGGAAAGACGCTGCCATCGCGACGCTGTCCGGCGAGATGCGTGAGGCGCCTGCTGCCGTGGCGCGGCTGCGCGTCAAAGTGGGCGCGGTGCTCACCATGCGCCGCACGCTTTGACTCCGGAACCAGCAGGTCGATGCATAGTCCGCTCAGGGAACCCGGACGATAGCCGAACATCCGTTCGGCGCTGCTGTTGGCGAGCAGGATGCTGCCGGCCGCATCGACCAGAAAAATGGCGTCCGCGGCCGCTTCGAGTACGCCACGGTAGCGCGCCTCGGCGGCCGCCAGAGCAACCAGGCTGCGCGTTCCCTCAGCAGCCTCCGGCGGCTCGGCAAGAGGCGCCGGTGAGCCAGGCGAGACGTCAGCTTTCATGCGCTCAGCTCAGCCAGCACGCGCGGCAATTCAGGCACCAGATTGGACTTGCAAACGTAGGCGTCGACGCCGATCGCCGCCGCCGCTTGCCGATACTCAGGCGTCGCATGCAGAGAAAGAATCAGCAACTTGACGTCCGCGCATCGCGCGCGAATCCGCTGCGCGGTCTCAAGACCATTGAGGCCAGGCATCGCGATGTCGAGAATGACGACATCGGGGTGCTCGCTGGCGAGAAACTGCAGCGCTTCTTCCCCGGAGCCGACGCTCGCGGCTATCTCGAAACCCAGCCCGCGCAGCAGGCGGCCCAGCAACTTGCGAAATTCGGGAGAGTCATCAACCAACAACACCTTGATCACGCGCATGACAGCCATCCACAGCATTGAAGATGGCTGTCAGTCTGGCGGCTGCGACGGCCCGGCGCCATCGGGCAATCCCCCAGACTCGACCAGAAAAATCCCGGTCGGCAATCGCCCCAGGCGCGGACAAGCCTAAGCGGAGGCGGAAACCAGTCCGTTGCGAATGGCGTAGCGGGTCAGGCCAGCGACCTCGTGTATTCCCAGCCGCTCCATGATCTGGGCGCGGTGCGACTCGACGGTCTTGGTGCTGATACCGAGATCAAAAGCGATCTCCTTGACCCCGCTGCCGGCAGCGATACGGCAAAGGATCTCGCGTTGGCGCGGCGTCAGGGCATCGGCGGCCGGCGGGTCACCGTTGAGACGGGCAAGATAGCCGTCGACCACCTGCCGCGAAATGCGTGGCGATAGCCAGCTTTCGCCACGCATTACCGCGCGCAGCGCGAGTTCCAGTTCGATCGGCGCCGCGTCCTTGATCAGGTAGCCGGTGGCACCGGCCTGTAGCGCCTGCAGCACGTACTCGGCATCGCTGTGCATCGACAATACAATCACCCGTACCGCCGGATAGTGGCGACGGATTTCGGCGGTCGCCAGCAGCCCGTTCATGTCCTTCATGGCGATGTCGATCAGCAGCACGTCCGGCAGACACTCACCGACGCGCGCGATGGCGCCACCGCCGTCGTCCGCTTCGCCGACGACTTCGACGCCGTTGACGCCGCCCAGCAGCGAACGAATGCCGGCGCGCACGAGGCCGTGGTCGTCGGCGAGAACGACGCGGATGCACGCACTCATTGACGCGCTCCGGACAGTGGCAGCGGCAGCGTCACGCGCAGCTCGCTGCCGGCGCGTCGCGCAGGCTCCGAAAGCAGCTCCAGCTGCCCGCCGACAAGCGCCGCGCGTTCCTGCATCGAGAGCAGACCGAGGCTCTTGCCGCGCGCCGCACCGGCAAGAGCCGCTGCGGCATCAAAGCCACGGCCGTCGTCGCGCACGGACAGCACCAGCAAGCCTTTTGCAAGCCGCAGTTCGAGCGCCAGCGCACTCGCCCCAGCGTGGCGGACGGCATTGTTCAGCGCCTCCTGGGCGATGCGGAAGCAGGCGATGGCAATCTCCTCCGGCGGCTGCGGCATGCCTTCATCGGCAATAAAGCGCGCCTTCAGTCCGGCCTGGCGGCAGGTGCTGTCGAGATGCGCGCGCAGCGCCGGCAGCAGACCCAGGTCGTCGAGCTGCGGCGGGCGTAGCTCGACCGACAGGGCGCGTACACGCTGCAGGGTGCGATCGGCGATGTCGGCGGCTTCTTGAACTTCGTCCCGGTCGCCGTCCGCAGGCCAGGGTCGCATGCCTAGCAGCACGATTTTTATCATCGTCAGGTTCTGCCCGATGTCGTCGTGCAGATCGCGGGCCAGGCGCCGCCGTTCCTCTTCCTGCACGCCGATCAGCCGTGCCGAGACCTCGTGCAGGCGATCGAGAGCGCTACGCAACTCGGCCTCCGCACGCTGTCGACGCTCATCGGCGCTGAATTTATCGAGCGCAAAGGAGATGTCGCTGGCCAACTCGCCGAGCAGTTCGATCAATTCCTCGTCGAAATAAGCGACTTCGCCAGCGTAGAGGCTGAAGACGCCGACCACTGCACCAGCGCGGCGGATCGGAAACACCGCCGCAGCGGCGATGCCCGCCGCCCTGGCACGTTCCTGCCAGGGGCCCGTACGCGGGTCGTTCAGGAAGTCGTTGCAGATCGCCGGGCGACCATCGCGCATGGCAGCGCCGTCAGGGCCGTGCCCCTCCGCCCGCTGCGCGTCGATCGCAATGCGCAGCCCGCGCAGGTATTCGCCGGCCATGCCGGAATCGGCGACGACCTCGATCCAGCCGTCGGCGTCGAGCAGGCCGACCCAGGCACCGTCGACTTCGCCGTGGCGGACGACGATTTCGCAGGCGCTGACCAGCAAGGCCGCGGCCGATTCGGCGTGCATGATCGCCTGATTGATCTGCGCAACGGCGTTGAAAAAACCACTCAGCCGGCGCAGGCGCCGCTCGGCCTCCTTGCGCCCACTGATGTCGCGGGCAATGGCGAAGACGCCCACCGTCTCGCCGGCAATGCGCAGACAGCCCTTGGTCGTCAGATAGGTGCGCTCGCCGCCGCCAGCGCCGCTGATTTCCTCCTCGCAGGTCTCGGTCGCCGCCGCCGACATCAGGCGCCGGTCGTCGGCGCGCAGGCGGGCAGCCATCCGGGCCGGGAAGAGCTCCTCGTCACGATGGCCGAGAATGCCCTGGCGCTGCCGCCCGAGCAAACGTTCCACGGCACCGTTGCAGAGGATGTAGCGGCCGTCGGAATCCTTGGCGGAGATGCAGTCGGTCGAACCCTCGACGAGCGCCGCCAGCGTTGTCGCCAATTCGTCGATACGGCGCTCCTGGTGCTCGGCTTCGAGAAGCAACAAGGCCTCGTGCTGGTGCCGCTGCAGTGCCAGCTCAATCGCCAATTGCAGCTCGCGGTCGCTATAGGGTTTGATGAGATAAGCATGCGGCGCGGTGATGCGCGCACGCGCGAAGCGCTCCTCGTCGGCGTAGGCGGTCAGATAGAGCAGTGGCACACGTTGCTCGTCGATAATCACCCGCGCCGCGTCGATGCCGTCTACGGCACCAGGTAGAACGATGTCCATCAACACCAGGTCGGGCCGCTCACGCGCCGCCGCAGCCACCGCCTCCTCGCCAGAGGCCACCGGCCCGGCGACAGTGAAACCGAGCGCGGCCAGGCGCAGCGCCAGGGCCCGGGCAATGAGTGCATCGTCCTCGACGACCAGGATGCGTTTGCCCGCCGGCATGCTGTCGTTCATGCTCTGTCTCCGGGGAGTGCGCCGCCAAGCTCGAGGCGATTGCAGCCCAGGCGCTTGGCGAGCAAGGCGCTGGCGCTCATTCGTCGTCGCCGACGACCAGCACAGGCGCCGGCCGTAGCGCCGGAGCAGCCGCCAAACCGCCCACGCTTTCGGCGCCCACTGTCGTGCTGATCAGCAAGGGCGCCGCGTCCACCGCCGCCTTCAGCGTCGCCAGAAGGCGAGCGAAGGTCTCCCTGGCACTGGCACTGCCCACGACTCGTGCTGCCGGCTCGGCCTGCAGCTGGCGCGCCAGCGCCTCCATCTGGAGGGCCGTTGCGCCGAGCGCGGGGTGATCGAAAGTTCCGGCGGCGCCAGCGAGACGATGCGCGGCGGCAGACAGTTCGCGCAGCGCCGCTTCCCAACCCTCCCTGCCCGCCACATCCGCGCAATCCGTCCAGCTCGCGCCGAGAGCCTTCACCGCAGCCTCGATCTGGCCCACTCGCGCCGGCAGCGAGCGCTGGAATTCCTCGCCCAGCTCGGCCAGTTGCGCCGCCAGTTGGGCGGCAGCAGCGGCGGGCAATTCAGGCATCGCGAGCCTCCCAGAACATGCGCACCTGATCGGCCAGCGCCATCGGATCGAAAGGCTTGGTAATCACACCCAAGGCGCCCTCTGCCTTGAGCGCCGCGACCTCGCCGGGCAGCGCGCGCGCGGTCATGAAGATCGCCGGCACGAACTCCGTTTGCGACTGCGCACGCAAAGCGCGCAAGGTCGCCGGCCCGTCCATGCCCGGCATCATGACGTCGAGCAGTAGCAGATCGGGCGCGAAGTCGCGCACACGCAGCAGCGCCTCGTCTCCGGAAGCGGCGACCTCGACCTCGAAACCGCCGACGGCCTCCAGCGCCAACTTGGCGACCGTGCGAATATCGACTTCGTCCTCGACATAAAGTATCCGTTGCAAGCTAGCGCTCATCGTCGTTCTCCTTATTGTCATGCTTCTCCTGCTCTTCCCCGTCGACCGTCACCGGCCGCCGCCGGACTCCGGCTGCTGCAGCCGATTCCTCTGCTCGAGCCGCGTGCGCCGGCTGCGTCAACTCACGGACGATCTGTAGCAGCCGCTCGTTGGAGGTACGCGACTTGACGAGGCTGGCGGCGACCGCCTGCTGCACATCGACTCGAGTCGCGGTGTCGCTGGCAGAAAAGACGACCACCGGTGGCGGATGCTCCAGTCCCTGGATCACTGGCAGAAGTTCCAGCCCCGAGCCGTCCGGCGAGCCAAGATCGAGAATGACCACATCGAAAGTCCGCGTCGCCAGTTCGTCCTTGGCAGTGGACAGCGTACGCGCCTCATTGATTTCTGCCAGGCTGCCGAACTGGGCGGCAACGATGTGCACCAGATCGGCGTCGTCCTCGACATGCAGGATGCGCGCGCACCGCGACGCCGGCGCGTGAATCGCCCGCTTCAGCGCGGCAGTAAGTCGCTGCACATCGACCGGCTTGTCGAGCCAGTCGACCACCGCCAGGGCGCCACCGAGCGCTGGCGTCGCCAGATCGTGCGATCCTGAGACGACCACTACCGGCACCACGAAACCGCCCTTGGCGGCACGCAGGCTGCTCAGCAGGTCGCTACCGGTCTCGTCGGGCAGAGCCATGTCGAGCGTCATCGCCGCGTACTGACGGCTGCCGAGATACTCTCTAGCCTGCGCCGCACTTGCTGCCAGATCGACCTCGTATCCGGCACGCTTCAACACCGTCGCCAGGAGCTGCGCGACGGCAGCATCGTCTTCGCAAACGAGTACCCGTGGTGCGTCGGCGCTCGCCAGCGGCACGATCATTGACGGGCTCTCGGCCATGACCTCCGGCAACTCGAACCAGAAACGGGCGCCCTGACCCGGCTCGCTGCTGAAGCCGATGGCACCGCCCATGCGCTCGACCAGCGCCTTCGAGATCGACAGGCCAAGACCCGAACCGCCCTTGGCGCGCGTCGTCGACCCGTCGGCCTGCGAAAACTTCTCAAAAATCCGCGCCCAAAAGGCCTCCGGGATGCCTGGGCCATGATCGGCAACTTCTATGCGCAGGCAATCGCCGCGGCGCAGCAAGGAGACCTCGACCGCCTTGCCAGGCGGCGAAAACTTGGCCGCGTTCGAGAGCAGATTGGCAAGCACCTGCAGAAAACGATCGGCGTCGATGCGCGCCCTGGCCTCGGCAAGGCGAGCGACGAGTTCGAGGCGCACCTCATGCTGTACGGCAAAGCCCTGGTTCGCCACCAGCGCCTGCTCGATCAAGGGCAACAGCGGCTGCGTCGCGAACTGGAAGCTCATCCTGCCCGAGGCAATTCTTTCAATATCGAGAATATCGTTGATCAGGTCGACCAGGCGATCGCAGTTGTTGGCGGCGATACCGATCAGCGCTTTCGCCGGCGCCGGCAGTTGGCCGCCGACGCCGCCTTCGAGCAGGCCCAGCGAACCACGAATCGACGTCAGCGGCGTGCGCAGCTCATGGCTGACCGTGGACACGAACTCATTCTTGAGTTGCTCCATTTTCTTGCGCTCGGTAATGTCACGCGCCAGCCCGATAAAACGGCGGCGGTCGTTCACGACCACTTCGGTCACCGCCAACTCCATCGGAAAACAACTGCCGTCGGCACTCTGGCCAAGGACTTCGCGGCCCAGACCAATGATCTTGCGCACCCCGCTTTGCCGATAAGCACGGAGATAACCGTCATGAGCATTGGCGTAAGGCGCGGGCATCAGCATCTTGACATTGTGCCCGAGCACATCCTTGGTGGCGTAGCCGAAGAGCTTCTCGGCGGCGAGGTTGAAGCTTTCGATCAGCCCCCGCTCGTCGATGGTGATGATCGCATCGAGAGTGTTGTCGAGCACGGCCCGGGTATGGGCCTCCGATTCGCGCAGTTCGTGGGTCATGGCGTCGGCCAGTTCGAGCGCGCGCGCGCGCGATCCGGCGAAGGTCTGCAGGAGGGCGAACAGCAGGATGCTGACCAGCGCACCGCCAGCGAGAACCACCGTCGCAGTACGCTGGACTGCGGCCGGCGCGGCGTTGGCAGCAATGCGCAGTCGCCACTGTCGACCGGCGAAATTGAGCAGCATTTCGCTGCTGTAAGGCGCGCCCTCGACCTTGCTCGCCGAGGGCGACAAGCGCAGCAGGGGCTGCGCGTCAGCAACGCCGCCCGCGGCTGTGCCAACGAGGCCGACATCGTCGACCGCCAGGTCGAGGCGCTGCGCATCGTCGCCGAAAATGCCGCGGGCCAGGTCCTCCATGCGAAAGGCCGCGTAAACGACACCAAGGAAAGCTTCCTGTCGTTCGTCCATCGTCGCTATCGGCGCCGCATTACGGTAGATCGGCAAGATCAACAGAAAGCTGGCCTGCCGGCCGGTTTCCTGGGCCAGGATCAGCGGCGCCGTGGCCGCCGCTGCGCCAGTCGCGCGCGCGCGCTCGGCGGCGCCTCGACGCGCGCTTTCGCTGAGCATGTCAAGGCCCATAGCGGCTTCGTTACCCTGCGCCGGTTCGGTGTACTCGATGGCCAGGTACTCCGGCCGCGCGCCTGGTGGGCGGAGCGCAAATGCCGGATATCCCTCGGCAACGAGGTGGCGATCAGCACGAACAGCCGCGAGGAACGCAGCACGCTCGGCGAGCGCAACGCGGCGCGCAAAACCGACCACCTGAAAGCCGGGGAGACGCTCGGTGAGTTCGAGACGGGCGACATAGCGATGGAACTCGCTACGGTCGACTTCGGCAGAGCCGGCGAAAAAGCCCTGCAGCCCGCGCAACACCCCTTCGTAAGCATCGAGTCGTTTGTCTAGCTGCAGCACACGTATCGCCGAAGCCTGTTCGAACTCCTGCCGGGCTTCGCTTTCCGCGATGCCGGTGGCCCACTGCGCCGCCCAGGCGGTCAAGGCCAGACCAGCGAAGAGAGAAAGCACTGCGCTACGTTGCATGCTGAACCATGCCATTTACGACCTCCGCCGCCAGCCCCCGTCCACGCGCCGCACGAAGCAGCCACCTGCGCGGCACATAGCACCCTCCCGGGCACGACCATTCAATAGCCGTATGACGAGTATAGGGGCGGCAGTAAACAGCGGTCAATCAAGGTTTTTCTGACGGCGTGGCGATGTCGCCAGCGGCAGCCCGTTGCACTCCCGGCACTGCCGGTCGGCCACCCACTAATCGATCGGCAACTTGTTCGAGCCGCGCCTTTCGCGCACACTGGCGACCTTCAAGGGAGCCCGCGCATGGCACTGAAAGCCACCATTTTCAAAGCTGAACTGACCATTTCCGATACCGATCGCGGCTACTACGCCACGCACGCACTGACCCTCGCCCGCCATCCCTCCGAAACCGACGAACGCATGATGGTGCGCCTCCTGGCCTTTGCCCTGCATGCCAGCGACAGCCTGCAGTTCACCACCGGGCTGTCCACCGAAGGTGAACCCGATCTCTGGCAAAAATCGCCGACCGATGAATTGATTTATGGATTGACGTCGGCCTGCCCGATGAAAAACACCTGCGCAAGGCCTGCGGGCGAGCGCGGCAGGTGGTCGTCTATGCCTATGGTGGCCACAAAGCCGGCATCTGGTGGGCGAAAATCAGCAATGCACTCGCCCGCTGCGAGAACCTGAGCATTTTCCAGCTACCGCGCGAAGCGACGAGCGAACTCGCGGCGCTGGCCGAACGCGGCATGAACATCACCTGCATGATCAGTGATGGCCAGATGTGGCTGAGCGACGCAAGGAAAAACGTCGCTGTCGAGCCGACGGCGTGGATGCATGCCGGCGCCGACAAGTGATGGCGCCACGCACTCAGGACGGCGACGGCAGCTCGCCAATCACCGCCTCGATCTCGGCCAGCGGCAGATCGAAGAAGCGGGCGATTTCGCCGGCGCCCTGCCCCTGCGCCAGACGTTCACGGACGTCGGCTTTCCAGCCATCGAGCCCCAGGCTCAGCGAACGACCGGCCTGTTCGCCGGCCAGCGCCTCGCCGCCGAAGTCGACATACTTGTTGGCATAGCCACGCGGGGTAATCATCAGGCCATCCTGAACGAAAGTGCTGCTGTTGCCGATCAACACAGTGGTCAACATGCCAATCTCGCATTCGGCCATTTGCGCCAGGGTGCTCATCTGGATGGCTTGTTTCTTGCGATACGCGGACTTGACGACGGCCACCGGCGTCTCTGGCGAGCGATGGCGCAGCAGGATGCGCTGCGCCTCGACAATCTGGCCGGTGCGCCGACCGCTCTTGGGGTTGTAGAGGGCGAGGACGAAATCGGCGTGCGCCGCGGCGTCGAGCCGGCGGGCAATGACCGGCCACGGGGTGAGCAGATCGGACAGCGAGATCGAGCAGAAATCGTGCGTCAGCGGCGCGCCGACCAGCGCCGCGCAGGCCGACAGCGCCGTCGCGCCGGGAACGACTTCGACCTCGATTCCCGAGCCGGGCCGCCAGCCGCTTTGCAGGAGGACCCTCGTAAGTCGGTCCGGCCATCCCGTAGACGCCGATGTCACCCGACGAAATGACTGCTGCGATCTTGCCCTGGCGGGCGTGCTCCCAGGCTTCGTTGCAACGATCGATCTCTTCTGTCATGCCTTTGCGGATCACCAGTTTGCCGTCCAGCAGCTCCTTCACCAGTTTGATGTAGGTGGCGTAGCCGATGACCACGTCGGCCTCGGCGATCGCCGCGCGCGCGCGGTAGCTCATGTGTTCCTGGCGCCGGGGCCGAAACCGATGAGGATGATTTTTCCTGCTTCCTGATGGGGTCAGTGGCGTTCATTGGGACTCATTGGTGATTGGTGATTGCTGAATTCGGGAAATGGAGAGGGTGCGTTGCGCCGTCGGCCGCGCTAAGCGGTGTTTTCGAACATCAGATCGGCCTGTCGGGCCACCGGCGAGCAAGTTGCCGCTTCGCAGACCAGCAGCCTGTGCGATGAATGTGCTGCGCACGGTTCCGAGGGGTTGGGAACATCCCACGGGCAGCCGGTTCGGCTGCCGGGTTAAAAGCAGACGCGACAGCCGCGCTCCGCGACCAGATGCAGCAGGCCGACTTAATCTGCCTTAAGGTCGAGGCTGTGGCACACCGCCGTTGCACATCGCGAGTGTGCCCGCCGCACGCCAAACAGCGCCTCATCGACGGCCTGGGCAATGGTCGCGCAGGCGGCCGCGGTCGCAGACCAGGCCAACGCTGCGAGAGCCGGCCGCGCGGTTTTACGCTGGCCAGTCTCCGTCAAGGACACATTCACCGGCCGGTAAGATTGAGTCTGCCTTGCCGGCCAGCCGCTCAGCATAGGCTTCCGGCAATGGCGCGCTGGCTGATAAAGAGCACGCCGGCGACGCCTATCGGAGAGCGACATCTTCGATGGCGCCCGAAGCGTTGCAGGGTGGCGGAAGGGGCCACTGCGGCCGTTGGCATGCTGCGCCAACCAGTCGCCGCTGCCGTCTTCGGGAAACGGCGACAGATTCATCATGACCACCGACGGCGATGGACACGAACGATGGCCGGCTGCTTAGGCCTCGATCTTAAAGCAAGCTCGCGGACGAGGAGGTACTACGCCAGAGTCATGGGGCGCGCGTCGAGGCAGTGGCACGCCAGCCGTCGCCCAGGGCGAGCGAGCGGCCAGGTGTACGGCCAGGCCGCATGGGCGCCGCCGACAGGCCCGGAGAGCCCCGGAATGACGAAACGGCCGGCCGATGTCGAGACCACGAAACCGAGGACTCAGTGTCCTTGTTGGACCAGAGCGGCCGATCAGGCGAACGGACGGCACCTAGCGAGAACAATTGCAGACGACCCGTGAAAGCGGCGAAACAGCGCTGGACCTGTCACCGACATTTACCGCTGTAGCAAAGTGTGCGGAGCCGGCGCATACGGCTTCGGCCTCGGACGAAACTTTCTCGGGCGCGAACCAGGGACGCCCCGGGCAGCGCCGTGAAGACATTGCCGGACCAGGGCCATGCATGCAAGGTGATGGACACACGAGGCCAGCTCATGCAAGCGCGTGCCAGCGATTCCTGCGCGTGAGGCAACCACCGGCCGGCCAATCGCCGCGCACACGTCGTGGGGTGGTGCACAGCATCAGCGACAGGGTTAATGGGCTTTCCACTTTAAGGTGGGCATTACGCGGACGATGCGACTCGTCGGGCGCGCCCCCGACTTTTCGACGACGAAGCACGGTGTGCCAAGCAGGCCGCGCCTTTCGAGCAGCAGTCGATGACTTCGTCGAGCAGGGGGCTTGACTTGAGCAAGACCAGCGTATCGAATTCGTCAGAGAATATGGGTAGATTGACGGCAACGCCGAGGCGGCGGGGATCACCGCACAGGGGTTTAGATCCTTCATCGGACAGGGTGTGCCGGTACTCGATCGGCGGCACGAAGGAGCTGACGCAGGGATGGTCTCGACGAGCAATTCGGCGCCAGTTCGCGACGACGCGCGCTGGTGGACCAAAAGTGAAAAGAAAGGCGAGGACGTCGCCTGCGACCAAGGAACACCAGGTCGCGCCCAGGGCGGAGCAGGTTCCGACGGTTGCGCGCGGCAGCGCGCGCCCAGGACTTGGCGGAGAATCGCCGGCTCGGGGTCAATCGAAAAACCGTTGCTCGGAATCATCCGGAACAGCGATAACGCCACGCGGACAATGGCCGCGTTAGGAACTCTCCTCGGCTTTTTTCACCGGATAAGCCAGCGCGCGCCGGACTGCAGCGCCGCCCAGGCGCGACGAGTAATCAGTGTCGTGGGTCGCCGGGGCAAAGCGAGGCGCAGATCAGTTTTTTTACATAGGAGGGCATTCTTTTGCCTTTTTGCGATGAGGATCCACAACGGGTTTCTGGGCGCAGCCGGTGATGTCAGAGACGGCGGGCTGCGACTGGCCTGCAATGGATCGAGCTCCCAGAGGGGCGCCGGCCGCAGGTCAGGGTGTGGTGGCCGTTTAGCCAAGTTTTCGATGGGTGAGAAATCATCACCACGCGGCGCCCGGCTTCAGGCGGCCGAGAATCAGCGCGATAGTCGGCGAGTTAGCCGCGGATAAATCCGATGAAAGACGGCGTCCGGGTAAGGCCAGTCAGCGAGATATGCGGCGCCGACTTCGACAGGGTTGTAGTTGCTGAACTGAAAAATACGCGTGGCGCGAGCATGCGCCGCACGGCGACGTTTTCTCGATCGCCCCAGACGTGTCCCTGCGGCGCCCCAGCTGCCGCACGCTCCAGGCCAAACTGATCAGGAAGCCGGCCACTGCGATGTCCCAGACCTCGCGCCGCGGCCAGGCGAACTTGGCGAGCGACAGGGACACGCGCTTCCGCTGGTGATCAAGCCCTTTTCCGGCTGCGCGCTGCAGTACTCGCGGTCTTCGCGACCGAAAGCCCTTGCCCGGAGAGGCTGCAGATGCTCCACCAGCAGGACGTCGCTCGGCAAAACTCCTCGCTCGGCGCCCTCTGCAGGCGTCAGGTCGGGGAAAAGCTGGCTCGTCCGGGCAACAGCAGCCGGCAGGCCAACGACAACTTGACCTCCTGTGCCATGGCGGCGGCGATCAAGGCCCGTGCCTAGCCGCTCGCCGGGGTGTTCTGGGCGCCGGTGGAAAACGGCCAACCAGCGGATACGGGCATTCGCCCCGCAGGCGGATACGAGGCCATGGTCGGCGCCGCGACGAGGGTGCCACTCGCCAGCGCAAGCCGGACCCAGTGGAAGGAGGCAAATGAGCAGGTCTGCAGGGCTTGCGAAAACGTGGCAAGCATCTGACGGTTGGAATCTCCTCTGGGCACCGGCGAACTTCTCGATTTGGGCGGCACCAGATTGCGATCAGCAAGGGCGCCGAGCACGTGGAAAGCGGGTCGAGGTCGGCCCACACGGCGACGATGGCCATCACGGCGAGCGCACGTCCTGGCCCCATCGCCAACCGGCCGAGGCCGCAGTCCATGCGCGCAGTGACTGCTGTGGTAAGTGAGGAGCACAGGCGAGCGTGCGGCGGCGCGATCACCAGTTCGGGCAGCAGCCAGGCGCTGGAGTGCGGCGTCGGACAGCCAGCCCAGCCGTAGTACGGAATGCCGGATTAACGGCACAGGTTCGAGGGGCTTCATGTGTCTTCCACGAACATGTAAACACGGAACTTACGAAAATCGGCAAAACCAGGATGGTCAATAGATAGATTGCCCGGTAGCAGGCTGTAGACTGCGAATGCGCGCCATGGCCAACCGCGGTGGAAAGCTTCGGCCAGCACGAGAACGGCCAGGCGTTCCCCCCGGCGGCAAAACGGCGGTTTCGGCCTTGCGGAGGCGTCGACGGGTCCGCGGCGCGCCGACAGCTCTGCGCCGATTCGTGAGGACATCGCGATCGATTGTTCAGGAGTGTCACGGCCAGGCCCGCGACATCTTGGCCAGTTTGCAACATCGTCCAAAGTAGATGCGGCTATCTGCTGCTTGACCGCGGTCTCACGAACGCGGCCTTGACGAAGTCAACCATCGT